>NZ_JBIVNC010000008.1:0-444566 GCF_044753385.1 Streptomyces sp. NPDC088387
ATGATCGAGATCCGCAAACAGAACCCCGCCTTCGGCCTCGGCAGCTACACCGAGCTCCCCTCCTCCAACCCCGCCGTCCTCGCCTTCCTGCGCGAGTACGAGGACGACCTGGTGCTGTGTGTCAGCAACTTCTCGCGGTTCGCGCAGCCCACCGAACTGGATCTGCGGGAGTTCGACGGACGCCATCCGGTGGAACTGTTCGGCGGGGTGCGTTTCCCGGCGATCGGTGAACTGCCCTATCTGCTGACCCTTGGGGGGCACGGCTTCTACTGGTTCCGGCTCACCCGAGTGGCATCTCGAATCCGGCCGTCGACAGTGAGCGTGCGCTGACGAAAGGACGCGTCACCATGCCGAAGACCGCTTTTCCGCACCCGAGCCACAGCGGCCTCGCCGGGCCCATGGCCTCGCTCGACGGACTGCTGCGCGACTGGCTGCCACGCCAGCGCTGGTTCGCGGGCAAGGACCGGCCCGTCACGGACCTGCGGCTGCTGTCGATGACGGAGCTGTTCCCGGGCTGTCTGCATCTGCTGGTCCACGCGGGACACGCCGGTGGCCCCGCCGGACACGGCGGAGTGCCCGCGCCCGGCGGCACCCCGCCTCCCGGGGACTGCTACCAGCTCCTCCTCGGCGTCCAGAAGCATCTCTCGCCGCGGCTCGGCAAGGCGCTCATCGGCACCACCCAGGAAGGCCCGCTGGCCGGACTCGTGGTCTACGACGCCCTCCAGGACCCCCGTTCGGCCCAACTCCTCCTGGAGCGTCTGCGGCAGCCCGGCTCGGCGGGCCCGCTGCACTTCGAGGCCGACCCCGCGGTCCGGATCCCGGCCGCGCTGCCGCCCCGGCTGCTGGACGCGGAACAGTCCAACACCTCCCTGGTGTACGGCGACGAGTTCATCCTCAAGGTCTTCCGGCGCATCCAGCCGGGTGTCAATCCCGACCTGGAGGTCACCACCGCGCTGGCCGGACAGGGCTGCGGGCGGGTGCCCGCGCCGGCCGCCTGGTTCCGTACCACCCAGCCGCTCGGCGCCACGCTGGGTGTGCTCCAGCCGTTTCTGCGGAACGCGTCCGACGGCTGGACGCTCGCCCTCGACGCGCTGGCCACCGGGCACGACTTCGCCGCCGAGGCCCGCGAACTGGGCCGCGCCACCGCCGACGTGCATCTCGCGCTGGCGGCGGGCTTCCCGGTCGGCGAACCCGGCGAGAACGCCCGTACCGCGGCCGCGATGATCGAGCGGCTCGACGCCGCCGCGCACAGCGTGCCGGCCCTGCGGCCCTACGTCCCCGGGCTGCGGTCCGCGTTCAGCATGCTGGTCGGCTGCGACGCCGGACCGCCGGCCCAGCGCATCCACGGCGATCTGCATCTGGGTCAGGTGCTGCGGGCCGGCCGCGAGTGGTTCGTCATCGACTTCGAGGGCGAGCCGTCCCGGCCGCTCGCCGAGCGGCGCAGTCCGCACTCTCCGGTGCGCGACATCGCGGGCATGCTGCGATCCTTCGACTACGCCGCCCGGCAGCGCCGGCCGTGGCGTCCGGAGTGGGCGCGCCGCTGCCGCGAGGCGTTCTGCGCGGGCTACGCCGCCCGCGCCGGATGGGACCCCCGCAAGAAGCACGCGCTGCTGCGTGCCTACGAGACCGACCGCGCCGTTTACGAGGTGCTGTACGAGGCCCGGCACCGCCCCGACTGGCTCGCCGTTCCGATGGCGGCCGTCGAGCGGCTCGCCGTGAGAGGAGACTGAGAGCCGTGGCACTGCGTGACACCTCCCTGCCGGAGCCGTCCGGGCCCGTGTCGAGGGCGACCGAGGAGACGACGGCCCTGCACGCCGACGACCGTGCGCGGCTGCTGTCGGGCGCCCACCACGATCCGCACGCGCTGCTCGGCGCGCATCCGGTGCCGGGCGGTGTGCTGTTCCGGGCGCTGCGCCCGTTCGCCGGCGCGGTGACCGTACGGATCGGCGACGAGCGGCATCCGCTCACCTCGGACGGCGACGGCCTGTTCTCGGGTGTGCTGCCGCTGACCGCGATCCCGGCGTACACGCTGGTGGTGTCGTACGACGCGGGCGAGCAGGAGGTGCACGACCCGTACCGCTTCCTGCCGGCGCTCGGTGAGCTCGATCTGCATCTCGTCCGGGAGGGCCGGCACGAGCAGTTGTGGAAGGCGCTGGGCGCCGAGCCGATGACCCACGAGGGTGTCACCGGCACCCGCTTCACGGTCTGGGCGCCGAACGCCCAGGGGGTGCGGGTCGCCGGTGACTTCACGTTCTGGGACGGCACGGCCTTCCCGATGCGCTCGCTCGGCGCGTCCGGTGTCTGGGAGCTGTTCCTGCCCGGCGTCGGCGAGGGCGCCCGCTACAAGTTCGAGATCACGGCCCGTGACGGCCGCCGGTTCCTCAAGGCCGACCCGATGGCCCGGCGCGCGGAGATCCCGCCGGACACGGCGTCCATCGTGCACACCTCGCACTACGAGTGGGGCGACGAGCGGTGGCTCGCCCACCGGGACGACCTGCCGGTGCACGAGGCCCCGTTCTCGGTGTACGAGGTCCACCTCCCGTCCTGGCGCCCGGGACTGACCTACCGGCAGCTCGCCGAGCAGCTCCCCGCGTACGTCAAGGACCTGGGCTTCACGCACGTGGAGCTGATGCCCGTCGCACAGCACCCGTTCAGCGGCTCGTGGGGTTACCAGGTCACCGGGTTCTACGCGCCCACCTCGCGCCTCGGCACACCCGACGACTTCAAGTTCCTCGTGGACGCGCTGCACCGCGCCGGCCTCGGCGTGATCATGGACTGGGTGCCCGCGCACTTCCCGAAGGACGACTGGGCGCTGGCCCGGTTCGACGGTGAGCCGCTGTACGAGCCCGGCGACCACCGGCGTGCGGAGCATCCGGACTGGGGGACCTACGAGTTCGACCTCGGCCGTACCGAGGTGCGGAACTTCCTGGTGGCGAACGCCGTGTACTGGTGCGAGGAGTTCCACATCGACGGCCTGCGGGTGGACGCCGTGGCCTCGATGCTCTACCTCGACTACTCGCGGGACTCGGGCCAGTGGACGCCGAACGTCTTCGGCGGCCGGGAGGACCTGGACGCGATGGCGTTCCTCCAGGAGATGAACGCCACGCTGTACCGGCGGGTGCCGGGCATCGTGACGATCGCCGAGGAGTCGACCGCCTGGGACGGTGTGACCCGGCCGACCGAGAGCGGCGGACTGGGCTTCGGGCTGAAGTGGAACATGGGCTGGATGCACGACTCGCTCCAGTACGTCGCGCACGAGCCGGTGCACCGGAAGTTCCACCACAACGAGATGACGTTCTCGATGGTGTACGCGTACAGCGAGAACTACGTCCTGCCCATCTCCCACGACGAGGTGGTGCACGGCAAGCGGGCCCTGGTGTCGAAGATGCCGGGCGACTGGTGGCAGCGCCGCGCCGACCACCGCGCCTACCTGGGCTTCATGTGGGCCCACCCCGGCAAACAACTGCTCTTCATGGGCCAGGAGTTCGCACAGGGCGCCGAGTGGTCCGAGGAACACGGCCCCGAATGGTGGCTGCTCGACGCCGAGTACGCCCACGAGGCCGACCACCGGAGTGTACGCGACCTGGTCCGCGACCTCAACACCACGTACGTCGGCGCGCCCGCGCTCTGGCAACGCGACACGGACCCGGCGGGCTTCGAGTGGCTGGTCGGGGACGCGGCCGACGACAACGTCTTCGCGTTCCTCCGCCGCGCCGCCGACGGCACGCCACTGATGGCGATCAGCAACTTCTCCCCCGTAGTCCGCCACGACTACCGTATCGGCGTCCCGGACGACGTCCCGGCATGGCGGGAAACCCTCAACACGGACGCCCTGCGATACGGCGGCAGTGGCGTGACGAACAGTGACGTGGTGAAGGCAGAGGCCCAGCCCTGGCACGGCCGCCCGACAAGCATCGCGGTAACACTTCCCCCCTTGGCAACGGTCTGGCTACTACCGGCCTGACCCCCAACCCCCCTAGGGGCGCGGGGAACTGCGCGACCAGCCCCCAACGCACCCGCACCGGCGTACATCAATCGTGCCCCCACAGTTGCCGTTTCCTCTAACGCACAGCGCAGCGTTCCGCTAGATTCCGCACCACCGGCGATAACCGATCCCGCCGGTGCAGTAACACCCCGTACATCTCTGGAGCAGCGCATGCGCGATGTGGCCCTCGCTCCGTCGGCCGGACCACCCCTGACCGCCGGCCTCGCCGACAGCCTCTTCGAGAAGGCGTTTGAGGATCCCACACAGCCGATGCTGGCCCGCCGTCCCGATCCCGCCTCGCAGGTGTGGGAGGCGGTGACCGCGGTGGAGGTCAGGGACGAAGTCCTCGACGTGGCCAAGGGCCTGGTGGCCTGCGGCATCACACCCGGCCACCGCGTGGCCATCATGTCCCGCACCCGGTACGAGTGGACGGTCTTCTGCTACGCGCTGTGGGCGGTCGGCGCCGAGATCGTGCCGATCCATCCGTCGTCCTCCCGCGACCAGATCGAGTGGATCCTGCGGGACGCGAAGTGCGCGGCCGTGGTCGTCGAGGACGAGCACGGAGTGATGACCGTCGGTTCGGTGTGCGCGTCGCTGCCGTTGCTGCGCCACGTCTGGCAGCTGGACGCGGAGGCGCTGGGACAGATCGTCGCGCGTGGCGAGCTGATGCCGGCGACGACCGTCGACTCGCTGCGCCGGATCGTGCTGCCCGACTCCATCGCCGCGATCACCTACACGTCGGGCTCGACCGGCCGGGCCCTGGGGTGCGCGATCAGCCATCGGGCCATGGCGAGCACGTGCGACACGCTGCTCGACGGCTGGGGGCACACGGCGGCGGCGCCGGGGGAACAGGCCCGGGTGCTGGCGTTTCTACCGTTCTCGCACGTCTACGGGCTGATGATCCAGGTGCTGTGTGTGCGCGGCGGGGTGCTGATGGGGCACGAGCCCGAACTCACCCAGGCCGCCCTGTCGTCGGCCATGCTGTCGTTCCGGCCGACGTATCTCTACGCGGTGCCGTCCGTCCTGGAGAAGATCTACAAGAACTTCCTGCGCGCGTCCCAGCAGGCCGGGCGCGGTGCGCTGTTCGAGCGGGCGGCGGAGACGGCACGGGCCTTCGCGGCGGCGAACGAACGCCAGCGGCTGGGCCGGGGGGCGGGGCCCGCGCTCGATCTGCGGCTGCAACACGCGCTGTACGAGCGGACGGTGTACCGGCGGCTGCGTGGCGCGCTGGGCGGCCGGGTACTGCGCGGCACGTCGGGCGGCTCGACGCTCAACCGCGATCTGTCCCTGTTCTACGAGGGCATCGGCGTCTACATCAACGACGGTTACGGCCTCACCGAGACCAGTGGCGGTGTGACCATGCAGCCGCTGGGCCGGGAGAAGTCGGGCACCGTGGGCCAGGCGCTGCCGGGCACGGAGATCGCGGTGGCCGCGGACGGGGAGATCCTGGTCCGGGGTCCCTCGGTGTTCCAGGGTTATCTCAACGACGAGGCGGGGACCCGGGCCGCGCTGTACGGGGGTTGGCTGGCGACCGGGGATCTGGGCCGCCTCGACACCGACGGGTATCTGACGATCACCGGGCGCAAGAAGGACGTCATCATCACCAACGGGGGCACCAGCGTCTCCCCGTCGATCCTGGAGCACCGGCTGCGGATGCATCCGCTGGTGCACCAGGCGGTGGTGGTCGGCGACAACTGGCCCTGTGTGGGCGCGCTGATCACGCTGGACCCGGAGTTCCTGGCGCACTGGCGCACCGCGCTCCAGTGGCAGGGCGACACACCGGGCCGTGAGGACCGCGAGGAGAACGCGCTGCGCGAGGAGGTGGGCCGGGCGGTGGCGGCGGCCAACAGCGTGGTGTCGCGCGCGGAGTCGATCCGGGTGTTCCGGGTGCTGCCCCGGCAGTTCGCCGTGGAGGACGGGCTGCTGACGCCGTCGATGAAACTGCGCAGGGACGCGATCGTGCGGCACTACGCGACCGAGATCGACGCGATGTACCAGGCCCGGTCGCGTCCGCCCCGGCTGGCGACGCCGGAGGAGACCCTGGGCTGGGACGACGCGGACAACGTGTTCCGCTGACCCGACCGCCCGGTCCCGTGCCGCTCTCCCCCGTCTACACCTCTCCTCCCGTTCGCAGCCGTACGACGTTGGAGCGTTCGCCGAGCACATAGGCGCGGACCCGGTAGGAGGCGTGCTTCTCGCCGGCCAGAGTGATCAGCCCGGCGCTGTCGACGTCCGGGTCCATCACCATGACGGGTTCGAAGGCGTCGCCCGGCCGTCTGCGGATCTCCAGCAGGAAGCCGTCCTCGTCGGTGGAGTTGTCGGTCCAGGTGAAGTGGATGCCGCCGGCGTCCTTGACCTCGGCGTGGAGGGCGGTCGGCGCGCCCGCGTCGGAGGTCCGCAGGGAGTGCCGTTCGCCCTGGTGGCCGGGCCGGTCGACGGGCGAGAGCCAGTCCTGGTCGGTGAGTTCCTCGGTGCTGTCCTGCTCGGGGAGGTCGACGGCGACCGACGGGGTGGCGGGTCCGCCGTAGCTGTGCAGGCGGTAGAGGAAGGTCGTCTGCGGCAGGAGGTCGGGGTGGCGGTAGGTCGTCGTCTGCCGTGCCAGGTACTGGAGTGGCGTGTACGGGCCCGCCTCGTCGGTGGCGAACTCCAGGAGGTGGCCCTCGACTCCGGGGCGTTCGTCCGTCCAGGAGAGGTCGATGTCGGTGGGGGTGGTGAGGGTGGCGTGCAGGGGTCCGCGGGAGTCCGCCGCGGGCTTCGCCGCCGTCTGTGCCGAGCAGGCCGGCAGCGCCAGGAACAGCGCTGCCGACACCGCGACGATCGTCTTGCCTCGCATCAGGCGCCGCTACTTCCGCCAGAAGCGGACACCGCTCCACACCACCGTGGCCGGTCCGTTGCCGCTGTCGGTGCGGTAGGCGCCGAACTTGTCGTAGAAGCTGCCGCCGGGGCTGGAGTACGTGTGCTGGAGCGAGCCGTTGATGTAGGTACGGTGCTGGCTGCCGACGACGTGGACGGTGTTGACCCGCACCGTCGCGCCGACGGTCCCGGCGTTGGACAGCGTGGCGCCGCCGTGGACCGCGTACAGCCGGCCGCCGCGTTCGACGGCGAGCATGAAGAACGGGCCGGAGGCCGACTCGTTGAATGTCTGCTTGAGACTGATCCGGGTTCCGCTGAGGCTGCTGATGCGGAAGGAGCCCTCGAACTGCCGGGTACCGCCGGTGTAGGTGGCGTACCGGCGTTCAGCCCGCTGGTCGCCGCTTGCCGTGGAGCAGGTGAGCTGGAACGTGAGGCCGTTGATCTGGCCGCAGCCACGCTCCTGTTCGGTGAACGTCGGCGACACCGACGTCCAGCCGCCTGGCTCGACTTCTGCCACGGCCTGCGGAGCCACCAGCATCGACAAGCCACTGGCCGCGGCCAGTACGGCGAGGGTCCGGGTACGTGCGAGCATCCTGCCTCCTTGAGGCGTGGGGGGTGGCCACCACCCACCGGCATGGGTACAGCGCTTGACGCTGTTCATGTAGGTGAACGATGGCTCAAAGAGTGAACACGTGGCTGGGAACATAGGACTGGACCAAAGGACCGTCAAGACTTCGCGCAACGGCTCGTCTTCGCCCGCAATCGCCGCACGAGATCGTTCGTACGTGCATGCTGGTGCAGCACGGGTTCGTCTGCCTGCCACACCCGGCTGGCGGACCGGCTCCGGGCACGGTGGGATCGACGAGGTGCGAGGCAGCGATCCAGGGGAACGCACAAGGCGTTGAGGCAGACCGCCTGGACCCGCGGAAGGGATGGACACCGTGACACGACCCAGGATCCTGGTCGTCGGCGCAGGCTTCGCCGGCGTGGGCTGTGTGCGCCGGCTGGAGCGCAAACTCAGTCCGGACGAAGCCGACGTCACCCTGGTGACCCCGTTCTCGTACCAGCTCTATCTGCCGCTGTTGCCGCAGGTCGCCTCGGGTGTACTCACCCCGCAGTCGATCGCGGTGTCGCTGCGGCGCAGCAAGAAGTACCGCACGCGGATCATCCCGGGCGGCGCGATCGGTGTGGACCTTCAGTCCAAGGTGTGTGTGGTCCGCACGATCACCGACCGCATCGTGAACGAGTCGTACGACTACATCGTGCTGGCCCCGGGCAGTGTCACGCGGACGTTCGACATCCCCGGTCTCGTGGACCACGCCTTCGGCATGAAGACGCTCGCCGAGGCCGCCTACATCCGGGACCACGTGATCTCCCAGCTGGACCTGGCCGACGCGAGCCAGGACCCGGAGGAGCGGGCCGCGCGGCTTCAGTTCGTGGTGGTGGGCGGCGGCTACGCGGGCACCGAGACGGCGGCCTGTCTGCAACTGCTGACGCACAACGCGGTCAAGCGCTACCCGCGTCTGGACCCCAGCCTGATCAAGTGGCACCTGATCGACATCGCGCCGAAGCTGATGCCCGAACTCGGCGACAAGCTGGGCCTCAGCGCCCAGGAGGTGCTGCGCAAGCGCGGCATCGAGATCTCGCTGGGCGTCTCCATCGCCAAGGCCGGCCCGGAGGAGGTCACCTTCACCGACGGCCGGGTGATCCCGACCCACACCCTGATCTGGACGGCGGGTGTGGTGGCCAGCCCGCTCATCGCGACGCTCGGCGCGGAGACCGTACGCGGGCGGCTCGCGGTGAACGCGGAGATGAACCTGCCCGGCCACGACGGGGTGTTCGCGCTCGGCGACGCCGCCGCGGTGCCCGACCTGGCCAAGGACGAGGACGGCTCGATCTGCCCGCCGACCGCCCAGCACGCCATGCGGCAGGGCGGCAAGGTCGCCGACAACGTGATCGCGTCCCTGCGGGGCGGCCCCATGTCGCCGTACTCGCACAAGGACCTCGGTCTGGTCGTGGACCTCGGCGGCAAGGACGCGGTGTCCAAGCCGATGGGTGTCCCGCTGCGTGGGGTGCCCGCCCAGGCCGTGGCCCGCGGCTACCACTGGTCGGCGCTGCGCACCAACGTGGCCAAGACGCGGGTGCTGACCAACTGGATGCTGAACGCGGTCGCGGGCGACGACTTCGTCCGCACCGGCTTCCAGTCGCGCAAGCCGGCCAAGCTCCGCGACTTCGAGTACGTGCACGCCTATCTCACGCCCGAGGAGGTGCGCGCCCAGGTGGCCGGGGGCGCGCAGGTGGAGTGACGCCGGGCCGCCGAAGATCCGGCGGTCTTCGTCCCGCTACATCGGGGTAGGTGCACCACATGAGGGATGTCGTGGATACGGACGAGCTGCTGCGGCGGCTGCGGCGGGGACGGGACTGTGCGGAGGACCAGCGCACGCACTGGCTGAGCCAGAGCGAGGGCCTGCGGGCCACCGATCCGGAGGCGGCCCGCGAGGCCGACGTCCGGGTGGTGGCGTACGAGTCGGTGCTCCGAGTACTGGACGAGGTGCTGACCCCGGGCGCGCACGACACAACGTGAGTCAGGTCACCCCGGCGTGTTTCGGCTGTGTGAAATCACGCCGGATGGTTTACGGTTCACCAATACGTGGTGACGGGGTCGATCCTCCGCATCCCCTGTCCGCCACCGCACAACGGCCCTGGCTGGTCTCCCCCGTCCAGCCAGGGCTTTTTTATGTTCCGGGAGCGGATGCGGACGACTTCCGTCCGCCGAGGTGCCCCCGGCGCCCGCAGCGGCTGAAATGGGCATAGGGAAAGCACCCGAACCGATCCTCGGCGAGGAGTCCCGCGTCATGACCGAAGCGACGAAACTGCTCACCGCCCTTCCCCCGCCCCAGCGCGCCCGGCTGATGGAACTCGCGCAGGAGGTGTCCTTCCCGGAGGACGCCCGGATCTTCGACGCGGACGGCACGGCCGACCGGTTCTGGGTGATCCGCTCGGGCGCGGTCTCCCTCGTCCAGGAGGTCACGCCCCAGCGGCGGGTCACGGTCGCCAGTCTGGGCGCGGGCGACCTGCTCGGCTGGTCGTGGCTGTTCCCGCCGTACCAGTGGGACTTCGGCGCGGAGGCGTTCAGCCCGGTGCGCGCGCACGAGTTCGAGGCACGGCAGGTGCTCGCGCTGTGCGAGGAGGATCCGGCGCTCGGCATGTCCCTGGTCCGGGTCGTCGCCGAGATCCTCGCCCACCGGCTGGAGCTGACGCGCGGACGGCTGATGGAGGCGTACGCGCTGCACCGGCGGCTCTAGGCGGCGTCCGCACACGTCACGCCGACGTCTCCGGGCGGCGTCGGACGTGTCAGATGCGGTATCGGCGGAGCGCCGGTACGGCCGCCGCCAGGCCCAGCATCGCCGCGACGACCAGCAGGCCACCGCCCGCCACGGCCGCGCGCGGCCCGAAGGCCGAGCCCGCAGTGCCGTGCAGGACGTCCGCGAGGCGGGGGCCGCCCGCGACGACGACCGTGAAGACACCCTGCATCCGGCCGCGCATCTCGTCGGTCGCGGCGGACAGCAGGATCGCGCCGCGGAACACCATCGACACCATGTCGGCGACCCCGGCGACGACGAGGAAGGCGACAGCGAACCAGAGGCTGGTGCTCAGCCCGAAGCCGGTGATGGCGAGGCCCCAGACGACGACCGCGCCGATCACCATCAGGCCGTGCCGCCGGGCCCGCGAGAACGTGCCGGAGAAGAGCCCGCCGGCCACCGCGCCCACCGGGATCGCCGCGAACAGCAGGCCGAGCGCGAGCCCTTCGCCGTACGACCCGTAGGTCTCGGCGGCCATCTGCGGGAACAGGGCGCGGGGCATGCCGAGGACCATGGCGATGACGTCGGCCAGGAACGACAGCAGCAGCACCTTGTGCAGGGCGATGTAGCGGAACCCCTCGGCGATCTCCCGGATGCCCGCCCGGCGTTTGGCGGGGGCGGTGAGCGGCGGCAGCGGGGGCAGCCGCAGTACGGCCCACACCGCGAAGCACAGGGCCACGGCGTCGATGAGGTACAGCTCGGCCAGTCCGATCACCGGGATCAGCGCACCGGCGAGCAGCGGTCCCGCGACCAGCCCCGTCTGCATCACGGTCGAGCCGAGGGCGTTGGCCGCGGGCAGCTCCTCCTCGGGGACCAGCCGGGCGATCGAGGCGCTGCGGGCGGGCGCGTTGAGGCCGAAGAAGGCCTGCTGCACGGCGAGCAGGACGATCAGTACGGCGACCGAGTCCAGCCCGGTGAAGGCCTGCACCCAGAACAGCAGGGAGGTGACGGCGATCCCGGTGTTGGTGACGAGCAGCAGTTTGCGCCGGTCGACGGTGTCGGCGATGGCGCCGCCCCACAGCGCGAACACCACCATGGGCAGCAGCCCGGCGAAGCTGGCGTAGCCGACCCAGGCCGAGGAGCCGGTGAGGTCGTAGATCTGCTTCGGTACGGCGACGGCGGTCAGCTGGCTGCCGACGGCCGTGACGATCGTGGAGGACCACAGCCGGCGGTAGGCGGGGCGGCGCAGCGGGCGGGTGTCCATCGCCCAGCGGCGTCGTGGTGGCTTGTCGCCTTCCGGGGCGGCCGGTTCCTCGGTGCTGCTCTCGCTGGTGTCCACGGGCTTCCTGGTTGCTCGATACATCTTTCGAACCAGGGATCACTATCGCAGCACCGGGCGCGGGTCGCGGACCCGTCTCAGCCGCCGGCGATCAGCATCACCCCGAGGGCGATCATGGTGACCGCGACGAGCCCGTCCAGCACCCGCCAGGCGGCGGGCCGGGAGAGCCAGCGGCTGAGCAGGCGGGCGCCGAAGCCGAGCGCCGCGAACCAGCACAGGCTCGCCACGACCGCGCCCAGGCCGAAGGTCCAGCGCAGTGGGCCGCGGTCCGCCGCGACGGAGCCGAGCAGGAAGACCGTGTCGAGGTAGACGTGCGGGTTGAGCCAGGTCATGGCCAGGCAGGTGAGGATCGCCCGGCGGCGTGACCCGGCCTCCTCGCCGTCCGCCCGCAGCCCGTCTGCGGCGGGGCGGATCACCCGCCGGGCCGCGAGCGCGCCGTAGCAGAGCAGAAAGGCGCCGCCGATCCAGCCGATCATCTGGAGCGCCCCCGGCCAGGCCACCACCACGGCACCGACTCCGGCGACGCCCAGGGTGATGAGCAGGGCGTCCGACAGGGCGCAGATGCCGACCACCGCGAGAACGGCGTCCCGCCGGACGCCCTGGCGCAGGACGAATGCGTTCTGGGCGCCGATGGCGACGATGAGCGAGAGGCCGGTGCCGAACCCGGCGGCCGCGGCGGTCAGTGCGGGGGTCATGCCGTCGACGCTAGGGACGCGATCACCTGGTGTACAGCTAAAGATTCTTACGTATCCTTAGCGCCCGTGAAGGTGGACGGCGAAGTGGACGGCGAGGTGGGCGGTATGGACGGGGCGTCGGCGGCCGGGATGCCGGATCTGCCGCTCGACCAGGTGCGGACCCTGCTGGCGGTGGTCGACGAGGGCACGTTCGACGCGGCGGCGGCCGCCCTGCACGTGACGCCGTCGGCGGTCAGCCAGCGGGTCAAGGCGCTGGAGCAGCGCACGGGCCGGGTCCTGCTGATGCGCACCAAGCCGGTCCGCCCCACGGAGTCCGGCGAGGTGCTGGTGCGGCTCGCCCGGCAGATGGCGCGCCTGGAGCGGGACGCGTTCGCCGAGCTGGGCCTGACCAGTGACGGGGAGCCGACGCGGGTGTCGATCGCGGTCAACGCGGACTCGCTGGCGACCTGGTTCCTCGGCGCCCTGACCCGGCTCCCCCGGGAGCCCGCGCTCGCCTTCGAGCTGCGCCGCGAGGACGAGGCGCACACGGCGACGCTGTTGCGGGAGGGGTTGGTGATGGCGGCGGTGACGTCGTCGCCGGACGTGGTGCCGGGCTGTTCGGTGCGGGCCCTGGGCCGGATTCGGTACGTCCCGGTGGCGGCGCCCGGTTTCGCCGAACGGTATGTGTCCGGACGGGAGTTGCGGGACGCGCTCGCCGTGGCGCCGGTTGTGGTCTTCGACCGGCGGGACGATTTCCAGGACGACTTCGTACGCCGGCTGCGGGACGGACGGGGCGGCGCGGGGCCGTTGCGCCACCATGTGCCCACGTCGGAGGGGTTCGCCGCCTCCGTGGCCGCCGGACTGGGCTGGGGCATGGTGCCCGAGGTCCAGGCCGGTCCCCTGCTGCGCGCGGGCCGGCTGGTCGACCTCGCGCCGGGCCGGTCCGTGGACGTGACCCTCTACTGGCAGCAGTGGAAGCTGGATTCGCCCGCGCTGGCCGCGGTGGCGGACGCGGTCGCGGCCACCGCGGCGGATTCCCTGCGCAGTTGAGTCTTGTCACGCGACATTCCTGTTTCATCACGCATCGACAGGTGACCCGAAAGCGAGTAAGGCAATAACTGGGGCAGGAAAGACCGGATGCTAGGTGACAGAGATGGACAACTGGCGAGAGCACGCCGAGTGCCGCCTCCACGACCCCGATCTGTTCTTCCCGATCGGCACGTCCGGTCCGGCGCTGATGCAGGCGGAGCAGGCGAAGGCGATCTGCCGGGACTGCCCGGTACGCGAGCCGTGCCTGCGGTGCGCGCTCGACGAGGGCGAGGCCATCGGTGTGTGGGGTGGCACCAACGAGACGGAACGCCGACGGCTGCGCGCCTCCGAGCGGCGCAGGGCGAAGGCGGGCCGCCCCTCGTGACGGTGACCGCGCGACCCGCGCCGGCCGGTGGCCGTGACCGGCGCGGCGGACCCGCGCGCCCGGGTGCCGGGCCGGTCCGTCCGACGTACGCTGCGGGCACCCTGTCCACCGCGTAAGGATCCGCACGTGAGCATCCGCGTCCGCCGCGTCTACGAGGCACCCGACCCGTCCGACGGACTGCGGGTCCTGGTGGACCGGCTCTGGCCGCGCGGCATGTCGAAGGACGCGGCACGGATCGACGAGTGGCCCAAGGCCCTCACCCCCTCGACCGAGCTGCGCCGCTGGTACCACGCGGGCGAGGGGTCCTACGAGGAGTTCGCGCCGCGCTACGAGGCGGAGCTCGCCGCGCCCGCGGCGGCCGAACTGCTCGACGGGCTGAGTGAGTCGGCACACCGGGGCCCGGTGACCCTGCTGACCGCGGCGAAGGAGCCGGACCACAGCCACGCGGCCGTACTGGTCCGGCTCCTTCGGCCCTGAGTCCGGTCCGGCTCCTTCGGCCCTGAGTGCGGGGCGTCAGCCCGTCTGGCGGGCCGCCGCCCGACCGGCCGCGCGGCCGGAGAAGAGGCAGCCGCCCAGGAACGTGCCCTCCAGCGCGTTGTAGCCGTGCACACCGCCGCCGCCGAAGCCGGCCACCTCGCCGGCCGCGTAGAGCCCCTCGACGGGGGTCCCGTCGGCGCCCAGCGCGCGGGAGTCCAGGTCGGTCTGGATGCCGCCGAGCGTCTTGCGGGTGAGGACGTGCAGTTTGACGCCGACGAGCGGGCCGGCCTCCGGGTCGAGGAGGCGGTGCGGGGTGGCGACGCGGCCGAGGCGGTCCCCGATGAAGCGGCGGGCGTTGCGGATGCCCTGCACCTGGGAGTCCTTGCTGTACGGGTTCGCCATCTGGAGGTCGCGGGCCTCGATCTGGCGGCGCAGGGTGCCGGCGTCGAGCAGTGGCTTGTCGGTGAGTTCGTTCATCCGCTCGACGAGCTGGTCGAGGCCGGGTGCGGTGACGAAGTCGGCGCCGCTGCGCAGGAAGGCCTGCACGGGGGCGGGCGCGCCCTTGCCGAGCAGCCGGTCGCGCAGGACGGCCTTGCGGTCCTTGGCCGTGATGTCGGGGTTCTGCTCGGAGCCCGACAGCGCGAACTCCTTCTCGATGATCTTCCGGGTGAGGATGAACCAGGAGTGGTCGTGGTCGGCGATGTCCTCGGTGGTGCGCAGGTACTTGAGGGTGCTGAGGGTGTCGTAGCCCGGCAGGCAGGGGTCGGGCAGGCGCCGGCCGAGGGCGTCGAACCACATCGAGGACGGGCCGGGCAGGATGCGGATGCCGTGGCCCGGCCAGACCGGGTCCCAGTTCCGCACACCCTCGGTGTAGTGCCACATGCGGTCGCGGTTGACCAGCCGGGCGCCCGCCTCCTCGGTGATGTCGAGCATCCGTCCGTCCACGTAGGCGGGGACACCGGTGATCATCCGGGCCGGGGGTGTGCCGAGCCGGTCGGGCCAGTACCGGCGGACGATGTCGTGGTCGGCGCCGATGCCGCCGGAGGTGACGACGACGGCCTGGGCGGTGAGTTCGAACTCGCCGACGGCCTCGCGGCTGGAGGAGACACCGCGCGGGGAGTCGTCCTGGGCGAGGACCGTGCCGCGCACTCCGCGAGTCGTGCCGCCCTCGACGACGAGCGCGTCGACGCGGTGCCGGTGGTGGAAGGTGAGCAGGCCGTCGCGCGCGGCCTCCTTGGCGTAGCGCACGAACGGCTCGACGACGCCGGTGCCGGTGCCCCAGGCGATGTGGAAGCGGGGTACGGAGTTGCCGTGTCCGCCGGCGCGCAGGTCGCCGCGTTCCGCCCAGCCGACGGTGGGCAGCAGTTTGATGCCGTGTCCGTCGAGCCAGGACCGCTTCTCGCCGGCGGCGAACTCCACGTAGGCGCGGGCCCAGCGGACGGCCCAGGAGTCCTCGTCGTCGGTCCGGTCGAACCCCGCGCTGCCCTGCCAGTCGTTCCAGGCCAGTTCCAGGGAGTCCTTGATCTTCAGCCGGCGCTGCTCGGGCGAGTCGACGAGGAACAGCCCGCCGAAGGACCAGAATGCCTGTCCGCCGAGGTTGGCGGCGTTCTCCTGGTCGACCAGGGCGACCCTGCGGCCCCGGCTGGTGAGTTCGTGCGCGGCGACCAGGCCGGCCAGGCCGGCTCCGACGACGATGACGTCCGCATCCATGGCGACCGTTCCCTTCCTCAAACCGCTCGTAGGGGCTTGTCCGGAGTGCCGCCGCCGTCGGTCAGCAGTGCGGTGAGCAGCTGCTTCAGCCAGGCGCGGGCCTGCTCCACGTCGTTGTCCAGCAGGAGTTGCACGGTGACCCCGTCGTACGCGGCGACGACCGCGCGGGCGGCGGCCTCGGTGTCGCCGAGGACGGCGGGCAGTTCGGTGTGGCCCCGGGCGCGCCGGAGCCGGTCGGCGATCGCGCCGCGCAGCCGTGCCCGGTGTTCGAGGAGGGTGCCGGCGACGGCCGGGTCGCGCGCGGCGTGCACCAGGAAGTCCGTCTTGACGAGCAGCCAGTCGCGGTCCAGGAGCAGGACCTCGGTGACGCGGTCGACGGCGGCCGGTACGTCCAGTCCTGGCCCGTCCAGGGCGAGGGCGCCGGAGACCTGCGCGGCGATCACCTCGGCCCGGTCCTGGTAGAGCGCGAAGAACAGCTCGTCCAGGCTGGCGAAGTTGGAGTAGAAGGCGCCCCGGCTGTACCCGGCGGCCTCGCAGACCTCCTCGATGGAGACCCGGCCGAACCCCTTGGCGGCGAACACGGCGAACGCGGCGTCGAGCAGATTGGCCCGGGTCCTCACCCGGCGCCGGGTCACCCGCCCGGCCGTCGCCTCGCGCGCGGCCATACCCGTCTCCGTTCGATACACCGGTGTATTCGATACGCGAACGTATTCGATACATCGGTGTATTCACAAGGCCGAGCGTGTGCCCGGTTCCGGAAACGATATGGAACAGATTTTCGATTAAGGAGTACGGTGGACGTATGACCACGCACCTCCAGGGCTCCCTCTTCGACCAGGCCGACCAGGTCCGGCTGGGCGCGCTCGACGGGATCCGCCGGACCGTGCTCGGCTCCGGCGCCTGGATCGACGTCCTGCCCGGCTGGCTGAAGGGCTCCGACGCGCTGTTCGAACAGCTGGCGGTCGGCGTCCCCTGGCGGGCCGAGCGCCGCACGATGTACGACCAGGTCGTGGACGTACCACGACTGCTCTGCTTCTACGGGCGCGACGACACACTGCCGCACCCCGTGCTGGACGAGGCCCGCGAGGCGCTCACCGCGCACTACGGCGCCGAGCTGCGCGAGCCGTTCACCACCGCGGGGCTGTGCCTCTACCGCGACGGCCGGGACAGCGTGGCCTGGCACGGCGACCGGACCGGACGCGGCGCCCGCGAGGACACGATGGTGGCGATCCTCTCCGTCGGCGCACCGCGCGACCTGCTGCTGCGCCCGGCGCGCGGCGGCGACTCGGTGCGCCGGCCGCTGGGCCACGGCGACCTCGTCGTGATGGGCGGCTCGTGCCAGCGGACCTGGGAGCACTGCGTACCGAAGACCACACGGGCCGCGGGACCGCGGATCAGTGTGCAGTTCCGCCCGCACGGCGTGCGGTGAGGCGGAGAGGCGGCCGCCTCCGCCGCGCGCGGGGGCTGCCTCCGGCGGACGGTGCCGGGGGCGGCCCCGTCCCGCTGTCCGGGATGCGGGACGCACCCCCACCCCATGCCGGTGTCCGGAACGCGGTCTGCTTTCCTTGAGCCGTCGGCTGGGAACTCTCACCTCGGGACGATCATGCAAGTGGATGTGCGACAGGTCGCCGACGGCACTCATCTGGTGCACGGCTCGAACACGAACTGGGTGATCATCACCGAGGGCGACGACGTCACCCTCGTCGACACCGGCTACCCCGGCGACCGCGAGCTGCTGCTCGCGTCCCTCGCGGAAGTGGGCGCCTCGCCCGGGTCGGTCCGGGCCGTGCTGATCACCCACGCCCACAACGACCACCTCGGCTCCGCCGAGTACCTGCGCGCCGAGTACGGCACACCGATCCTGCTGCACGAGGCCGAGGTGCCGCACGCGCGGCGGGACTTCCTGCATCAGGTGAATGTCGGGGACGTGCTCCGCAACGCCTGGCGGCCCGGCGTGGTGCCGTGGTCCGTGCACGCCCTGCGCTCCGGGGGCAAGGCGCACATCCCGGTCGCCGAGCCCGAGGCGCTCAAGCTCGGCGGCCCCCTCGACCTCCCGGGCCGGCCCGTGCCCGTGCCGACGCCCGGCCACACCCTGGGGCACTGCGCCTTCCACGTCCCGGGGACCGGCGTGGTGATCTCGGGCGACGCCCTGGTCAGCGGGCATCCCACGTCCCGCGTGACGGGCCCGCAGCTGCTGCCCGACATGTTCCACCGCGAGCGCGCCGAGGCGATCGCCTCGCTGGAGGCCTTCGAGGCGCTGGACGCCGACGTGCTGCTGCCCGGACACGGTCCCGTCCACCGCGGCCCGGTCGCCGAGGCCGCCCGGCACGCGCGCGAGCGCGCGCTCTAGGCCCGCCCCATGGCCCTCCACATCAGCGCCACCAACCCGGAGCACCCCGCGCTCCTGCTCGCCCTGCCCTGGCACCTGCCGCTGGAGGACTGGCCCGAGGAGCACCTCGTGCCGCTCCCCCGCGGCATATCCCGGCACGTCGTGCGCTACGCCCGCGCGGGCACCGAGGTGATCGCCGTCAAGGAGCTCGCGGAGCGGCCCGCCCTGCGCGAGTACGAGCTGCTGCGCGACCTGGACCGGCTCGGCATTCCCGCGGTCGACGCCCTCGCCGTGGTCACCGGCCGCACCGACGCGTCCGGGGACCCGCTGGAGTCGGTGCTGATCACCCGGCACCTCGGCGGCTCACTGCCGTACCGGTCGATGTTCGAGACGACGATGCGCCCGGCGACCATGCACCGGCTCATGGACGCCCTCGCGGTGCTGCTGGTGCGGCTGCACCTGACCGGGTTCGCGTGGGGCGACTGCTCGCTGTCCAACACGCTGTTCCGCCGGGACGCCGGCGCCTACGCCGCGTATCTCGTGGACGCGGAGACCGGCGAGCTGCAACCGAACCTGAGCACCGGGCAGCGGGAGTACGACCTCGATCTCGCGCGCGTCAACATCAGCGGCGAACTGCTGGACCTGGAGGCGTCGGGCGCCCTGCACCCCTCGGTCGACCCGATCGCGTTCGGCACCGAGATCTGCGCGCGCTACCGCGCCCTGTGGGAGGAGCTGACCCGGGTCTCGGTCTATCCGGCGGGCAAGCACCACTACATGGAGCGCCGCATCCGGCGGCTGAACGAACTCGGCTTCGACGTCGCCGAGATGCAGATCGAGCACTCCCCCGGCGGCGACTCGGTCACGTTCGTGCCCAAGGTCGTCGACGCCGGTCACCACCAGCGCCAGCTGCTGCGCCTGACCGGCCTGGACACCGAGGAGAACCAGGCCAGGCGGCTGCTGAACGACCTGGAGTCCTGGATGGCCACCCAGGACGACTACGCGCCGGGCGACCCGCTCGCCGCCCGGCCCGAGGTGCTGGCCCACCGCTGGGTGCGGGAGGTGTTCCGCCCGACCGTGCGCGAGGTCCCGCTCGAACTGCGCGGCGCGATGGACTCGGCGGAGATCTACCACCAGCTCCTCGAACACCGCTGGTACCTGTCCGAGCGGGCCCAGCACGACATCGGCCTGGACATCGCGGTCCAGGACTACATCGAGAAGATCCTGCCCAAGGCCCGTACGACCCCGGAGTCCGCCAGGCCCGAGTGACTCAGGCGGGCGGCACCACGGCCACCGGGCAGTCCGCGTGGTGCAGCACACCGTGCGCGACCGAGCCGATCCGCGCGCCCACGGCGGTCCGCCGGGCCCGCCTGCCGACGACCATCAGCTGGGCGCCGCGCGCCACCGACAGCAGCACCTGACCGGCGCTGCCCATCTCCACGTGCTCGATCACGTGGACGTCGGCGTAGCGTTCCCGCCACGGCCGCAGTGCGTCGGCGAGGGCCCGCTGCTCGTAGGGCTCGGGACCGCCGGCCTCGTCGAGCAGCTTCAGGGAGGCGGGGCTGTAGGCGAACACCGGCGGCAGCGTCCAGGCGCGCACCGCGCGGACGGCGGCGCCGCGGGCGACGGCGGTACGGAACGCGAACTCCATGGCCGCGGCGCTGTCCTCGGGACCACCCTCCTGCCCGACCACGATCTCGTGCCCGGCGACCTCGTCCGACGGCCGGTCCCCGGCCCGCACCAGCACCACGGGCCGCTCCGCGTCGGCGATGACCTGCTGTCCCACGGAACCGAGCAGGAACCCCACCACCCGCGCCTGTCCCCGCGAGCCCAGGACCAGCAGCTCGGAGTCGGCCGCCGCCGCGCCCAGCACCTCGGCGGGCGCGCCCTCGGTGGCCGTGCCGGACACGTCGAGCCCGGCGTGCCGCTCGCCGACCTCCCGCACCAGACCGTCCACCACGTCGCGCGCCCAGCTCTCCTGGGCCGCCCGGTCGCCGCCCTCCACGGCTCCGTACTCCTCGTGCCGCCAGGCGTGCACCACCCGCAGGGCCAGCCCGCGGCGGACCGCCTCGCGGGCGGCCCAGTGCAGAGCGGCCACGCTCTCGTCCGATCCGTCCACCCCTGCCGTGACCGGGCGCGTCATCAGGCTGCTCCTTCTGTTGTGATCACTTCGACGGGCACAGTCTTCACTACGCTGTCTCCATGACCTTGCAATGGGAACAGGTGGTAGTCGACTGCGCCGATCCGAGGGCCCTCGGAGCCTGGTGGGCGCAGGCGCTGCGCTGGGTGACGGTCGACGACGACGCGGAGGAGTACGAGATCCGGCCCACCCCCGACACCCTCCCGGGACTGCTCTTCGTGCGCGTTCCGGAGGCCAAGTCCTTGAAGAACAGACTCCATTTGGACTTTCGTCCCGCCGACCAGCGGGCCGAGGTGGACCGGCTGCTCGCGCTCGGCGCCCGGCCGGCGGACGTGGGGCAGGGCGAGCAGACCTGGGTCACCCTCGCTGATCCGGAGGGCAACGAGTTCTGCGTGCTGCGGTCCCGGCAGGGCTGAGACCGGTCCCGACCGGGTGGACGCCGTCCCGTGTCCGGTTGTGCACGGAGCGGTATCGGGCCGCGACGGCCCGAGCGAAGCAGGCAGATCGAACATACGATGAAGCGGAAACCGGCGCGGTCGGACGGGGTTCGTCGTGCCGTGATCCGATCCGTTCGGGGTGGGAGACGTATGGCACAGGCCGCCGAGGCAGCGCGGACCGTCATCATGACCGTCGACGACGATCCGGGGGTCTCGCGCGCCGTCGCACGCGACCTCCGGCGGCGCTACGGCGAGTCGTACCGGATCGTGCGCGCGGAGTCCGGCGAGTCCGCGCTCGGGGCGCTGCGTGAGCTGAAGCTGCGCGGCGACCTCGTGGCCGTGATCCTCGCCGACTACCGGATGCCGCAGATGAACGGCATCGAGTTCCTGGAACAGGCCCTGGACGTGTATCCGGGTGCGCGGCGGGTGCTGCTGACCGCGTACGCGGACACCAACGCGGCGATCGACGCGATCAACGTGGTGGACCTGGACCACTATCTGCTCAAGCCGTGGGACCCGCCGGAGGAGAAGCTCTACCCGGTCCTCGACGACCTGCTCACGGCGTGGCGCTCCAGCGACTACCGGCCGGTGGCCAGCACCAAGGTCGTCGGCCACCGCTTCTCGGCACGCTCCTCGGACGTCCGGGAGTTCCTGGCCCGCAACCAGGTGCCCTACCGCTGGTACTCGGCGGACGAGCCGGAGGGCGAGCGGCTGCTGGCCGCGGCCGGTGCCGACGGGCGGCGGCTGCCGCTGGTGGTCACGCCGGACGGCACCACGCTGGTCGAGCCGGAGACGTCGGAGCTGGCCGCGCAGGTGGGTCTGGCGACGACACCGGCGTCCGACTTCTACGACCTGGTGGTCATCGGCGGCGGTCCCGCCGGACTCGGCGCGGCTGTCTACGGCGCTTCCGAGGGACTGCGTACGGTCCTGGTGGAGCGGTCGGCGACGGGCGGGCAGGCCGGTCAGAGCTCCCGTATCGAGAACTACCTGGGCTTCCCGGACGGGGTGTCCGGCGCCCAGCTCACCGACCGCGCCCGGCGGCAGGCGGCGAAGTTCGGCGCCGAGATCCTCACCGCGCGGGAGGTGACGGCCCTGGAGGTCAACGGGGCGTCGCGCACCGTCCGGTTCGACGACGGCTCGACCATCGCCGCGCACAGCGTGATCCTGGCGACCGGTGTGTCGTACCGGCAGCTGAACGCGCCGGGGCTGCCGGACCTGACCGGCTGCGGGGTGTTCTACGGCTCGGCGCTGACCGAGGCGGCCTCCTGCCAGGGCCACGACGTGTACATCGTGGGCGGCGCCAACTCGGCGGGCCAGGCCGCGATGTACCTGGCGCGCGGCGCCAAGTCGGTGACGCTGCTGGTGCGCGGGCAGGAGCTCTCCGCGTCGATGTCGCACTACCTGATCCAGCAGATCAACGAGGTGCCGAACATCACCGTGCGCTGCGGCACGGAAGTGGAGTCGGCGCACGGCGACGACCAGCTGGAGCAGCTCACCCTGCGCGACGTGGACAGCGGGCACACCGAACTCGTCGACGCGCAGTGGCTGTTCGTGTTCATCGGCGCCGCCCCGCTGACCGACTGGCTGGACGGCGCGGTGCTGCGCGACGAACGTGGGTTCATCCTCGCCGGGCCCGACCTGTCGCCCGACGGGCGCCGGCCGGACGGCTGGGAGCTGGACCGGCCGCCGTACCACCTGGAGACCAATATTCCCGGCGTGTTCGTGGCGGGCGACGCACGCGCCCAGTCCGCCAAGCGCGTCGCGTCCGCCGTCGGAGAGGGAGCCATGGCCGTGATGCTCGTCCACCGCTACCTGGAGCAGTCATGAGCGACGCCCCGCTGCCGTGCAGCCCGCAGGAGATCGGCTCGCTGTTCCTGTTCGAGAAACTCAGCCCGGAGCAGCTCGGCAGGCTGTGCGCCGACGGCCGGGTGGAGCTGTTCGAGCCGGGTCACGTGTACTCCGAGGGCGACCCCGCGACCTGCTTCTTCGTGATGATCGAGGGCACGGTCGTGCTGTCCCGGAAGGTCGGCGACGACGACGTGGAGGTCGTCCGCACCTCCCAGCGCGGCGTGTACACCGGTGCCATGCAGGCGTACATCGGCGACCGGGTCAACCAGGTCTACAACAACTCGATGCGGGTGACCGAGCCGACCCGGTTCTTCGTGCTGCCGGCCGACACGTTCGCGGACGTCATGCACGAGTGGTTCCCGATGGCCGTGCACCTGCTGGAGGGTGTGTTCTTCGGGGCGAAGAACAGCCAGCGGGTGATAGGCCAGCGCGAGCGGCTGCTGGCCCTCGGCTCGCTGTCCGCCGGACTCACCCACGAGCTCAACAACCCGGCGGCGGCTGCCGTCCGGGCCACCTCGACGCTGCGCGAGCGGGTCGCGAAGATGCGCCACAAGCTCGCCGTGATCGCGGCCGGACCGTACTCGCGGGAGGCGCTCGCCGACCTCATCGAGATCCAGGAGCGCACGGCGGAACGCGTGGTGAAGGCGTCCGTGCTGAGCCCGCTGGAGGCCGCGGACCGCGAGGACGAGATCACCGACTGGCTCGACGACCACGACATCACCGACGGCTGGCAGCTCGCGCCGACCTTCGTACAGGCCGGACTCGACACCGACTGGCTCGACCAGGTCGCGGCCGCCGTCGACCCGGAGATCCTGTCCGGCGCCATCGGCTGGCTCAACTACACGGTCGAGACCGAGCTGTTGATGTGCGAGATCGAGGACTCCACCAACCGCATCTCCCATCTCGTCGACGCGGCCAAGCAGTACTCGCAGCTCGACCGGGCCCCGTACCGCATGGCCGACGTGCACGAACTCCTCGACAGCACCCTGGTGATGCTGATGGGCAAGTTCGGCGAGCAGATCAAGGTCGTGAAGGAGTACGACCGCTCGCTCCCGAAGGTCCCCGCCTACCCGGCGGAGCTCAACCAGGTGTGGACCAACCTGATCGACAACGCGGTCGCCGCGATGAAGAGCACGGGCGACGGGGGCACCCTCACCGTCCGCACGGCCCGCGACGGCGATCTGCTCATGGTGGAGTTCCAGGACACCGGTCCCGGGGTGCCCGCGGACATCAAGGACCGGATCTTCGACCCCTTCTTCACCACCAAGCCGGTGGGCGAGGGCACCGGGCTCGGGCTCGACATCTCCTGGCGGATCGTGGTGAACAAGCACCACGGCAGCCTGCTCGTCGAGTCCGTGCCGGGCGACACCCGGTTCCGGGTGCTGCTGCCGCTCACCGACGAGGACAACGAGACACCGGAGGAATCGGGATGAGCAGCATCAGCGGAGTGGACCCCAGCGTGCCGCCCAGCGGCGCCGGCTGTACGGAGTGCGACGAGGCCGGCGGATGGTGGTTCCATCTGCGGCGCTGTGCGCAGTGCGGGCACATCGGGTGCTGCGACTCCTCGCCGGCGCAGCACGCCACCGCGCACTTCAAGTCGACGGGGCATCCGCTGGTCCGGAGCTTCGAGCCGGGCGAGGACTGGTTCTGGAGCTACGAGACGTCGGAGCTGTTCGAGGCGGGGCCCGAGCTGGCGCCTCCGGTGAGTCATCCGGCCGACCAGCCGACACCGGGGCCCGCCGGGCGGGTTCCCGCGGACTGGACGAGCAACCTGCACGCCTGAAAGCTCGCTGCCGCCCACCCGCTCCGGGGCGATCATGGTGCTGTCGGTGTCGAGTGGCAGGATGGCGCTGTGTCTCAGATCGCGTTTTCCGCCACGCCGCTGGTCGGCCGGGACGAGGAGTTGTCCCGGCTGTCCGGGGTGCTGGAGCGGGCCCGGGGCGGTGAGGCGCGGGCCGTGCTGGTGGCCGGGGACGCCGGTGTGGGCAAGACGCGGCTGCTGGACGAGGTCGCCGCGCGGGCCGCGCGGGAGGGCATGACCGTTCTGGCGGGCCACTGTGTGGACCTCGGGGATGTCGGTCTGCCCTATCTGCCGTTCACCGAGATCCTCGGCGCGCTCGCCGCCGACGAGCGGTTCGCGCCGGTGCTCGCCGCCCACCCCACGGCCGAGCGGCTGCTCGGTATCGGCGCGGACGCGGCGGGCGAGGACGAGACCGGGGGCGCGCGGGCGGGCGGTGGCGGCGGACGGCTGCGGCTCTTCGAGGGCATGGCCGCCCTGCTCGCGGAGCTGGCCGAGCGGGCCCCGCTGCTGCTGGTGCTGGAGGACCTGCACTGGGCCGACCAGTCGTCCCGGGACCTGCTGCGGTTCCTGCTGAGCCGGGGCATCCTCCAGCGATCGGCGGGCGGTACGCCGACACACCGGCTCGCCGTCCTGGCCAGCTACCGCGCGGACGATCTGCACCGCCGCCACCCGCTGCGCCCGCTCCTCGCCGAGCTGGTGCGGCTGCCCTCCGTCGAGCGGCTGGAGCTGCGGCCCATGCCCGACGCCGAGGTGGCGACGCTGGTACGCGCACTGGGCGGCCGGCCGCTGCCGGACACCACGGTCCGCCGGATCGTCGAACGCGCCGAGGGCAACGCCTTCTACGCCGAGGAGCTGGTGGCCGCCACCGGCACCGGGGCCGGCGGGGTGCCCAGCGGGCTCGCCGACGTACTGCTCATCCGCTTCGAGCAGCTCTCCGACACCGCGCAGCAGGTGCTGCGCACCGCCGCGGTCGCCGGGCGGCGGGTGGAGCACGAGATCCTGAGCGGCGCGGTCGGGCTGCCCGAGGACGAGTTGGAGCGGGCGCTGCGCGAGGCCATCGGCCGGCAGCTCCTCGTACCGGGCGACGACGACACCTACACGTTCCGCCACGCCCTCGCGCGCGAGGCGGTCTACGCCGATCTGCTGCCGGGTGAACGGTCGAGGCTGCACGGGGCGTTCGCGCGGCTGCTGGCCGCCCGGGGGCGTGCGTCGGAGACGGCCGCGGAGCGTGCGCACCACTACCGCGAGAGCCATGACCTGGCCGAGGCGCTCGCCGCGTCGCTGGAGGCCGGCGACCACGCCCGGCGGGTCGGCGCGCCCGCCGAGGAGCTGCGCCATCTGGAGGCGGCGCTCGAACTGTGGGCGTCGGTGGACCCGGCGGCCCGCCCCTCGGGCGAGGGCATCGAGCGGATCGCGCTGACGCTGCGGGCGTCGGCGGCGGCCGCGCACGCCGGTGAGGCGCACCGCGCGGTGTCCCTCACCCGCTCCGCGCTGGCCGGCGTCGGACAGGACACCAGCTCGGAACTGGCCGCGCGGGTGCGGTACACGCTCGCCGGGAACCTGCTCGGGGTCGACAACCTGACGGCCGCGTTCGCGTACAGCAGCGAGGCGCTGGAGCTGATCCCGGCCGAGCCGCCGTCGCCGACATGGGTGTGGGCGGCTGCCACGCATGTGCTGGCGGCCCGGCAGGTGGGCGACTTCCGTACCGCGCTGGAGGTGGCGCGCCGGGCGCTGCCGGTGGCCGAGCGGCTGGACGTCACGGACGCCCGTGCCGATCTGCTGGTCTCGCTGGCGGCCATCGAGGGCGGCGGGCGGCGCACCGAGCAGGGCCGTGAACGGCTGCGTGAGGCCCGGGAGCTGGCCCGTTCCGCGGGCAACGCGCCCGTGGAGATGCGGGCGTTGTTCAACCTGGCGATGGGCTGCTTCGAGTCCGGGGACCTGGACGCGTGTCTGCCCTGGCTGGCCGAGGGCCTGGACCGGGCGCGCCGCGCGGGCCTGCTGTCGTCGCCGTATCCGCTGGAGATGCGCTACCTCCAGCTGGTGGTGCTGTACACGCTGGGCCGCTGGGACGAGTGTGTGCGGGCGGCGAAGGCCGACACCGAACTGCTGCCCCCGGCGGGCGGCTTCTCGGTGGGACCCGCGCTGTACGTGACGCTGGCCCGGGGCGGGACCGGGGCCGTGGAGGAGGCGGCGGGTGCCCTGCTCGCGGGTCCGTTCGACTGGATGGCCCATCTGGTCGCCGGGATCACGCTCACCGACGCGGCGGCCCAGCGTGGTGACGCCGAGGCGGCGGTGGCGCGGATGCGGACGGCGGTGGAGGAGCTGACGGACGACGGGGGGACGCGGCCCGACGCGACGGTCCGGCTGGCCGCGCTGGCCCTGTCCGCCGTCGGTGACGTGGCGACGGCGCTGCGCTCGGCGGGCGACACCGCCGGGGTCGCGCGGTGGACGGAGATCGCGACGGAGCTGGTGGAGCTGGCCCGTGAGACGGCCGAGCGCGGCAACGACCGGGCGCCGCAGGGCCCGGAGGGGATGGCGTGGCTGGCCCGCGCGGAGGCGGAGTGGCTGCGCGCGGCCACCGGACCGGACCCCACGGCCTGGGAGAAGGCGGTCGCCGCCTTCGACTTCGGGGACGTCTACGAACGGGCGCGCTGCCGGCTGCGGTTGGCGGAGGCCCTGCTGGCGGCGGAGCGCCGCGACGAGGCGGAGGTGGTGGCCGGCGCGGCCCGCGAGACGGCGGTGGAACTCGGCGCCACGGTGCTGCTGGAGCGGCTGGACGCTCTGACGCGCCGTGCCGGGCTCACGGAGGCCGCGCCCGCCGGGCCGTCACCGCTGACGGCCCGCGAGCAGGACGTCATGCGGCTGCTGGCGCTCGGGCGCAGCAACCGGCAGATCGGCGAGGAGCTGTTCATCACCGGCAAGACGGCGAGTGTGCATGTGTCCAACATCCTCGCCAAGCTGGGTGCGGCGAGCCGCACGGAGGCGGTGGCGATCGCCTATCGGCAGGGGCTGATCGCCCCGGATCGCACCGCCTCCGGCTGAGCGGCGACTCGCCCTTCCACGGGCGGACTCACTCTTCCGCGGGCTGACTCACGCCGCTACTTGCAGTCGAGGCTGCCCAGGTCGACGGCGTCGGCCATGGCCTGCATCCCCTTGTCGTTGGGGTGCAGATGGTCGCCGTTGTCGAAGAACGGCAGGATGCGCTCGTGGTCGTAGGGACTGCGCAGTGCCTTGTCGAAGTCGGTCACGCCGTCGAGTTCGCCGCTGTCCCGGATGAACTCGTTGACCTCCTGTCGTACGGCCTCGGCGGCCGGGTCCCATTCCGACCAGCCCTTGAAGGGGCCGACGGTAGCGCCGACGACACACTTTCCGGCGTCGTGGGCCCGGTCGATGATCTCCCGGTATCCGGCGATCATGTCCTGGGCGGTGACTCCGCTGTGAGCCTTGATGTCGTTGACGCCCTCGAAGAGGAACACGGTCCTGACCCCGGGATGGGACAGGACGTCGCGGTCCAGCCGGTTGAGCGCGCTCTGTCCGGCGCCGTCGGCGAGCACCTTGTTGCCGGAGATGCCCTCGTTGGCGACGCCCTCGACGGTCGTCGCGGTGGAGGTGCGCAGCCGGCGGGCCAGGTAGTCGGGCCAGCGGCGGTTGAGGTCTGTCGAGGACTGCCAGCCGTCGGTGATGGAGTCGCCGAGCGCGACGACCGCGCCGATCGAGGAGCTGGTCCGTACGGACACGGCGTCGAGGTAGTACCAGGAGCCGATCTGGCCGGTCCAGTTGGCGGCGCCCTCCTCGGCGGTGTGGTCGCCCTCGGTGATGTACGACGTGGCCATGGCCATGCCGTGCCCGGTCGCGGGGCCGGCCGCGTCCGGGCTGTGGATGCTGACGACGAGGTTGGACTCGGCGGCGAGCTTTCCGGGCAGCGGGTCGCTGTAGACGGTCTGTCCGGCCGGCACCGTGACCGAGCGGGCGCCGGCGAACGTCAGCCGTTTGTTGCTGCCCCGGACGAGTTCCGCACCGGTCTTCTGCAAGCCGGCGTAGACGTTGTCGAAGGTGACGGGCCGGTCGCCGAAGGCGTTCGACAGCCGGATCCGTACGTTGTCGCCCCCGACACTGGTGTGCACCACGAGCCGGTAGGCCCGGTCGGCGACGCCCTCGCCGAGCCGGTCGGCGCTGGAGCCCCAGGTGACCACGGAGTGCTTGGCCGCGGCGGCCGACAGCCCGGTGTTGGCCGCGAGTGCCTGGCCGGACGGGACGAGCAGGGCGCACACCATGGCGAGCGCCCCGCCCGTCGACACGATCCGGCGGTTCACCGGTCGAAGTCCTTCAGGGTGACCGACGCGCCGGGCTTGAGGGTCACGGTGCGGGTGCGGCCCGCGAACTCGACGGTGGTGGTGCGTCCGCCGACACTGCGGATCTTCGCCGACGTGGGCCTGCCGTTCTTCCAGCGCAGGTCGACGACGAAACCGCCGCGGGCGCCGACGCCGGTGACGGAGCCGGACTCGGCCCAGGCGTCCGGGAGCGCCGGGAGCAGCTCCAGGTGGCCGGGGCGGGAGTACAGCAGCATCTCCAGCATGGCGGCGGGGGTGCCCCAGTTGGCCTCGGCCTGGAAGATGCCGCGGCCCTTCTCCACCTCGTAGATGTCGAAGAGGTTGAAGGCCGTGCCGTTGCTGCCGTCGACGGAGGGGCGGAGGTTGTTGACGATCAGCTGGTAGGCCTTGTCGGCGTCCTTGAGGCGGGCCCAGCACAGGCTGCGCCAGGCGTTGGCCCAGCCGAAGCTCTCCATGCCGCGTGCGGTGAGCAGCGCGGTGGCGCCGTCGACGATCTCCTTGGGGGTGGAGCCGTCGGGGCGGATGCGGTCGCCGGGGAAGAGGTTGATCAGCGGCGACAGGTGGCGGTGGGTGGTCTCACCGAGGTTGTCGGGCGACATCCACTCCTCCAGCCAGCCCGAGGTCGGGCTCACCTTCGGCAGGTACAGCCGCTTGCGCATACTCGCGATCTTGTCCGCATGGCGGGCGTCGCGCTTCAGCTCGGCGGACGCGATGGCGTAGTAGCCGAACAGCATCCACACCAGTTCCTGGGCGTAGGTGATGCCCTTGGCGTCCTGCGGGCCGTGCTCGGGCGACCAGTCGCTGTCCGCGATGAGGACCTCCTGCGAGGTCCCCGGCAGGGTCGTGGTGAGCAGCCGCGACTCCCAGAACTCGACGGCGCCCTTGAGCAGCGGGTAGATCTTCGCGAGGTGGGTGCGGGACTGGGTGAACTCGTAGTGCTCCCACAGGCTCTGGCAGAGCCAGGCGTTGCCCGCGGGGTGCCACCACCAGCCGAGGCCGCCGTGGATGTTGGTGGAGAAGGCGACCGTCCATCCGGCGATCTTGCCGCTGGAGTTGCGGAAGCGGTTGCGCGGGTCGTTGAAGTGCTTCTTGGTCAGCTCGGTCCAGGACGGGAGCTGGTCGAGGCAGTAGTCGGTGAAGGCGTCGAAGCACTGGGAGAGGCCGGCCCGGTCGGTCATCCAGTAGTTCATCTGGATGTTGACGTCGGTGTGGTAGTCGCCCATCCAGTCCGGGTCGTTGCCGTCGAGCCACACGCCCTGGAGGTTCAGGGGCAGGCTGTCGCGGGAGCCGGAGATCGTGAGGTAGCGGCCGAACTGGAGGTAGGCCGCTTCGAGTTCGGGGTCGGGTACGTCGTCGCGGTCGCGCGCGTGCAGGCGCTCCCAGGTGTCCAGCTCGCGCTGTTCGGCCGAGGACGTGCCGAGCGAGAGGTCCATCTGCCCGTACAGCTTGCGGTAGTCGGCGATGTGGGTGCGGCGCAGCGAGTCGGCCGATTCCGACAGGGCGTCGCGGACCTTGGTGCGGGCGAGCTTCTGCGGGTCGAGGGAGGGGTTGCGGTAGTTCTTCTCGACGTCGGGAGCGTAATTGGTGCCGGCGCTGAGGACGACGGTGAGTTCCCTGCACCCCGTGAAGTCGATGCGGGTACCGTTGACGGTGACCTTGCCGCCGTTGGAGCGGGCCTTGACGGCGGCGCCGTAGCGCAGTCCGTTGGCGAGGGTGGCGCCGAAGGACTCGGCGGCGGTGATGGTCTCGCCGTGGGTGCCGGTCAGGCTGATCGAGCCGGTGTAGCGGCCGCCGCCGCTCTGGGTGAAGTGCAGGACGATCACGTCGTCGGGGTGGCTCGCGTACATCTCGCGCCGGTAGGTGACGCCGGAGCGGACGTAGGAGCTGGTGACCAGGGACTGGGCGAGGTCGAGGGTACGGCGGTAGCCGTTGACGTTGCCGAGGTCGTGGTCGGGGATGTCGATGGCGAGCTTGGCGAGCAGGGTGAAGGAACCGAAGTCGGTGCGGCCGTAGGGGAACTGGCCGTCGCTCTCGAGGGTGCCGTTGAGTCCGCCGGTCCACATGGTGACGTCGGTGATCATCAGCAGTTCGCGGCCGGGGTCGTTGCTCGCGAGGGCGCCGAGGCGGCCGTTGCCGATCGGCAGGCCCTGTTCGATGAGCGAGCCCTCGTCGCCGGGGGCCTGCCACCACAGCTGCTGCTTGGCGGCACCGGAGGACAGTACGGCGTCCTCGGTGGGGCGGGCGGGCGCGGCGGAGGCGGTGTAGGCGGGCAGCGTGGCGAGGGCTGCCGTCAGACCGGCCGTACCGGCGAGAGAGAGAACGGTTCTTCTGCTCGGGTCGTTCGGGGTGCTGTTCATTGCGGCTCCGGATGCGTCTGAGGCGGGGGCCCGCCCGGTGCGGGGCGGGCCCCCGTGGGGAGGACGGAAGGAGATCGGGAGGGCTACTTCTGTACGTCGATCCGGTCGATGTCCGGGGCGTAGCCGTTCCCGCTGTCGAACGTGATCGTGTTGGCCCCGGCCTTGAGCTTCACGGGCACGTAGACGCTGTTCGTCGTTCCCCAGTCGCCCGTGGACGCGAACTTGTGCGTGGTGCCGCCACCGCCGTTGGCCGAGACGGCGATCGAGCGGGAGTCACCGCTGACGTAGCCGACCTTGACCTGGTAGGTGCCGGCCTTGGCCACCTTGATGTCGTTGAAGGTCAGCTTGCCGCCGGTGTAGAGGTTGCCGACCTTCTTGCCGCCCGAGCAGGCGGAGCAGTCGGCCACGTTGGCGTTGCCGGTCAGGGTGTTGGTGCCGGCCTCGGCCTCGTAGCCGGTCCACTGGAGGGCGGTGCCGCGCGGGGTGACGGTGAACAGGCGGGAGCCGTGCGCGGGCAGCGCCTGGGTGATCTTGTCCGTGTAGGAGCCGAGGTTCTCCTTGTTCCAGTTGTCGCGCACCGAGGCCTTGCCCGTGAAGCCGAGGGTCGACCAGTTCGCGGTGACCGAGGCGGGCGAGTCGGCGAGGTTGAACAGCGCGACCGTGTAGGTGCCGTTGGGGTTCTTCGCCGCCCACACCTGCTGCGGGTTGGCGGAGGTGACCGGCTCGGCGGGCTTGGTGTTGTCCTGCTGGTTGATCGCGATGACCTCGCGGTTGGTCAGCAGGGACAGCCCGTAGGAGTCGAGCTTGGTGAGGTCGTCGCCGGTGTAGAGCGGGGACTTGGCTATCGCCCACAGGGTGGCGTAGCTCTGCCGCTCGGCCTTGGTGAGACCGTCCATCTCACCATTGCCGACGTTGAGGGAGTCCAGGTCGTTCCAGCCGCCGGGGCCGGCGTGGTCGGTCCAGGCCGGGGCGTCGTCCCAGCGGTCGTCGACGGAGTTCTCCCAGCCGACGAGGGTGTTGCAGTAGCACTCCACGTCGGTGTCGATGCGCCAGCCGTTGGAGTACTTCTTCCAGTCCGCGGCGTTCGCGTAGGCGAGGGACCAGGAGAGTTCCAGGTGCAGGGGGCGGCCTGCGGTGGCGATGGCCTTCTGCCAGGCGGCCACGTCGGCGACGTTGTTGTAGTTGTCGCCGTTCTTGAACGAGCCGGGGCCGACGCCGTCCAGCTTCAGGAAGTCATAGCCCCAGTCGGCGAACATCTGCGCCTGGGAGTCGATGTACTTCTGTCCGCAGGGGTTGGAGAAGTCGATCTTGTAGGCGCTGTCCCAGCCGTTGGTGGTCCGCAGGTCGTCGTAGACGACATCGGCGGTGGTGCAGCCCTCGGCGTTCCAGATCGGGGTCTTGCCGTCGTTGTAGGCGCCCTTCTCCAGGCCGACCGGCAGGTAGATGCCGGCCTTGAGGCCCTTGGAGTGGATGCGGTCGGCGACGGCCTTCATCCCGCTCGGGAAGCGCACCGGGTCGGCCTTCTGCCGGCCGTACTCGTCGTACTGCGACTTCCAGGACCAGTCCATCCACCAGCCGGCGTCGATGTTGATGTACTCGTAGCCGTAGTTCTTCAGCTTGGCGGCCATGGCGTCCGTCTGCTTGATGACGTTGGCCTCGGACAGATAGCTGTAGTCGCCCTTCGGGTTGAGGCCCGGGTACTTCGACGACTGCATGGTCCAGCTCGTCCAGCCCATGTAGGGCTTGGCGGCCACGGTGGCGGCGGAGTCCGCGGTGACGGCGGCCTGCGTCGTGACAGCCGGCGGCGCGGCGGTCTCCGCCTGGGCGGCCGGGACGGCGGTCGCGAGTCCCGCGGTGAGGGCCAGGACGACGAGCGTTCTCAGTCGGCGTCCGGGCAGGGCGGCGAACGAGGATGACCGCATGGGTCGTACCTCCTGTTTCGGTGCGGCGAGGGATACGAGGGCGGCTCAGCCCTTGCTCGAGCCGATGGTGAGCCCGCTGATGAACTGGCGCTGGAGCGCGAAGTAAACCAGCAGCGTGGGGATCGCGGTCATGAGGGCGCCGGCCGCGATCAGGTTGGGGTTGGTGAAGTAGGCGCCCTGGAGGTTGGCGAGCGCGGAGGTGATGGGCCGCTTGTCGCCGGTGTCGATGAGGGTGAGGGGCCAGAAGAAGTCGTTGTAGATCCAGATCGACTCGAGCGTGGCAAGCGCCGCGAAGGCCGGCCGGCACAGCGGCAGGATGATCTGGAAGAACTGTCGCCACACGGGGGCGCCGTCGACCTGGGCGGCCTCGGTGATCTCCTTCGGGATCGTCTTCATGTAGTTGCTGAGGACGAAGGTGCAGAACCCGCACTGGTACGCGATGTTGATCGCGATGATGCCCCAGACCGAGTCGTACAGCAGCATCGAGTCGCTCATCCACCACGGCAGCGGGACGAGCAGGTACAGCCGGTACAGCGGGGTGATGAGCACCTGGGCGGGCAGCAGGTTGCCCGCGGTGAACAGCATCAGCAGTACGAGGTTGAACCGGAAGTCGAAGCGGGAGACGAAGAACGCCACCGCCGCGGAGAACAGCAGCGTGCCGAGCACCGCGGGGACGGTGATGAGCACGGAGTTCCAGAAGAAGTGCGGCATGCCGGACTGGGACCAGGCGTCCGTGAAGTTCGACAGGCTGAAGCTGCGCGGCCAGGAGAAGTAGCCGTTGCTGGAGGTGTCCTCGTACGACCTGAGGGAGGTGTACACGGCCCACAGGAGCGGGATGAGCCACAGGACGGCGACGCCGCCGAGCAGCAGATGGCGGCCGAGGTTGCGCGGCGGCCGCTTGGGGCCGTTCTTCGGCGAGCGCCGGCGTCCGGACTCGGCGTGGGAGGCGGGCCGGTCGACGGTGGTGGTCACTGGTCCTCCTTCCGGAAGGTCTGTACGAGGAAGGTGCCGATCGCGGCGAGCGACACGAGCAGCAGGATCACGGCGAGCGCGGAGCCGTAGCCGATGTGTCCCGCCTCGCCGACGATGTTGTCGGTGATGAGCAGGGACAGCAGTTCCATGCCGGGTTTGCTGCCGGTGCCGCCGCCCAGGACATAGACGATGTCGAAGGCGCGCAGGGACTCCATCACCGTCACCACGAGGATGATGATGTTGACCGGCTTGAGCGTGGGGAAGATGACCTTGAAAAAGGTCTGGCGTCCGTTGGCGCCGTCGAGCGACGCGGCCTCCCGCAGGGCCGGGTCGACGCTCTTCAGCCCGGCCAGGTAGAGGATCATGATGTAGCCGGTGTGCCGCCAGCCCGACGCGACGAGTACGGCCCACAGGTTCAGGTCGGGGTTGCCGAGCCAGTCGATGTGGTCACTCATGCCGACGGCGCCGAGCACGCTGTTGAGCAGCCCGGTGTCGGGGTTGTAGATGATCTCCCAGATGAAGCCGACCACCGCCAGCGAGAGCACCATCGGCAGGAAGATCGCGGTCTGGTAGAACTTCGAGAACCGGATCTGCTTGTCGAGCTGGTACGCCAGGAACATCCCGAACGGCGTGGGCAGCAGCGCCGTGAACAGCAGCCAGATCACGTTGTGCTGGACGGCCGGCCAGAACGGCGGGTAGTTGGTGAAGATCTGGGAGTAGTTCTCGAAGCCCGTCCACTTGATGTCGGACAGATCGATGCCGTCCCAGGTGGTGAACGACAGCGCGATCGAGGCGAGGGCGGGCAGCCAGACGAAGACGAACAGGGCGAGCAGCGGCACGCCGATGACGAACGTCAGGAAGAGACGGTCGCCTCGGCTCAGCCGGCCGGGGGAGGTCGCGGAGGACACGGGTGAGGAGGCCTTTCCGGTCCCGGTCAGGAAGTGAAGAAGCGCGAGCGCTGGGACTCGATCTTCTTGAGTGTGTCGGTGCCGTCGTCCGGGTGGCCGAGCCACTCGACGAGGCCGGGCAGGACCACGGTGGAGATGAAGCCCGGGTCGCTGTCCCGGTCGGCGAACTGGGTGATGTTCTTGGCGGAGCCGATGAGTTCGGCCGACTTGGTCTGAAGCGCGTTGTACGAGGAGGTCTTCGCCTGGTCGTTGGCGGCGAGGTTGCTCGGGTCGACGCCCATGTACAGCTCCTCGGCGCGGGCACCGCCCAGGAACTCCAGGAACTTCTTCGCGCCGTCCTCGTTCTTCGGCTTCCGGCTGAGCATAAAGCCGTCGGTGGGCGCCTCCACGGCGTCCAGGCCGTACGCACTGTCGATCTCCGGGAAGGCGAAGAAGTCGATGTCGTCGCGTATCGCCTCGTCGGTGATCTGCTGTCCGAGGAAGAGGCCGATGACGGCCATGCCGGACTTCTTGTCGATCAGGGACTGGGCCGCGTCCTGCCAGGAGCGGCCGGCGCCGCCGGTCTGGTAGTAGGCGGTCAGCTCGCGCCAGGTGTCGAGGACGCGCACGGCGCGCTTGTCGGTCCAGGAGACCTCGCCGCGCATCAGCTGCATGTGGAAGTCGTAGCCGTTGGCCCGCAGGTCGACGTAGTCGAAGGCGCCGAGGACGGACCAGCTGTCGCCGCCGCCGTAGCCGGCACTGATCGGGGAGAGGCCGTCCTTCTTCATCTGCTTGGACAGCGCGATGAACTCGTCCCACTTGGTGGGCACCTGGTAGCCGCGGTCCTTGAAGACGCTCTTCCGGTAGAACACCGCCCACGGGTAGTTGTAGAGCGGCACGAAGTAGTACTTGCCGTCCTCGCCCTTGGAGAGCTGCTTCGCGGCGTCGCTGAAGCCGTCGCCGATGACATCCCAGACGTCGTCGATGGGGCTCGCGAGGCCCTTCTTCGCGAAGTACTGCATGCGGTAGCCGGCGAACCAGGTGAAGACGTCGTCCGGGGTGCCCTGGAGATAGCTGGTGATGCTCGACTGGAAGGTGTCGTGGTCGACGGTGTTCGTCTTCACCTTGAGGTCGGAGTCGGCGGCGAACGCCTTGGTGACGGCCTCGTACGCCTTCTTGGGCGTGGCGTCGGCGCCGTTGGAGCCGAAGGTGACCGTCTTGGGGTCGGCCCCCGGTCCCCCGCCGCAGGCGGTGAGGACGGGAGCGGCCAGGGCGGCCGCGGACAGGCCCATCAGTCCGCCGACCACTCTGCGCCGGCCGGGGCCCTGCGCAGCCAGGGGGGTGCGGCTCTGCTGCGTCATTCGTCGCTCCTCGTGCTAGTTGCGTGCTAGGCGCGCGCCGCAGCGCTGTGGGTGCGCTGCGCTTGGTTGTCGGATCGGATGAAGCTCTGGATCGCGGTCGCGGCTGCACCGCGCGCCCACTCCTCGAAGGTCAGCGGGCGGGTCTGTACGTCGCACTGCGCGGCCGAGCCGAACGCGTACGCGGTGAAGGTGTCGCGGATCTGCTCGGCGAACAGGTCGTAGGCGGCCAGGCCCTCGCCGGAGATGACCACACGCTCCGGCCCGAACAGATTGGCCACGGTGGCGATACCGCGGCCGATCGCCTCGCCGGCCGCGGCGTACACCTCCCGCACCCCCGGGTGTCCCTGGTGGGCGAGGTCGACGGCCTGCGCGGTGTCGGTGACGGCGAGGCCCGTGGTCTCGCGGATCCGGGCGAGGATCGCGGTGTCGGCGGCGATCGCCTCCACACAGCCCCGGTTGCCGCAGCGGCACAGCGGCCCGGCCGGGTCGATGGCCACGTGGCCGATCTCGCCGGCCACCCCGTGCGCTCCGGCCACCACCTGCCCGTGGACGACGAGTCCGCAGCCGATGCCCGCGCCGACGGTGACGACGGCGAAGTCGGACAGTCCGACGCCGGCGCCGAACCACTGCTCGGCGACGGTGAGGGCCCGTACGTCGTTCTCCACGGTGACCGGCAGCCCGGTCGTCATGCTCGCGAGTTCGGCGAGGGCGACATCGCGCCACTCCAGGAACGGTGAATACCGGACAACTCCCTCGGCGCGGTCCACGTCGCCGGAGACGGCGAGACCCAGACCGAGTACCGGGACGCCGAAGCCCTCGGCCTCGGTGAGCAGTTCCCCGACCAGCTCGGAGATCGCGGTGAGCACCGCGCCCGGCGCCGGGTCGGTGAGCGGCATGTGCCGGGCCACGCGGATCCGGCAGCACAGGTCGGTGAGGACCGCGATGAGTTCGTCGCCGGTCGCCTTGACTCCGACGAAGAGCGCACGTCCGGCGTCGACCCGCACCGGATTGGCCGGCCGCCCCAGAGCGCGGCGGGCGTCGTCGGTGTCCTCCACCAGGTACCCGGCCTCGATCAGCGGCCGTACCGCCTTGGTGACCGCGGCGGCGGACAGCCCGGCGCGCTCGGCCACCTCGGAACGGGTGAGCGGGCCGTGTGAGAGCACCGTGGTGAAGATCTGTGCCACGGCCGGCGTCTGCGCCGGAAATGCCTCGGGAGGAGAGGTCGACTGCATGGCCGGGAACCTATGGCTGTTATTTTCCGGTGTCAATGAAAGAAGCAGGAACTGATGAAACTGTGATTGAACCCCGGGTATGGCATGCAAAACACCTGATACACCCACCCGTTGACAGTTGATCGAAGGTCGCGTTGGCTAAGGGTCAGCATCTGCCCAGCTTGGAACGTGAGGCCTCATGCCGCTGATCTCCCACTCCGCCGACGCCGGGGTCTGGCTGCTCGCCACCCCGCACACGTCGTACGCCCTGCGCATCGACGAGACCGGCGCGCCCGGCCATGTCGCGTGGGGGCCCCGGCTTTCCCTGGCCGAGGCCGCGGAGCTCACCGTTCCGCTCGGGGAGCCGCCCAGCAGTTTCGAGGGGCGGCGCGCGGTGGGCGAGGAGTTGCCGGCGGACGACGGCGTCCACTACGGCACACCGTCGCTCCAGGTCCGGCACGCCGACGGCACCCGGGGCTTCGAGTGGCAGGCCGAGGGACACGAGGTGCTCCGCCCGGCGCCCGGCAGCGAGGAACTCGTCCTGCGGTTCCGCGACCGGCTGTACCCGCTGGAGGTCGCGCTGCACTACCTGGTGCGCGCGGACACGGACGTCGTGGAGCGCTGGACCGTGCTGCGCAACACCGGCGAGGAACAGGTGGACGTACTGCGCGCCGACTCGGGCGCCTGGACGCTGCCGCCGCTGCCGGAGTACAGATTCAGCCACATCACCGGCCAGTGGTCGGCCGAGAGCCAGCTGCGTCGCGAGCCGCTGCCGCACGGTGAGACCGTGCTGACCAGTCGCCGTGGCATCACCAGCCACCACGCCGCCCCGTGGGTCATGTTCGACGCGGGCACGGCCGACGAGGAGCAGGGCCGGGTGTGGAGCGCGGCGCTCGCCTGGAGCGGCGGCTGGCGGCTCACCGCGCAGCGCACCCCCGACGGCCGGGCCGGCTTCACCGCGGGCATCGGCCACGAGGGGACGGTCCTGCCGCTCGGCCCCGGCGAGGAGTTCACCACCCCGGTGTGCGCGGGGCTCTTCAGCGAGGGCGGTTTCGGCGCCACGAGCCGCGCCTGGCACGCCTACGCCCGCGCCCAAGTACTGCCGCACGCCGACGAGTTGGCGCCCGTTCTCTACAACTCCTGGGAGGCGACGGGCTTCGACGTCGACGAGGACGGCCAGCGGGCGCTCGCCAAGCGGGCCGCGGCGCTCGGCGTGGAGCTGTTCGTCGTGGACGACGGCTGGTTCGGCGCCCGCCGCAGCGATCACGCCGGGCTGGGTGACTGGACGCCGAGCGAGCGGTTCCCGGACGGACTCGGCCCGCTGGCCGACCATGTGCACGGGCTCGGCATGCGGTTCGGGATCTGGGTCGAGCCGGAGATGGTCAACCCGGACAGCGATCTGTACCGCGCGCACCCCGACTGGGTGCTGCACGTGCCCGGCCGGCCCCGCACCGAGATGCGCAACCAACTCGTCCTCGACTTCTCCCGCCCGGAGATCGCCGACTGGGCGTACGGCTGGCTCACCCGGCTCGTCGGGGACCACGGCATCGACTTCCTGAAGTGGGACATGAACCGTGCCTTCGGCGAGGCGGGCCGCCCCGGGGAACCGGGCGGCGGCGACCGCCTGTGGACGCGGTACGTGACGAATCTCTACGGTGTGCTCGACCGGCTGCGCGCCGACCATCCGGACCTGCGCATCGAGGCGTGCAGCGGTGGCGGCGGCCGGGTCGACCTGGGGATCCTCTCCCGTACCGACCAGGCGTGGCCGTCGGACAACACCGACGCCGAGGACCGGCTCTGGATCCAGCACGGCTACGCGCAGATCTACCCGGCGCGGACCATGTCGGCCTGGGTGACGGACGTGCCGAACCAGCTCACCGGCCGCACCGTCCCGCTGTCGTTCCGCTTCCACGTCGCGATGGCCGGGCTGCTCGGCATCGGCGGGGACCTCACGCACTGGAGCGAGGCCGAGATCACCGAGGCCGCGGACCTGGTCGCCATGTACAAGCGGGTCCGGCACCTGGTCCAACAGGGCGCGCTGTACCGGCTCCAGGCACCGGCCGACCCCGGGCCGACGGTCGTCCAGTACGCGGCCGAGGACGCCGGCGAGGTGCTGGTCCTTGCGTACCGGCGGCAGCCGCGGCACGGGACACCCCGGCTGCCGGTCCGGCTGCGCGGACTGACGCCGGGCGCCCGTTACCGCGACACGGACACCGGGACGGTCCACCACGCCACGGTCCTCACGGAGTACGGCCTGCACCTGGACCTGCCGGCGGGCGACTGGGCGAGCACGGCACTGCACCTGGAGCGGCTCCCGGAGAACGACTCCTGACGCGACGAACTCCTGAAGCGACGAACTCCTGACGTGGCGTCTCCCGGCGCACGGCTCCTGAGGGGACCGGCTCGCCCGGTCCGGACCCGTCACCGGTTCACCCGGGCGAGCGGTCAACTGTGTGTCTGACACGGCGATGTGACGAAATGCGGGAAGGTTGGCCGGCCTGGATCTGATCGATCTCGCCCGGCCGACGCGCCGGCGAAGACGGGAGTGGCCGCCGATGACCGCAGGAACGCTGCGCAGGAACGGGGTATTCGGAGCGGCGGTGCTGGCACTGCTCGCGGTGCCGGCACCGGCGGTGGCGGAGGAACAGGCGGTCGCCGGGGGCCGGTCGGCCACCCAGGCCCAGGCGGTCTCCCAGGAAGCGGTCCGCGCGGCGGCCCTTCCCGCACCCGACCTCGCGGGCCTGCGCGCGGTGCTGCGCTCCGCCGTCCGGCAGGGCGCACCCGGCGCGACGGCGCGGATCGACGAGCGCGGCACGGTCCGCAAGGAGGCCGTGGGCATCGCCGACCGCGGGACCAACCGGGCCGCCGCCGACGCCGACCGGTTCCGCATCGGCAGCGTCACCAAGACCTTCACGGCGGTGGTCCTGCTGCAACTGGTCGACGAGGGCAAGCTGAAGCTCGACACGTCGGTCAACCGCTATCTGCCCGGCCTGCTGCCGGACGACAAGATCACCGTCCGGCACGTGCTGAGCCACCGCAGCGGGCTCTACGACTACACCAACGACATGTTCGCCAAGACCGTCCCCGGCTTCGAGGCGGTCCGCACCAAGAAGTTCACGTACCGCCAGCTCGTGAACCTCTCGCTGCGCCACCCCCGCACGGGCCGGCCCGGCGCCGCGTACTCCTACTCCAACACCAACTTCGTCGTCGGGGGTCTCCTCGCCGAGAAGCTGACCGGCCGGACGATCGCCACCGAGTACCGCAAGCGGATCGTGGAGCCGCTGAAGCTGCGCGACACCTTCTACGTCCACCCCGACACCGCCCTCCCGGGCCGGTACGCGCGCGGCTATCTCACCCCCGACGAGGCCGGCGCCGGGCTGGTGGACTCGACACGCCAGACGGTGTCCTGGGCGCAGAGCGCCGGAGCCGTCATCTCCACCGCGAAGGACCTCAACACCTTCTACTCGGCCCTGCTCGGCGGCCGGCTCACCTCGAAGAAGAGCCTCACCGAGATGCAGCGCTGGGTGACGGTGAACGACACCCAGGCGTACGGACTCGGACTGCGCCGCCGCACCCTGACCTGCGGAGTCTCCGTGTACGGGCACACCGGCGCAGTGCAGGGCTACTACACCTTCGCGTTCACCTCGAAGGACGGCCGGCGCAGCCTCACCTCCATGGTCAACACCTCCAACAACGGGACCGTCCTGAACACCATGCTGGGCACCCTGGAGTCCGCTTTCTGCGGAAAGCAGGCCGAGACCAGGAGCGGCTCGGTACCGGTGGAGCGGTACGAGGACATCGCGCCCTCGGTCGCGGTCGCGGTCGCGGTCGCGGACTGAGTGACATCCCGGGACGTCGGCCCGTCCGGCGTCCCGGGAACCCCGCCGCCCTCGCGCGCGTTGTCCGGAAAGATCCGGCCGACGACCTCGCCGTACGGCGACGACACACCAGGGCGGCACCATGACCGAGTTGGTCCCCGGAGGCAATGTGCCGCTGCCGGGCGGCCCGCTGACCCTGCGTGTGCCCGGCCCGTTCGACGTGTCGGCGCTCGTCACCGGCGACGACGGCAAGGTCCGCGGCGACGCCGACTTCGTGTTCTTCAACCAGCCCACCGCGCCCGGCGCCCGGCTGACCGGCGACACCCTGACCGTGGACCCCGCCGCGCTGCGCCCCGGCGCCACCCGCGTCACGGTGGTCGTCAGCCCCGCCGACCCCGGCACTCCACTCGGCCGGCTGCCCTCCCCCGGCCTCCAGGTAACCGGTCCCGGCGGCCGCGCCCTGGCCCGCTTCACCCCACCGGCGCTCCGGCAGGAGACGGTCCTGCTGCTGGCGGAGATCTACCGGCGCGGCGACGCGTGGAAGCTGCGCGCCCTGGGCCAGGGGTACGGCGACGGGCTCGCCGGGCTCGCCCGGGACTTCGGCGTGGAGGTCGTGGAGGAGCCGGCGCCCGCCCCGCAGCCGTTCATACCCGCGCCGCGCGCTCCCGTCTCCGCTCCCCCGCGCGCTCCCTTCTCCGCTCCTTTCCGCACGCCGGTCTCCGCTCCTCCGCCGCCCACCGGAGCCGCCGCGTCGCAGGCGGGCGCCGACGGCTATCTCGGTCTGGTCAACTCGGCCCGCGCGCAGGCGGGTTCGCCGCCGGTCTCGCTCGATGCCCGGCTGTCGTCGGCCGCGCAGGCGCACGCCGCCTCGATGGCCGCGGCGGGCCGGCTCGGGGTCGAGGGCGGGGACGGCGTCTCGGTCTACCAGCGGGTCGTCACGGCCGGGTTCACGTTCCTCACGATCGGCGAGCACCTGGTGTCCGGGCCGCGGACGCCGTCCGACTTCGTCGCGTACGTCCTGCGCACCGAGCAGCCCCGGCGCACCCTGTCCAACGCGGCCTTCACCCATGCGGGGCTGGGCCAGGTCGCCGAGCCCAGGTCCGGCGACATCTTCTGGACGGCGCTGTGGGCCCGCCCCTTCACCGCCGCCGACCTGGCCCGTACGGCGGCCGAGGTCACCGAGCTCACCAACCGGGAGCGGATCCGTGCGGGCCTTCGCCCGCTGGCCCCGGACCCGCTGCTGACCGTGGCCGCCCAGGCGCACAGTGCCGACATGGTGGCCCGCGACTTCTACTCGCACACCGCGCCGGACGGCAGCCGGCCCTGGGACCGGGCCGCCGCGGCCGGGGCAAGACGCCGCTCGGTCGGGGAGAACATCGCGTGCGGGCAGCGCTCCGCCGGCGAGGTCGTGACGGGCTGGATGAACAGCCCCGGCCATCGCGCCAACATCCTCAAGCCCGACTTCACCCACATCGGGATCGGCCTCGCGGGCGGCGGCCGGTCCGGCACCTATTGGACCCAGCTCTTCGGCGCGTGAGACACCGGACCACGCGGGTCGGCGGAACCTTTGGCACATCCGCCCGGTTCACGCCACGATGCACCCATGAAGGGTGACCTCTTTTCCAGTGAGCACATGGTCCAGCCGGCCACACAGGCCGGCATGACCGTCGAGAACGCCAAATGCGTCAAGTACGCGGTGAACGGCGAGATGCTCGCCCGGCAGGGCGCGATGATCGCCTACCGCGGCAACCTCCAGTTCGAGCGCAAGGGACAGGGCGGTGTCGGCGGCATGCTCAAGCGCGCGGTCACCGGCGAGGGCCTGCCGCTGATGGCGGTGCGCGGACAGGGTGAGGCGTGGTTCGCGCAGGAGGCGCAGAACTGCTTCATCGTCGAGATCGAGCCGGGTGACGAGTTCACCGTCAACGGCCGCAACGTGCTGTGCTTCGACGCCTCGCTGTCCTACCGGATCGCCACGGTGAAGGGTTCCGGCATCGCCGGCGGCGGACTGTTCAACAGTGTGTTCACCGGGCAGGGCCGGCTGGGTCTGGTCTGTGAGGGCAACCCGCTGGTCATCCCGGTGTCCCAGGAGTGGCCGGTGTACGTGGACACCGACGCGGTCGTCGGCTGGACCGCGGGCCTGTCGACCTCGCTGCACCGGTCCCAGTCGGTCGGGTCGATGCTGCGCGGCGGTTCCGGTGAGGCCGTACAGCTGATGCTCCAGGGCCAGGGGTACGTCGTCGTCCGGCCGAGCGAGGCCACGCCGGCCAAGCCGCAGCAGCACTGACGGGATCACTTTCGGCCACTCGTCGCTTCCGCGAACTTCTTCGAGTGGCCCGGGCAACCCCGCCGACCGGATCAGCGTCTTGATCCACAACAAGTGACGCCCTGGCCCCCTGCGGGTCAGGGCCGGCTTTCGGCGCACTATACCCACGGCGTATACATGCCATGTATACGCAATGTGTATACATGCTGCGTATAGCCGGTTCGTGGCGTCCCTGTCGTGAAGAACAGACACAGCACCGGAAGGCATTCATGTTCGCCAAGGCAGTCGCCCCGGAGTATCAGGGGTCCCTCACCGCACTGTCCGTCAACTCCTCGCTGACCGAGGTCCTGGCCACCGGCACCGAGCAACTGCGCGCCGCCGAGCGGGCCGGCCACCCCGACGAGGTGGCCCGCTGCGGACTGGCCGTCGCGGAGGCGCACCGGCGGCTCGGCCAGGTGCGCGAGGCCGACCTGGCGTGGAAGGCGAGCTACCGCGCGGCCCGCGAGGCCGGGAACACGGCGGCGATGGCATGGGCGCTGTGGAGCGGCGGCACGCTGGCCCGCCAGCGCGGCTCGTTCTCCCTGGCCTTCCGGCTGCTCGGTCTCGCGGCCGAACTCGGGGAGCGCGGCGGCGATGTCGTGGTGCGCGGCTACTCCCTGGCGGGCCTGGCCGAGACGGGCCGGATCCAGGGCGACTACGAGGCCGTGGGCCGGCTGCACGAGCAGTTGCTGGCCGAGGCCCGCCGGCGCGGCGAGGCACGGCACACGGTGTGGGCGCTGGAGGGCATCGCACAGATGCACCGCAACTCCGGCGACCACGACAAGGCGTACGAGCTGTTCGAGGAGGCGGCGGGGATCGCGGCCGGCGCCGACGACCGGCGCGGACACGCCTGGGCGCTGCGCGGCCTCGCCGACGTCGTCTCCGTACGGGACGGCGACACCGAGCGGGCGCTGGCCCTGCTGGCCGAGGCGGAGCGGTCGTGCCGGGAGATGAAACTGTCGAGCGCGCTCGCCTACAACCACAAGATGCAGGGCAACGTCCTGTACCGGGCGGGGCGTTACGAGCAGGCCCGCAGGCTGTACGAGCGGGCGCTGGCCGAGTTCCGGGCGATGAGCGAGCCGCGCGGTGAGGCACTGTCCCGGCTCGGCCTCGCCAAGTCCCGCGCACGGCTGGGCCGCGACCACACGGAGACCGCCGCCGAACTGGCCGACCTCGCGCGGGTCCTCGACCGGATCGGCCTCCGGCACGCGCGCGAGATGGTGACGCGGGCCCAGGAGGAGTTCGGCATGCGGGTCGAGGAGGGGGCCATACCGGGTGACGCTGCCGCGTCGGGTGGCGAAGCGGCGCTGGGCGGGCAGACCGCGCTGCGCGGCGACACACGGTCGGGCGTGCGATCCGCGTCGGGCGACACATCCGTATTGCGCGACGCAACATCCGTATTGCGCGACGCATCCGCATTGGACGGCGCGCCCAAGTCCCCTCCGGCCGCCGGTGCGTCCGAGTCCCGGCCGGCCGCCGGTGCGTCCGAGTCCCGGCCGGCCGCCGGTGCGTCCGAGTCCCGGCCGGCCGCCGGTGCGTCCGGGTCCCGGCCGGCCGGCAAGGACCTGGAGGTCGTGCGATGACGGCGCTCGATGTGACGGTCCTGCCACGGGTCCGCGCACCCCAGGTCCTCGACCGCTGTCGTGCGTTGGTGCGACCCGCCCTGCGTGAGGCGGTCGACGGACTGCACCCGTGGGTGGGCGAGATGGCGGCGTACTCGTTCGGCTGGTGCGAGGTGGGCGGCGCCCCGGCGGTGGCGTCCGGCGGCAAGGGGGTGCGGCAGGCGCTCGCCGTGCTAGGCGCGGAGGCGGCGGGCGCCCCCGGTTCGGCCGGAGTGCCCGCGGCCGTCGCGGTGGAGCTGGTGCACGCCTTCTCGCTGCTGCACGACGACATCATGGACGGCGACGCGACCCGGCGGCACCGGCCCACGGTGTGGCGGGCGTACGGCACCGGCCCGGCCGTACTCGCGGGCGACGCGCTCTTCGCGCTGGCCGTGGGGACCCTGGCGGCCACCCCGGCGGGCACGGACGCCGTGCGGCTGCTGTCCGGCGCGCTCACCGACCTGGTGCACGGCCAGGCCGACGACCTGCTCTTCGCGGGGCGTCCCTGGACGGGGCCCGACCGGGTGCGCCCGGCGGAGTACGAGCTGATGGCCGAGCACAAGACGGGCGCGCTGCTGGGCTGCGCGGCGGCGCTGGGCGCCCGGGCGGGTGGCGCGAACCCGGCGCTGGTCGCAGCGCTCGACCGGGCGGGACGGCATCTGGGCGTCGCCTTCCAGATCGCCGACGACGTGCTGGGCATCTGGGGCGACCCCGCCGTCACGGGCAAGCCGGTGCACGGCGATCTGCGCGAGCGGAAGAAGACCCTCCCCGTGCTGCTCGCCCTCGACACGCCGGACGCCGCGGCCGACCGGCTCGCCGACGTCCTCGGTCACGGCGGGGACCCGGCGGAGGCGGCCGCGCTGATCGAACGGTCCGGGGGCCGTACGAAGGCGCTGGCGCGGGCCCGCGACCACCTCGCCGCCGTGGAGACGTCGCTGGCGGGCACGGAACCGGCGCCGGAGGCCGCGGAAGGGCTGCGGTCGCTGCTGGAGTACCTGGTCGGGCGGGACCTCTAGGGCCTGTCCGGGCAGTCCGACCGGTGTTGACCTTTCGGCTCGGACCGGGTCAGGGTTCGGTACGGCGCGGATCCCAGCCCACCGCGCCGAAAGGGTGAGCACCTTGATCGGCATCTCGGACATCGAAGCAGCGGCCGGGCGGATCGCCGGACATGTCGTACGGACCCCGACCGTGCCGAGCCCCGGTCTGTCCACGCTGCTCGGCGTACCGGTCACCACCAAGCTGGAGCTGTTGCAGCGCACCGGCTCCTTCAAGTCGCGCGGCGCCACGGCCAAGCTGCTGTCGCTGACGGAGGCCGAGCGGGCCGCCGGTGTCGTCGCGGTCAGCGGCGGCAACCACGGCATCGCCCTCTCGGTCATGGCCGCCGCCCTCGACGTGAAGGCGACCGTGGTGATGCCGCGTACGGCGCCCGCCCGCTCGGTGGAGCTCGCCCGGGACGCCGGTGCCTCGGTCCGGCTGACCGACGACATGGGCTCGGCGTTCTCCCTCGTGAACGTGTTGCGGGACGAGGGCCTGACGCTCGTCCACCCCTTCGACGACCCGGTGGTGATCGCCGCACAGGGCACCGTGGGCCTGGAGTTCGCCGAGGACGCCGGTGAACTCACCGACGTCCTCGTGAGCATCGGGGGCGGCGGGCTGATCGCCGGAGTGGCGGCGGCCCTGCGGGCGCGGCGCCCGGGGCTGCGGGTCTGGGGTGTGGAGCCCGAGGGCGCACAGGCGATGGGCGAGGCCCTCAGGGCGGGCGGTCCGCTGCCGGTCACGCCGTCGTCGGTCGTGACGACACTGTGCGCGCCCGCCGTGTCGCAGTTGACGTACGACCATGTGGCGGCGCTCGTCGACGAGGTGCTGGTGGTGTCGGACCGGGAGGCCGTGCAGGGCTGTCTGGACCTCGCCGAGTACGCGAAGGTGTGGGCGGAACCGGCCGCGGGCTGTCTGCTGCCCGCCGCCCGGCAGGTCGTGGAGCGGATCGGGAAGGATGTCCGGCTCGGTCTGGTGGTCTGCGGCGGGAACACCACACCCGGCGAAATCGTCGCGTGGACGCAGCGCTTCGGCCTGCGATGAGAGCATCGCGGTCCACCTGACGGACCATCACCTCTTGAACTCGTCCGGAATCCGTGCTCCGAGTTGCCCTTCCCGTTGAACACCGGGCGTCACACGCGCCGTACCTGTGTGGGCAAGGTAACAACACGCGGTTCAGCGAGGGATGGCCATGATCAAGGCGCACGTCTCAGTGGACGGGTTGGTCGCCGGACGGTACCGGCTCCTCGACGTGGTGCTCCAGGAGACGAATCGCGTCAGCTGGTACGGCGAGGACGTCGAAGCGGGTCGTCCGTGTCTGCTGACGCAGGTGGGGCTGCCCGTCGGAAGCGAGGAGGAGGTCGCGCGGCGCACGGTCGGCAGCATCATGCGGACGGCCGAGGTGATGACGGCGATCTCGCCGGGCCGGGTGGCCCGGGTCGTCGACGCGTTCGAGGACACGGGCACGCTGTGGACGGTCACCGAGTGGGTCGGCGGCACACCGCTCGCCGAACTCCTTGCGGAGGAGGGCTCGTTCAACTATGTGCGGGCCGCGCGGCTCGGCCTCGAACTGCTCGACGTGCTGGAGGTCGCGCACAGCGAGGGCATCACACACGGCGAGCTGAGCCCCGGCCAGCTGTTCGTGCCGGAGCGCGGACCGCTGGTGGTCACCGGCTTCGGGCTGGCCGGCGCCACCCTCGCGCCGCGGCTCACGGCACCGTCGTACGCCTCCCCCGAGCAGGCACGGGACGAGCGGATCGGGCCGGCCGCGGACCTGTGGGCGCTCGGCGCGCTGCTCTACACGATGGTCGAGGGGCGGCCGCCGTTCCGGGACCGTGAGCGGCCGGACTCCACGCTGAAGGGTGTGGACCGGCTGCCGTTGCGCACCCCGCTGCGCGCCGGGCCGCTCGCCCAGGTGGTGCAGGGGCTGCTGCGCAAGAACTCCCGCGAGCGGCTGACCCGGCAGGTGGTGCGCGAGGCGCTGGTCCGGGTGGTGCGCGAGGATCCGGACGCGGCGCTGTCGGCCGGCCCCTGCCCCCGGCTGCGGCGCGCCTACGCCACCGCGCTGCACGCCGGGTCGCGCTGGAGCCGGCGCACCATGGTCGCCGGGACGGCGCTGGCGATCGTCACGGTCGCGGTCGCCGTGTTCGTGGTGACCCGGGACTCGTCGCCGGACGGCGACAGCACCGCCGCGCCGGGCGGCGGGCCGAACCCGTCCGTCTCCGCCCCGTCCGCGTCGGCGCCCTCGGCCGCGCCGCCTCCGCCGTCCGCCGAGCGGCCGTCCCCCTCGGCGCCGACCTCACCGTCCGCGACCCCCACGACGCCCCCGCCCTCCCCGAGCGGTCTGCCGGACGGCTTCAGGCGGTTCAACTCCCCCGAGGGCTTCGCCGTCGCCCTGCCCGAGGGGTGGAAGACGCTCGACACGGACCGGGTGTCGGACCTGGCGTACCGCGTCACGCTCGGCGCCGACGACGACCCGCGGACCCTCGCGGTGACCTACAGCGAGCGTGTCGGGCCGGACCCGGTCGCGGTCTGGCGCGACGACGTCCAGCCGGGTCTGGAGGAGACGGACGGCTTCGAGCGGCTCGGCGACATCCGTCCGACGACGTACCAGGGCCGCAAGGCCGCCGACATGCAGTGGCTGTCCGAGATCGACGGCGCCGAACTCCGTACGTTCGGCCGGGGTGTGGTGGTCGGCGACGGCATCGGGTTCTCGCTGCGCTGGACCGCACCCGCGCAGGACTGGAACGACAAGGCCAACGAGGAGGCGCTGGAGACCGTGCTGCGGACCTTCGAGCCGCCGGTGGACTGACGGTCCCACCACATCCGCGAGGGCCTGCAAAGTATCGCCAATGGGCCCATATAGGCTGCCTGTCTGCACTTCCGCAGGACCGCCAGCCCCTCAGGAGAGTCGTCCGTGACCTTAGCGCCCGCCCCCTCCGAGCCGTCCGCCGCCCCCGTGCCGCTGTCCGACCTGGTGGCGCGCGACGCCCGCGAGTTCGGTGTCTACGCCCGCACCGGAAGCTGGGCCTTCGCGCTGCTGGTCGCGCGCAGTGTCCGGCCGGGCGGTCAGGGCGCGGACGAGACGCCGAAGGTGTCCGCGAAGGAGTTCGCCGACCTCGCCGGCTGCTCCGCGGACCGTGTGCTGCGCTACTACAAGGCGTGGGACCGGGCCGCCGACGACGGCATGGTGCCGCAGTTCGAGGCGCTGGCGCCGGGCCAGGACGTGGAGTTGCCGGACGCCGAGGTCTGGCTGACGTACTACACCTCCCGCAGCAGCGCCACGTCCGAGCGCGGTACCGCCATCTCCGAGGCCGCCGAGGCCGAGGGCATCCGCCCCACGAAGGCGCTGGAGGTGGCGGAGAACCCGACCGCGCTGCGGGCCGCGATCCTCGCCGATCCCTCCACCGCCCAGGCGGCCCGCCGCGCCCTGCTGGACCGGGTGCGCGAGGACCCGGACCTCCAGGCGGAGCTGGCGCGGGACGTCGTACGGACCGACGATCTGAAGAAGGCCGTCGCGACCGAGAGCCGTGCCGCCGACCGGATCGGATACGTCCGCCAGATCGCCGAGTCGGGACAGTTCAGGACGCCCGCCGGGCAGACCGTGGACGCGCCGGTCGAGGTACGGCAGGAGGCGGAGCGGCATCTGTCCCTGCTCGACGAGCTGGACGAGAACGAGGACTCCGGCGAGTGGGCCTCCGACGCCTACGACACGATGAAGTCCATGGTGGCCGAGACCGTGCAGGCCGACCCCGAACTGCGGGTGCAGGAGCAGCGGACGAGGTTCTACAACAGCCTCCAGAAGGCGACGAAGGTGTTCGAGGAGCTGACCTTCGACGACGCCGAGGAGTTCTACGAGGACGACATGGTCGCGCGTCTGGAGGAGCTGCAACAGGCCGTCGCCTCCTGCCTGGTGGCGCTGCGCGGCTCGCGCACCGGGCAGCAGAGCTCATGACGCACGGGCCCGGCTGAGTAGCCGTACTCATGCCGCGGCCCGCGGCCCGGCGCCACCATGAGGGCTCCCGCACCGAGGAGCCCTCCCATGCCGTCCACCGTGTCCGCCACGTCCACCAAGTCCGCCCCGTCCGGCCTGTCCGGGCTGTCCACCACCCGCTCCGGTCAACGCCGGGTCCTGCCCGCCGCGCTGGCCGGGGTCGTGGTGGTGGGCCTCGCCGTCTCCGCGTGGAACCCGCACGACCGTATGACCTGGTTCCTGGAGACGTTCTGGGTGTTCCTCGGACTGCCCCTGCTCTTCGCCGTCCGCCGGCGGTTCCCGCTCACCGACCTGCTGTGTGTGCTCCTCGCGGCGCACGCGCTGGTCCTCGCCGTCGGCGGCCACTACACGTACGCGCAGGTGCCGGCCGGCGAATGGGTGCGCGACACGTTCGACCTGGCGCGCAATCCCTACGACCGCTTCGGCCACCTCGTGCAGGGCTTCGTCCCGGCGATCCTCGTCCGTGAACTGCTCGTCCGCACCTCGCCGTTGCGCGGCAGCCGCTGGCTGGCGCCGCTCACGGTGTGTGCGTGCCTGGCGTTCAGCTCGGTGTTCGAGATGCTGGAGTGGGCGGCGGCCGTGATCGGCGGCGAGGCGGCGGACGCGTTCCTGGCCACGCAGGGCGATGTGTGGGACACGCAGTGGGACATGTTCTGCGCGCTCGTCGGCGCGGTCGTCTCCCTCACCCTGCTGAGCCGGCTGCACGACCGCCGTCTCGCCGCGCTCCCCGGTCAGCGGTCGGTGTAGCGGTGCCGCGCCCAGAGCGGTAGGCCGTACCAGCAGACCAGGTACCAGAGGACGACACCGGAGACGAGATACGGCACGTAGGCGTCGTGGGTCGCCACACGCAGGATCAGCAGCAGTGAGGCGGCCATGGTGACCAGGAGCAGGAACAGTCCCACGAAGGTAAGCCTGGCCGCCCAGCGCACCGCGTGGGGCTTCACCTGGTGGCCGGAGACCATCCGGTGCAGCGCCACCGGTCCGATGAGGGCGCCGGTGGCGGCGGCGCCCACCACCACGGTGAATATGTAGATCGTTCTCTCGGTGTCCCCCAGCTCCCGGTAGACCGGGGTGAAGACCACGGTGAGCAGGAAGCCGAACATGATCTGCACACCCATCTGTGCGATCCGGACCTCCTGGATCAGCTCCTGCCACTTCCGGTCGGCGCGCTCGTCCTCGGTCTCGTCACGGCCCTTGTCGTTCTGCGTCCTGTCCTCGGTGACCGACACGATGTCCTCCCGGTGCGTGCTGACCGATCCTTTTCCGGCCCCGTGCGCGCACGGGCTCCCGGTGCCGGGAACGTACTGACCCCGTGGACCGACGAGTGCCCCGGATCCCGGAAAAGGTGTCCGTCGTGTGGCCGCCGGGTGTCAGTCGCGTGCGGACAGCGAGCGGGCGTGCACGGTGCGGGCGACCTTCGGGCCGAGCCAGCGCTTGAACCGGCGCAGTGCCTCCATCCGGCCGGCCGCCCGGTCGATCCGGTAGTAGAGCTGGGGCGGCACGTACGGGAGCAGGGGCGAGTGGCGCTGGCCCAGCAGCGCGAACATCCGCTCCGGCGGCAGGCCGATGTAGCGCGGCAGGTTCTCGTACCACTGGGCGCTGTAGCGGGCCGCGCTCTGCACGGGGAGGAGGGCAGCCCTGCGTTCGTGTTCGTAGCGGGCGAGGGCGGCGGGGAGTTCGGCCTCCTCGCGCAGGGCGCCGGCGAGGGCCATGGCGTCCTCCAGGGCGAGGGTGGTGCCGGCGCCGATCGAGTAGTGCGTGGTGTGGGCGGCGTCGCCGAGCAGGACCAGGTTGCCGTGGTGCCAGGTGCGGTTGGTCAGGGTCCGGAAGTTCAGCCACTGGGTGGCGCCGTCGGCCTGGGCGCGTCCGATGAGCCGGTGGCCGTCGAGGACGTCCACGAAGAGTTTCTCCAGCAGCTCCAGGCCCTCGGCCTCACCGGCGCTGTCGAGGCCGAGTCCGGTCCAGGTCTCGGGCGCGCACTCGACGACGCAGGTGCTGTGCTCGGGGCCGAACCCGTAGCCGTAGCACCAGATCCAGCCGTGGCCGGTCTCGACGAACGCGAAGGTGAAGGAGTCGAAGACCTTGGTGGTGCCGAGCCAGACGTAGTGGTTGCGGCCGGCCCTGACCTCGGTGCCGAAGGCTTCGGCGTGGCGGGTGCGCAGGGCGCTGCGCACTCCGTCGGCGGCCACCACGAGGTCGGCGTCCGGCAGGTTCCGGTCGGTGATCTCGCTCTCGTACTCCAGCCGGACGCCGAGTTCGCGGGCGCGGGCCGCGAGGACTTCGAGGAGCCGGTGGCGGCCGATGCCGAAGCCGGGGTCGCCGCTGTGCCGGGTGGCGAGTCCGCGCACATGGGCGACGCCCTCGCTCCAGCGGACCGAACTCGCGTCGACGGCGCGGGCGGACTCGGGGTCGTGCTCGTGGAGCCGGTCGAGCAGTCCGCGCCAGTACGTCACGCCCCAGCCGTAGGTGGAGCCCTCCGGATTGCGCTCGTGGACGGTGATGTCGTGGGCGGGGTCCTGCCGCTTCAGCAGGATCGAGAGATACAGGCCGGCGGGCCCGCCGCCGACGCAGACGACCTTCACAGGCACCCCTGGGAGTCACTCAAAGCGGTCATTTCGCGACGCAGAGTAGCAGGACGCCGACGGCCGGGGTGCAGTCGTACGGCCTGTCGGATCGCGTCACTTCGCCGACGTGAGCCACGCCACCGGGACGGCGGCCGTCGGCCAAGGATCGCGGACCGCGGGGCCTCCCGGGGAAGGAATTACCCCTTCCGGGCGGCCGCGGGTCCCAGGACGGCAAGATCAACTTCGTTCAACACTGCACGAAATTTTGGCAATTGTCCTGATCGGAGCCAACCACTTCTCCGGAATTTCTCCCGCTCTCCACCGCCCCGATAGGCATACGGAGTCAGCCGACCCACCGGGATCTGGAGCTCCGTATGCCCGAACTCAGCCGCCGCCGCGCGCTCACCACCGCTGCCTCGCTCACCACCGTCACCGCCCTCACCGGCGCGACCGCGCCCCGGGCCACCGGCGACCATCACCCCGACTCCCCCGCGCCCTTCGACGAGATCCACCAGGGCCGCCGCATACAGGGCCGGCCGGTCCCCGGCGGCGGTCAGCACCACCACGGCCCCGGCTACGAGGTGCTCATAGACGGCGTGGAACTGCACGTCATGCGCAACGCCGACGGCACCTGGATCAGCGTCGTCAGCCACTACGACCCGGTGCCCACACCGCGCGCCGCCGCCCGCGCCGCCGTGGCCGACCTCCAGGGCGCGCCACTGCTGCCGTTCCCGTCCAACTGACGTTCCCGCCCGCACACTTGGAGCACCGCAGATGACCGTCCGCAAGAACCAGGCCCGTCTGACCGCCGACGAGAAGCGGCGCTTCGTCGCCGCGTGTCTGGAGCTAAAGCGCAGCGGCCGCTACGACGAGTTCGTCACGACCCACAACCGGTTCATCATGGCCGACACCGACAACGGCCCGCGTACCGGCCACCGTTCGCCGTCGTTCCTGCCCTGGCACCGCAGGTTCCTGCTCGACTTCGAACGCGCCCTGCAAGCGGTGGACGCGACGGTCGCGCTGCCCTACTGGGACTGGTCCACCGACCGCTCGGTGCGCGCCTCGCTGTGGGCACCCGACTTCCTGGGCGGCACCGGGCGCGCCCGCGACGGCCGCGTGACGGACGGCCCGTTCGCGGCGGAGGCCGGCGCCTGGCCGATCACCGTACGGGTGGACGGACGCGCCTATCTGCGGCGCTCGCTCGGCGGGTCGGTGCGCGAACTGCCCACGCGGGCCGAGGTGGAGTCGGTGCTGTCCATGGCGACGTACGACATGGCGCCCTGGAACAGCGCGTCGGACGGGTTCCGCAACCATCTGGAGGGCTGGCGGGGCGTCAATCTGCACAACCGGGTGCACGTCTGGGTCGGCGGCCAGATGGCCACCGGTGTGTCACCGAACGACCCGGTGTTCTGGCTGCACCACGCCTACGTCGACAAGCTGTGGACCGAGTGGCAGCGCCGGCACCCCGGCGGGCGCTATCTCCCGGCGGCCGACACGCCGGACGTCGTGGATCTCGGCGAGCCGATGATCCCGTGGGGCGACACGACGCCGGCGGACATGCTGGACCACACGCGGCACTACACGTTCGACACGGACGCCGCCTAGAGACCGCCGGGCCGCCGGTCTCTTTGGTGCCTCAGTCCGTGGCCGTGCGGCAGTCGGGGTGGCCCCAGCCCTGGTCGTTCTTGGCGATCGGCTCGCCCGCCGCGTAGGGGCGGCCGCACGGGCCGCAGCGGCCGGGGAACTTCGCCTTGATCGTGCGGGCCGAGGAGCCGGCGGTCTTCTTGGCGGGCGGGCGGGCGGACTTGCGGCGCGGCGCTCCGGACGACGGGGTGTCCGGGGACGGCGGCGGCACCGGGGAGCCGAGCCCGCTGCCGGCCGGCTCCTGCACGATGGCCGCCTGGCTGGCGGCACGGTCGGCGAAATCGTTGAGCGGGTCGCCGTCGACCTGGTGGGCGGGGACGTAACGGAACTCGACCGAGCGGCCGCCCAGCAGTTCGTCGATCCGGACCACGAGGTCCTGGTTGGCGACCGGCTTGCCGGCGGCGGTCTTCCAGCCGTTGCGCTTCCAGTTGGGCAACCAGGCGGTGACCGCCTTCATCGCGTACTGCGAGTCCATCCGGATCTCCAGCGGTACGCCCGGGTCGGTCGCGGTCAGCAGCCGTTCCAGCGCGGTGAGTTCGGCGACGTTGTTGGTGGCCTTGCCGAGCGGGCCGGCCTCCCAGCGGGTCGGCGTCTCCGCCTCGTCCGCGACGACCCACGCCCAGCCCGCCGGTCCGGGGTTTCCCTTTGAAGCCCCGTCGCACGCGGCCACCACTCGTTCACGCATGAGCCGATCATGCCATGGACGTGCCGGGCGTCCGGCCCCGGGAGCGGGCCGGGAGAGGTCGGTCGGGCCTCGCTCAGAGGTCGCTCAGAGGTCGCTCAGAGGTCGGTCGGAGGCCGGTCAGACGTCGGTCAGGCCGGGCATCTCGCCCTCGGTGGTGGTCGTGTCGATCACCGAGAAGGTGGCGCCCTGCGGGTCGCTGATCGTGGCGAACCGTCCGAAGGGGCTGGACACCGGCCCGAACCGCGCGACCGCGCCGAGCTTGGTCGCCGTGGCGACGGCCTGGTCGCAGTCGGCGACGTTGAAGTAGACGTTGATGTACGCCGGGACCTCGGGCGGGAACTCCTCGGTCATCCGCATCCGGCCCAGGGCGGGGTCGCCGTCGAGGTTGTACACGCGGAAGTCCATCTCCCCGTCTTCCATCTGCTGTGCCGTGTAAGGGAAGACGGCGGGGAAGAACGTGTCCGACTTCTGCGGCTCGCGGGTGAAGATCTCGGCCCAGCCGAACGCGCCCGGCTGTCTCATGGGCGCCTCGAAGCCCTCGTGCGTGCCCGGCTGCCACACCCCGAAGACCACACCGCCGGGGTCACTGGCGAGGCACATCGAGCCGAACTCGCCGACCCGCATCGGCTCCATCAGCACCTGGCCGCCGTTCTCACGGATCCGCTGCGCGGCGGCGGCCGCGTCGGACGACGCGAGGTACAGACACCACTGCGACACGTCCTCCTGGCCGGGCATCGGCGGCACCACGGCGGCGACGGCCTTCCCGTCCACGTAGGCCTGGGTGTAGTTGCCGTACTCCGACGCGACCTCGCCGAAGGTCCAGCCGAGGACCTCGCTGTAGAAGGCCTTGGCTCCTTCGACGTCGGAGAACATCGCGTCGGCCCAGATCGGCGTTCCCTCAGGTTTCGCGGCCATGGCTCCGGCCCTCCCGGATCGGTGGGACTTGTCCTTTACCTCACGCTAGTCGTGTACTTCACGCTAGTCATCAGTGAGGCCGACCGCGCGCCGAACGACCCGTTCCGTGCGCGCGGGACGCCCGGCGGTGCCTGGCGCCCCTCCCCCTCCCCCGCCGCCCGCCGCCCGCCGCCCGCCGCCCGTCATGACGTACGGGCGACGACGCGCTCCGTGGTACCTGTCAGCGGAACGCCCGCGGGTCCGCGTGCAGACCCTGGGTGAGCCGGATGGTGATGAACTCGTTGTCGTCGGCCTTGCCGGCCGTACGCCCGGTGGAGAACGGGAAGTTGTTGTCGTTCAGCACGGCCAGCGTCCGGTCGTCGAGCAGGACGACGTCCTCGATGGTCTGGAACGGGAAGCGGAACGTCTCCCCGAAACCGCCGAGGCCCTTCGGGTTGGCGATGTCCAGCAGGTCCGCCACCAGCGTCTTGTCCATGACGCCGTCGTGGTCGCGGTCGCGCGTGTCGGCGAGGTAGAGCCGCTTGACCTTGGCGTCGTCGCCCTGGCCGCCGTCGCGCTCGATGACGAGGAACCGGTTCCTGTCGATCGCGATGGCGTCGCCGATGGCGTGGGCGGTCGACTCCAGGCGGTACACGAACCGCTTGCCGGTGTACGCGCGCTTGCGCAGGTCGAACTCGCTGAAGCGCAGGTCGCCGGGCGTGTCGCCGGTGACGCTGCCTTCCAGGAGCGGGTAGAGGCGCTTGCCGTCGACGGAACGGACCAGACCCTCGAAGCCCTTGCTGCTGCCGACGGTGGGCGTGGCGCCGTTGAGGAACGGGTTCTCCGGAGCCTGCACGCCGGCCAGCGCGATCGGGGCCTCCAGGAGCCGCCCGGTCGAGGAGAAGTGCAGCAGCCAGGGGCCGAACTCGTCGCCGATCCAGTACGTGCCGTCGGCGGCACGCGTGATCGACTCGACGTCGAAGTCGGCGCCGGTGAGCACCCGGTCGGAGCGGGTCAGCGCGAACGGCGCCCTGCGGTGCGGGTCGCTGAGGTTGAAGCCGCCCAGGACACGGACCTTGCCGGTCTTCGTGTCGGGCTTCACCCGGTTCACACGCAGCAGGTAGTCGGCGCTGTTGGCCTTCTGGCCGTAACCGTTGTCGGACAGCACGTCGAAGGTGCCGTCGCGGCGGTTCACGATGCCGCTGAAGCCCTGGACGGGCTGGTCCTGGAAGGGCGCGGCGATGCCGTTGAACGGGCCCGCGCCGATGAGGGCGCCCGAGGGCTCGCTGTTCGGGACGTACGTCTCGGCAGGCAGGGAGGCGAACCCGGTGAGCGTGGCGCGGCCGAAGTCGCCGCGCGGGGCGCCGTGGCCGGCGACGGCGGGGGACGCCAGCGCCACCGTCAGAACGACGGCGCCGAGCATGATCGAAGGTCTTCTCATGTCGCGCACCGTAGGGACACCGGATGACCACCGTCCGAACTCCAGGCGACCGGACCGCACATGCGTACGGTCTCGATGTCGACGGTCGCTGTCCGACAGCCGTCTTTCCCATCCTGCCCCGCCGTGCTTGCCTGGGACCCCTTTCGGAGGCGGGGCGGGAGTGCCGTATGCGCGGTCGGTGGATCGTGGGCGTGCTGGCGTGTGTGCTGCTGCTCGGCGCGTGCGGGGATCCGCAGTCGGGCTCCGGGGCCGCGCCGCCCGCGCCGGACGTGCCGAGGGCGTCGCCGAGCACCACCCGGCAGCAGTCGGCGCCGTCCGCCCCGCCGTCGCCCTCGGCCTCACCGGACCGCTCTCCCCCGCGCGGCCCGTCCGCCTCACGGGGCGCACCCCCGAAGTCCGCCCCCGGCGTGCTCTACCTCGGCGACTCGCTCGCCATGGAAAACCAGAACGTCCTCGGCCAGGAGCTGCGCCGGAGCCTGCGCGCCGACTACACCAGCGCGCCGTACTCGGGCACGACCCTGTGCGACTACCTGGAGGGCACCCGCGAGCCCTCGCTCGTCCCCGACGCGGACAAGGCGGCAGCACTGGTCCGCGCGGAGCGGCCGGACGTGGTGGTCCTCCAGTTCTGGGGCAACGCCTGGGGCTACACACCGTGCATGGACAAGATCACGTACGACAGCGCGCGTGACCGCTATCTCGACCGGTACGCCGCCGACGCGCGCCGTCTCACCGAGCAGATCACCGCGGCGGGCGGCGACCGGCCGCCGCGGATCGTCTGGGTGCTCCAGGGGCCCGACCCGATCACGCCCGACCGGGTCCGGAGTGTGAACGGCATCTACCGGGAGCAGGCCGCCGCCGGGTCGGACGTGCTCGCGGACGCGGGCCGGGCGGTCAGCCCCGCCGGGGAGCGCTACGCCTGGTCGCGGTACCTGCCGTGCACCTCGTACGAGCGCGCCCACCCGGACTACTGCACCCAGCCGGACCGCGACCGCACCGCCCTGCACCGCGAGGACGACTACCTGCACTTCTGCCTGGCCCCCACGACCTCGACGCCGAAGCCCTGTCCGGTCCGCTCCCCCGGCATCCTGCGGATGGCCCGCGAGATCACCCGGGCGGTCGGCTCGGCGCTGTGACGGCGTATTTCGTTCGACACGGGCCGGGGCGATCGGGTGGGATCCGACGTCATGGGTGCCACGAGGATGCACAACGACGAGGTCGACATCGACACGGCGCTGGTCGAGCGGCTGGTCGCCGCGCAGTTCCCGCGGTGGGCCGGGCTGCCGGTGACGCGACTGGTCTCCTCGGGCACGGAGAACGCCATGTTCCGGCTGGGCCCGGAGCTCGTGGTGCGGCTGCCGCGGCACCCGCGTGCCGTGGACGCCATCGACCACGAACTGACCTGGTTGGACCGCCTGGGACCCGCGCTGGACACACCCGTACCCCGGCCGGTGGGCCGCGGTGGGCCGGGCGCCGGCTTCGGGTGGCCGTGGGGTGTGTACGGCTGGCTGGAGGGCCGCAATCCGATGGCCGGCGCGGTCGAGGACCCGGCGGCGCTGGCCGCCGGTCTGGCGGACTTCGTCACCGCGCTGCGCCGCGTCGACGCGGTGGACGGGCCGCCCAGCAGCCGTGGCGGCCCGCTGTCCGGGCGCGACGGGCCGACCCGTGCCGCGCTCGCCCGGCTGTCGGACCGGATGGACACGACGGAGCTGACCCGGATGTGGGAGGAGGCCCTGCGGGTCCCCGGGCGGACCGGCCCTCCCGTGTGGGCGCACGGCGATCTGTCGCCGGGGAACGTGCTCGTGCGGGACGGGCGGCTGGGCGCGGTGCTCGACTTCGGGGTGGCGGGCGTGGGAGATCCCGCCGTGGATCTGGTCGTCGCCTGGAACCTGCTGCCGGCGTCGGTGCGTGACGGATTCCGCGAGGCCGTCGGCGCCGGGGACGAGGAGTGGGCGCGGGCCCGGGGCTGGGCGCTGTCGATCTCCCTGATCCAGCTGCCGTACTACTGGGACACCAATCCCGCGCTGGCCGAGAACTCACGGCATGTGATCGCCGAGATCCTCGCGGAGCAGCACCGGACCCGGGTGATCGGCGACGGTCACTCGCCCGCGTAGGCCTGCTCCAGGGCGGCGAGGTCGAGCTTGCCCATCGCCATCATCGCCCGGGTGGCGCGCTCGGCCTTCTGCGCGTCGGGGTCCTTGACCATGGCGAGCAGTCGCTCCGGGACGACCTGCCAGGACACGCCGTACTTGTCCTTGAGCCAGCCGCAGGGGCCGGGCTCGCCGCCGTTGTCGGTGAGCCTGCTCCAGTAGTGGTCGATCTCCTCCTGGTCCTCGCAGAGGATCTGGAAGGAGACCGCCTCGGTGAACTTGAACTGCGGGCCGCCGTTGAGCGCGACGAACCGCTGGCCGTTGGCGGTGAACTCGGCCGTCAGCACCGAGCCGGCCGGCTGCGGGGCGCCCTCGCCGTAGCGGGCGATCGCACCGACGCTGGAGTTCTTGAAGATCGACACGTAGTAGTGGGCGGCCTCCTCGGCCTGTCCGTCGAACCAGAGACACGTGGTGAAACCGTCGGTCGTCATGACTACCTCCTGGGCGGTGAACACGGTCACCTCTTTCGACCGGCGTACGTGGCACAACTCATCGGTCGCCCGCTCACTTCGTGGCGCCGTGTCCCGCGGCCGCTCTGCCGAGGGCGAATCTGCTGCGGGCCGAGAAATCCGCCGACCGCCCCCGTCCGCGCCGATGGTGGACATCGCAACGCTTTCCACGTCCACGACTCAGGAGCGCCGATGTCTCCACTCACCACCCGTCCCGGGCCGGGTCCGCTGCCCCGGGCCGAGGAGGGCGACACCCAGCCCACCCGGTTCGACGACCATCTCGCCGCCCAACTGCTCGGGCAGCGGATCGTGCTGCTCGGTACCCAGGTCGACGAGGTCTCCGCCAACCGCGTCTGCACCCAGCTGCTGATCCTGTCGGGAGAGGACCCGCACACCGACATCAGCCTGTTCATCCACAGTCCCGGCGGCTCGGTCCACGCCGGTCTCGCCATCTACGACACGATGCGGCTGATCCCGAACGACGTCTCCACGCTCGCGATGGGCTTCGCCGCCAGCATGGGGCAGTTCCTGCTGAGTGTCGGCACGGCCGGCAAGCGGTTCGCGCTGCCCAACGCGCGGATCATGATGCACCAGCCGTCGGCCGGTATCGGCGGCACCACCGCGGACATCGAGATCCAGGCGGAGAACCTGGACTACGCGAAGCGGACCATGGAGCGGATCACCGCCGAGCACACCGGACAGACCCCGGAGACCATCTCCCGGGACGGCGACCGCGACCGCTGGTTCACGGCCGAACAGGCCAGGGAGTACGGCATGGTGGACCGGGTCGTGGAGTCGTTCGACGACGTCCGCCCGGCCGCCGCACGACGACGGATGGGGCTGTGACCATGGGGACCTACACGATTCCGAACGTGGTCGAGAAGACCCCGCAGGGCGAGCGGTCGTACGACGTGTTCAGCCGGCTGCTCGCGGAGCGGATCATCTTCCTGGGCACGGAGATCGACGACGGTGTCGCCAACGTCGTCATCGCGCAGCTGCTCCATCTGGAGTCGGCGGCGCCCGAGCACGAGATCGCGATCTACATCAACTCGCCCGGCGGATCGTTCACTTCGCTAATGGCGATCTACGACACCATGACGTACGTGCAGGCGCCGATCTCGACGTTCTGTGTCGGGCAGGCGGCGTCCACGGCGGCCGTGCTGCTGGCCGGCGGGGACCCGGGGCGGCGGTCCGTGCTGGAGCACGCCCGGGTGCTGCTCGGGCAGCCCGCTAGCGGCGGCCACCAGGGCACGGTGTCGGATCTGGCGCTCCAGGCCAAGGAGATGGTCCGGATCCGCGGGCAGGTCGAGGAGGTGCTGGCCCGCCACACCCACCACGAGATCGGCACCCTGCGCGCCGACATGGACCGGGACAAGGTGTTCACCGCCGAGGAGGCGGTGGCCTACGGACTGGCCGACCAGGTGGTGAGCCGGCGCCCGGTGCTCGCCTGAGACGCCGGGCGCGGCTCGGTCAGGCGGCCAGGCACAGCCCGTTGTGGGACGCGTTCGGCGCCGTGGTGCTCCGGCCGGTGCGGCTGGTGGTGGAGCGGACCAGTTCGCCCTGGGCCAGTGACAGCAGGTCGCCGAGGCCGAGGCCGAGCGCGCGGGCGGCGGCCGCGAGGACCTCGGAGGAGGCCTCCTTGCGGCCCCGCTCGACCTCCGAGAGATACGGCATGGAGATCCGGGCCGCGTCGGCGACGTCCTTCAGCGTGCGCTCCTGCGCGAGGCGTTCGCGGCGCAGGACGTCGCCGATCAGGTCGCGCCAGAGGGGCTCCACGGGGGTGGGCCCCTTGCGCGGCGGGGCGGCGGCCGGGCGGGCCGGACCGAGAGCGGCGGGACGGTCGGACGCGGGGCGGGCGGTCCCCGGACGCGCGGCGGGGCGCAGGGGGATGACGCGGGCTTCGTTCGGCGCTTGGTTGCTCACCTTCCCAGCCTAGGAGTCCTGCCCGCTCAGGGAAGGGACGGGCGTTCCGCTCTGGGGGGAATCGACGGGAGCGGCCTACGCACATTGCGGGACACGGAAGTTCGACGCTTCGCATCGGTTGTGCATGTCTTGGCGAACCCGGGGTAGCCGAGGCCTCGAAGTGGGACGGGCCGAAGCAGGTTCCGACGAGAAAAACCGAACTCCGATGTTCGTGGGAGAGGGCAATGGACACCGCCGTGATCCGGTCGCAGGCAAAGGTCGAGAACGACACCGCCAGTACCCGGACGGAGGGAGGGACCCTGCCGGACGGCGTCGACCCGCGCACCGTGGCGCCGATGGACGCGCGCGCGATGTCGCGACAGCTGTTCCCGAGGCTGGCGGAGCTGGAGGAGGGCACGCACGAGTACCAGTACGTGCGCAACACCCTGATCGAGCTGAACATCTCGCTGGTGCGTTTCGCGGCCGGGCGTTTCCGCGGCCGCGGGGACGACATGGAGGACATCGTCCAGACCGGCATGATCGGTCTGATCAAGGCCATCGACCGGTTCGACCTGTCGCGCGAGGTCGAGTTCACGACGTTCGCGCTGCCCTACATCGTCGGCGAGATCAAGCGGTTCTTCCGGGACACCACGTGGGCGGTGCACGTCCCGCGCCGTCTCCAGGAGCTGCGGGTCGAGCTGGCCAAGGCCCGTGAGGAACTCTCCGGCCATCTGGACCGCGAGCCGACCGTGGCGGAGCTGGCGGCGGTCATGGACATCACACGCGAGCAGGTCGTCGAGGCTCAGCTCGCGGCCAACGGATACAACTCGGCGTCCCTGGACGCCGCCCTCACCGGCGACGGCCCCGAGCAGGGCGAGGCCGTGCTCGCCGACTTCATCGGCGTCGAGGAGCAGGGGCTGCGGCTCGTCGAGGACGTCCACTCGCTGGCCCCGCTCATGGCCCAACTGGGCGAACGCGACCGGAAGATCCTGCATCTGCGGTTCGTGGAGGAGGCCACCCAGGCGGAGATCGGCGACCAGCTCGGCTGCTCGCAGATGCATGTGTCCCGCCTGCTGAAGCGGATCATCGTGAAGCTCCGCAAGGGCATGCTGGGCGAACTCGGCTGCGCCTGACACATGTCGATGCCCTGACACACGTCGATGCCGGGCCCCGCGTCTTCCTGGGCCCGGCATTCAAGTACCGCTCGGCTCAGTCCGAGCTCACCCGGAGCACCGCCCGCACCCGCTTGCCCACCGGCACCCGCTCCACCGTCACGTCGGCGGTCAGCGCGTGCACGATCTCCAGACCGTGCCGCCCGATGCGCTGCGGATCGCGCGGGTAGCGGCGCGGCATGGCGACGCTGCTGTCGTAGACGGACACGGCGACCTCGGAGTCGGTGCCCTCCAGCTCAAGGATGTAGGGGCCGTTGCTGTGCCGGTCGGCGTTGGTGATCAGTTCGCTGACGACCAGGAGCACTTCGCCCTCGGCCCGGTCGCCGATCTCGGCGCACCACTCGGTCCTGAGCTGCTCCAGGAAGAGCCCGGAGAACGCGCGTGCCTCGGCGATGCATCCCGGTTCCCCGGTGTAGTGCGCCGCCCGCCGTAGTGGTTCCACGGGCACGTCGAAACCAGTCGGTATCACTGCCCCGTCCCGGTGCTCGATCATGCTTTTCTCTCTCGGAAGCCGGCGTGGCCGGACGCTGCTGCACCAGTCCTGGTACCCAGAGCCGGGCCGCGCAGTCCCAAGGAGAGAAGCGTTACAGCGCCGGCGTGGTGGCGACGGACTCCGAAGCAGTGTAGGCGGAGGCCGTGCCCGAGGTGGTGGTAGTCGTGGTATTGGAGCCGAGAGGTGCTTGTGGGGTGGTTGTGTCGGCGCTTTGGGAGGTCCCGTCCGTCCCGTCCGCCCCGGGTTCCGACGTGGGGGGTTCGGAGGTGGGCGGGGACTCCGGGGACGTGGACTCCGAGGCGGGCGGGCAGGTCGCCGCGTCCGCGTCGGACGTGTCGGGGCACGGCGAACCCGAGTCGGACGGTGGCGCGGTGGGTGTGCTGAGGCTCGGCGAGGGTGTGGAGTGTCCGTCGGGCCGGTCGGTCTTCTTGTCCCTGTCGCCGGTGTCGCCCTGGTGCCGGGCGACCCACTCGCGGTGGTCGGGGTCGTAGAGCACGAACACGTTGATCACCGTCGGGGCGGGGGTGACGACCACGACGTTGTCGGTGCGGTACGACGGCCAGGAGTCGCCGGTGCGCTCGGGGGTGCCCTGCTGGGCCACGGGGTCGGTCAGCGGGTTGCCGCAGGCGCAGCGGACGCGCGGCACGCCCCGGTCGTCGACGAGGACGGCGGTGCCGGACTGGAGGACGGCCTGGTAGCGGGTGGCGCTCCCGTCGCGGTAGCCGTGGTTGGTGACACGGGTGTCGAGGCGGAGCTGTACGGGGGTCAGGGAGCGCAGATAGCCGGGGACCCGGCCGGGTTCGACGCCTTGGACGGCGGCGAAGGCGCGGTTCTTCGCCGGGTCCTGCTGGAGGAAGCCGATCTGCTGCTCGACGTTGCAGGCGGCGACGTTGCGGGTGCCGCCGTAGAGGCCCGCCGCGCCGCCCTGCACGCCGCGTACGGCGTTCGCGGGGGCGGACGCGGTCTCCGGGCTCGGGGTGACCGGAGGGGCGGAGCTGTCGGTCGCGGTGGACTCCGTGAAGGGGTCGGGGCCGGACTTGCCGGCGGCCTGGAGGAAGATCTCGCCGTCCTTGCCGGAGGCGGTCGAGGAGCTGTCGTCGGGCCGGGTGAGGACGACGGCCACGACCACGACGGCCACCACTACGGCGGCGATCGCGGCGACGCGGGGCGCGGACCGCCACCAGGGGCGGTGCGGTCCGGGCTCCGGGGCGGCGCCGGACGGCTGTGCGGGCGGTCCGGACGGTGGCTGCGACGGAGGTCCCGCCGGTGGCTGGGAGGGGCCCGACAGGGGGCCGGAGGGCGGTCCGGTGGGACGGCCGGATGACGGCGGTTCGGCGCTCACGAGCTCTTCCTCCCGACGGAGGTGCCGGCGGCCGGCTTGATGGGAATTGACCGCCTATTTACGCAATGAGCCCATTGTGTGCTCCGATCGGGTCGGTGCCGCAAGCCGACAGCGGCGGCCCGCGCGCGTGCCGGGTGGTGGCGGGAGGCTCTCCCGGCAGGCGCCCCGCGCGGGTCCTGCTTAGCGTGGCAGGGTGAGCCTCCGTATCCGCTCCGACCAGGTCGTCGCCCGCCACGGCTGGGTCCAGGCCGTGTTCACCGTGCTGGCCGCGCTGGTCGCCATGGGGGTCGTCGCCGGGGTCGGGCTGTGGGCGGCGGGGGCGGCCGACCTGCCCGACGGCGCGTATCCGCGGGTGGTCGCGGCGACCCTGGTCACGGCCGTGGGCGGCACCGTGCGGATGCGGGGCGACGCGGGCGGACTCGCCGACACGGACGCGGGCCTGGCCGTGATCCCGCTGTCGGTCTCCCTCACCGGGGCGCTGGTAGTCGCCGCGGGATTTCTGCGACCGCTGCGGCACCGGGCGGTGGCGGGCGGGCCGGAGCTGGCGGGCTGGGCCGCGCGGGTCGCGGTGGTGTGGCTGCTGGCGCTTCTCGGGCTGTGCCTCGCCGCGCGGCAGACGTTCCGGGTCTCGCTGGGCGACGGCGCGGCGAGTGACCTCACGGAGGTCTTCGGTGTCTCGCCCGTCGGGGGCTTCACCACGGACGTCCCGCTCACGCTGCTCTTCGGCCTGCTGTGGCTGGCGGGCATGCTTCTGCTGGCGCTGGTCGTCTCGCGCCGGGCACCGCTGCCGGGCCGGGTGCTGCGCTTCCAGGAGTCGGTGCGGCCGGCGGCCTACGCGATGGTCCTGCTGCTGCTCGCGTACGTCGCCCTCGGCGTGGTGATCGGGCTGGTGGTGGCGGCGACCCGCGGGCATGTGGCGGAGACGTTCGCCGTGATCCTGCTCGGCATGCCGAACCTGGTGTGGCTGGCCCTGACCATCGGTCTCGGCGCCACCTGGAACGGCCGTGTCGACGGCCCCTTCGGGCTGCCCGTGCCACGGGTCCTGGACGACGTGCTGCGCGGCCCCGACATCTCGACGCTCAACCTCGACTCGCTGTCCGAGTCGGACGGCAGGGTGTGGTGGCTGGTCGTGGTCAACGCGGTGCTGCTGCTGACGGCCGCGGTCGTGATGGCGGCCCGTTCGCCGGCCCGGGTGCGGGTCTGGCAGCACGCGGTCCACATGGCGGTGGCACTCGCGCTGACGGTCCTGATGATCTGTCTTGTCTGCCGGCTCTCCGCCCACTTCGGGCTCTCGGTGCTCGGCATCGGCGATCTCGGCGGCGATCTGTCCGGGGAACTGGTCCTGCGCCCCGAGTTCTGGTCGGCCCTGGGTCTGGCGCTGCTGTGGGGCCTGGTGACGGGCTTCCTCGGCGGCCTCCTCGTGGCGGGCCTGCGCCGCACCGGCCGCCTGCGCTCGGGGCGGGCCCCCGCCGCGTGACGCACGTGGATCAGAACGGTTCCGTGCCCCTGAACACCGGTGCCGCCCACCGCGGCGGCGGTTTCGGTGCCCGCGGGCGCCGCGGTACGACGCCCAGGTCCACCTCCGTGGGCGGGTGCCCGGCGGCCGGCGGCCCGGTGACGGCCGTGCGCAGGTCGGCGACGAGGCCGAGGCAGGAGTCGTGGCGGTCGTCCGGGCTCTTGGCCAGCGCCCGGGCGAAGACGGCGTCCAGGGGCACGGGAAGCGCCGGCCGGGCCTCGGTCGGCGGGGGCGGCTCGTCGTACTGGTGGGCCCAGAGCAGCGCCATGTCGTCGTCGCGCAGGAACGGCGGGCGTCCGGTGAGCGCCTCGTAGATCACGCAGGCGAAGCCGTAGACGTCGCAGCGGCCGTCGACCGGGCGGCCCGAGATCTGTTCGGGGGCGACGTAGTCGAGCGTGCCGACGAACTGGCCGACCGTGGTGAAGCCGGTCAGGGACAGGGACTTCTTCGTCAGGCCGAAGTCGGTGAGGTAGACGTACTCGGGGTGCTCGCTGTCGGTGCCGCGCGCGACCAGGATGTTGCCGGGTTTCACGTCCCGGTGGACCAGGCCGTGTTCGTGGGCCGCGTCCAGCGCGGAGGCGATCTGCGTGGCGATGCGCAGGGCGGTGGGCAGCGGCAACGGGCCCTGGCGGTCCAGGAGATGACGCAGGTCGCTGCCGGGGACGTACCGCATGGCGATGTAGAGCACACCGTCGGTCTCGCCCGCCTCGAAGACCGGCACGATGTGCGGGTGGTCGATGGCGGCGGCGACGCGGGACTCGTGGGTGAAGCGCTGCCGGAAGGTGTCGTTGCGGGCGAGTTCCGGGGCGAGCAGCTTCAGCGCGACCGTGCGGTCCAGGCGCAGGTCGCGGGCGCGGTAGACGACGGCCATGCCACCGCGGCCGATCTCCTGCTCGATGCGGTAGCCGGCGACCTGCCGGCCGATCAGCTCGGAGGGGCGCCCGGAGAACAGGCTGGTGTCGCGGGCCATCACCGGTCACCGTCGGGCGCGACCACCCGGGTGGGGGCGTGGCCTGGGTCGTCGGCGGCGGCGCGCGGGCCGTCGTCGGTGGCGTAGGTGCTCAGGCGGGTGCCGTCGCCGTACAGCCAGCGGCCCTGTTCGGCGTCGTACAGCCAGACGGACTCGCCGTCGACGACGACACCGATCCGCAGGGACCGGGTGCGGCTCTGGAAGGTCTCGCCGTCGATGGTGCCTGCGGCGAGTTCGCCGAGGGCGGCGCGGTAGCGGGCCAGGGCGCCCTCGGCGTGGGCGAGGTGCGGGCGCGGGTCGGTGGTGGTGTCCAGGGCGTCGCCGGTGGGCGGGTCCTGCGGGACGGCGAGCAGATGGCGGCCGTCGACCCAGGCGGACCAGCCGTTGGCGCACAGGACGTGGCTCCAGTCGCCCTGCCGTTCCACGAGCCGGACCGGGAGCAGCGCGTCGAGGGGGACGGTGGGCCGGGCCGGGTCCGGCGCCTCCCAGGCGGGCAGGCCGTGCTGGGGGACGACGTGGGTGGGCAGGAAGCCGGGTGCCGTCATCGGGTGCCCGCCTTTCTCGGGAAGGGGCCGCCGGGGTGCCTCATCGGGCGGGACGCCTCATCGGGTGCCTACTTCCGCATCACGACGGGTTCCTGGCGGCGCAGCAGCCGCGCGACGATCCAGCCGAAGACGGCGGACAGCACGAGCAGCATGCCGATGTTGAGCAGCCAGACGCCGGCCGAGTGCTCGAAGAGCGGGTCACTGGTGAGTTCGCCGGGCACGATCCGGGACAGTTCGACGGTTCCGGCCATCGCGCCGAGCGCCCAGCGCGAGGGCACCAGCCAGGCGAGCTGCTGAAGGCCGGGCACACCGTCCAGGGGCAGCAGGGCGCCGCAGAAGACGACCTGCACGATGGCGAGCAGCACCAGGAGGGGCATCGTCACCTCCTCCTTCCGCACCAGCGCGGAGACCAGCAGGCCGAGCATCATCGCGGTGAACGCCAGCAGGGCGACGGCGACGGTGATCTCGGCGAGGGGCGGCATCAACACCCCCTCGCCGCCGGGGGCGCGCAGATCGACACCGGCCAGGCCGACCAGGGTGAGGACGACGGCCTGTACGACGGTGATGGTGCCGAGCACCACGACCTTGGAGAGCAGGTACGCCGATCTGGACAGGCCGACGGCGCGTTCGCGCCGGTAGATGACACGTTCCTTGACCAGTTCGCGCACGGCGTTGGCGGCGCCGGTGAGGACGGCTCCGACGCACAGGATGAGCAGGGCGTTCATCGCGGTGTTGCGGTCCAGCCGGCCGCCCGCGAGGGCACGGGCCATGGCGCCCATGACGAACGGCAGCGCGATCATGATGACCAGGAAGGTGCGGTCGGCGGCGAGCGCGGTCGTGTAGCGGCGGACCAGTGTGCCGAGCTGGGCGGTACGGCTGCGGGGCCGGGGCGGGGGTGCGAAGGCGGTGGGCTCGGGGTGCGGCGGCAGGGGCCGGTCGGTGGCGTCGGCGACGTACCGCCGGTGCTGCGGCGAGGCGGCGTACTCGCCGGCCCAGTCGCGGTCCTGGTCGTGCTCGAACGCCTCGAAGGCCTCGGGCCACTGCTCGATACGGAAGTAACCGAGGGCTTCCTCGGGCGGGCCGTAGTAGGCGATGCGGCCGCCGGGCGCGAGCACCAGGAGGCGGTCGCAGACGTCGAGGCTGAGGACGCTGTGCGTGACGACGATGACGGTGCGGCCGTCGTCGGCGAGGTTCCGCAGCGTGTGCATCACCGAGCGGTCCATGCCGGGGTCGAGCCCGGAGGTCGGCTCGTCCAGGAAGAGCAGGGACGGTTTGGTCAGCAGTTCCAGGGCGACGCTGACCCGCTTGCGCTGGCCGCCGGAGAGGCTGTGCACGGGCTGGGAGGCCCGCTGTTCCAGGCCGAGTTCGCGGATCACCTCGTCGACCCGGGCGCGCCGCTCGGCCTTGGCGGTGTCCTGCGGGAAGCGCAGTTCGGCGGCGTAGGACAGGGCGCTGCGCACGGTGAGCTGGGCGTGCAGGATGTCGTCCTGCGGGACCAGGCCGATGCGCTGGCGCAGCTCGGCGTAGTCGCGGTAGAGGTCGCGGCCGTCGTACAGGACGGTCCCCCGGTCGGCGGGGCGCTGACCGGTGAGGGCGCCGAGCAGGGTGGACTTGCCTGCGCCGCTCGGGCCGACCACGGCGAGCAGGCACTTCTCCCCCACCGGGAACGACACGTGGTCGAGGAGGGTCTTGCGGCCGCGGTCGACGGCGACGGTGAGGTCCTGTACGTCGAGGGAGATCTCACCGGTGTCGACGTACTCCTGGAGCTGGTCGCCGACCAGGCAGAACGAGGAGTGGCCGATACCGACGACGTCACCCGGGCCGACGGGCGCGGAGTCGACGAGCCCGCCGTTGAGGTAGGTGCCGTTGTGGCTGCCGAGGTCGACGATCTCGTACGTGCCGTCCGGGCGGGCGCGCAGTTCGGCGTGGCGGCGGGAGACGACGAGGTCGTCGAGGACGAGGTCGTTGTCGGCGGCGCGGCCGATGCGGACCGTGCGGGTGGGCAGCGGCCGGATGCTGGTGGGCCGGCGGTAGGTGCCGGTCAGGTGGGGCAGGGAGACCGCGGACGGGGCGGGGTGGTGGCGGCTGACGAGGAGGGCGCGCGGGCCGTCGGAGGCGCTGCCGAAGCGGATCTCGCTGCCGGGGCCGACGCCCCGGGTGTGGACGCGGCAGCCGTCGGCGAAGGTGCCGTTGGTGCTGTTCTCGTCCTCGACGGTCCAGTGGCCGTCCTCGGGGCGCAGCACGGCGTGGTGCCAGGAGACGCGGGCGTCGTCGAGGACGATCTCGCAGAGCGGGTCGCGGCCGACGTGGTAGTCGTGCCCCGGGATCATCACCGTCGCGCCCGTCTCGGTCTCCAGCACGAGTTCGGGCGCCGTCGATGCCACCGGCGGCTCCGCCATGCCAGAATTCTACCGATTCGCTCACATGTGCGCCCATTATCGGAGTACGAGGGCCCGGAGCGCCGTCCGTGTCAGGCGACCGGCACGACGAGCGCCGGCAGGGTGCGCTGCATACGCAGGGCGTCGACGGACTCGGCCAGCAGCTCGTACTCGGTGGTGTCGTCGCTGGCGGCGATGCGCACCAGCCGTCCCACCGCCAACTCGTCGGCCACCAGGGCCTGCTGGACCGGGTCGCGGCACCAGCGCCGCAGCAGCCGGGGCACGTCGGGGACGCCGGCGGCAACCGGAACGAGGGCGCCGTGCGGGATGTGAGTGCTCTCGGGGGGCGGGTCGAGCCGATCCGCCATCCAGGACGCCCGGTCGCGCAGCCACCACAGGGCCAGCGCGAGCGTGGGCGCCCGGTAGGTGCCGAGCGGCACCCCGATACGTCGGCCGTCGCATACTCCGTACGCCGTGACGTGACACAGGAATTCGTCGTGCACGTTCCACTCCCCCGCTGATCGCGTGCCGGCCTTGCCTCGCTTTCGTGCGGCTCCAGAGCGGTGAACTGCCCTTGACGTTCGAGTATCTTCACTCTTGAAACACTGTCACCATTACTTTCCGGCCAGTCTCCTGGCATATTCACGGACCTTCTTGGCCGGAATACGATGGGTGGCGGAATTCATGGGGCGAGGCGATGCGGGAGTGACTCACGGGGGACGGAAAACTGTCTACTGAATTCACTGTCGTACCACGGAAGAGCCCCTGGAAAGGCGGCTGAATCTTTCCGGTCTTCCGGATCTCTTTCACGGCGGGCGATCAATAAGACGGAGGGGGACACGGTGGCCGGCCGGGCCGAAGAACGGCTCGCCACCCGACCCCCTCCCGTTGGATCAGCCCTTGACGAGGGCGTCGATACGGGCCAGTTCGTCCGCGTCGAAGTCCAGGTTGCGGGCCGCGGCGACGCTGTCCTCCAGCTGCTGCGGGCTGCTCGCGCCGACCAGCGCCGAGGTGACCCGGCCACCGCGCAGCACCCAGGCCAGCGCCAGCTGGGCCAGGGTCTGGCCGCGGCCCTTGGCGATGTCGTTCAGCGAGCGCAGCCGGCCCACCAGCTCCTCGGTCAGCGCGTCCGAGTTCAGGAACGGGCTGTCGCTCGCCGCCCGGGAGTCCTCCGGGATGCCGTCGAGGTAGCGCGCGGTGAGCACACCCTGTTCCAGCGGCGAGTAGGCGATGGAACCGACCTGGAGCTCGTCCAGGGCGTCCAGCAGACCCTCGTCCTCGGGACGGCGGTCGAGCATCGAGTAGCGCGGCTGGTGGATCAGCAGCGGGGTGCCCAGCTCGCCCAGGATGCGCGCGGCCTCGCGGGTCTGCTCGGCCGAGTAGTTCGAGACACCGACGTACAGCGCCTTGCCCTGCTGCACCGCGGAGTGCAGGGCACCCATCGTCTCCTCCAGCGGAGTCTCCGGGTCGAAGCGGTGTGAGTAGAAGATGTCGACGTGGTCGAGACCCATCCGGGTGAGGCTCTGGTCCAGCGACGACAGCAGGTACTTGCGCGAGCCCCACTCGCCGTACGGGCCGGGCCACATCAGGTAGCCGGCCTTGGTGGAGATCACCAGCTCGTCGCGGTACGGGGCGAGGTCGGTGCGCAGCACCTCGCCGAGCGCCTCCTCGGCGGAGCCGGGCGGCGGACCGTAGTTGTTGGCGAGGTCGAGGTGGGTGACGCCGAGGTCGACGGCGCGGCGCAGGATGGCCCGCTGGACCTCGGCCGGGCGGTCCGGGCCGAAGTTGTGCCACAGGCCGAGCGAGAGCGCCGGAAGCTTGAGGCCACTGCGTCCGGTGCGACGGTAGGGCATGTCCGCGTAGCGGTCGGGATGTGCGGTGTACAACGCGACTCCATCAGGGTTGGCACACGTGACTCGGTTCCGGTGAACCGGTATCCACTCTTTCGCGACCTGCGGGCAGTGGTCCAACAGAAGAATCAGATGGTATTGAGCGGCTAAACTGCTCAATCATGGAACTGCGTCATCTCCAGCACTTCATCGCGGTCGCCGAGGACCAGCACTTCACCCGGGCCGCCGAGCGGCTGATGGTGTCCCAGTCCGGTCTCTCGGCCTCCATCCGCGCGCTGGAACGGGAGCTACAGACCCCGCTGTTCGTACGGACCACCCGCCGGGTGACGCTCACCCCGGCCGGGCGGGCCCTCCGGGGTGAGGCGGAGCGGATCCTGGCGCAGGTGCGCTCGGCGCACGAGGCGGTGGCCGCGGTGCAGGGTGTGCTGCGCGGGATGCTGGCGCTCGGCTCCGAGCAGTGCATCGCCGGGGTGCATGTGGCGCGGCTGCTCGCCGCGTTCCGGCGCGGCCACCCCGATGTGGAGATCTGTCTGCGGCAGGCGGGCTCCGGCGCGCTCGCCGAGGAGGTCGCGGCGGGCCGGCTCGACCTCGCGTTCGTGGTGCAGTCCGCCGCCGAGGACCCGGACCAGCTGCGCCGGGTGCCGCTCACCAGCGAGCCGATGACCGTGCTGTGCCACCCGAGCCACCGGCTCGCGCGGATCGGCGCGGCGGTGACGCCGGAGGAGCTGGGCGGTGAGGTGTTCGTCGACTTCCACCCCGACTGGGGGCCGCGGCGCACCACCGACTCCGCGTTCGCCGCAGCGGGGGTGCGGCGCACGGTCGCGCTGGAGGTGAACGACGTGCACAGCCTGCTCGACCTGGTCGACGAGAACCTCGGTATCGCGGTCGTGCCGCGCCATTTCCGGCTCAAGCGGGAGTCGTTGACCGCGCTGCCGGTGAAGGGCACCAACGAGACCGTCTACGAGACGGTCGCCCTCCTGCCGCCGGCGCAGGCCACGAGTCCGGCGGCGCGGGCGCTGATGGCGTTGCTGGAGACCGACGGCATGTGACGCGCCGATGCGCGATGGTGGGTACATGCATGCCAAGGACATCCTCATCGAGGGTTACTCCCGAATCCAGGAAGAAGTCCACGCCGCGGTGGAGGGCCTTTCGCCGGACCGGCTCAACGCGCGTCCCTCCGGCACCACCAACTCCATCTCCTGGCTCGTCTGGCACCTGACCCGCGTCCAGGACGACCACATCGCCGACGCGTTCGGTCTGGACCAGGTGTGGCTCACCGGCGACTGGCACGACCGGTTCGCGCTCGGGCTGCCGCGCCACGACATCGGATACGGCCACAGCGCGGCGCAGGTCGGGAAGGTCCGGGTCGACTCCGGAGACCTGCTGACCGACTACTACGACGCCGTGCACGAGCAGACGCTGAAGGCGTTGCGGGGGGTGTCGGCACAGGATCTCGACGGAGTCGTGGACGAACGCTGGGACCCTCCGGTCACCCTCGGAGTCCGCCTGATCAGCGTCCTCTCGGACGACCTCCAGCACGCGGGCCAGGCAGCGTACCTGCGGGGCTGGAACGGGGGGTCCTGACACGTCGCGGGGCGGCTGAGCCGGGCGGTCCTGCGGCTGCGGGCAGTGGGGGTTGAGCGCGCAGTTCCCCGCGCCCCTCAGGGCGTGCCGCTCGCGTCGGGCAGGAGTGCCTGGGATCCGGGCGGGGCGTCTTACGGGTGCGGGCCGGTGGTGGGCCGGTCGCGCAGTTCCCCGCGCCCCTTGCGGGGTGCCACCGACGTCGGCCAAGAGTGCCCGGGATCCGGGCGGGGGCGGCTTGCGGGTGCGGGCCGGTGGTGGGCCGGTCGCGCAGTTCCCCGCGCCCCTTGCGGGGTGTCGTTCACGTCCGTCTAGAGTGCGCGACGCTGTTGGTTGGCGTGAGTGGATCAACCTGGGGGCGCGGGGAACTGCGCGACCAGCCACGATGCTCCCGCAGGCGGACGACCGCCCGCCGTTCAGGGGCGCGGGGAACTGTGCGAACGGACCGTGGGCTCAGAGTGCCTGGGCGTACCCCGGCAGGACCACGTCCTCGATCAGGGCGCGGCGTTCGTCGAAGGGCACGAAGGCGCTCTTGAGGGCGTTCACCGTGACCGTGCGGAGGTCCTCGACGGTCCAGTCGGCCTGCTCGACCAGCAGAGACATCTCGCGGGTCATCGTCGTGCCGGACACCAGCCGGTTGTCCGTGTTGAGGGTGACGCGGAATCCGAGATTCTTCAGCTCCGTGATCGGGTGCTCGGCGATCGACACCGCCGCACCCGTCTGGAGGTTGGACGTGGGGCACATCTCCAGCGCGATCCGGCGGTCGCGGACCCACCCCGCGAGCCGCCCGAGCTTGCCCTCCACGATGTCGTCCATGATCCGCACACCGTGCCCGATCCGCTGCGCCCCGCAGACCTGGACGGCCTGGTGGATGCTGGGCAGACCGTGGGCCTCACCGGCGTGGATGGTGAACGGGACACTCTCGCGCCGCAGGTGTTCGAACGCTGCCAGGTGATCGGCGGGCGGAAAGCCGTCCTCGGCCCCGGCGATGTCGAACCCGACGACGCCCCCGTCCCGGAAGGCCACCGCCAGATCGGCGATCTCCCGGCTGCGGTCGAACATCCGCATCCCGCACAGCAACGTACCCACCCGCACCGGCGTCCCGGCGGTGGCCGCCTTGGCCATACCGGCCGCCAGCCCCTCCTGCACGGTCTCCACGACCTCGGGCAGCGTCAGCCCGCCGTCCGTCATCAGCTCGGGCGCGTACCGCACCTCGCCGTAGACCACACCGTCCTCGGCGAGGTCCAGGACGTACTCCTCGGCCGTGCGCAGCAGACCTTCGCGGGTCTGCATAACGGCCAGGGTGTGCTCGAACGTGGCGATGTAGCGGACCAGGTCGCCGGAGTTCGCGGCGTCGTAGTACCAGGCGGCGAGCCCCTGCGGGTCGGTGGTGGGCAGGGTGTGGCCGACATTCTCGGCCAGCTCCACGACGGTCGCGGGGCGCAGGCCGCCGTCGAGGTGGTCGTGGAGTACGGCCTTGGGGAGCCGGCGGAGGGTGGCGGCGTCTACGCGCGTAGCGGTCATGTGCGGGTCTTTTCTGGACGGGGCGTACATGGGACGGGGTCAAGCGGATGTGAGCGCCGGGATCCCCCGGCGGGCCGGGATTCCCCAGCGGGCCGGGATCCACCGGCGGGCCAGGGCACCCGGCAGGCCGGAGTTACCCGGCGGGCTGGAGGAGGTCCCAGCGGTTGCCGTACAGGTCCTGGAAGACGGCCACCGAGCCGTACGGCTCGTGCCGCGGCTCCTCCAGGAAGGTCACACCGGCGGCCAGCATCCGGGCATGGTCACGGGCGAAGTCGTCGGTGTGCAGGAAGAACCCGACGCGCCCGCCGGTCTGGTCCCCGACCCGCGCGCCCTGGGCCTCGCCCTTGGCGCGGGCGAGCAGCAGGCCGGTGCCGGACCCGTCCGCGCCCGGCTCGACGACGACCCAACGGGAGCCGTCGGGGCGTGGGCTGTCCTCGGCGAGACGGAAACCGAGGGCCTCGGTGTAGAAACGGATCGCCTCGTCGTAGTCGTCCACGACAAGGGTGACCAGGGCGACGCGTCGCATCGGAACCTTCCGGGAGAGCTGGTTGACGGAAGAGGTTATACGTAAAACGTCGCGGGCGCCAGTCGTCCCGCCTGTCCGGACAGGTTCCGGGCGTACCTTCCCGCGCCATGCAATTCCCGCACAGGTGTTACCTGGGAGTAATCCCTGCTGATTTGATGTGCGGCGCCACTCAACCCCCTTCCAGCACAGGGAGATCCAGTGACGCTCGTCGCACACCGCCGTGCCCAGGGTTCGGCCGTGCTCGCGCTTTCGCTCGCCGCGGCCGGTCTCGCCGGCGCCGCACCCGCCGCCTCGGCGGCGGAACAGCCGCCGCTCAGGGTGCTGTCGTACAACGTCTTCCTTTTCAGCAAGACGCTTTATCCGAACTGGGGCCAGGACCACCGCGCCACCGAGATCGCGAAAGCGCCCTTTGTGCGGGGCAATGACGTCGTGGTGTTCCAGGAGATGTTCGACAACTCCTCCTCGGACGCGCTGAAGAGCTCTCTCGCCGGCCAGTACCCGCACCAGACGCCGGTCGTCGGGCGGAGCAAGAGCGGCTGGGACGCCACCGGGGGTGCCTACTCGGCGGTCACACCCGAGGACGGCGGTGTCGCGATCCTCAGCAAGTGGCCGATCCTGCGCCAGGAGCAGTGGGTCTACAAGGACGCGTGCGGGGCCGACTGGTGGTCCAACAAGGGCTTCGCGTACGTCGTACTGAACGTGAACGGCACGAAGGTGCATGTCGTCGGCACCCACGCCCAGTCGACCGACCCGGGCTGCGGAGCGGGCGAGGCGGCCGAGGTGCGCGCCCGGCAGTTCCGGACGATCGACACCTTCCTCGACGGCAAGCACATCCCGGCGGACGAACAGGTGCTGGTCGCCGGGGACATGAACGTCGACTCGCACAGCGCCGAGTACACCTCGATGCTCGCGGACGGCGGGCTGGCCGGCGCGGACGCGCGCACCGGGCACCCGTACTCCTTCGACACCCGGGACAACTCCGTCGCCCACGACCGCTATCCGTCCGACCCGCGCGAGGACCTCGATCACATCCTGCACCGCGCGGGTCACACCCGGCCGGTGGTGTGGAAGAACGACGTGGTGAAGGAGACGAGCGCGCCCTGGACCGTGTCGAGCTGGGGTACGGACTACACGTACACCAATCTGTCGGACCACTATCCGGTGACCGGGTTCGCCGGCTGAGGACAGGCGCACGGGTCGTGCCGGGGTCCTCGGCGCCGTGGCGCCCTCGACCCCGGCACGTTCCGCGTCGGCTACGGATACACGTACGTGTTCAGGGAGTTGACCGCGGCGGTCGGGTTGCCGAGGTCGTAGCGGTCGACGGCGAGGAAGTTGGGCTTCTTGCGGGCGGCCGGCTGGCAGAAGCGGCGGGCCCGGTCGGCGACCTTGGTGTTGTCGGTCTCCGCGGTGCCGGCGAGGGTCGTGTCACGGAAGTGGTTCATGACGAACAGCGGCTGGAAGGCGCCCTCGGTCCGGGTCAGCGGGATGTTGGTGTTCGCGCCGTACCAGCGGCTGTAGCAGGACCAGTTGGACGCGCTGGCGCCGGAGCCCATGGACCAGTAGTTCTCGACGGTCCACTCGCTTTGATACATCACGCCGAAGCTGTCGCGGGTCAGTCCGGCGGACTGGTCCGAGGAGCGGCTGTGGTCGGTGAAGAGCAGCAGCCGGTCGTTGGCGGATATCAGGTCGGACACCTTGGGCCAGCCGTTCTGCTTCACGCCGGTCTGGTCGGGGCGGTAGAGCACGTCGGACAGGCCGTTGACGCGGGCGAGTTCGGACTTCAGGACGCCCGGGTCGACGTAGTCCTCCAGGAACACCGTGATGACCTGGTCCGGGTTGGCCTTGAGGAAGTCGACGATCCGCTGGATGTCGACCCACAGCGCCACCGGGTTGCTGACCAGGGTGCAGCTGTTGTGGCAGAGGATCGCGCCGTCCGGCGTCTGGTGGATGTCCAGCATGAACCCCCGTACGCCGTCGGAGAGTTGCTGCTGGATGCCACGCGACTGGTTGGGGAACCAGTTGACGAAAGGCGGGGCGAAGCCGCCGTCGACACCGTTGGCGTAGGCGTTGTGCGAGGTCAGGAAGGTGACCTCGTCGAGTGTGCGGTCGGCGGCCGACGGCATCGGGCGGGTCGACGAGGTGACCGGTGTGAGGTACCAGGAGGCGAGGCCGCCGCCGGAGCCGACGGACAGCTGGGCCGGGTAGTTGGCGCCGGAGGGCTTGGCGGCGACCGTAAGATGGCGATCGGTGCCGGGCGCCTTGAGGGTGTACTGGTCGGCGCCGGCCGGGGTGATCTCCCAGGTGGCGTCCGCGCTGGTGCAGGCGACGGTCCTGGCCTGCTCGCCGGAGCGGCCGAGACAGCTGCCGGCGGCGACCGTGTTCTCCAGGACGTGTCCGGACCCGGTGGATCTGAGGGTCCACTGCTGGCGGTCCTCGTCGCCCTTGGGGTTGTGCTGCTCGACGGCTCCGCTCGCGTCGGAGGCGTTGAGGCCGGTGACGGCGCTCTGCACGTAGTAGGCACCGGGTGCCGGGGCCGCCTCGGCGGCGGCGCCGGTGGAGGGTGCCACGACCGTCGCGGCGAGCGCGGCGGTCGTGGCGAGCAGAGCGTGGGGGGTGCGCATGACGGGGTCCTTCGTTCCGGAGGATCAGGTCAGGGGCATGACACCACGCTCCATGATCCCGTGTCAGCAGTAGAGGTTGCCGCCGGGTGAAACTCCGAGGATCTGCGTGAACCGGTTGTAGTTGTTCACGCGGCTCTGCACCTGCGCCGGGTTCCTGCCGTCGCACTCGAGGGAGCCGTTGATGGAGCGGATGGTGTGACCGAATCCGGCCTGGTTCACCATCGCGTTGTGGCCGGTCATGGACCCCGGACCGTTCTGGGTGTTCCAGTACCAGAGGCCGGTCTTCCAGGCGACGGCCGAGTCGTTCTGCACCAGCCAGGGGTTGTTGAGCAGGTCGATGCCGAGGGCGATGCCCGCCGCCCGGTAGTTGAAGTTCCAGCTGAGCTGGATCGGTCCGCGGCCGTAGTACGCGGCCTGGCCGGCCGGGCAGCCGTAGGACTGACCCCAGTCGCAGTAGTGCGGGTAGTTGGCCGTGTTCTGCTCCACGACGTGGACCAGACCGCCGGTCTCGTGACTGACGTTCGCGAGGAAGGCCGCGGCCTCCTGCTTCTTCACGGTGTCGCTGCCGGTCTTGGCGAAGGCCGGGTAGGCGCTCATCGCCGAGACGAGTCCGCTGTAGGAATAGAACGAGTTCCGGCCCGGGAACATCTGGTTGAACTGGGCCTCGCTGACGACGAACCCGCTCGGGTTGGGCGTGCCGCCGCCGTCACAGGCGTACGGCTCCCAGTACCAGGTGCTGACGACCGGGTCGTAGCCCGGATTGTCGTGCTCGGCGATGTAGGCCCTGCCGTCCGTGTACCGGACGATGTTGCCCGTCACGTACGCCTTCCCCGCGACCCAGCTCGCATAGCTCGAACAGGGTGCGGCCGAGGCACTCGCGGCCGGTAGGACCACCGGAGCGGCGGTGCCCACGATGGCGGCAGCCATGAGTGCGGCGATTCGACTCCTCAACAAGGGATCAACTCCTTCGGGAGACACGGCCGCCCCCGGACAGGGGCGGGATGGGGGACCGTCCTTGAACGCACGTGGCGGGGGCACCGGCCACGGCGTGGGGGCAGCCGTGGTGGGGGGTTGTGGTGGCACACTCAACCGCTTTGGTCTGTACCAGTCAAGGGTTTAGACCAGTCAACCGCCGCCGAATCAACGGAAGTCCAGGTCAGAGCTCCGGGATCGGGCCGGGACCCCGTGCCGCACGCAGGACAAATCGGGCCCGGCCACTGCGGAAGCGGCCGGGCCCGAGGGTGATCTGATCGTGTGTCAGCTCAGCGGCTTGTCCAGTACGGCCTTGCGGTGGCTGAACGTCTCGATGGAGTAACGGCCGTGGTAGTTGCCCATTCCGCTCTCCCCCACTCCCCCGAACGGCAGGTCCGAGACGGTGAGATGGGCGAGGGGCAGTCCGTGCCCGAGACCGCCCGAGGACGTCTCGTCGGCGATGCGCCGGCGGGTCTCCTCCGAGGCCGCGAAGACGTACAGGGCGAGCGGCTTGGCGCGGTCGTTGATGAACCCGATCGCCTCGTCCAGGCCGTCGACCGTCACGATCGGCAGGATCGGACCGAAGATCTCCTCCTGCATGACGGGCGCGGCCGGGTCCACGTCGGCGAGAACGGTCGGCGCGATGTACTTCTGCGAACGGTCCGTGTCACCGCCGACGACCACCCGGCCGGAGTCCAGCAGCCCGGAGAGCCGGTCGAAGTGGCGCTCGTTGATGATCCGGCCGTAGTCGCCGGAAACCTGGGGGTCGGCGCCGAACCGCTCCTCCAGGGCGCGGGCGAGGACGGGTGTCAGCGCGGCGGCGGTCTCCGGGTCCGTCAGCACGTAGTCGGGGGCGACGCAGGTCTGGCCGGCGTTGAGGAACTTGCCGCGGGCCAGCCGGGCGGCGACCACCTCAAGGTCGGCGTCCCGGTCGACGTACGCCGGGGACTTGCCGCCGAGTTCGAGGGTGACCGGCGTCAGGTGCTCGGCGGCGGCCCGCATGACGATCCGGCCGACGGTGCCGTTCCCGGTGTAGAAGATGTGGTCGAACCGCTCGGCCAGCAGGGCCGTGGTCTCCGGAATGGCGCCCTCGACGACGGCGACCGCGTCCGTGTCGAGGTACTCGGGCAGCAGCCGGGCGACCGCGGCGGAGGTGGCCGGGGCCAGTTCGCTGGGCTTGGCGACCACGGCGTTGCCGGAGGCCAGGGCGCCGGCCACCGGGGCGAGCAGCAGCTGCACGGGGTAGTTCCAGGGCGCGATCACCAGCACGACGCCCAGGGGGTCGTACTGGGTCCAGGCCCGCGCGTCGTCGCCGATGTGCGCGGGCAGGGGCGCGGGCTCGGGGCGCAGCCACTCGGCGAGGTGGTCGAGGGTGTGGTCGATCTCGCGGACCACGAAGTCGATCTCCGAGCCGTACGCCTCCTTGGTGCTCTTGCCCAGGTCGGCGTGGAGCGCGGCGGCCAGGTCCGGGCCCTTCTCCGTGAGCAGCGCGCGCAGCCGGCGCAGCTGTTCGGTGCGCCACTCGACGGGCCGGGTGCGGCCGGTACGGAAGGTGGCGCGGAGCCGGGCGACGACGTCGGCGGGCGTTTCGGGGGCGGGGGCGGGGTGGTTCACGGGAGCCTCGCTGTGGGGTGCGCGGAGAAGGTGGATGTAAATGCCAACTATTTATACACGGCGTTTCATTCCCGGGCCGTCCCGCTCACTGCCCGTGGCGCGATTCACCCCCGGTCCCACACGAACGGCGGGCCCCCTGATCAGCACCGGGTGCGTCCCGGACGGGAGAATCCGGTCCATGACCACCGCCGCGACCACCGCCGCACCGCACCCGCTCGTCGACCACGCCCGCCGGCTCGCCCGTCACCTCCTCGTCCCGCAGGCCGAACGGGTCGACCAGGAAGGTGTCCCGGCCGGCCATCTGGAGGCCGTACGGCGGGCCGGGCTGCTCGGGGTGAGCGCGCCCGAGGAGTACGGCGGCGCGGGCGCGCCGGACGCGGTGGCACGCGAGGTCGCGGAGGTGCTGGCCGGGGCGTGCTGCTCCACGTGGTTCGTGCAGACCCAGCACCACACGCCGGTACGGCTGCTCTCCCGGTCGGAGCTGCCGCTGCGCGAACGGCTGCTGCGCCCGCTCGCGACCGGCGAACTGCTGGCCGGCATCGCGTACGCACACGTCCGCGCCTACCCGAGGGTGCCCGTGCGGGCGACGGCGGTCCGGGACGGCTGGCGCTTCGACGGTACCGTGCCCTGGTACACCGGCTGGGGCCTGAACGACGTGATGCTGCTCGCGGGCACCACCGGGTCGGCGGACCTGGTGTTCGCGTTCGCCGATGCCCGCGAGCAGCCCGGTCTGCGCCCGTCCGCGCCGATGCGGCTCGCGGCGCTGACCGCCGCTCGCACGGTCTCGCTGGAACTGGACGGCCTGTGGCTGCCGGAGGACGCGGTCCTGCTGCACACCCCGCAGGACCAGTTCGCCCGGATCGACATCCCACGCAGCACCAACGCGTCCCCGGCGGTCTTCGGGATCGCGAACGCCGCGCTGGATCTGCTCGACGGGGACGCGCGGGACACGGCGGAGCCGCTGCGGTCACGGCTCGATGCGGTACGGGAGCGGGCGTACGCCCTCGCCGATCACCCCGTACCGCACGAGCACCTCGAAGAACGCCTGGCTCTCAGGACACAGGCCTACAACCTGATGCGGACAGCGACGACCGCCGCGGTGGTGGCGGGAGGAGGCCGCTCCATGAGCCTGGGGAGCCCCGCCCAACGCCTCTTCCGCGAGGGCATGTTCCTACTGGTACAGGGCCAGACGAAGAAGGTCCGCGAGGCACACCTGACCCACCTGGCCGCCGCTTCCTGATGATCTCGACGGCTCAGCAACGGCGCCCGGGGGCGCGGGGCTGTATCGATCTGCGGCTCCGCCGCGTGGGCGCGACACTCCACGACGAACCGGCAGACGACCGACCACCCCTCACGCCTCATCGCGAGGCGAACGGCACCTGCGCCGACGCGTCGGCCACCACGCCGCCCGGATGCCGCCAGATCCCCTCCGCCGCCAGCAACGGCAACACCCCTTCCCCGAACCAGTACGCCTCCTCCAGGTGCGGATACCCGGAGAGCACGAACTCGTCGATGCCGAGCGCGTGATACTCCCGAATCCGCGCGGCGACCTCCGCATGGCTGCCGACCAGCGCGGTCCCCGCACCACCCCGCACCAGCCCGATCCCGGCCCACAGATTGGGATGGATCTCCAGCCCGTCCCGGCTGCCGCCGTGCAGCGCGAGCATCCGCCGCTGCCCCTCGGACTCGCTGCGGGCGAGCCCGTTCTGGACGGAACTGACGGTCCCGGGGTCGAAGCCGTCGAGCAGCCGGTTCGCCTCCGCCCACGCCTGCTCCGAGGTGTCCCGGGTGATGACGTGCAGCCGGATGCCGAAGCGCAGGGTCCGGCCCTCCTTGGCGGCGAGTCCCCTGATCCAGGCGATCTTCTCGGCGACCTGCGCGGGCGGCTCGCCCCAGGTGAGGTAGACGTCGACGTGCCGCGCCGCGATCTCGCCCGCGATCGGCGAGGAGCCGCCGAAGTACACCTCGGGCACCGGGTCGGGCAGCCGGGCCAGCCTGGCGTCCTCGACCCGCAGGTGCTCACCGTTCAGCCCGACCGTCTTGCCGTCCCACAACTGCCGGACGATCTCCAGGAATTCGCCGGTACGGCGGTAGCGGTCGTCCTTGTCGAGGAAGTCGCCGTAGGCGCGCTGCTCGTGGCTCTCCCCGCCGGTGACGACGTTGAGCAGCAGCCGGCCGCCGCTCTGCCGCTGGAAGGTCGAGGCCATCTGGGCGGCGAGGGTCGGGGAGACGAATCCGGGCCGAAACGCCACCAGGAACTTCAGGCGCTCGGTGTGCCGGCTGACCATGGCGGTGGTCAGCCAGGCGTCCTCGCACCAGGCGCCGGTCGGGGTGAGCGCGCCGACGAAGCCGAGGTCCTCGGCGGCGCGGGCGATCTGGCTGAGATAGGCGACCGTGGGCGGCCGGTCCCGGCCGGAGGCGGTGGCCGGGGTGCCGTGGCCGCCGCCGACGACATGGCGGCTGTCGCCGTTGGTGGGCAGGAACCAGTGGAACACGAGGGACACCGGAGTTCTCCGATCAGAGCAGGCCGTGAGGGGGCGGTGGGGTGCGGGTGAGGACATGCCGGCCGAGGTGCTGGATCTTCCAGCGGGCCGGGTCGTGCAGTGTGTGGGTGCGGGCGTCGCGCCAGTGCCGGTGCAGATTGAGCGAGTCGAGCGCCGAGCGGGTGCCGGCGACCTCGAACAGGGCGCTGGTGATCTCCACGGCGGTGTCCCCGGAGTGCGCCTTGGCGGCGGCGACCGCGAGCGAGGCTTCGGCGGCGGTCTCGTCGGTGAGGTCGGCGGTGGCCGCGTCGACGGCACGTGCCGCCTCGGCGAGCAGCGCCCGCGACGCCCGCAGCCGGAGATCGAGTTCACCGAAGCGCTGGATGAGCAGCGGGTCCTCGGCGGCGGTGTCGAAGCCGCTCTCGAACCACGGGCGGCTCTTCGTCCGGACGAACTCCGCGGCCTCCTCCAGCGCTCCCCCGGCGATGCCCGTGTCGATAGCCGCGTGCAGCAACTGCGCGACGGCTCCGTGGAGTTGGGGCCCCTGGAAGGTGAGGTGGTGGGGCAGGACGCGGTCGGCGGGGACGGGGACGGCGTCCAGGCGGACGGTGCCGCTGGCGGTCGTACGCTGGCCCATTCCGTCCCAGTCGTCGACGACCGTGACCCCGGGCGCGTCCCGCGGGACGTACGCCACGTGCAGGTTGTCGTCCTCGGCGCGGGCGAGGACCGGGATCCAGTCGGCGAAGAGGGCGCCGGTGGAGTAGTGCTTGACGCCGGTGAGGACGTACGAGCCGTCGGGTGCGGCGGTCAGGCGGGTGCGGATGTCCTGGACGTGTTTTGTGCCCGCCTCGGACTGGGCGTTGCCGAAGCGGCGGCCGGCGAGCACTTCGGCGTAGAAGAACTTCTGCTGTTCCGGGGTGCCCTGGCGGCGGATGACGTTGACGTAGACGAAGTGGCTCTGCGGGATCTGGGCGAGGCTGCCGTCGGCCATGGCGAGCCGGCGGAAGATCTCCGCGAGGGTGCGGGCCGGGACGCCGGCGCCGCCGTGCTCGGCGGGGACGGTGACGGCGAGCAGTCCGGACGCGGAGAGCCGGTCGAGTTCCGCGCGCGGGAGCCGGCGTCCGGCGTCCCGCGCGGCGGCTCCCGTACGGAACTCCGCGGCCAGCCGTGCCGCGACGGCGAGTGCCTCGGCGTCGTCGGCGATGACGTGGGCGGGTGCGGGTGCCGTCATGTCAGCCGGCCGCGGCGAGCAGCGGGGTGCTGCCGAGGGCGGCCGAGAACTGGTCGACGACCTGCCGCAGCGCCTCGGTGGCGCCCGCCTCGACGGTGAGTGAGCCGTCGTCGTGCAGGGTGAGGTCCTTGTCGAGGGTGAACCAGCCCTGCACGATGTGGCCGGCGCCCATGGAGCTGAGCACCGGGCGCAGCGCGTAGTCGATGGCGAGGACGTGGGCGGTGGTGCCGCCGGTGGCGAGGGGCAGCACGGTCTTGCCGGCCAGCGCGTACTGCGGGAGCAGGTCGAGCAGCGCTTTGAGGACGCCGGAGTAGGACGCCTTGTAGACGGGGGTGCCGATGACGACGCCGTCCGCGCGGGCGAAGAGTTCGGTGGCCCGGACGATCGCCGGGTGCCGGAAGTCGGCGCCGAGCAGGGCTTCGGCGGGGAGTGTGCGGACGTCCAGGGGGATCACGTCGTGGCCCTGGGCGGCGAGGCGCTCGTCGAGGTGGCGCAGGAGGCGGTTGGTGCGCGAGGAGGCGGAGGGGCTGCCGGAGACGGACAGGACGGTGGCCATGGGTCCTCTTTCGGAAAGGATGCGGGCGCTGCGGTGCCCGTGGGAGCGGGAGAGTCAGGCGCGGGCGGCCGCGGGCTCGGGGCGGTCGTCGGGGAGCGCGGCCTCCAGTTCGCGGACCAGGGGCAGGACGCGCTTGCCGAAGTACTCGACCTCCTCGTGGTAGTGCAGGAAGCCGAGCAGGAGGAGGTCGACGCCGAGCCGCTTGTAGGCCACGATGCGTTCGGCGATCTGCTCGGGGGTGCCGATGAGGCCGGTGCGGAAGCCGTCGTTGTACTGGATCAGGTCCTCGAAGGTGGAGTCCTGCCACATGCCCTTGCCGTCGGCGGTGGACTTGCCCGCCTGGGTCACGGCGGCGCCGAATCCCTCGACGGCCTCGGTGTCGGCCTTGGCGACGATCTGGCGCAGGGTGTCGCGGGCCTCGGCCTCGGTGTCACGGGCGATGAGGAAGCCGTTGAGCCCGAACTTCGGTGCCGTACGGCCCACTTCGGCGGCGGCTCGGGCGACGTCGGCGAGCTGCTCGGTGACGCCGTCGAAGTCCTTGCCGTTGGAGAAGTACCAGTCGGAGACGCGGCCCGCCATCCGGCGTGCGGCGGTGGAGTTGCCGCCCTGGAAGATCTCCGGGTGCGGGCGCTCGGCGGTGTTGAGGGGCTTGGGCTTGAGGGAGAAGTCGCGCAGCCGGTAGAAGTCGCCGGCGAGTTCGGTGTGGTCCTCGGTCCAGATCTGGCGCAGGGCTCGGATGAACTCCTCGGAGCGGCGGTAGCGTTCGTCGTGTTCCAGCCAGGGCTCGCCGAGGGCGGTGAACTCGCCCTTGAACCAGCCGCTCACGACGTTGACGGCGAACCGTCCGTGGGACAGGTGGTCGGCGGTGGCGCCGAGCTTGGCGAGGACGCCGGGGTGCCACAGGCCGGGGTGGACGGCCGCGATGACCTTGAGCCGCTCGGTGGCGAGCAGCAGGGCGAGGCTGAAACTGGTCGACTCGTGCTGGTACTCGGCGCCGTAGCTGGCCATGTAGCGGACCTGGCTGAGGGCGTAGTCGAAGCCGTTGTTCTCGGCGAGGACGGCGAGTTCGCGGTTGTAGTCGTATCCCCAGTCGGTGCGCTGCTCGATCCGGCTGGTGACGAGTCCGCCGCTGACGTTGGGGACCCAGTAGGCGAATTGCAGAGGGTTTTGTGGCATGCGGAACTCCTGTTGCGGAATATGTGAGCACGCGAAATCACGGAACCGTGAAAAGGGATTCGGTCGGCGTGCGGAAACCGCGGCTGTGCGACGACAGCGGGCGGTGGGGAAGGACGCGGCAGCTCAGGCCACGGGGCAACAGGAGGCGCTGGAGACGCGCGCGAGGTCGACGTGGCGTCGCCGCGTGAGGTCCAGTCGCATCATCATGCCTTCGATCGTGGCAGCCCCTGTCGGGACCGTCAAGGAAAACCCGACCGGTCTCGTATCGCGGACCATTGAATTTCACGAACGTGTGACAGGGAAACCCTTGAACGGCCCCTCGAATGTTCCGCATTCTGCGGGCATGCGGACCGAACAGCTGGAATACATCACCGCGGTCACCCGGCTCGGCTCACTGCGCCGGGCCGCCGAGGAACTGCGCCTGTCGCAGCCCGCGTTGAGCGAGACGGTACGGAACCTGGAGCGGGAGCTGGGTGTCGACCTGCTGGAGCGCAAACGGTCCGGGGCGACGATGAGCACCTCGGGGCGTGAGCTGCTGCCGCACATCCTCGGTGTGCTGGAAGCGGTGGACCGGCTGCGGTCCGCGGCGGGTGAGCAGCACCGGATCAGCCGCATGGTGCGGGTGGGCACGGTGAACGCGGCGACGGTGCCGCTGCTGATCCCGGTGGTGCGGGAGTTCCGTGCCGCGCATCCCGTCACCCAGGTCGAGGTGGTGGCGGCACAGCAGACGGACATCCACCGGGGCCTGCTGGAGGGCGGTTTCGACCTCGGGCTCGTCAACCATCTGGCGGGCGACGACATGCCGGCCGAGTTCGAGTCGACGGAGCTGCTGCGCGGCCGGCCGATGGTGTGCGTGCGGCCGGACAGCCCGCTGGCCGCGCGGGCCGCGGTGACGGTGGCGGACCTGCTGACCGAGCCGCTGATCGCGATGCGTACCGGCTATGTGATGCACCGCTTCCTGCACCGGCTGCTGGCCGGGCGGGACGCCTCGTTCGCCTACTCCACGGACGGGGCGGAGATGGGCAAGCTCATGGTGGCCGAGGGGCTGGGCGCGACGGTCCTGCCGGACTTCAGTGTGCTCGGGGATCCGCTGGAGCGGCGCGGTGCCATCACCTGCCGTCCGATCGCCGGCGACACCACCCGCGTACTGCTGATGCTGCGCCGCAGAAAGGCCGAATCCGTGCCGCAGGCGGCCCACGACCTGCACGAGGCGTTCATTCGCCGGTCGAGGCTTCACGGGCCGCACACGGGCCCGTCAGACCCCTTGACGGGCCCTTCTGTCGACTACACATAAGGGTGAAATAAGAGCAGAATGGATGTACGCGGCGCTTACCGCATACCGCACCAGACGCGGTCAAGGCCTGCTAGTCAAAGGAGACGACCCATGGCCAATGTCTCGCCCACCCGAGGTGACATATCCAGCCACCCCGATGTCACCGAAATGCGGGATCGTTACGCCCGTATGCTCGGCGGTCGCGATGTGGCACTCGTGGACGGACCGGTGTTCCTGCTCGGTCTGTACTGCGCGGTGTCCCCGTGGATACTCCACTACACGACCAGCCAGCCCGCCCTCGTGCCCCACAACCTCATCATGGGCATCGCGATCGGCCTGCTGGCCCTCGGGTTCACGAGGGCCCCGGAGCGTATGTACGGCCTCAGCTGGGCCATGTGCGCGCTGGGCGTGTGGATGATCGTCTCGCCGTGGATCGTCGGCGAGAGCCCGGACGCGGGTGTCGTGTGGAACAACATCATCATCGGCGCCCTCGCCGTGATCCTGGGTGCGGTCTGCGCCGGTACGGCGGCAAGGAGCGCGCCCAAGGCGTAGGCCGGGACACAGGGAAGGACACCGGGGCCGGTCCACGGCATCACGTGGACCGGCCTTCCAACGCCGCGGCGTACGCGGTTGTCCGTCCGCTCAGGTGCTGGGCACGAGCCAGGGCTCCTGCGGGAGCGTACGGCCGGTCTCCAGCAGGGACTTGAGGTTGGACAGCACCGCCGGCCAGCCGGACGAGACCTCTTCCAGCTCGCCCTGGTCGGCCAGGTCCTCGTGGGTGACGGTGAGCCGGACGATGTCGGCGTGCCGCTGAATGTCGAAGGTGACCCGCGAGAACTCCTCGTCCTTGCCCTCGTTCGCCGGATAGCCCCAGGTGGTGACCAGCCGGGTCGGGCGCTCACTCTCGACCACCTCGCCGTAGACGTCGGCGACGCCGGATCCGTCGGTGCGGACGTGTTCCCAGCGCGATCCCGGCCGCCAGTCCGAGACGTTGCTGTGGCCCCAGTAGCCGGCGGTCAGCTCGGCGTCGGTGAGAGTGTCCCAGACCTTCTCGGGCGTGCTCGCGATGTAGGTGACGTAGACATAGGTCGGTTTGTCGGTCATGGCTTCCTCGGCTCGTCGCTTCAGGGTGCCGAGCGCGCGCAGACGCGGGCGCTCGAACTTGTCGATCCACCGCTCCTGGATCTCGTGGAGCGGTACGGGATTGAGGTAGTGCAGCTTCTCCCGCCCCCGCCACACCGTGCTGACCAGGTTCGCCGCCTCCAGGACGGCCAGGTGCCGGGTCACCGACTGCCGGGTCATGTCGCACCGCGCGCACAGCTCGCCGAGCGTCTGCCCGTTCTCCTCGTGCAGTCCGTCCAGCAGCCGGCGGCGGGTGCCGTCGGCCAGCGCCTTGAAGACCCTGTCCATGGTGGAGCCCGTCGCGGACTCGTCCTCTGATCGCACACTCAACGTTATGCAGCACATTGGCTGCATGTCAATCGCCGGGAGATCCGCACAGGGCGGGGTGGTCGACGTCGTCCCGGGCGGTGGACCCGGTTTGAGAGCGGCGGCACTCGGATCTACTCGGTTGATCAGGCCGGCGGGCCGCCGGTAGCGTGCCCGGCGTGACGTCTCCAGAGTCGGACAGAGCCATGCCGCCGGTCACCCGGCGGCGGACGGTTTCCGAGCTGTAGCCGGTCGGCCTCCGACCGGACCCGCCTCCCGTGGCCGGACACGTGTCCCGTGTGCCGGTGTCCTGTAGTTCCCACCCGGCCCACGGCTGCCTCCGTCCCCTTTCCACGCCGCTGGAGCCGACTCCGTGCCGTTGTTCCTTCATGTCCTCAGCCTTGCCGTCTTCGCGCAGGGCACCTCCGAATTTATGCTCGCCGGGCTGGTGCCGGGCATCGCCGACGACCTCGGCGTCTCGACCGGCGCCGCCGCGAGCCTCACCTCCGCCTATGCCGTCGGAATGATCGTCGGCGCCCCGGTGATGGCCACGCTCGGCGCGCGGTGGCCACGGCGCCGCGCCCTCGCCGGGTTCCTCGCCGCCTTCGTTGTGGTGCACGTCGTCGGGGCGCTCACCGCGGACTTCGTGGTGCTGTTCGGCACGCGTGTCGTGGCGGCGGTGGCGAACGCCGGGTTCCTCGCCGTCGCCATGTCCGTCGCCCATACGCTCGTCACCCCCGAGCGGCAGGCCCGCGCCACGGCCACGCTGCTCTCCGGGGTGACGCTGGCGTGTGTCGTGGGAGTGCCCGCGGGTGCCGCGCTGGGCGAACTCGCCGGGTGGCGGGCGGCGTTCTGGGCGGTCGCCGTGTTGTGCCTGCCGGCGCTGGTGCTGGTGTTCCGTTGGGCGCCCGCGGATGCGGCTTCGACCTCGACCTCAGCATCAACTCCGGCTTCGGCATCGGCGTCGACTCCGACTCCCACTTCGGCATCAGCTTCGGCTTCGGCTGCCCCTTCTGCCCCTTCGGTCGATTCCACCGGCGTACGGACCGGCGTCCGGTCCGAGCTCCGTGTCCTGCGACTGCCGTCCGTGCGGCTGGCGTTGACCCTAGGAGCGCTTGTCAACGGGGCGACCTTCGCGACGTTCGCCTATCTCGCGGTGGTGGCCACCGAGGTCACCGGCCTGTCCGAGGCCACGGTCCCGGGTCTGCTCGCCGCCTTCGGCGTGGGCTCGTTCGCCGGTGTCACGGTGGCCGGCCGCACCGGCGACGGACGGCTCGGCCGCGGCCTGCGCCGCGCCCTGCTCGCGCTGCCCGCCGCCTGGGCCGTACTGGCGCTGACCAGCACGGAGGCCACCGTGCTCTTCCCGGCCACCGTGCTGCTCGGCGCGCTGTCCTTCGGGGTCGGCTCGACGCTCGTCAACCGGGTCATGCGGACCGCGGCAGACGCCCCGACGCTGGCCGGGTCGTTCGCGACGGTCGCCTTGAACGTCGGGGCGTTCGCGGGTCCGCTGTGCGCCGGGGTCGCCGCCGGGGCCGGGCACGATCCGCGGTTCGCCGTCTGGGTCAGCGCGGCCATGGCGGCGACGGCGGCCCTTGTGCTGCTCGCCGGTCGCTCACGGCGGGACTGAAGCGTGGACCGACCACCGCCCGCCCTACGGCAGGTACGTGTACGGCGTGGTGGTGGTCAGCGGCTGGAAGCCGAGGCGTTCGAGGATCGGGCGGCTCTGGGCGACCGCGTCGACCTGGAGGTAGCGGTAGCCGTGCTCGACGGCGACCCGGGACCGGTGGGCGACCAGGGCGCGGTAGATACCGCGTCCGCGCCACGCCTCGACGGTGCCACCGCCCCACAGTCCGGCGAACCGGGTGCCCGGTGTGAACTCCAGCCGGGCCGCACTCACCGGGACGTCCCCGTCCAGGGCGAGTACGGCGACCACCGCGTCCGAATCGGCCTTCAGCTGTGCGAGCATCCGCTGCCGCAGGCGTGAGCTGTCGGTGCCGAAGGCCTGCTCGTGCACGTCCGCCGCGAGGCCGACGCCGGCCTCGTCGGTGACGGGCACGATCCGGATGCCCTCGGGCGGCTCGGCGTCCAGGGTCAGGTCGGCGACCTCGCCGATCATCAGCGTCTCGTCCGGCTCGGGTGTGAACCCGGCCGCGACGAGCCGCTGCCCGAGATCCACGGGGAGGTCGTGTCCGTAGACCTTCCACTCGAACTCCCGGCCCAGCCCGGTGTAGTAGGCGATCTGCTCGGCGATCGCGGCGTCGGCGGTCGACTCGTCCAGGTCGGACCAGAGGATTCCGTTCCAGCCGTGCTCGGGGGCGACCTGGCGGACCACCGGTCCCACCCGCTCGACCGTGGCGTCGGGGCCGTCCGGCTGTGCGCTCTCACGCATGTCCCGGTCGAAGAGGGCGAGTACCGCGGCGTGATCCATGGGCTCACTTCATCACCGGGGCGTAGCGGTGGCAACGGCTTTCACACAACGTCGTCCGCCGGGCACGGATGGTGACACGGCGACCGGCCGTGCCGGAGGAACCGGACGTAGGCTTTCTCCGGACGATCACTGCCACAGGGAGGCCGGGCCCATGGTCGACAACACCGAGCTGCCGTATCTGCGCCGCTGTCTGGAGCTGGCGACCGAGGCGCTGGACGCCGGGGACGAGCCGTTCGGTTCGGTGCTCGTCGACGCGGACGGCACCGTACTGGCCGAGGACCGCAACCGGGTCGCGGGCGGCGACCGCACCCGGCATCCCGAGTTCGAGCTGGCCCGCTGGGCGGCGGAGCACATGGCGCCGGAGGACCGCGCGGTGGCGACCGTCTACACGTCGGGCGAGCACTGCCCGATGTGCGCGGCGGCGCACGCCTGGGTGGGCCTGGGCCGCATCGTGTACGTCGCCTCCTCCGCGCAGTTGGTCGAGTGGCTGACCGAGCTGGGGGTACCGGCCGCTCCGGTGCGGCCGCTGCCCGTCAACGAGGTGGCCCCCGGTGTGGTGGTGGAGGGTCCGGTGCCCGAACTGGAGGCGGAGATCCGCGCGTTGCACCGCCGCTGCTTCGCACCGAAGGACTGATCCGCGGCTTCCCGGAGCCCCGGGCCGCCCGACTCGGACCACACGCCCCGCTTGAACAACAGGCTCCACTTGAACAACAAGCCCCGGTCGAACCACGGGCCCCGGTCGAACCACAGGCCCCGCCGGGCGACAGCAACCGGCGGGGCCTGCCCGTACGTGCGTGCGCGCTCGGGTCAGCGCACCGCCCGTGGCCGGTACCGCCGGTAGAGGGCGGCGCCGCCGAGGACCAGCGCGCCGGCGCCGATCGCGGTGGGCAGAGTCGTTTCCGCGCCTGTTTGTGCGAGTGCGGACGGGGCGGGCGGGGTGACCGGCCGTGTGGTCGGTTCCGGGGCGTGCCGCGGCGGGGTGGGCCGTGGTTCCGGGCGCTCGGGGCGCACCGGCTGCTCGGGCTTCGCCGGTCCCGGGTTGTTGACGGACTCGTTGCCGGTGGCCGCGTTGCCGACACCCACGACGTTCACGCTGTTCCCGGTGATGTTCACCGGGAGGTGCACGGGCAACTGCACCCCGTTGCCCGACAGCACGCCCGGTGAGCCCTGCTCCGCACCGCGGGCGGCCGCTCCCGCGGGCGCCCCCTTCTTCTTCCCCTCGTCCGCGCTCTTGTTGGCGCAGCTGTTGCCCGCCGCCGGGTTGAGGAGTCCCACCACATTCACGGTGTTGCCGCACACGTTCACCGGGACATGCACCGGGAGCTGGATGGTGTTGCCGGAGATCAGCCCTGGTGAACCTGTCGCGGAACCGTCCGCTCCGGAGCCGCCGGCCGCGAAGGCGGCCTGTCCCGGAAACGCCACGGCCATCGCGCCGGAGGCGGCCGCGACGGCGATCACACCGTTTCGGGTAACCCGTTTCATAGGTTCCCTGCCTTCCAGACATGGTCACGGGCACTCGCCCGCACCGGTTAAAACGCAGGCGAACCATCCGAGTTATGGCTTATCGGCCTTTCACCCCATCGAGTGGCACGGTTATCGAACTGGCCTTAAAGCACTCCATTGCCGTCGTGAGGGCGACGAGAGAGCGGATCGTACGGCGGAATGGATCACCCCGCCCTCCGGGAGGCGTGCCGGTCGGGCGCCGCCTATGGTGAGCGAGGGCCCCGTTTCCCGGTTCGCGGCGCGCACCTGGGCCGCGCCGTCCATGGAGGCAACGATGCAGGCCAAGCTGTCCGTGCCGCCCTCGGTCCGACGCCGTGCCATCGTGACGGCCGCGGGTCTGGCCCTGCTCGGCGCCGGGCTGCCGGCGACGGCCGCCGCGCGTCCCGACGCCGACCTGAACCGCTTCTACCGCCAGAAGATCACCTGGGGCCGGTGCCAGGGCGACGGTTTCCCGAAGGATCTCCAGTGCGGCAAGGTCACCGTGCCGCTGGACTACGCGAAGCCGAGGGCCGCCTCGATCGAGCTGGCCCTCGCGCGCTACCGCTCCAGCGGCGACAAGCGCGGATCCCTGCTGCTGAACTTCGGCGGCCCCGGCGTGTCCGGGGTGACCGAACTCGCTTACGGCGGCGACGACTTCATGGACCTCACCGATGGCTACGACGTGGTGGGCTTCGACCCGCGCGGCGTCGGCAGGTCCTCACCGGTGAGCTGCGGGGACGCCGCGTACGAGACCGACGACGAGGCGGACGGGTCGAGCGACGCGCTCAAGGACCCGGCGGCCGTACTGCGGCAACTGCGCAAGACCGCCACCGAGTGCGCCAAGCACTCCGGGCCGGTACTGCCGCACATGGGCACGGTGAACGCCGCCCGGGACCTGGACGTCATGCGCCAGGCGCTCGGCGACAAGAAGCTCAACTACCTGGGGTTCTCGTACGGCACCCGGCTCGGCGCGGTCTACGCGGCGCAGTTCCCCAAGAAGGTGGGCCGGGTCGCCCTGGACGGGGTGGACACCCTGACCGAGCCGGTCACCCGGCAGGGCATCGCCGGCGCCAAGGGCCAGCAGACGGCGCTGGAGGACTTCCTGAACTGGTGCGTGAAGGACATCGCCTGTCCGTTCGGGCAGGATCCGCGCAAGGCCCGCGAGGAGGTCGTACGCCTGGTGCGGTCCATGGACGAGGACCCGGTGCCGACGACGTTCGACGGTCCGTTCTCCGGTCAGGACCTGGTGGGTGCCATCGGACAGGCCCTCTACAGCGAGGATCTGTGGCCGCTCCTGGAGCGGGCCCTCGCCTCGCTGACCGAGGACGGTGACACCCGGGGTGTGGAGATGTTCGCGACCGGCGGTGCGGCCCGTCCCGGTCTGCGGGCCACTCCGGCTCCGGCCCCGAGCGCCCTGGCCGACCCCGAGGAGGTGCCGCTGGACAACCTCCCGTCCGCGCTGATGGCGGTGAACTGCGCGGACGATCCCGACCGGCCCACGGCCCGGCAGATGACCCGCGAGCTGCCCCGGCTGCGCGCGGCGTACGAGCAGGCGTCCGAGGTGTTCGGCCCGTACCGGCTCACGCAGGCGCTGCTCTGTTACGGCCGCCCCAAGGGCACCGACTACATCCGGGACGAGGTCAAGGACGTCGGCTCCGCGAAGATGCTGCTGGTCGGCACGCGCGGCGACCCGGCGACGCCGTACCGCTGGACCGAGCAGACGGCGATGCGGCTCGGCCCGTCGGCGGTGGTGCTGGACAACAAGGGCGAGGGGCACACCGGGTACGCGTCGTCGAAGTGCGTGCACCGCAAGGTCGACGACTTCCTGCTGTACGGCTCACTGCCGCCCAGCGGCAGCTCCTGCGGCGACGAGAGCGACGACTGAGACGAGAACGGCAACTGGGCGGACGGCGGCGCACGTTGACGCCGGGCGGAGCCGGGTACCGCGACGCGCGGGCCCGGCCGATGCACGCCCGGGCGCCCGCGAAATCCCCCCGCACACCAAATGCCCGATCCGTGAATCGGTCCTATGGTGCTGTCATGGAGCACGCACTCAGTCCCGCGACCCTTGCCGAGCTGCGCCGCCCGCGCCCCTATCCGGCGGTCTCCGTGCTGACGCCCACACACCGCCGCGAGCCGCACAGCGCGCAGGACGCGGTCCGGCTGCGCAATGTGGTGGCCGAGGCGAAGAAGCAGCTGGAGGCGGATCCGGCGGTCACCCGGGAACGACGGGTCGACGTGGTGGCCCAGCTGGACCAGGCGCTCGCCGAGGTCGATCTGGCGCACTCCGAGGACGGGCTGGTGATCTTCGCGGCGCCGGGCGAGCACCAGGTGTGGTCGCTGGCCCGCACGGTGCCGGAGCGTGTGGTCCTCTCCGACACCTTCCTCACCCGCAACCTGGTCTCCGCGCAGGCCTCGGAACGGCCGTTCTGGGTGCTGTCCGTCTCGGCGCACCGGGTCGCGCTGTGGAACGGCGGCGGGGAGCGGGTCACCGAGGCCCGCGTGCACGGGTTCCCGCGGACCCTCGGGCCCGAGAACTTCGACCCGGAGCGCCAGGAGCGCATCGGCGACACCCCGAGCACCTTCCGCGACGAGCGCACCCGCGCCTTCCTGCGCGAGGCCGGCTCCGCGATGGAGGCCGTGCTGCGCACCAGCCCCAGGCCGCTGTACGTGACGGGCGAGACGGCGGCGCTGTCCGCCCTCGACGAGGTCGCCGGGGTCGCCGGGAACGCGGTGCACGTGCATCACGGGGGCCTGGCGCACGGCACGCCGGACGCCGTGTGGCAGGCGGTCCGGCCGGCCGTGCGGGACGCGGCCGCGAAGGGTGTCGAGGCGGTGGCGCGGGAGCTCGAATCGGCCCGTGGGCGCAAGGAGTTCGCGGCCGGTGTCGACGAGGTGTGGCAGAACGCCCGGGAGGCACGGGTCCGGTTGCTGGCCGTCGAGGAGAACTACCGGATCACCGTGCGCGACGACGGCGACCATCTGATGCCGGCGGCGAGCGGTGATCTCGACTCCCGCGACGACATCGTGGACGAGATCGTTGAGAAGTGCCTGGAGACCGGCGCCGACGTGCGCTTCGTCCCGGACGGCACCCTCGGCGACGCCCAGGGCGTCGCGGGCGTACTGCGTTACTGAACGGGCCTCGCGCGCCACCGGATCCACCGCCGCTCGCCACCGCCGCCCGGCACCGCCCGCCGGTTCCCGCCGCCGCCCCGCGATCTACCCTGGTCGGAAGTCTTCGGCCACAAGGGAGTGCGCACGTGGGTGATCTGCTGGGCGTTGCCGTGCTGGGTGCCGGGCACATGGGTGCCGACCACATTCGCCGGCTCGGCGGGGTGGTGAGCGGTGCCAGAGTCGCCGCCGTGGCCGATCCCGACACGGCGCGGGCCGAGGCGGCACTGGCCGGCCTGACGGGTGCCTCGGTGCACGCCGACGCCCTGTCCGCGCTCGACGCGCCGGGGGTGGAGGCGGTCCTCGTCGCCTCGCCGGACACCCTGCACGAGGAGGCCCTCCTCGCGGCCCTGGAACGGCGGCTGCCGGTGCTCTGCGAGAAGCCCATGGTGCCGGAGTCCGCGGGCGCCCTGCGCGTCCTGGAGGCGGAGGCGAAGCTCGGACGGCGGCTGCTTCAGATCGGCTTCATGAGGCGCTACGACGCCGAGTACCGGCAGCTCAAGGAGGTGCTGGACGGCGGACGTCTGGGCAGGCCGCTGATGCTGCACTGCACCCACCGCAACGTGTCCTCGCCGGACCGCTTCACCTCGGCGAAGCTCATCGACAGCTCGGTCTCGCACGAGATCGACGCCGCCCGCTGGCTGCTCGGCCAGGAGCTGACCGCGGTGACGGTCATGCGCCCGCGCCCGTCGGACCGGGCTCCGGAGGGGTTGCAGGACCCGCAGTTCGTCCTGTTCGAGACCGAGCGGGGCGCGCTCGTCGACGTGGAGATCTTCGTCAACTCCGGCTTCGGCTACCAGGTGCGCTGCGAGGCCGTCTGCGAGGCGGGCAGCGCGCGGATCGGCGACCAGCACTCCATGGTCGTGACCGCCGACGGCGGCGCCCACGAGGAGGTGGCGCAGGACTACGTGGTGCGGTTCGCGGACGCCTACGACCGCGAGGTGCGCGCCTGGGTCGACGCCGTGCGGCAGGGCCGGGTCACCGGGCCGAGCGCGTGGGACGGCTACGCCGCGACCGCGGTCGCCGAGGCCGGCGTCCGCGCGCTGGAGAGCGGCGCGCGGACCCTGGTGGAGCTGGCGCCGCGCCCCGAGTTGTACGCGGACGCCTGGCCGTCGGGCCGGTGAGCGCCGGTCTCCGCCGACGCCCGTACGGCTGCTCCGTGGTTCATGCGCGGTGTGCGGTGTGCCCCCGCGGCACACCGCACACCGGTTCGCACGGCCTTGCGGTCCCGGGCGTCGGTGTACGTGCCCGGCGCATCAGACCGTGCCGAACAGCGCGGACAGCCCTTCGTCCACCGCCGGGCTCAGATCCTCGGTCCCGGCGGCCACCACGGCGTAGGTCCGCACCAGGAAGCGGCGCAGGGAGGCCGAGTCGAACTGGAGCAGGGCCAGGCCCAGCGGTGAGTGGAACTCCAGCACGGTCCGGGAGCGGCCGCAGGGCCAGATGTGCACGTCCCCGGAGCCCGCCGGGCCGTCGAGGCCGTCCGCCAGGAGGGACCGGGCGAAGGTCCAGGTGACGCCCTCGCCCTCCAGGGCGACCTCGGCCGGGAACACGATCTGCACCGCCAGCGGATCGGCGGAGCCGTAACACAGCGTCGCGGGCACGGGGATCTCCGAGTCGACGGTGATCAGTCGGGCGCGAGCGGGCTGCTCCAGGGTGATGTCCATACGCGGTCTCCAGTGCCGTGGCGAGGTCGTCCGGTTTTCCGGTGTGTCAGTACGACCCCGCAGAGCGCTTTGCATTACACCGAGACCATGATCAATTGGTGTGACCTGCATCACATTCGCGCGCCATTGTCGCCATTTAGTGCGATGAAACCGCCCGAACTGGGCCGCCCTGGAAGGCCAGTTGACGTGCGGGACACACCGTGGCCCACATCCGTCACCCTCGCACCCGCCGACCCACCCTTCGTACGTTTTTACGACTCACGACCCAACTCCACACACCCTCACCGCACCCCTGATGCCTTGCCGAACACGTGCGCGTCGAACATACGGTGGAGAGTCGCATCTTTCGTCCGACGGTCCGTCAAGTCGCTTATATCGCCTACGACTTGACGCGCCGGACGGCGTAGACCGAAGGCGCAGGACAGACCAGCCGGAGAGACGGTGGCATATGCCAGAAGCACCACCGTATCGTGTGTTGCCAAATCCCTTACAGGCCGTCGCGGGCTGTGCAACAGTCGTAACGGTCCCCCCGACAGCCCTGGTCGTACTGTCCCCACATCGGAGTGCGTCATGCCGTCCCCTCTCTCCGCAGACCGCCCGGGCGGCCGGCCGCCGGGCCGTGGCCCGGTCGATGCCCTGATATCGCAGACGCGACGGCTCAAGGGCGATGTGGACGCCGTTCGGCGGCAGGACGCGCGGCATGACGAGTCCGACCCGCAGCAGCGCTGGCAGCGCGCCCTCTACGACCTGGCACTGCACCAGCTCAACGACCTCGACGAGCACTTGGCGCAACTGCGCGAGGGACCCGGAACCACCGCCCCGCAGAAGGAGACCGCCCCGCCGCCCTCGCCCGCCTCCCGCCGCGAGTCGTTACTGAGCCGCGTCGGCAGCGCGGAGTGGAATCTGCTGACGGACGAGGTCATCTGGTCCGGGGAGCTGTACGAGATCCTGGGCCGCGACCCGTCCGCCCCGGCGCTCACCCTCGACGAACTGCCCTCGCTGGTCCACGACCAGGACCGGCCGCGGCTCACCACGATGGTCACCGACTGTCTGGTCGACGCCCAGCGGATCGACGGCGAGTTCCGGGTGCGCCGCCCCAACGGCGAGATCCGTACCGTGCACATGATGGGCGAGCCGGTACTCGGCCCCGACGGCAGCACCGCCTCCATGTGGGCCGTCCTGCGCGACGTCAGCGAACTCCGCCGCAGCCAGGCCGCGGTGAGCGAGACCCGGGACTCCCTCCAGCGCCACCGGCATCGCGCGAGCACCGAACGCCGGCTCGCGGTCGAACTCCAGGAAGCCGTACTGCCGCAGTGGCGTGGCTCCCTGCGCCTCGCCCGGAGCGGCCCGCACACCCTCGATCTGGCGGCCCGCCATCTGCCCGCCTCCACGGGCACCCTGATCAGCGGCGACTGGTACGACGCGCTGGACCTGCCGAACGGCGAGACACTGCTCGGCATCGGCGACCTCACGGGCCACGGCATCGCCGTGACCTCCGACGTCGCGATGCTGCTCGGCGCCCTGCGCGGCATGGCGATGGCCGGCACCCGGCCCGGCCAACTGCTGTCCTGGCTCAACCAGTTGCTGGACAGCAGCAACCAGCCCGCCCTCGGCAGCGCGATCTGCTGCCGCTACCGGCCGGAGAGCCGGACCCTGCTCTGGGCGCAGGCCGGACACCCCGCCCCGCTGCTGTTCCGCGACGGGACGGGGCGCCGACTGAGCGCACCGGACGGTGTTCTGCTGGGAGCGACCTCGGGCGCCGAGTACGGCGAGGCCGAAGTGACCCTCGAACCGGGCGATCTGCTGTTGTTCCACACCGACGGTCTGGTGCCCGCCCGCCGGCGGTCCGCGGGTTCCGGCGAGCCGGAGAGCCGTGGCGGAGCGGCAGCGGTGCGACACCTCCTGGACCTGGCCCCGCGCTTCGGCAGGGCGCGATCCGCGCAGGACTGTGTGCGGACGGTCGTGGAGGAGTTCGGCGGGACCGAGCGCGAGGACGACGCCTGCGTGCTGGTGGTCGGGGTGGCCTCGTAGGGACGGTCGAAGTAGTCGGGACACGGACTATGCCTGGGTGCTGTTGCCGCCCTTGCCCTTCGCCTTCGGGAGCGCCTGCTTGATCTCCTCCCGGAGCTCGCTGATCTTCGGGTAGCCGGAGAACTCGGCGGTCAGCCGGTACATCTCTCGCAGCCGGTCCCAGGTGCGGCGCGAGGAGTTGGAGCCCATCGACATCAGGGCCAGTCGCGCGTACCGGTCGGCCTGTTCGGGGTCGTCCGCGATGAAGCAGGCGGAGGCCATGGACAGATGGTCGAAGATCTTCGACCGCTCCCGGCCGTCGACCCGCAGGGCCAGCGCCTTCTCCGCGTAGTACTGCGCGTGCGCGGCCGCGCCCGGCTCGAACTCCGCCAGGGTGCGGTAGGCGAGGGCCTGCATGCCGTACAGATCCTCGTCCTTGAAGGTCTGCATCCAGTCGGGCGGTTCCAGATCGCTGCGGTCGGAGACGAAGAGGTCCTCCGCCTGTCCGAGAGTGCGGCGCATCGCCTGGCCCTTGCCCATCGAGGCCTGGGCCCAGGCCTCGATGGTGTGGAACATGGCGCGGGTGCGGGGCAGTACCCCCTCGCCCGAGCCGGACTGGGCGAGTTTCATCAGGTTGAGCGCGTCGTCGGGCCGGCCCAGATGGACCATCTGACGGGCCGCCCGGGAGAGCGCCTCGCCGGCCCTGGGCCGGTCGCCGCCCTCGCGCGCGGCATGGGCGGCGATGACGAAGTACTTCTGGGCCGTGGGTTCCAGGCCGACGTCGTGGGACATCCAGCCGGCGAGCACGGCGAGGTTGGCGGCCACACCCCACAGGCGTCGTTGCAGGTGGGGAGGGTGGCGGTAGGAGAGCATGCCGCCCACTTCATTGAGCTGGCCCACCACCGCCTTGCGCTGGAGCCCGCCTCCGCGGGCCGCGTCCCAGGCTCGGAACACTTCGACCGAGCGCTCCAGCTCCTCGATCTCCTGCGATCCGATGGGGGCGGCCTCGTAGCGGTCGAACCCAGCGGGGTCGGCGTGCAGGGGGTCGTGGAGCCGGGGGGCGTCGGCGGTGAGGGCAGGGTCGGTGTGCAGCCAGTCGTACATGGCGCTGCTGAGTGCTGAGCCGGCGGCGAGCGCGGCACCCGCGCCCACCAAGCCGCGTCGGTTGAGCATGAGGTCCATTCCCGTGAATTCGGTGAGGACCGCGGCAGTCCGTTCGGGCGCCCACGGCACACCGTCGGGATGTTCCTCATTCCCGGCGCCCTGCCGTTTTCCCGTACGCCCGTGCCGGACCAGACCGAGGTCCTCAATGGTCACGACACGGCCGAGACGCTCAGTGAACAGGGCTGCCAACACACGCGGCACCGGATCGCGCGGGATCTCTCCCATGTCGATCCACCGCCGCACCCGCGAGGTGTCGGTCGACAGCTGGGGGTGGCCCATGGCCGCCGCCTGCCGGTTGACCAGCCTCGCGAGCTCACCCTTGGACCAGCCGGCCAGGCCGAACAGGTCCGAAAGTCGGGTGTTGGGTTCTCCGCTCACGTCAAGCCCCCAGGTTCTCGGCTGAGTTGACAGTAGCCCGGTGAAGGTTGCCGGGCGACTATTCGCCAGGGTTCGCCAGGGTGCGCCAGATGGTGTGCCACGGGAGATCGGGTGTCAGGTAGGAATGCGCCACCCCGACCCGCTCGCCTCTTGAACGGCGGTGCACTCCCCAGGGTGTACCGGGGCGACCGGGTCGGGTGGCGTTATGACTTCGCAGGCACACGAAGGGATCTGTATCTCCCATGTACGCAGCATCGTCCTCCGTGTCCGCCCCGCCTCGGCCGCTTCGCCCGCGTCCTCAGGTGCCGGGCCCCGCCCGTCCCGGCGAGGCCCCCCTGTCGGGTGGCGGCCCCTATCTGGCTCCCGCGCGACCGGCCGGCCCTGTGCTCGGTGCGGGCCAGGCGCGGCGTACGGGACTCGGAACCCCTCCGCTCAGCGGACGACTCGACCTCTCCGGCCCGCAGGGCGCGCAGTTGCGGACGGCGCTCGCGGCGGTGCACCGGATCTGTCCGGAGTTCGCGCCGGTGCAGGTGCTCCGCCGCAGCGGCCGCTCCGTACTCCTCGTCGGTACGACGGGACGCAGTACGGCGGTCGCCAAGTGCCTGGTGGACCAGTCCCCCGCCTGGGCCGAGCGGATCCGGCACGAGATAGCGGCATACCGCTCGTTCGTCCGGCAGCGCCCCCCGGTGCGCGTGCCGCGGCTGATCGCGGCGGATCCCGAGAACTGCACGCTCGTCATCGAGCGTATGCCGGGACGAGTGGCGGCCCTGCAACGCCACCCGTCCGAGGCCCCGCCGCGCACGGACATCCGCGCGGCCCTGGGCACGATCTGCCGGCTCAACGCCTGGCGTCCGCCGGCGGGCACCTTCGACGCACCCCTGAACTACGCGGACCGCATCTCCCGCTTCCACCAACTGGGGCTGCTGACCGACCGGGACATGGGTGATCTCCAGAAGCTGCTGCACGGGATCGCGGCCACCACGAGCCGTACCGGGATGGGGCAGTTCTGTCACGGGGACGCCCTGCTCTCCAACATCCTGCTCTCACCGGCGGGTCCGGTGCTGGTGGACTGGGAACACGCGGGCTGGTACCTGCCGGGCTACGACCTGGCCACGCTGTGGTCGGTGCTGGGCGACGCCCCGGTGGCGCGGCGGCAGATCAGCCAGATCGCGCAGTCGGCGGGGCCCGCGTCCCGGGACGCGTTCCTGGTCAACCTGATGCTCGTACTGACACGGGAGATCCGTACGTACGAGACGGCCGTGCAGCGTTCGATGCGGGAAACGACCCCGGCGGCACCGGGCACGGCCCACTCGGGTGCTGCGCCGTCCGGCGAGGAACAGCGGCTGCTGCTGCGGCGGCTGCACGACGACTGCCAGTTGGCCCGCAGGGCCGTGCGTGCGGCGGTCGGTACTCGCTGACGGGGCCGTCGGTCCGCGATGTGTCCCGGAATGCGGGCACATCGCGGACTTCGGCGTGCCGAGCCACCTGCGTCGACGCGGTGAAGCGGGCGTGCCTGGGCATGATTGACGGATCGTCGGTGAGCGACTACCACTGTCACCTCCGGCACCGCACGGCCCATCGCGCTCGACGTCACAGGAGGCTGTTTTGCGTCACCCTGCCACCGCCGCTCATCGGACCCCCCGGCCGAGAAGCACCCGCAGGGCCGCCGGTGCCCTCGCCACGTCGGCGCTGCTGCTGCCCCTGCTCGGCGCCGCCCCGTCCACGGCACGGACCGCCGAGGCGTCCGGTCTGCAACAGGCCTTCGCCGCCGCGGCCGCCGAATACCGGGTCCCGCAGAGCGTGTTGCTCGGCGTCTCCTATCTCCAGTCCCGCTGGGACGCCCACGGCGGCGCGCCGAGTGTGACCGGCGGCTACGGTCCGATGCATCTGACGGACGCCCGCACGGCCCTGGCCGGCGCGCCGCACCACAGCGAGGGCGCCGAGGACCCCCGCGGTGACCTCGCCCGTGAACCCCTGCTGCCCGAGGCGGAGCTCCCGGCGGACTCCGAACTCCCCGCCCGGCTCACGACGCTGCGCAAGGCCGCCGGGCTGACCGGCCTGAGCGCCGAGCGGCTGCGGACGGACCCGGCGGCCAACGTGGCGGGCGGCGCGGCCCTGCTCGCCGCCGCCCAGCGGGAGTTGGGCGCGCCGGCGAGCGAGGATCCGGCCGACTGGTACGGGGCGGTGGCGAAGTTCTCCGGCGCCGAGGACTCCGCGACGGCCGCCTCGTACGCGAACGACGTGTTCCAGGTGATCGAGAGCGGCGAGGAGCGGTTCACGGACGCGGGCCAGCGGGTCGCGCTCGCCGCCCGGCCGGGGCTGGCGCCGGACACCGCGCAGCTGGGGCGGGCCGGTCTGCGCGCGGCGAAGGCCGGTGGCGCGGAGTGTCCGAGGACGGTTTCGTGCGAGTGGATCCCGGCGCCCTACGAGGAGTTCGGTGAGGGCGACTACGGCAACCACGACCTGGGCGACCGGCCGCGCTCGCAGCGCATCCAGTACATCGTGGTGCACGACACGGAGGGTCAGTGGGAGGGGGTCCTCGACCTGGTCCAGGATCCGACGTACGTCTCCTGGAACTACTCGCTGCGCTCCACGGACGGTCACATCGCCCAGCATGTGAAGGCGAAGGACGTGGCCTGGCACGCGGGCAACTGGTACGTCAACTCGACGTCGGTGGGCCTGGAGCACGAGGGGTTCCTCGCCGCCCCGGACGCCTGGTACACGGAGGCGATGTACCGCTCGTCGGCCCGGCTGGTGAAGTACCTGTCCGCCAAGTACGACATCCCGCTGGACCGGCAGCACATCCTGGGCCACGACAACGTGCCGGGCACCTCCCCGGCGACGGTCCCCGGGATGCACACCGACCCGGGTCCGTACTGGGACTGGGCGCACTACTTCGAGCTGCTCGGCAAGCCCTTCAAGGCGACCGCGCGGGCGAGCGGCGGGCTGGTGACGATCCTGCCGGAGTACGCGGAGAACCGTCCCGCGTACACGGGCTGTGTCGACCAGGGTGCGGCGTGCGAGGTGCACGGTTCGAGCGCGGTACGGCTGTACACGGGGCCCGGCACGTCGTATCCGCTGGTCAAGGACGTGGGGCTGCGTCCGGGCGGTGGGCCGTCGACGATCGACGTGAACGACATCGGTGCCCGCGCGACCACGGGCCAGCAGTACGCGGTGGCCGGCCGTGACGGTGAGTGGACGGCGATCTGGTACCTCGGTCAGAAGGCCTGGTTCCACAACCCGGCGAAGGCGCCGACGGCCGTCTCCGCGAAGGGCAAGGTCGTCACCGCGACGGACGGCGGAGCGAGTGTGCCGGTGTACGGGGTGGCCTACCCGGAGGCGTCGGCGTACCCGGCGGACGTCCCGGCCCAGCCGCTGCGGCCACTGCCGTACACCCTGCCCGCCGGGCAGAAGTACGTGGTCGGGGACACCGTGCGGAGCGCCTACTACTACGCGGTCACCTTCGACACCGCCGGGCATCGTGTGGTGACCGGCAAGGACCGGTACTACGAGATCCAGTTCGGCCACCGGGTGGCGTATGTGCGGGCCGCCGACGTGCAGCTGCGGTCGTCGGCGTCGTAGGAGGACCTCAGCCCTGCTGGAAAAGCTCCGCCGGGAGCGGCTTCAGCAGGGCGTACAGGTCGTCCGTGATGGGGCGGTCCCAGGCGGCGATGGTGACCAGGACGCCGTCGCTGCGGTCGAACTGCACACAGGAGATCCGGCTCTCGGAGAGTTTGACGCGGCGCACGATCAGCAGGTTGTCGCCCTGCATCACGGGGACGTCCTCGGAGCCGACGACGGTGACGTCCTCCTCGTTCTCCAGCGCCAGCAGCAGCTGTGCCACCTCGAAGGGGACCTGGCCCTCGGCGATGTCCCGGGCCGGGGAGCCCTCGGGCAGATTGCCGATGATCATCGCGGGGCCGCGGCCGCCGAACAGGTCGTAGCGCAGGAAGACGCCCTGGCAGCTGCCGTCGGGGGCGGGCAGCAGCCCGGCGCCGAGATTGCCGGGCCAGTCGCCCGGGTCCATGGCCAGAACGTCGAATTCGGGCCCGGCGGGCGTGGCGCTGCGGCGGCGGAGGAACGACATGCCGCCATGGTACGTGTCCGGGGGTCCCCGGCGTTGTGCGGCCGGACCGATTCGTCGTGGGCCGGCCGCCGCGCACCCGGCGTGATCAAGCGCTCAGGTGAGGTCGAACTCCCCTTCCCGTGCTCCGGACACGAACGCTCCCCACTCCGCGGGGGTGAAGATCAGGGAAGCGCCCTCCGGGCGGCCGCTGTTGCGCATCGCGATGAAGCCCTCGACAAAGGCGATCTGGACATCCCCCAGTCCGCGGCTGCTGGACTGCCACTGCGCGTTGCTCAGATCCAGATCCGGCTTGTCCCAGCCCATGAGCCGCATGTGCTGGGTGGTGGTCTCGGCCACGTCCGTGCTCCTCCCGGTACCGTCGTCCGCGGCCAGCCTAGCGATCGCATCCCGAGGCCGACAGGCCACGTGAGGGGGAGGCCTCAGGAGTCCGGGGGACGCGCTCCCACGAGCCACATCGAGAAGAACTGGGAGCCGCCGCCGTAGGCGTGCCCGAGGACCCGGCGGGCCCCGTCGACCTGGTGCTCGCCGGCCTGTCCGCGCACCTGGAGGGCGGCCTCGGCGAAGCGGATCATGCCGGAGGCGCCGATGGGGTTGGTGGACAGCACACCGCCGGACATGTTGACGGGCAGGTCGCCGTCGAGTTCGGTCACGCCGGACTCGGTGAGTTTCCAGCCCTCGCCCTCGGCGGCGAAGCCGAGGTTCTCCAGCCACATCGGTTCGTACCAGGAGAACGGCACGTACATCTCGACGGCGTCGATGTCGCGGCGCGGGTCGGCGATGCCGGCCTGCCGGTAGACGTCGGCGGCGCAGTCCTTGCCCGCCTGCGGGGAGACGAAGTCCTTCCCGGCGAACATCGTCGGTTCGCTGCGCATCGCCCCACCGAGCATCCAGGCGGGCGGGCGCGGGGCGCGGGCCGCTCCGGCGCGGTCGGTGAGGACCATGGCGCAGGCGCCGTCGGAGGACGGGCAGGTCTCGGAGTAGCGGATCGGGTCCCAGAGCATGGGTGAGGCCTGGACCTTCTCCAGGGTGATGTCGTGCTCGTGGAGGTGGGCGTAGGGGTTCTTCAGGGCGTTGCGGCGGTCCTTGTAGGCGACGAGGGAGCCGACGCTGTCGGGGGCTCCGGTGCGCCGCATGTAGGCGCGTACGTGCGGGGCGAAGAAGCCGCCGGCGCCGGCCAGCAGGGGCTGCTGGAAGGGGACCGGCAGGGACAGTCCCCACATGGCGTTGGACTCGGACTGCTTCTCGAAGGCGAGGGTGAGGACGGTGCCGTGGACGCGGGCGGCGACGAGCTGGGCCGCGACCAGTGCGGTGGAGCCGCCGACCGATCCGGCGGTGTGCACCCGCATCATGGGCTTGCCGACCGCGCCGAGGGCGTCGGCGAGGTACAGCTCCGGCATCATGACGCCCTCGAAGAAGTCGGGCGCCTTGCCGATGACGACGGCGTCGACGTCGGCCCAGTCCAACTCGGCGTCGTCGAGGGCCTGTCGGGCGGCCTCGCGGACGAGTCCGGCGATGGACACGTCCCGGCGGGCGGCGACGTGCTTGGTCTGGCCGATCCCGACGACGGCCACGGGTTCCTTGCTCATCGCGGATCCCCTTCGAGTACGGCGACCAGGTTCTGTTGGAGGCAGGGGCCGGACGTGGCGTGGGCGAGTGCCCGGTCGGACTCCCCGCGGTGGATGCGGGCGGCGGCCTCGCCGATGCGGATCAGTCCCGCGGCCATGATCGGGTTGGCGGCGAGGGCGCCGCCGGACGGGTTGACACGTACGTCGTCGCCGAGGTCCAGCGCCCTGCGCAGCACGATCTCCTGGGCGGTGAAGGGCGCGTGCAACTCGGCGGTGTCGACGGGCCGTTCGAAGACACCGGCACGCTCGGCGGCGAGCCGGGTGGAGGGCGAGTCGGTGAGGTCGCGGACGCCGAGACCGTGGGCCTCGGTGCGGTGGTCGATGCCGTGGATCCAGGCGGGCCGTTCGCACAGTTCGCGGGCGCGGTCGCCGGCGGCGAGGATCACCGCGGCGGCTCCGTCGCCGATGGGCGGGCAGTCGCCGGTGCGCAGGGGCCGTACCGCGTAGTCGCCGTGCGGGACGGAACCGCGCAGCTGGGCGTGCGGGTTGGCCTCGGCGTCGTGGCGGCTGCGGGCGGCGACGGCGGCGAGTGCGGGTTCGTCGGTGGCACCGGTGTCGATCAGTGCCTGCGCCTGGAGGGCGGCGAGGGCGACGGAGTCGGGCCACAGGGGGGCGAGGTAGTACGGGTCGAGCTGGCGGGTGAGGACGTCGCGCACGGAGCCGGGTGAGGACTTGCCGTAGGAGTAGACGAGCGCGGTGTCGGCTTCGCCGGTGAGCAGTTTGGTCCAGGCCTCGTACAGGGCCCAGGCGCCGTCCATCTCGACGTGCGACTCACAGATGGGCGGCCAGGCGCCGACGCCGTCGAGGGCGCCGGTGAAGGAGAACGCCCGGCCGGCGAGGTAGTCGCTGGAGCCGGAGCAGGTGAAGCCGATGTCGGCGGTCTTCAGGCCGGTCGCGTCGAGCACCTGGTGCAGGACCGGCATGAGCATCTCGACCTCGGACAGGTCCTCGCTGGTGCGCCGGTGGTCGGTCTGCGCGAACGCGACGACGGCGATCTCACGGAGTGGCGCGGGGCCGGTCACAGCAGCTCCTTGTACGTGTCGTAGTCCGCGTCGGGTTCGCCGGTGGGCCGGTAGTGGTCGGGGAAGCGGCTGTGGTCGCTCCAGACGGGTTCGACGCGCAGGCCCATGCGGACCTGGTCGTAGGGGATGCCGCCGATCCGGCCGTGCAGTGCGAGGTCGGCGCCGTCGAGGGCGATGTGGGCGTAGACGTAGGGGACTTTGATATCGAGGTTCTTGGCCTTGATGTTGACGATGCAGAAGGTGGTGACCGTGCCGGCCGGGCCGGTCTCGACCTGGTCGGTGGTGGCGACGCCGCAGGTGGGGCAGGCGCCGCGGGGCGGGACGTACACCTTGTGGCAGGACGGGCAGCGTTCACCGAGTGCCCGGTGCTCGGCGAGGCCGGCCAGGAAGCGGGAGGTGGTGCGGCCGGGCGCGTAGGTGTAGTCGAGGCGGGCCTGGGCGACGATGCCGGTGACCGGGTCCTCGAACTCGCCTGTGTGGCCGGCGAGTTCGGGCGGGTCTCCGTCGTACGGCTCGAAGCAGGCGATGTCGGTGATGGCGCCGACGCGTTCGCCGGCCCAGCGGACCCGGACGCGCATCCCGGTGCGGACGGCCTCGGGGCCGGGGGCGTCGAGGGCGTGCAGGAGGGCCGTGTCGGCGCCGTCGAGGCGGATCAGGGCCCAGGCGAAGGGGGTGGAGAGGGGCTGGCCGCGGCGGGGTTCGTGGTTCCAGGCCCAGGTGGTGACGGTGCCGGTGGGGGCGACCTCGACGAGGTCGCGCAGTTCGCCGGCCGTGACGGGGTCGTACTCGACGGGGGGTACGAGGGTGCGGCCGTCGGTGGTGCGGACGCCGAGGACGACGCGTTCGCGCAGGCCGGTCAGGAAGGCGCTCTGGACGGGGCCGAGGGAGCGGGTGAAGGGGAACTCGACGACGAGGGGGGCTTTGAGGACTTCGGGCACGGGGACTCCTCAGGCGCGCTTGTAGACCGGCGGTCGTTTCTCCGCGAAGGCGCGGGCGCCCTCCTTGGCGTCCGCGGTGTCGAAGATGGGCCAGCCACGGGCGAGTTCGGCGGCGAGGCCGTCGGTCTCGGTCATCTCGGCGGTGTCGTACACGGACGCCTTGACGGCCTCGACGGCGAGCGGGCCGCAGTCGTTGATCCGCTCGGCGATCTCCAGCGCCCGCGTGAGGGCGTCGCCGTCGGGCACGACATGGCCGACGAGGCCGATGTCGGCGGCCTCGCGGGCGGTGTACGAGCGGCCGGTGAGCAGCATCTCCAGGGCGTGGGTGCGCGGGATCTGGCGTTGCAGCCGGACGGTGGAGCCGCCGATGGGGAACAGTCCGCGCCGGACCTCGAACAGACCGAAGGTGGCGGACTCACCGGCGACGCGGATGTCGGTGCCCTGGAGGATCTCGGTGCCGCCCGCGACGCAGGGGCCCTCGACGGCGGCGATCACGGGTTTGCGGGGGCGATGGTGGCGCAGCATCGCCTTCCAGTGAAGGTCGGGGTCGGCCTTCAGCCGGTCGCGGTTCTGGTCCCCCGCCATCCCGTTGCCCGCGAGCGCCTTGAGGTCCATGCCGGCGCAGAACGAGCCGCCTGCGCCGGTGAGCACGATCGAGCGGATCCCGTTGTCCTCGTCGGCCTCGGTCCAGCCGTCGTACAGGCCGACGAGCATCGGCAGCGACAGGGCGTTGCGGGCCTCGGGCCTGTTGAGTGTGAGCACCAGTGTGGCGCCTGCGCGGTGCACGGTGAGGTGTTCGGTGCCACCCATGGGGCGTCCTCCGTCTCCGTCCGGCGTGAGCGCGCCGGCCTGCGGCCCGTCTCCGGAACGAGAACAGGTTGCAGGAGCCGGGGAAGCACTTCAAGGGTTTTCTGACAGTCAGTCAGATTTCTGCTGCGCGAGCCCTTCACAGTTGTGTCGCCCTTTGCTCTGATGACCGGCATCCCGACGGTCAGGAGGAGCGGTGGAGTACAACCTTGCCGACCTGTTCGAGTCGGTCGTGGACGTGGTCCCGGACCGTGAGGCGCTTGTGTACGTCGACCATCCGGGCACCGGCGCGGAGCGCCGCCTGACGTACGCGGAACTGGACGCCGCCGCCTGCCGGATCGGTCACCATCTGCTCGACAGCGGGATCCGGCCCGGCGACCACCTCGGCCTGCACCTCTTCAACGGCGTCGAGTACCTCCAGACGGTCCTGGGCTGCCTCAAGGCGCGGATCGTGCCGGTGAACGTGAACTACCGTTATGTCGAGGAGGAGTTGGTCTATCTCTACCGGGACGCCGATCTGGCGGCCCTGGTCTACGACACCGAGTTCGCGGACCGGGTGGCGGCCGCGCTGCCGCGGGCGCCGAAGGTGCGGCATCTGCTGCGGGTGGGGCCGGGGGACGCGCCGGGCGTGCCGTTCGCGCAGGCCGAGGCCGACGGGTCCCCGGAGCGGGGGTTCCCGGCGCGCTCGGGCGACGACCAGTTCATCATCTACACCGGCGGCACGACCGGGATGCCGAAGGGGGTGATGTGGCGGCAGGAGGACCTGTTCTTCTCCGGGCTCGGCGGCGGGGCGCCGACGGGCGAGCCGGTGAAGTCACCGGAGGAGCTGGCCGAGCGGGTCGCGGCCGGTGGCGCCGGGATCACCTTCTTCCCCACTCCCCCGCTGATGCACGGCACCTCCACGCTGACCGCGTTCATCGGCTTCAACTTCGGCCAACGGGTGGTACTGCATCGCAGGTTCGTGCCGGAGGAGGTGCTGCGGACCGTGGAGAAGGAGAAGGTCAGCAGCATGACGCTAGTCGGCGACGCGATGCTGCGACCGCTGATCGACGCGCTGTCCGGGCCGATGAAGGGCACCGACTGCTCGGCGATGTTCAGTGTGTCCTCGTCCGGCGCGATCATGTCGGAGACCGTGCGCCGGCAGTTCCTCGCACTCGTCCCGAACGTCATGCTGCTCAACAACTTCGGCTCCTCCGAGTCCGGCTTCAACGGTACGGCCACCGAGGACTCCGGGCCCGGCCGCGGTTTCCGGATCCGCGTCAACTCCCGTACCCGGGTGGTGGATCCGGCGACGTACGAGCCGGTCGCCGTCGGCGAGGTGGGCCGGATCGCGCAGTGCGGCCATGTCCCGCTCGGCTACTACAACGACCCGGCGAAGACCGCCGAGACCTTCTTCGAGAAGGACGGCGAGCGCTGGGTGCTGCTCGGCGACATGGCGACCGTCGACGCGGACGGGGTGGTCACGGTCCTCGGCCGCGGCTCGCAGTGCATCAACACCGGCGGCGAGAAGGTGTACCCGGAGGAGGTCGAGCAGGCGCTCAAGTCGCACCCCGACGTGTACGACGCTCTGGTGGCCGGGGTGCCGGACCAACGGTGGGGCAGCCATGTGGCGGCCGTGGTGCAGTTGCGCGCGGGGGCGGCGGGGCTGTCCCTGGAGGAGGTCCAGGTCCACTGCCGGACGCATCTCGCCGGTTACAAGATCCCGCGCCAGCTGGTCCTCGCGGAGACCATCCGCCGCTCGCCGAGCGGCAAGGCCGACTACCGGTGGGCGCGGGAGGTGGCGGTGGCGGCGGACGGGTGAATCCGTGGCGCGGGCGTTGAACCGGGCGGGCCGTGCGGACGTACTGGTGGGGACAGGCCCTGTGACCGGGTCCTGTTCGCCATGCCATCGCACGACCGCACGGAAGGACCCCCCGGGTGTCGCTCTTCATCCGCTCTCGCCAGCAGCCGGACGCCGAGGAGGCCGGGACGGACGGGGACACCGGGGGCGACGCGACCCGGGAGCCGTCGGCCGAGGAACCCGCGGCCGAGGTCGGGGTCGGGGTCGAGTCGACCGGCACGGAGACCCGGGAGCCGGGCGACACGACGAAGACCGAGGCCAAAGCCGAGGGCGAGGGCGACGCCGACTCCGACGCCGAGGGGCCCAGCACGGAGACCCGGGAGCCGGGCGACTCCGACGCTGAGGTCGAGGCCGACGCCGACTCCGACGCCCAGGTCGAGGTCGACGCCGACGCGACCGGCGCCAAGGCTCAGAAGATCACCGGCGGCACGGACGCCACCGGGGTCCCGGAGCCCCCCGGCCCCCGCGGATGGTTCGGCTGGCGGCATCGCTACCCCCGTACCGCACACGGCGTCGGCATCGGTACCACCGTGCTGGCCGGGGTGCTCCTCTTCGGCGCGCTGCTCATGCCCAACCAGGTCGAGCGGCTGGAGGTCGGTGCCTTCCTGCGGCTGCCCGCCGAGGGGATCCTGCTCGCGGGGCTGCTGCTCGCGCTGCCGCCGCGGGGCCGCCGGATCGCGGCGGTGATCTCGGGCGCGTTCCTCGGCCTGGTCACCGTGCTGAAGTTCGTCGACATGGGCTTCTACCAGGTGATGGCCCGCCCCTTCGATCTGGTCCTCGACTGGATCCTGCTCGACGATGCCACGGACTTCGTGCGCGAGTCGTTCGGCCGCACCGGCCAGGTGCTCGCCGTCATCGGTGTGATCGTGCTGTTCATCGGCCTGCTGGTGCTGATGACGCTCGCGATGGTGCGGGTGACCGGCCTGATGACACGGCACCGGCCCGTGGCCGCCCGTACGACGCTGATCCTGGGCACCGCGTGGATCACCTGCGTCACGCTGGGTGTGCAGGTGTCCGGTGTCCCGGTCGCCACCAAGGGCAACGCGGAGTTCCTCGGCAACCGGGTGGAGCAGGTGCAGGCGGGCTTGCGGGACGCGCGGGTCTTCGAGGAGCTGGCGGCGGTGGACGCGTTCGCCGACACGCCTCCCGACCAGCTGCTGACCGGGCTGCGCGGCAAGGACGTGCTGTTCACGTTCATCGAGAGCTACGGCCGTTCGGCGATCGAGGATCCCGACATGGCCGCCGGGGTCGGCGCGGTCCTGGACGACGGCAGCCGGACCCTGGACGAGGCCGGGTTCGCGTCGCGCAGCGGATGGCTCAGGTCGCCCACGACGGGCGCCGGCAGCTGGCTCGCCCACTCCACGTTCCTGTCCGGACTGTGGATCAAGAACCAGCAGCGGTACCGCAGCCTGACCACCAGCGACCGGATGAACATCACCAACTACTTCGGCAAGACGGGCGCGTGGCGCACCGTCGGCATCGTGCCGGGTGTGCGCCGGGCCTGGCCCGAGGGGAAGTTCTTCGGCCTGGAGCGCATCTACGACTCGGAGCAACTCGGTTATCACGGCCCGTACTTCAGCTGGACTCCGGTGCCGGACCAGTTCAGCCTGGAGGCGTTCGAACGGCTGGAGCACGGCCGTGAGGACCGCGAGCCGGTGATGGCGGAGATCATCCTGGCGTCCAGCCACAACCCGTGGGCGCCGGTGGCCCGGATGGTCGATTGGGAGGACCTGGGCGACGGTTCGATCTTCCACGAGATCAAGAAGGAGGGCGCGGACCCGAAGGAGGTCTGGAAGGACCCCGACCGTGTCCGCACGGAGTACCGCAAGTCCATCGAGTACTCGGTCACCAGCCTCGTCGAGTGGATGAAGCGCTACGGCGACGAGGACACCGTGCTGGTCTTCCTCGGCGACCACCAGCCGCTCCCCTCCGTCACCAAGGGCAGCAAGAACCGGGATGTGCCGATCACCGTGGTCGCCAAGGACCCGAAGGTGCTCGACCGGATCCAGGACTGGAACTGGACGGAGGGCATCAAGCCCGCCACCGACGCCCCGGTCTGGCCGATGGACAAGTTCCGCGACCGCTTCATGACGGCGTACGGGCCGCAGCAGCCCTGACGCGCACCCGCACGCGCGGCGCCGGGAAAGTCGGGCGGAGCGCTTGCCGCGGCCACCGGCAGATGGGTAACTGATCTCCGGACCGGCCGCCGGGTGACCGGTGGCCGGGCTCGTCACGCCCGGCGCGGTCGGCGTGGTCGCGGCGGAGGGAGTGGGTCCGATGGCGGAGGCGACGGAGCTGCTGGACGCGGGCGAACGGCTGGATCCCGACGCCCTGCGGGCGGTGCAGCTGGGCCGGATGCGGGAGTCGCTGCGGCGGGCGTACGAGAACGTGCCGTTCTACCGGGAGTCCTTCGACCGGGCCGGCGTCCACCCCGACGACTGCCGCTCCCTGGCCGACCTGGCCCGTTTCCCGTTCACCACGAAGGCCGACCTGCGCGCGAACTACCCGTACGGCTTGTTCGCCGTGCCCCGGGAGCGGCTGCGCCGGATCCACGCGTCGAGCGGCACCACGGGGCTGCCGACGATCGTCGGCTACACGGACAACGACCTGGCCATGTGGTCCGACATGGTGGCCCGCTCGCTGCGGGCCGCGGGTGGCCGGCCGGGCGACACGGTCCATGTGGCGTACGGCTACGGCCTGTTCACCGGCGGCCTCGGCGCCCACTACGGCGCCGAACGGCTCGGCTGTACGGTCGTCCCCGCCTCCGGGGGCATGACGGCCCGCCAGGTCCGGCTGATCCAGGACCTGGAACCCGGCGTGATCATGGTGACGCCCTCCTACATGCTGACGCTGCTCGACGAGTTCGAGCGGCAGGGTGTCGACCCCCGCTCCACCTCGCTGCGGGTCGGTGTCTTCGGCGCGGAGCCGTGGACCGAGGAGATGCGCCGGGAGATCGAGGAGCGGTGCGGGATCGACGCGGTCGACATATACGGGCTGTCCGAGGTGATCGGCCCCGGTGTGGCCCAGGAGTGTGTGGAGACCAAGGACGGGCTGCATGTCTGGGAGGACCACTTCTACCCGGAGGTGGTGGACCCGGTCACCGGCGCGGTGCTGCCCGAGGGCGAGGAGGGCGAGCTGGTGTTCACCTCGCTGACCAAGGAGGCGATGCCGGTCGTCCGGTACCGGACGCGGGACCTGACACGGCTGATGCCGGGGACGGCCCGGGTGTTCCGGCGGATGGCGAAGGTGACCGGGCGCAGCGACGACATGGTGATCCTGCGCGGGGTCAACCTCTTCCCGACCCAGATCGAGGAGATAGTGCTGCGCACGCCGGGTGTCGCCCCGCACTTCCAGCTGCGGCTGACCCGCGAGGGCCGGCTGGACGCGCTGACGGTCCGGGCCGAGGCCCGGCCGGGTGCGAGTCCCGCCGACCGGGAGGCTGCGGTGCGTTCCATCGTCGCGGCCGTGAAGGACGGGATCGGGGTGTCGGTCGCCGTGGAGATCGTGGAGCCGGAGTCCCTTGAGCGGTCGGTGGGGAAGATCAGGCGGATCGTGGACCTGCGGGAGCGGTGATCCGTCGTCCTATCCGCGGGGCCTCCCCCGCAGCGAGGCCAGGACCAGGCGGCCGTAGCGGGTGGTGAGCGCCGCGGCCGTCGCCGCGAAGGCTCCGCCGAGGGCGATCAGCAGATGCCAGGGGTTCTCGTCGCCGAGGACCTGGAGCACGGACAGGGCGGTGCCCAGCGGCAGGCCGAGGATGGTCAGGACGCCGAGGGCGCCGGCGATCTGCTGGCTCTCGCGGGTCTGGACGAGACGGCCGTAGTCGGCGGCCTCGGCGAGGATGTCGGCAAACAGTTCGGGGAGCCGGTGGTGGGCGTGGAAGGCGCGCAGCACTCCGTCGGCGGGACCGTGCACGTTCTGGTGGGGCCGCCAGTACGCGCTGCGGAAGGCGGCGATGTCGCTCTCCAGGGCGGCCACCCGCCCGGCGAGTCCGGTCCCGGTGCCGAAGACGGTCGAGAGCTGGTCGCCGAGGGCGTTGATGTGGTCGCGCTGGACCCTGCCGAGGAGCAGGGTGTCCAGATGGATCGAGCGGACGTGGCCCGCGGCGAAGTCGTAGAAGTCGCCCTCGCCCCGGTCGGCGCGGTGGCCGAGGAACGCGGTGCCGTGCCGGCCGACCAGCGCGCTCCAGTCGGCGGAGAGCCGGATGGCCTCCTGGGCGACGCGTGCGTGCCGCTGCGGTGTGGTGGGGGTGTCCCGGTCGGCGGCCCGCGCGGACAGCCACAGCAGCCACTCGTCGGCGGTGTCGGGCAGTTCGCCGTCCACCCGCAGGACGGGGGTGTGGCCGGCGTCCGGGGTGAAGAAGGCGACGGTGTAGGGCCGGGCTATCGCGAAGGGCTCGGCGGGCGGGTCGGTGTCGGCCACGCCCCGGAACAGCACGGCCGGGTCGAGGGGGCCGGTGAGCGGGTCGGGCAGTGCGCCGGGCCGGTGGCCGACGGCGCGCAGCACCGCCAGGAGCGCGGGCCCGGTGACGTCGAAGTGCAGCACCCCGAGGGCCCGCCGTGGCTCGTCCGGCCGTGCGGCACCGAGCAGTTCCAGCCCAACGAGGCTGAGGGGGCCGCCGGTGACCGTGGTCGTGCGGTGCCAGCGGCGGCCGTGCAGGGCCCGCGCGACCGCGGGGGCGAAGTAGGTGCGCCGCCACTCGGCGTCCCGCCGCCCCTGGCCGGCCGGAAACGGCAACGGCCCCCGCTCCCAGTCCGGTTCACCCTCCAGCAGCACCGGCAGGACCACGGACACGCTCTGCCGCACGCCCGTGGCGGCGCCCAGTTCGTCGCTCAATTCGCGAACCGCTCCCGCAGCTCCCGCTTGAGGATTTTGCCGCTGGCGTTGCGGGGCAGCGCGTCCACGAAGAACACCCGCTTCGGCGCCTTGAAGTGCGGGAGTTTCGCACGGGCGTGGGCGATGAGGTCCGCCTCGGACACCTCGCCGCGCGGGACGACGACGGCGGTGATCGCCTCGATCCAGTGGTCGTCGGGCAGCCCGATCACGGCGGCCTCGGCGACGGCCTCATGGGTGTAGAGGGCGTCCTCGACCTGGCGTGAGGCGACCACCACACCACCGGAGTTGATGACGTCCTTGACCCGGTCGACGATGGTGTAGAAGCCGTGGGCGTCCCGCACGGCGAGGTCGCCGGAGTGGAACCAGCCGTCCTTGAAGGCCTCGGCGGTCTCCTCGGGCTTGCCCCAGTAGCCCTCGCACAGCTGCGGAGAGCGGTAGACGATCTCGCCGGGGGTGCCGTCGGGGACGTCCTTGCCGTCCTCGTCGACGACCCGCGCGTCCACGAACAGCACGGGCTGTCCGCAGGAGTCCATCCGACCCTTGTGCTCGTGCGTCGCGAGGACCATGGCGAGCGGGCCGATCTCGCTCTGCCCGAAGCAGTTGTAGAAGCCGAGCTTCGGCAGCCGTGCGCGCAGCCGCTCCAGGACGGGCACCGGCATGATCGAGGCGCCGTAGTAGGCCTTGCGCAGCCCGCCGAGGTCGCGGGTGGCGAAGTCGGGGCGGTTCGACAGGGCGATCCAGACCGTCGGCGGGGCGAACAGACTGTCCGCGCGGCCCTGTTCGACGAGGTCGAGGATCCGGTCGCCGTCGGGCGCGTCCAGGATGGTGTTGGTGGCGCCGACCGCGAGATACGGCAGCAGGAACACATGCATCTGCGCCGAGTGGTAGAGCGGCAGCGAGTGCACCGGCAGGTCCCCGGCGCTGAAGTCCAGTGCGGTGATCGCGCTCAGGTACTCGTGCACCAGCGAGCGGTGGGTCATCATCGCGCCCTTGGGGAGGGCGGTGGTGCCCGAGGTGTACAGCAGCTGGACCAGGTCCTCGGAGCGCGCCTCGGGCCCGTCGTACGGCGCCGTGCCGGGCAGCCGGTCGAGCAGTGAGCCGGCGGTGTCGCGCAGGTGCGTCACCCGGGTGCCCTCGGGGAGCCGGTCCGCGAGGTCCGGGTCGGTGAGGACGAGGGCGCTGCCCGACTGTTCCAGGAGGTAGGTGAGGTCGTCGCCGGTGAGGTTCTGGTTGACGGGGACGTGGACCAGGCCCGCGCGGGCGCAGGCGAGGAAGACGATCAGGTAGGCGTCGGAGTTGTGGCCGTAGGCGGCGATCCGGTCGCCGTGGGTCAGGCCCTCGTCGAGCAGGACGCTCGCCGCGCGGGAGACGGCCTCGTCGAGTTCCTGGTAGGTCCAGGTGCGGTCGCGGTACCGGACCGCGACGCGTGCCGGGGTGCGGCGGGCGCTGCGCCGCAGCACCCCGTCGACCGTGCTGCCGTGTCCGGGAGTCATGACTGCTGATCCTGGGTGCGCGCCCGGACGAGGTCAAGTCACACCGCCGCAGGCACATACCCGTTGGTACGCTCAACAGCTCGTTCCCTCAGAGCCGTTGGGAGTCCCGATGCGCACCCGCCTGAGACGGATCGCCGTCACGGCAGTCGCCCTGCTCACCGCCGCCACCGCACTGCCCGCCGCGGCGGCCCCGGCACAGGACCGCCAGGAACAACGTCCATCCGGCGGCGGGCTGTCCGCCGTGATCCGGTACACCGAGTACGGCATCCCGCACATCGTCGCGGGCGGCTACGCGGACCTCGGTTTCGGCACCGGATACGCGCAGGCCGCCGACCAGGTGTGCACGCTGGCCGACGGTTTCGTGACCACACGCGGCGAGCGTTCCCGGCACTTCGGTGCCGACGCGCCCTCCGACCCGGCGCTCTCCTCGGCCGCCCGCAATCTCTCCAGTGACCTGTACTTCCGCGGGATCCGCGAGTCCGGCACGGTGGAGCGGCTGCTCGCCACGCCGGCGCCGGCCGGGCCGAGCCGGGAGTCGAAGGACCTGATGCGCGGGTTCGCGGCGGGCTACAACGCCTGGCTGAAGCAGCACCGGATCACCGACCCGGCCTGCCGGAACGCCGCCTGGGTGAAGCCGATCAGCGCCCTGGACGTCGCCGTCCGCGGCTACGCCCTGTCGGTGCTGGGCGGCGAGGGCCGGGCGGTGGACGGCATCACCGCCGCGCAGCCGCCGGTGACGACCGCCGGGGCCGCGCCGGACGCCGACGACACCGCGCGGGCCGCGCGCGAGCTGTTCGCCGCGGACAACGCGGACATGGGGTCCAACGCGGTCGCGTTCAGCGGTGACACCACCGCGAACGGACGTGGGCTGCTGCTCGGCAACCCGCACTACCCGTGGGACGGCGGCCGGCGCTTCTGGCAGTCGCAGCAGACGATCCCGGGCCGTCTCAACGTCTCCGGCGGCTCGCTGCTGGGCACCGCCACGATCTCCATCGGACACAACGCGCGGGTGGCGTGGAGCCACACGGTCGCCACCGGCGTGCCCATGAACCTGCACCAGCTGACGCTGGACCCGGCCGACCCGACGGTCTACGTCGTGGACGGTCGGCGGGAGCGGATGACGAGACGGACGGTGACGGTGGCCGTCAAGGACGGGGCGCCGGTCACCAGGACGCAGTGGCGGACCCGTTTCGGCCCGGTGGTCACCTCGCTGGGCGCGTCGGTACCGCTGCCGTGGACGAGCACCACGGCGTACGCGGTGAACGACCCCAACGCGACCAACATGCGCGCCTCCGACACCGCACTCGGCTTCAGCGAGGCGCGTGGCACGGACGACGTCCTCGACGCGCTGCGGCGTACGCAGGGATTGCCCTGGGTGAACACGATCGCCGCCGACTCCGGGGGCCACTCCCTGTTCACGCAGTCGCAGGTGCTGCCCCGCATCACGGACGACCTGGCGCAGCGCTGCTCCACGCCCCTGGGCCGGGTCACCTACCCGTCGTCGGGGCTCGCGGTCCTGGACGGCTCGCGCGGTGACTGTGCGCTCGGCCGGGACGCCGACGCCGTACAGCCGGGGATCTTCGGTCCGGCGAAGCTGCCGACCCTCGTCGACGCGCCGTACGCGGAGAACTCCAACGACAGTGCCTGGCTGGCCAATGCCGACCAGCCGCTGACGGGGTACGAGCGGGTCTTCGGCACCGTCGGCACGACCCGCAGCCTGCGGACCCGGGGCGCCGTCGAGGACGTCTCCGCGATGGCGCGGCAGGGCGATCTGACGGTTCGGGATCTCCAGGCGCAGCAGTTCGCGAACCGGGTGCCCGCGGGTGACCTCGTCGCGGCCGACGCGGCGAAGGCCTGTGCGGCGCTGCCCGGTGGTACGGCGACCGGCAGTGACGGCAGGGCCGTCGACGTCACGGAGGCGTGCCGGGTGCTGGCCGACTGGGACCGCACCACGGACACCACAAGCCGGGGCGCGCTGCTCTTCGACCGGTTCTGGCGGAAGCTGATCGCGGCCGTTCCGGCGGCCCGGCTCTGGAAGGTGCCGTTCTCCGCGGCCGACCCGGTCCGTACCCCGAACACGCTCGACACCTCGGTGCCGGGCATCGCGACCGCGCTCGCGGACACGGTCGCCGAGCTGCGGGCGGCGGGCATCGCGCTCGGCTCGAAGCTGGGTGAGCACCAGGTCGTCGTACGGAACGGGAAGCGGATCCCCGTGCCGGGCGGCACCGAGTCGCTGGGTGTGTGGAACAAGGTCGAGCCGGTGTGGGACACGGCGAAGGGCGGCTACTCGGCCGTGTCGACCGGCTCCAGCTACATCCAGGCGGTCGGCTGGGACGGCGGCCGGTGCCCGGTGGCCCGCACGCTGCTGACGTACTCCCAGTCCTCGGACCCGGACTCGTCGCACTACAGCGACCAGACCCGGTTGTTCTCGGGCGAGCGGTGGGTGACGTCCCGGTTCTGCGAGAAGGACATCCTGTCCTCGCCGGCGCTGCGGGTGGTCGTGGCGCGCGAACGCCGCTGACCACGGTGAGGGGGTGCCGTATCCGGTCGGGTACGGCACCCCCCTCACCACCCCCTCACCTCTCTCAGCGGGCTCGGCCCTTCGCGGGGCCGTACATGAGCCGTCGTAGCGCCGCTTCGGCGGGGCCGCGGCGGCCCGCGCGTTCCAGGGCGTGGGCGCCGGCCACGGTGAGCAGCCAGACGCCGGCCGCGAACAGGGCCATGGTGAAGCTGCCGAGGTGCTCGCCGAGGCCGAGGCCCCAGGCGGCGAGGACCGGCGCGAAGAGCAGCGAGTGGGTCAGGTAGCAGGAGAGGGAGCGCTTGCCGACGGCCGTCACCGCGGCCACGGCCTTGGCGCCCCGGCGGCGCTCCCGGGTGGTCCACCAGTGGGCGAAGAGGGCGACGGCGGCGACATAGCCGAGCCCGGCCGCGTTGCCGGTGGCGTCCCGGAGGATGGTCAGCGCGCCCGACTCGCTCTGGGCGTCGGGCGGTACGTCCAGGACGCCGATGTGGGCGAGGGCGGCGGGCAGGGCGCCGAGCCAGCCGACGGTGACGCCGATGACGGCGGTGCGGCGCAGCAGGGTGCGGTGGGCGCCGGGCTCCTCCAGTACGCGGTGCCTTGCGGCCAGGAAACCGAGCAGGAACAGGCCGAAGCCGCCGCCGAGCAGGGACAGCGGGGCCGCCGCGAACGTGACGAACAGGCCTGTCCGGATCCGGGTTCCGGCGGCGGTGAGCCAGTTGCCCTCGTCCCCGGCGTAGGCCTGGTAGCCCGGGTCCGCGCCCGCGTCGCCCAGGGTGCCCAACTCGCCGCGCAGCAGGGCCGACACGACCGGCTCGGCCGAGGTGATCAGCAGCAGGGCGACGGCGACGCCGATCCACCACTTCAGGGCGCGTTCGCCGCGCCGCAGGAACGCCAGGCCGAGGATGAGGCTGAGGACGCCGTAGAAGCCGATGATGTCGCCGGCCATCAGCAGCGCCGAGTGGGCCAGGCCGATGACGACCAGCCACAGGCTGCGTCGGCGCAGGATGCCTGCGGCGGCGCGCTCCTTGGTTCCGGCGGCGGTCTGGCGCAGATAGAGCTGCATCATGCCGTAGCCGAAGAGGAACGCGAAGAGCGGGTAGACCCGCAGGTCGAGCACCGTGATCATGGTGAACTGCACGGCGTGGTCGAGCCAGGAGCCGTCCACGGGCTGCCATCCGGACGGCCCCCGGCGGGCCGCCCAGAGGTGGAACGCGGTGTTGGACAGGACGATGCCCAGCAGCATGATCCCGCGGGCCAGATCGGGGGCCAGGGCGCGTTCACCGGACCGCACGCCCCCGCGTGCCGGGCGGTCCTCGGTGTTCGTGATCGTCATACGTCCACGCTAGGAAGCCGCGGCCCGGGGCGGGATCGGCCGAAGGTCGCCGGTGCGGCGACCAAAGGATGAGGTCACCGCGCCGGATGGCGGCCTCAGGGGCGGGCGCAGAGGGCGTTGTCGACGAGGTCGCTCGCCGCGGCCTCCTGCTCCTCGACGTGCTCCATACTGTCCCCGCGCGCCTCGGACATGGAGACCACCACACTGCGCCTGCCGTCGTCGGTGACGCCGTTGAGGGTGATGTAGCCGCCGTCCCCGCCCTCGTGGCTCCAGTAGGTGCCGCCGCACTTCAGGGGGCGCTCGACCAGGCCGAGGCCGTACCTGCCGTCGGGCCACAGCTTCTGGAGTTCCGCGTTCACGGGGACGGTCCGCTTCATCTTCGCGAGCTGCCGCTCGGGCAGCAGGCGGCCGCCGAGCAGGGCGCGGAAGAAGGTGTTCTCGTCGCGGGTGGTGGTGACCCAGGACAGGTTCTCGTGGTCGACCATGATCTGGTCGGTGACGTCCACCCGGTGTTCGGCGTCGAAGAGCTGGTAGGCGCGGGCGTGCGGGCGGGGCAGGGTCGGCCTGGTGCCCAGCCAACGCGTGTGGTCCATGCCGAGCGGGCGCACGATCCGGTCCTCGATCTCCCGGTGCGCGGAGCGGCCGGTGACCTTCTCGACGACCATGTCGAGCAGGACGTAACCGGTGTTGGAGTAGGCCCACCTGCCCTTCTGGCCGGGTTCGAAGTCGCGTGGGTGCTTCAGGGCGAGTTCCACGAGCTCCTCGGAGGTGTGGACGAGGTCGCGCTGGGCCTCGTACTCCTCGGGAGTGGTGTAGCCGGGGAGGGCGTCGGGGATGCCGCTGCGGTGCTGGAGCAGCTGGAGCAGGGTGATACGGCGGCCGTCGTTTCCGTTGCCGCGCACGACTCCGGGCAGCCGGCGGTCGACTGTGTCGTCGAGGGACAGTCTGCCCTCGGCCTCCAGTTGGAGGACCACGACGGCGAGGAGGGTCTTGGACGTGCTCGCCATACGGAACCAGCCCTCGGCGTCGACCGGTTGGCCGGTCCTCAGGTCGGAGGTGCCGCTGGTGGCGACGGTGTGCCGGCCGTCGGGGCCGACCGCGCGCGCCTGCACTCCGCTGATGCCGAGGGCGTGCAGCGCCCTCGTGTCCTGCCGCAGTCGCTCCGCCGGGTTCCCGGCGGAGCGAGCGTCGGAACGGGCGAGGGCCGGGGCCACCCCGGCGGCGAGAACGGTGGTGACACCGAGGGCGAGGGCGAGGTGCTTGCGCAGGTTCGAAGCCATGGCTGAACGCTAGTTTCGCCCTCGATCGGGGCGCGATCCGGCGCACCCGACGACTGAATCGGGGGCTACCCCCACCGCGCCCCTACTCCCCCGCCCTTTCGCTACCCCCGGTCCCAGTACGGCTCCCGCAGCCGCCTCTTGTACAGCTTGCCGTTGGGGTCGCGGGGCATCTCGGCGATGAAGTCGACACTCCTGGGCCGCTTGTATCCGGCCAGTTGGCCGGCGCAGTGGTCGAGGAGTTCGGCGGCGAGATCGGGGCCCGGGGTGTGTCCGGGGGCCGGTTCCACCACCGCCTTGACCTGCTCGCCCCAGTCGTCGTGCGGGATGCCGAAGGCGGCGGCGTCCGCGACGGCGGGGTGGGCGAGGAGGGCGGACTCGATCTCGGCCGGGTAGATGTTGACCCCGCCGGAGATGATCAGATCGATCTTGCGGTCGCGCAGGAAGAGATAGCCGTCGGCGTCCAGTACACCCAGGTCGCCGACGGTGAAGAAGTCGCCGATGCGGTTCTTGCGGGTCTTGCTCTCGTCCTTGTGGTAGGCGAAGCCGCCGGTGGTCATCTTCATGTAGACGGTGCCGAGTTCACCGGGCGGCAGCCGGTTGCCGTCGTCGTCGAAGACGGCCAGCTCGCTGATCGGCCAGGCCTTTCCGACGGTGCCGGGCTTCTTCAGCCAGTCCTCGGCGGTGGCGAAGGCGCCACCGCCCTCGCTGGCCGCGTAGTACTCCTCGACGCAGTGCCCCCACCAGTCGATCATGGCGCGTTTCACATGGTCCGGGCAGGGCGCGGCCCCGTGGATGGCGTGCCGCATCGAGGAGACGTCGTACGAGCGCCTGGTCTCCTCGGGCAGGGCGAGCAGACGGTGGAACTGGGTCGGGACCATGTGCGTGTGGGTGCACCTGTGGACGTCGATCACCCGGAGCATCTCCTGCGGGGTCCACTTGTCCATCAGGACGAGCGGGTGGCCGATGTGCAGGGACGCGCCCGCGAACTGGAGGACGGCCGTGTGGTACAGCGGCGAGCAGACGAGATGGACGTTGCCGTCGAAGGGGCGGATGCCGAAGATGCCGAGGAAACCGCCGAGGTAGGACTCCTCGGGGAGCCTGCCGGGCAGGGGGCGGCGGATACCGCGGGGGCGTCCGGTGGTGCCGGACGTGTAGTTCATGACCCAGCCGAGGGTGCGGTCGGCGGGCGCCGACTCCGGCTGTCCTTCGAGGAGTTCGGCGTACGGCCGGAACCCCTCGACCGTGCCCACGGCGTACCGCCGGCCGGCCGGGAGCCCGGCCTCGTCGGCGGCGTCGCGGGCGGGGCCGGCGAAGCGCTCGTGGGAGATGAGCACCTTGGCGCCGGAGTCGGCGACGATCCAGGCGATCTCGGGGGCGACGAAGTGGTGGTTGACGGGAACGAGATAGAGGCCGGCCTGGCTGGCGGCGAGGTAGGCGACGAGGAACTCGGGGCCGTTGGGCAGCACCACGGCGAAGGCGTCGCCGCGTTCCAGGCCCGCCGCGCGCAGTCCGTGCACCAGACGGTTGGCGGCGGCGTGCAGGCGCCCGGCGGTCCACTCCTCGCCGTCGGGCGCGAAGAGGACCGTGCGGTCGGGGTCGGCGGTGGCCTGGGCCCAGAATCCGGTGGGCTGGTTCATGAGGGGCCGCTCCTTCCGGCGATGCGGTTGACGCGGTCGACGGCCCGCTCGAACTCGCGGGTGAGGTCGTCGAAGACCGCCTGGACACTGCGTTCGCTGGTCATCCGGCCGACGATCTGGCCGACGGGGGTGCCGAGCAGGGGCTCGACCTCGTGCTTCTGGATCCGGGAGACGGCTTCCGCGACGAGCAGGCCCTGCAACGGCATGGGCAGGGTGCCGGGCCCTTCGGGGTCGTCCCAGGCGTCCGTCCACCCGGTGCGCAGCTGCCGGGCGGGTTTGCCGGTGAGGGCGCGGGAGCGGACGGTGTCGCCGGAGCCCGCGGCGAGCAGCTTGCGGGTGAGGGTCGGTGAGTGCAGGTCGGCCTCGGTCACGGTCAGCCAGACGGAGCCGAGCCAGGCGCCCTGGGCGCCGAGCGCGAGGGCGGCGGCGATCTGCCGGCCGCTGCCGATGCCACCGGCGGCGAGGACGGGCAACGGGTCCACGGCGTCGACGACTTCGGGGGTGAGGACCATGGAGGCGATCTCTCCGGTGTGACCACCGGCCTCGTAGCCCTGGGCGACGACGATGTCGATGCCGGCGTCCTTGTGCTTGCGCGCGTGCCGGGCGCTGCCCGCGAGGGCGGCGACGAGGACGCCCTGTTCGTGGGCGCGGGCCACGACGTCCGCGGGTGGTGGGCCGAGGGCGTTGGCGAGCAGCCGGATCGGGTAGTCGAAGGCGACGTCGAGCTGGGTGCGGGCGACCTGCTCCATCCAGCCGGTGATCCGCCAGCCGGCGGCCTCGCCCTCGTCCAGTTCCGGTACGCCGTGCTTGGCGAGGGTGTCGCGGACGAACCGCCGGTGCCCCTCGGGGATCATCGCCTCGACGTCGGCCTCGGTCAGCGTCCGGCCCGCCGGACCCTCGGCCTTCGTCGCGGGCATCACGACGTCCAGGCCGTACGGGTGCCCGCCGACGTGGGCCTCGATCCAGTCGAGGTCGCGCTTGAGCTCGTCCGGCGCGGTGTAGCGGACCGCGCCGAGGACGCCGAAGCCGCCGGCCCGGCTGATGGCCGCGGCGACTGCGGGGAACGGCGTGAAGCCGAAGACGGCGTGCTCGACTCCCAGTTGTCTGCTCAGCTCCGTCTGCATGGGCGCAGGATGCCGCAGTCCTCCGGACGACGGAAGGCTTTTTCTGACGTACCGTCAGATCTTTTCCGTGCCGCGCATGGTTGACACCCGGCACACCTGACACGAAAGTTTCACTGCGCAAGAGCCATCCGAAAGTTACTTTCAGGCGCTCAGCGGGAGGTTGGCCGATGACGGATGACGCGGTGCCCGGCAGACGAGACGGAGTGACACGCCGCCAACTGGGCCGATGCACACTCGCCCTGGGCGGCGCGCTCGTCCTCGCCCCGCTCCCGGCGGGCCCGGCGCCGGCCGCCGCACACGACCGCCGCCCCACCCTGCGCCACGGCTCCCCCGAGCGGGCCGGCCTGCTCGCCGCCCACCTCGACCAACTCGTCACCGACGCCCAGGTGTTCCTCGGCCCCTCCCCCAAGCACCCCTGGTACGCGGGCGCCGTCCTGCTCGCCGGGCGCGGCGGAACCGTGGCCCTGCACCGGCCGATCGGCTCGGCCGTGCGCTACGCGGCCTACGACGAGACGACGGACACCGGCGTCGAACTCCCGGCGGGCGAGCAGATCCCGATGGCCGAGGACACCGTCTTCGACCTGGCCTCCGTCTCCAAGCTGTTCACGTCGATCCTGGCCGTGCAGCAGATCGAGCGGGGCGCGCTGGAGCTGACGGCGACGGTCGCCTCGTACCTCCCGGAGTTCGGCGCGGCGGGCAAGCAGGACATCACGGTCCGCCAACTGCTCACCCACACCTCGGGGTTCCGGTCCTGGATCCCGCTCTACAGCGCTCCGACGTACGAGGGGAAGCTGCGGCTCATCTGGAACGAGGCGCCGCTCAACGCGCCCGGGAGCACCTACCTCTACTCGGACCTCAACCTCATCTCCCTCCAGTTGGTCCTGGAGAAGATCACCGGCCGCCCGCTGGACACCCTGCTGCGCACGGAGATCACCGGTCCGCTCGGGATGCGCCGCACCCGGTTCAACCCGCCCGCCTCCTGGCGGCCGCGGATCGCCGCGACCGAGGACGCCCGCAAGCCCTGGTCGGGTCTGGACCGGGGCATGGTCCACGGCGAGGTGCACGACGAGAACGCCTTCAGCCTCGGCGGGGTCGCGGGACACGCCGGGGTCTTCTCCACCGCCTGGGACCTGGCCGTGCTCGGCCGCACCCTGCTCAACGGCGGCTCCTACGGCCGGGCGCGCATCCTGCGCCCCGAGTCGGTGGAGTTGATGTTCACGGACTTCAACACGGCGTTCCCGGGGGACGAGCACGGGCTCGGGTTCGAGCTCTACCAGCACTGGTACATGGGCGCGATGGCGACGCCCCGCACCGCGGGCCACACCGGCTTCACCGGCACCTCACTGGTCCTCGACCCGACCACCGACTCCTTCCTCGTGGTGCTCGGCAACTCGGTCCATCCGGTGCGCAGCTGGCGCTCCGGCTCGGCACCGCGGGTGGCGGCGGCGAACAACATGGCCCGTGCGGTGCGGGTCCGCCCGGAGGGCGGGCGCAAGGCGTGGTTCGCGGGCATGGCGAACAGCACGAGCGCCACACTGACCCTGCCCGCGCTCGACACCTCCGCCGGTGGCGCGCTGCTGCGCTGCGCCCTGTGGTGGGACACCGAACCCCGGTCCGACGTCCTGGCGTTGGAGGCGAGCACCGACGGCACCACCTGGCAGCCGGTGCCGTTCACGACCGACCGCCACGGCGAGGATCCGCAGGACCACGGCACCGGCACCGTGACCGGCTGGTCGGGCCGCGCCTGGCACCGCCTCACGGCCCGGCTCCCCGCGGCGGGCGGCCTCGTCCTGCGCTGGCGGTATACGACGGACCAGCTCTATGTGGGGCGCGGCGCCTACGTCGACGAGTTGCGCGTCACCACGCGCGAGGGGGTCGCCTTCGACGAGGCGCGGCCGGCGGACGCGGCGCGGATCACGGCCGTGGGGTGGGCGCCTTCGGCGGACTGACCGGTTCCGCGACCGGACTCGGCTCGGGCTGCCGCCATCGCCACCACGCGAGGGCGAGGGCGGCGCCCGCGAGGATCATCGGGACGCCCAGCGCCGTGACCACCCCCTGGATCCAGCCGGGGAGCAGTGCGGAGGTGTAGCCGGCGGTGCTCTCGCAGGTCGCTCCCGGCGGGAAGTAGGAGGCGTCCAGGGTGCGGGGCGCGTAACTGCCCCACTCGCCGTCGGCGGCGCAGGCGCCCGTGAGACCACCCCTGAGCAGGGGCCAGGCCGTCAGGACGTACAGGGGCAGGAAGAGCGTGGCGGACATGCCGAACGTCAGGCCGGTGCGGCGCAGCTTCGCCTCCCGGGTGGCGGGCCTGGTGAAGGGGGTGCCCGCCGGGCACTCGAAGCAGTCGGCGAGCAGCGCCAGCACCACGGGCACGATCGCGCCGGCCAGCGCGAACCACAGCAGCACACCGAAGATCCCGGTGGCACCGGCGGTGACATCGCCGCCGGTGTACTCGCAGATCGTGGCCGGCGGGAACGACCGGGTCCGGGTGGCTCCCAGCTGCCCGACCCCGCCGACCATTCCGTGCGCGCACCGCTCGTCGAACTCGAGGGTGCCGATGAAGGCGGCCGCCGTGCCGAGGAGCAGGGCGAGCGACGACGCGCCCGCGACGGCCCAGAGGCGCTCGGTACGGAAGGCGCCGTACGGGGAAGTGGCGGCAGGCGCTGACGTCTTGGGCATCCGGGGAGATTACCTCTCCTCCAGCACCGCCATCGCCGCGTTGTGCCCCGGCACTCCGCTCACACCGCCGCCGCGGACCGCGCCCGCCCCGCACAGCAGGACGTTGGCGTGGCCCGTCTCGACGCCCCAGCGGCCGGTGCCCTCCTGGGTGTGGGGCCAGGAGAGGTCGCGGTGGAAGATGTTGCCGCCGGGCAGGCCGAGGTCGTGTTCCAGGTCCAGCGGTGTCCTGGCCTCGATGCACGGCCGGCCGTCGGCGTCGGTGGCCAGACAGCCGGCGATCGGCTCGGCGAGATGCGCGTCGAGCTGGGCGAGCGTCGACTTCAGGAGTTCCTCGCGTACGGCGTCGTTGTCGGCGGCGAAGAGCCGGGCCGGGGTGTGCAGGCCGAAGAGGGTGAGGGTGTGGTGGCCGCGCGCCACGAGGTCGGGCGCGAGGATCGTCGGGTCGGTGAGCGAGTGGCAGTAGATCTCGGAGGGCGGCGCGGTGGGCAGTACCCCGGAGGCGGCCTCGGCGTGGGCGGTGGCGAGTTGCTCGTAGCCCTCGGCGATGTGGAAGGTGCCGGAGAAGGCCTCGCGCGGGTCGACGGAGGTGTCGCGGAGCCTCGGCAGCCGGGTGAGCAGCATGTTCACCTTGAGCTGTGCGCCCTCGGCGGGCTCCGGCCGCGCGTCTCCGGTGAGGGCGGCGAGGTGCTGCGGCGAGGCGTTCACCAGGACGTGCCGGGCCGTGACCGTGCCCTCGGTGTCGGCGGTCCGGTACCGCACCTCGGCCGTACGCCCGTCCGTGTCGATCCCGCGCACCTCGTGGCCGGTGGCGAGCACGGCACCGGCCGCGCGGGCCGTGTCGGCGAGGGCGTCGGTGAGGGCGCCCATACCGCCGACGGGCACGTTCCAGTCGCCGGTGCCGCCGCCGATGACGTGGTAGAGGAAGCAGCGGTTCTGCTTCAGGGAGGGGTCGTGGGCGTCGGCGAAGGTCCCGATGAGGGCGTCGGTGAGGACCACACCGCGGACCAGGTCGTCGCTGAACTCCCGCTCGACGGCGACACCGACGGGCTCCTCGAACAGGGTCCGCCAGGCCTCCTCGTCGTCGACGCGGGCCCGCAGCTCCTCGCGGGAGGGCAGCGGTTCGGTGAGGGTGGGGAACACGTTGCGGGCGACGCGGCCGGTCATGCCGTAGAAGCGCCGCCAGGCCGTGTAGTCGCGTTCGCCGCCGGTGAGCCGGGTGAAGGCCTCGCGGGTGCGGCGCTCGCCGCCGCCGACCAGCAGCCCGGTGGGGCGTCCGTCGCGTTCCACGGGGGTGTACGAGGAGATGGTGCGGGTCCGGACGCGGAAGTCGAGGCCGAGGTCGCGCACGATCTTCGCGGGCAGCAGGCTGACCAGGTAGGAGTAGCGCGACAGCCGTGCGTCGACGCCGGCGAAGGGGCGGGTGGAGACGGCCGCGCCGCCGGTGTGGCCGAGCCGTTCGAGGACCAGGACGGAGCGCCCGGCCCTGGCCAGATAGGCGGCGGCGACCAGGCCGTTGTGTCCGCCTCCGACGATCACCGCGTCATAGGCCGCGGCTGGGCGAGGTCCCTCGTGTGCAGGCATGGTTCTTCGTAACACGAGGTGATCGCGGTCGGCCAGGGGACGGACGCGCGCCACGCCCGGGTGTGGCGTACGGGCTCAGCGTCCGCCGGAGGTCTGTCTGCCGCGTACGGCCGCGACCCTGCGGTACAGGTCGGCGGCCTCGGTGCCGCGGCCGAGCTGTTCCAGGCAGTGCGCCTCGTCGCTGCGGCCGGCGAGGGTGTCGGGGTGGTCGGCGCCGAGGACCCGCTCGCGGGCCTCCGCGACCCGCCGGTACTCGGTGAGGGCGTCCGACCACCGGCCGAGCCAGCCCAGTCCGACGGCGACCTCGCGCCGGCTGACCAGGGTGTCCGGGTGGTCGGCGCCGAGAACGCGCTCGCGGATCGCGCACACCTCCAGCGACTCGGCCAGGGCCACCTCCCAGCGGTTCATCCGGCCGAGGTTGACCCCGAGCCCGTGGCGGGCGCGCAGGGTCTCGGGGTGGTCGGGGCCGTCGACGCGGGTGCGGTCGGCGACGAGATCGCGGTAGAGCGCGAGGGCCTCCCCGATCCGGCCGAGCCGGCCCAGGCTGATGCCGATCTCGTAGCGCGCGGCGAGGGTGTCCGGGTGGTCGGGGCCCAGGGCGTGGGCGCGTGCCTGCGCGACCTCGCGGTAGGTCTCCAGGGCCTCGGTCCAGTGACCCAACTGGCCCTGGGCGTACCCGACTTCGTAGCGGGTGACGAGGGTGTCGGGGTGGTGCGGGCCGAGCACCCGGGCCCGCCCCTCGGCCACCTCGTACGCCATCCGGTACGACTCATCCAGCCGGCCGAGTCTGCTGAGGTTGAACGCGAGGTTGTGGCGGCAGCGCAGGGTGTCGGGGTGGTCGGGGCCCATGGCGCGCTCGCGGGCGGCGAGTACCGCCGTGTACACCTCGTGGGCGTCGAGGGGCCGCCCCAACTGGCCCAGGACGTACGCCATCTCCTGGCGGGCGGCGAGGGTGTCCGGGTGGTCGGCGCCGAGGGCGCGCTGCCGGGCGTCGGCGACCTGGGTGTACTCGGCGAGGGCGTCGGCGGCGCGGCCGGTGCGGCTGAGGGTGAAGGCGATCTCGTAGCGGCTGGCGAGGGTGTCGGGGTGGTCGGCGCCGAGGGCGGTCTCGCGTTCGGCGGCGACCGAGCGGTGCACCTCGCCCGCCTCGCTCCAGCGGCCGGCGCGCCCCAGGCTGAGTCCCGCGTTGTGGCGCACGGTGAGCTCCGCGAGCACCTCGGGGGCGGGGGCCCGCGGTCCGGCCGGTGCGGGTCCGGCGAGGGGGCCGGCGTCGGGGCGGGCGATCCACTCGTTGGTCAGTCCTGCCCAGACGTCGGCCGGGTTGGCGCGCGCAACGGCGCCGGTCGCCTTGTGTCCGGTGGTCATGCCCTGGGTCCAGGACGGCATCCGCGCGGCACGGGCCGGGGGTTCGGCGGTGGTCCGGTGCGCCGGGCGGGTGGTGGGCACGGTCGGGGCGTAGGTGGGTGTGGCGCGGGCGGCGCTGATCCGCCGGGCCAGTTCATGGGCGTCGTCCGGGCGCTGGTCGGGCAGCTTGGCGAGCAGGTCGAGGATGATCTGCTCCAGGTAGGCGGGCAGTTCGGCACGGTGCCGGCGCGGCGGTGTGGGCGGGGTGTCGCGGTGTCCGACGAGGATCGACCACGCGTCGTCGAGGTTGAACGGCGGTGCCCCGGTCGCGATCTCGTACAGGACGCACCCGAGTGAGTACAGGTCGCTGCGCTGGTCGACCTCGCTGCCGCCGATCTGCTCGGGCGACATGTAGTGCGGGGTGCCCATCGCGACGCCGGTGCCGGTGAGTTTGGAGGTGTAGCCGATGTCGTGGCCGAGACGGGCGATGCCGAAGTCGCAGATCTTCACGGTGCCGTCGGTGAGCCGGACGATGTTCGCCGGCTTGAGGTCCCGGTGCACGATGCCCTGCTGGTGGGTGTAGGCGAGCGCCGAGGTGACCTGGTCGGCTATCTCCACGATGTCGTCGACGGGCAGCGGACGCTGGGCGTTGTCGTCGAGCAACTGGCCGAGGTTACGGCCGTCCAGCAGCTCCATCACCAGGAACAGCACCCCGTCGGCCTCGCCGAAGTCGTGGACGACCGTGATGCCGCGGTGCTGGAGCGCGGCCGCCACCCGCGCCTCGCGCCGGAACCGCTCGCGCAGGACCCGGGTGAACGCCTGGTCGTGCAGCGGGCCCATCGGTTTCAGGCACTTCACCGCGACCTGCCGCCCGAGCGACTCGTCGCGTGCCCGCCACACCTCGCCCATGCCGCCGCGCCCGATCACGTCGAGCAGCCGGTACCGGCCCTGGATCAGCCTGGTGTCCGCCATCGCGTGCTGTCGCCCCCGTCGCCTGTTGCCGCGCCCTCCCCCGGCCCGTCCAGTATGGCGAGCGGTCGTCCGTCTTCGCACGGTGCCGGGCTCGCACGGCGATCGGGTCGGACCGTCGCCCACAGGCCGGACCTGGGAGGCGGCTGCCAGCGTAACCGGGTGGGGACGGGGATCCGCAGGGTACCCGCGGCACGGAAACACGGGATGTCCGCGGCGGGGCGGCCGGGCATCGCCGCGCGACGGCATCCGGCGCTCCGCCGCGGGGAGTTGTCAGCGGCGCACCCGGGGCATCCGCAGACCGATCCACGAGATGATCTCGCGCTGGATCTCGTTGTTTCCGCCGCCGAAGGTGAAGATCACGGCCGAGCGGTAGCCGCGTTCCAGCTCGCCGTGGAGCACCGCGCCCGCGGAGCCCTCCCGCAGCGCGCCCGGTGCGGCGACGACCTCCATCAGCCAGGCGTAGGCGTCGCGGCGGGCCTCGGAGCCGTAGACCTTGACGGCGGAGGCGTCCTGCGGGGTCAGGGTGCCGTTCTGGAGGGCGTTCACCATCTGCCAGTTGAGGAGGTTCAGCGCGTCGAGCCTGACGTGCGTCTGGGCAAGGCGCCGGCGCACCCAGGGCAGGTCGACGACGCGGCGGCCGTCGGTGAGCTTGGTCTCCATCGCCCAGTGCTGGACGTCGTGCAGGGCGCGGATGGCCATGGTGCCGTGCGCGGCGAGGGTCACGCGCTCGTGGTTGAGCTGGTTGGTGATGAGCCGCCAGCCCTGGTTCTCGTCGCCGACCCGGCGGGAGACGGGGACGCGGATGTTCTCGTAGTAGCTGGCCGTGGTGTCGTGCGAGGCGAGGGTGTTGATGAGGGTGCAGGAGTAGCCGGGGTCCGAGGTCGGGACGAGCAGCATGGTGATGCCGCGGTGCGGCGGGGCCTCGGGGTCGGTACGAGTGGCGAGCCAGACCCAGTCCGCGGTGTCGCCGTTGGTGGTCCAGATCTTGTGCCCGTTGACGACGTACTCCTCACCCTCGCGCACGGCACGGGTCTTGAGGGCGGCGAGGTCGGTGCCGGCGCCGGGCTCGCTGTAGCCGATGGCGAAGTCGAGCTCGCCGGAGAGGATCCGGGGAAGGAAGAAGTCCTTCTGCTCGTCGGTGCCGTACTGCATGATCGTCGGGCCGACGGTGTTCAGGGCCATCAGCGGCAGCGGGATGCCCGCCTGGGCGGCCTCGTCGAAGAACACGAACTGTTCCGTCGGGGTGAGGCCGCGTCCGCCGTACTCCTTGGGCCAGCCGACACCGAGCCAGCCGTCGGAGCCGAGGCGGCGGATGGTGTCGCGGTAGAAGCGTTTCTGGGTGGCGGGTTCGGTGTGCCGGGCGTACGCGTTGTCGGGGACCAGTTCGGCGAAGTAGGCGCGCAGTTCGGTGCGCAGCCGCAGCTGCTCGGGTGTGTGGTCGAGATGCACGGTGCCTCCTGGCTGCCCATGACCGGACCTGACGGCGCACACCGTAGAACGTGTTCCAGAAATTGGGAAGGCGCGCGGGCGGGCGTCAGCCCAGCATGTCCAGGAAGTCGGTGCAGGCGGCCGCGCAGGCGTGGCAGCGTTCGGCGGTGCCCTCGGCGCCGGGCACCCCGGCGAGGGCGGCCGCGTACTCCAGGCACACGGTCCTGCACCACTCCAGCTGGACGCGCAGCCCGTCCTCGTCGACGCCTGTCTCCTCGCCGAGCACCCGGCACGTGGCGTCGCAGACCTCGGCGCACATGATGCCCTTGCGGCGGACGAACTCGCGGTTCACGGTGCCGTCGGGCGCCGCCTGGCTCGCCCGCAGCGCGGCGGCGCGCGCACAGTCGGTGCACGCCTGCGCACAGGTGAACCGGGTCTCCAGGAAGCTCACGAGTTCCTGCCGGGAGGGCGTTGTCGAAGTCACGGGATTCGGGTTGCCGGTGGCGGCCGGACCAAACCAGGCCTTCCGGCCCGCGCTCGCGGCGCGCCCACGATTCCCGGCCCACCCCGACTCATGGCCCGCCCCGCCTCCCGGCCCGCCCACGACACCCGGCCCGCCGTGTCGCTCCTCCGGGGTGAGTGGCCGGTTCACCCCGCCTCACGGGGGTACCCGGGGCACATGACCACCACAACGACCAGCGCAGTCATGGATCTGGCCGAGTCGAGCGGACTGCTCGCGATCGGCCCGCTCGCCGTCGGCCTCGCCCTCGTGGCGGTCCTGATCGGGGCGTTCCTGTTCGGTATCCGCCGGCGCCGGAGCCAGCCGCGGCCTCCGCGCCCCGACGAGCAGCCCCAGCTGCCGCCGGACGGACCCGTGGGTGAGGTCCAGGAGAACCGCGAGCCGGACGAGGTGCCCCGCAGTGACCACGCCCTGTCCCCGCACGAACTGAGCAACACGGGGACGCGGACCGGGGAGCCGAAGCCGCGGCGCCGCTGGAACCGGAGCTGACCCTTCCGCGACAGGATCGCCCGGCTGTGCCGGGCAGAACGGGTTTCGGCCATCCCGACTGGTTATCGTCCCGGTTTGGGAGTATCCATGAGGTATGAGCAGCGCAGGAACGCAGCTGGCCGCAGCCAGCGGGCTGCTGAGCCTCGGTCTCTTCGGAGTCGCGGTCGCGGTACTGGCCGTCCTGGCCGGCAGCTTCTGGTTCGGCAACCGTCTCAAGGAACGTCAGCCCCCGACGCCGAGGGCCGACGAACAGCCGCGGCCCCCGGCCGACGGCCCGGTCCACGAGGTCATGGAGAACCGCGAGCCCGACGAGGTTCCCAGAACTCCCAAGGGCGGTCGCCCGCTGACCCCCTACGAACTCAGCAACATGCAGACACGGCCGAGCACGTCCAAGGAACGCCGCCGCTGGTCCAAGGGCACCAGCGGATCCTTCGGCGGCGGCGGACTCGGCGCCCACTGAGGGCCGCCCGCTCAGGACCGCCCGCGTGAGGGCCGCCCCTCAAGGGCTGTCCCTCACGCGGGCGGCTCCCCCTCGAAGCTGGCGAAGTACGCCGCCACCATGTCCTCGTCCGCGTGCCCCTGCGCCTCGGCGCGCGCGAACCGCTCCGCCGCCGCGGCGGCCAGATCCAGCCGTACGCCGTGCTGCTGCCCCGCCTCGACGATGAGCCGCGCGTCCTTCGCGGCGGTGTTCACGGCGAACTGGGCCGGAGTGAGCCGCCCTTCCAGCAGCAGGGCCGACTTGCTCTGCGCGTACCCCATGTCGAGCGGCCCGCCGGAGATCAGGTCGAAGAAGTGCTGCGGGTCCACGCCCAGCCCCTTGGACAGGGCGAGGGACTCGCCGATCGCGTTGGTGGCGGCCAGGACCCAGCTGTTCGCGACCAGTTTCAGCCGCGTCGCGGTGCCCGCCGCCGCGTCCTCCCCCGTCCACACGGTCCGGGCGCCGACGGCGTCGAAGACCGGCGTCACCGTCTCCCGGCCCTCGACCGGACCGGCCGCGAGCACGGTCAGTTTGCCGGCCTCGGCGGGCTGACGGGTGCCGAGCACGGGGGCGTCGTAGAAGATCACGCCGTGCTCGGCGGCCAGGGCGGCCAGTCCCGCCACGTCGTCCAGGCTGGTGGTGGTCGACTGCGACCAGATCACGCCACGGCGCAGCGCGGGGACGGCCTGGCGGGCGACTTCGCGGACGGTGCCGCCGTCGTAGAGCATCGTGAGGACGACGTCCGCGTCCCGCACGGCGTCGGCGGGTGTCTCGGCGATGTGCACGCCGTCGGCGGCGAGGGGTTCGGCCTTGTCCCGGCTGCGGTTCCAGGCGTGGACGGTGTGTCCGGACCTCGCCAGGTTGCGGGCCATCGCGGCGCCCATGATGCCGGTGCCCAGAACACCCACGGTGAGCTTGTCGGTCATGTCCTCAACTTCCTTGTTCCCTTGGTGCGTCGGCCGCGGTGGCGCGGCCGGTCAGTACGGGTGCGGCACGGAGAAACCGCGGCCGCTGGGGTGCGGTTACCGGGCGGAACCGCCGGACTCCATGCGGGCGATGTGGGCCACGTTCTCCCGGTCGTCCGTGTCGGTGCTGGGCGCTCCGGCGAACCAGGCGTCGAGGATCTCCTTGAGCAGTGGTTCGGAGGTGAGGCGCAGGCTCAGTGCCAGCACGTTGGCGTCGTTCCATCTGCGGGCGCCGTCCGCCGTGTAGGCGTCCGTGCACAGCGCCGCGCGGACGCCGGGCACCTTGTTCGCGGCCAGCGACGCGCCCGTGCCGGTCCAGCAGCAGACGACGGCCTGGTCGGAGGTTCCGGCGGCCACGTCACGGGCCGCCGCCTCGGAGCACACGGCCCACTGCGGGTCGTCCCCGGGCCGCAGCGCGCCCCGGGTCACCACCTCGTGGCCACGCTCACGCAGCTCCGTGACGAGCCGTTGTGCGACGGGTTCGTCCATGTCGGAGGAAACGGAGATCCGCATGTCCCGGAGCGTACCCCGGTGCCCCGGGGCGGGCCGGTCGAGTCCGGGCGCACGGCCGGGACCCGGCCGGTCCGTCACCGGTGGACGGGGGCCCTCGCCGGTGGGCGGGGTCCGTCACCGGTGCCCGTCCGGTGCCGTGGCCGCCCGGCCCGGCGGCGCCCAGCCGTCGCCCTCCCGGCGTTCGGCGAGCGCGCGGAGATGGGCCTCGACGTAGGGCACGGCCACCTTGTCGAGTTCGCCGTCGATGAAGGCGGGCTGGACGTTGACCTCGAAGACGACTCCGCCGTGCTCGACGGCGAGGTCGACGCCGGCGAACTGGAGGCCGACGGAGGCGGTGGCGGCGATGGAGAGCTCGGCCAGTCGTGGGTCCAGGTCGGCGGGCGGGATGTGTACGGCGGTCGCGCCCTGGCTGGTGTTGCACGGCGTGTCGAGCGCGGGCTGGAGGTGTTCCCTGGCGTGGACGACGCGGCCGTGCAGGACGAAGACGCGGAACTGGTGGCGTCGTCCGTCGGCGGTGATGTTCCCGGCGTCGCGGGACAGCATCCAGTCGGAGTCGCGCTCGGTGTAGTAGGCGGTGACGCGCTCCAGACCGTCGAGGTCGGTGACGTGGAACGTGTCGCTGCCGCCGGTGCCGACGACGGGCCGGGCCCAGACGTCGCCGCCGAGCTTCTCGAAGGCGGCGGCCGCCTCCTGCGGTCCCGGCGCGTGGAGCACCACGGTCTCCATGTGGGCCACTCCGTCGCGCTGGAAGCGCTCGACGGTGAGGTTCTTCTCGGTGGCCGTGCGCCAGGCGGAGACGCCGGTGCCGAGGGTGACGGCGTCATGGCGGTGCAGCAGCCGCTGGAATCCGGCGAGGGACTGGCGGCGGTGCGGCGGGATCTCGTAGAGCACCACTACGTCGGGCTCCAGGTCGAGGCGTTGCCGCGGGACGATGAGCCGTAACCGGCTCCGGGACCGAACACCGCGGCCGGTGCCGCCCGCGGCGAAGTTCCGGGAGTCGATCCGTACCGGGGGGCCGCCGGTGAGCAGCTCCACGGCCTGGGCGAGGACGTCCCCACAGCCTTCGGGCGAGGTGGGGTCGGTGACTAGGGCGACACACGGACGGGACACAGCGGCCTCCAGCGGCTCTGGACGCACCGGTACCGCGGGCGGGTCGGCGTGCGCGGCGGCCGGGCGCTCTCACGAGTGGTGCCTGTGCGGACGGTCACCGGCGCCCGTCGCTCCGGAGGCCGGGCCGGGTCCCCTGACGGGCCGGAACCGGCGGCGGCCGGGGCGGGCAGGCCGGTGACCGCACGGTGGAACTCGGCCCTGTCGGCCGGGCCGCAGGGCTTGGGCGACACACTGTAGGTGCCATACGCCGGGCCGTGACAGGGCGCACGGGCCGGGCTCCCCCGCTCCCGCCCCTGCGCCGCCCGCCCCCGCCCGTGCGCCCTCGGTACGGGCGGGGCCCCTGGCCCGCCGGGGGGCCTCAGCCGTCCCAGGTCCAGTCGGCGACCTCCGGGAGGTCCGTGCCGTGTTCGCGGATCCAGTCGTGGTGGCGCAGGCGGGCGTCCTCCATGCGCTGGCGGACACCCGCCGCGCGGACGGCGAGGCCCGGGACGCGGTCGATGACGTCCATGACGAGCCGGTAGCGGTCGAGGTCGTTGCGGACGACCATGTCGAACGGGGTGGTCGTGGTGCCGATCTCCTTGTAGCCGCGTACGTGCAGCTGGTTGTGGCCCTCCCGCCGGTAGGCGAGGCGGTGGATGAGCCAGGGGTAGCCGTGGTACGCGAAGATCACCGGCTTGTCGGCGGTGAACAGCCCGTTGTACTCGAACTCGCTCATCCCGTGCGGGTGTTCGTCGCCGGGCAGCAGCCGCGCGATGTCGACGACGTTCACGACCCGCACCGCCAGGTCGGGCAGGTGGGTGCGGAGGAGCTGCGCCGCCGCCATCACCTCCTGGGTGGGCACGTCCCCGGCGCACGCGAGGACCACGTCCGGTTCGCGCGTGCCGTCCTCGGTGCCCGCCCACTCCCAGATGCCGGCGCCGCGGGCGCAGTGCACACGGGCCTCGTCCATGGACAGCCAGTCGAAGCAGGGCTGTTTGCCCGCCACGATCACGTTGACGTAGTCCCGGCTGCGCAGCGCGTGGTCCGCCACGGAGAGCAGGGTGTTGGCGTCCGGCGGAAGGTAGACACGCACGGCCTCGGGGCTCTTGTTGAGGATGTGGTCGACGAACCCGGGGTCCTGGTGGGAGAAGCCGTTGTGGTCCTGGCGCCACACGTGCGAGGTGAGCAGGTAGTTGAGGGAGGCGATGGGGGCGCGCCAGGGCAGCCGGCGGGTGACGCGCAGCCACTTGATGTGCTGGTTGACCATGGAGTCGACGATGTGCACAAACGCCTCGTAGCACGAGAAGAGCCCGTGCCGGCCGGTGAGGAGGTAGCCCTCCAGCCAGCCCTGGCAGGTGTGTTCGGAGAGGATCTCCATCACCCGGCCGTGCCGGTCGAGGTGTTCGTCGACGTCGAGGAGCTCCGCCTGCCAGGCCTTGCCGCTGGCGGAGTAGACGGCGTCGAGCCGGTTGGAGGCGGTCTCGTCGGGGCCGACCAGCCGGAAGTCCCGGCGGCCCGCGGTGCCGCGCATCACGTCTTCGAGCAACGTGCCGAGGACGCGGGTGGGTTCGTGCAGGGTGGCGCCCGGTTTGCCGACCTCGACGGCGTAGGTGTCGAGGTCGGGCAGCGGGAGTTCGCGCAGCAGGAGTCCGCCGTTGGCGTGCGGGGTGGCGCCGAGCCTGCGGGGGCCCTCCGGGACGCAGTCGAGGACGTCCGGGTGGGGGCGGCCGTCCGCGTCGAAGAGGTCGCCGGGTCCGTACGACCGCAGCCAGGCCTCCAGTTGCCGGCGGTGCTCGGCGTTGTCCCGGACGGCGGACAGCGGCACCTGGTGGGCGCGCCAGGTGTTCTCGACCGGCAGGCCGTCGACCTCGCGCGGCCCGGTCCATCCCTTGGGGGTGCGCAGGACGATCATCGGCCAGCGGGGGCGCTCGGTGGATCCGTCCTCGCGGGCGGCGCGCTGGATGGCGGCGATCCGGTCGAGGGCGAGGTCCATGGCCGCGGCCAGCTCGCGGTGGACGGCGGCGGGGTCGTCGCCGGAGACGTGGATGGGGGCGTGGCCGTAGCCGCGCAGGAGTTCGTCGAGTTCGGGCTCGTCGATCCGGGCGAGGACCGCCGGGTTGGCGATCTTGTAGCCGTTGAGGTGCAGGACCGGCAGGACGGCGCCGTCGTGGACCGGGTCGAGGAACTTGTTGGAGTGCCAGGACGTCGCCAGCGGTCCGGTCTCCGCCTCTCCGTCGCCGACGACACAGGCGACCAGCAGGTCCGGGTTGTCGAAGGCGGCGCCGTAGGCGTGGGAGAGCGAGTAGCCGAGCTCGCCGCCCTCGTGGATGGAGCCGGGCGTCTCGGGCGCGACATGGCTGGGCACACCGCCGGGGAACGAGAACTGCTTGAACAGCCGGCCCATCCCCGCCGCGTCCCGCGTGATGTCCGGGTACGTCTGGGTGTACGAGCCCTCCAGCCAGGAGTTGGCGACCACCGCGGGCCCGCCGTGCCCGGGTCCCCATACGCACAGGGCGTCCAGGTCGCGGGCCTTGATCACACGGTTGAGGTGGGTGTACACGAGGTTGAGTCCGGGCGAGGTGCCCCAGTGGCCGAGCAGCCGCGGCTTGATGTGCTCGGGGCGCAGCGGTTCTTCCAGGAGCGGGTTGGCCATGAGGTAGATCTGGCCGACGGACAGGTAGTTCGCCGCGCGCCAGTGCGCGTCGAGCTTCCGCACCTCCTCGTCCGTGAGCTGCTCGGGGCGCTGCTGCGGGTCTGCGGACATCACGGTCCCTTCCGGTTCGGGCGACGGTCAGGCGTCCGGTCCGGCGCCTGACCGCTCTCCGGTCAGGCGTCCGGTGCGGACGGCGGTCGAGCCGCTGCCGTCCGTATCCCCCACCCTCGCCCGGATGTGCCTGTCCCGCGCGCCGCGTCCGCCGCCGTCCGCGGGGCCGCCGGGCGCCTCCGTGACCTCACGGGACCGGGTTCACCGTGTCCATGCCATTGACAAAAGGGTGCCCGGACAGAAATCTGTCAGCCACGAGCCGCAAACTTGCGACTGATTCACGCAAAACAATAACTCCCCTCCGGCAATACCGGACATTCGTACGAGCGCGCCCCTCCCCTTCGTCGTCCCCCGCCATGGAACGAGGACGCCATGAGACGGAAAAGACTCGGTCTACGGACGATCACCGGCCTGCTCCTGGCCGGTCTGGTCGCCTTCGGCCTGCAACCCGGACCGGCCACGGCGGCGCCCGCCGCCGCGGGCCCCAATCTCGCCCTGGGCAAGACCGCCACGGCCGGCGGCTCCAACAGCGGCTACGGCGCCGTGAACGTCACCGACGGCAGCCAGGCCTCCTACTGGGAGGGCCCGAACGGGTCGTTCCCGCAGTGGGTCCGCGTCGACCTGGGCGGTGAGGTCGAGGTCGACCAGGTCGCCCTCAAGCTGCCCGCCTCCTGGGGCACCAGGTCCCAGACGCTCGCCGTCGAGGGCAGCACCAACGGCACCGACTTCACGGCGCTGTCCGGCTCCGCCGCCCGCAGCTTCAACCCGGCCTCCGCCAACACGGTCACGGTCGACTTCACCGCCCGCACCGTGCGCTACGTGCGGGTGAACGTGACCGCCAACTCCGGCTGGAACGCGGCCCAGTTGGCGGAGCTGGAGATCTACGGCACGGACACCGACCCCGGCAATCCGCCGGTGGACGGCACCAACCTGGCCCGCGGCAAGGCGATCCAGGCGTCGACGACCATCCACTCGTTCGTCGCGGCCAACGCCAACGACGGGCAGCTGGGCAGCTACTGGGAGTCCAACGGCCTCCCGGCGACGCTCACGGTCCAGCTCGGCGCCAACGCCGACCTCGCCGGGGTGAACGTCAAGCTCAACCCCGACAGCGCCTGGGCCACCCGTACGCAGAACATCGAGGTCCTGGCCCGCGCGGCGGGGGCGAGCAGTTACACCTCCATCAAGGCGCCCGCCAACTACACCTTCAACCCCGGCTCGAACTCCAACGCGGTCTCGATCCCGGTCACCGGCCGCTACGCCGACATCCAGCTGCGGATCACCGGCAACACCAGCGGATACGGCGCGCAGGTCGCCGAGTTCGAGGTCATCGGCACGGCGGCACCCGCCCCCGACCTCGTGGTCAACGACCTCACCTGGACCCCGGCCACGCCCAGTGAGGCGGACAACGTCACCGTCCGCGCCACCGTGCGCAACGCCGGCACGGCCGCCTCGCCGGCCTCCACCGTCAACGTCAGTATCGACGGCACGGTCGCCGGCAGCGCCCCCGTGGGCGCCCTCGCGATCGGCGCCACCGCCGACGTCACGGTGAACGTGGGCAAGCGGCCCCAGGGCAGCTACACCGTCTCCGCCGTGGTCGACCCCACGGACACCGTGCCCGAACTCGACAACACCAACAACAGCCGCACCGCGGCGACCAGGCTGAACGTCACCCAGAGTCCGGGCCCGGACCTGGAGGTGCGGGGCATCACCACCAACCCGGCCAGTCCCGCGGCCGGCGCCTCCGTGTCGTTCACGGTCACCGTGCACAACCGCGGCACCACCGCCGTGCCCGCGGGCTCGGTCACCCGGGTCTCCGCCGGTTCCAGCACCCTCAACGGCACCGCGGGCAGCATCGCGGCCGGCGCGAGCGCCCAGGTCGCCATCAACGGCACCTGGACCGCGACCGGCGGCGGAACCGTGCTCACCGCGACCGCCGACGCCACCAACGTCGTCACGGAGACCAACGAGAACAACAACGTCTTCTCCCGCTCCATCGTGGTCGGCCGCGGCGCCGCCGTGCCGTACGTCGAGTACGAGGCGGAGGACGGCACCCACAACGGCACCCTGCTGACGGCGGACGCGACACGGACCTTCGGGCACACCAACTTCGCCACGGAGTCCTCGGGCCGCGAGTCGGTGCGCCTCAACTCCACCGGTCAGTACGTGCAGTTCACGTCCACCAGCCCCGCCAACTCGATCGTCGTACGCAACTCAATCCCGGACGCGGCGGGCGGTGGCGGCCGCGAGGCGACCCTGAGCCTCTACGCGAACGGCACCTTCGTCCGCAAGATCAACCTCTCGTCCAAGCACAGCTGGCTGTACGGCAACACCGACACACCCGAGGGGCTCACCAACACCCCGCAGACCGACGCACGCCGGCTCTTCGACGAGTCGAACGCGCTGCTCTCGCAGACCTACCCGGCGGGCACCACCTTCCGCCTCCAGCGCGACGCCGACGACAGCGCCGCCTTCTACATCGTCGACCTGGTCGACCTGGAGCAGGTGGCCCCGCCCACCGCACAGCCGGCCGGCTGTGTCTCCATCACCCAGTACGGTGCCGTGCCCAACGACGGCATCGACGACACGGACGCCATCCAGCGGGCCGTCACCGCCGACCAGAACGGGCAGATCGACTGCGTGTGGATCCCGGCGGGCCAGTGGCGCCAGGAGCAGAAGATCCTGACCGACGACCCGCTCAACCGCGGGCAGTACAACCAGGTCGGCATCAGCAACGTCACCATCCGCGGTGCCGGAATGTGGCACTCGCAGCTCTACACGCTGACCCCGCCCCACCAGGCGGGCGGCATCAACCACCCGCACGAGGGCAACTTCGGCTTCGACATCGACGACAACACCAAGATCTCCGACATCGCCATCTTCGGCTCCGGCACCATCCGGGGCGGAGACGGCAACGCCGAGGGCGGCGTCGGACTCAACGGGCGGTTCGGCGAGAACACACAGATCCGCAACGTGTGGATCGAGCACGCGAACGTGGGTGTGTGGGTCGGCCGCGACTACGACAACATCCCCGAACTGTGGGGCCCCGGTGACGGCCTGGAGTTCTCCGGGATGCGGATCCGCAACACCTACGCGGACGGCATCAACTTCACCAACGGCACCCGCAACTCATCGGTCGAGAACTCGTCGTTCCGCAACACCGGCGACGACGCGCTCGCCGTCTGGGCGAACAAGTACGTCAAGGACCAGTCCGTCGACATCGCCCACGACAACCACTTCCGCAACAACACCATCCAGCTGCCCTGGCGCGCCAACGGCATCGCGGTCTACGGCGGCTACGGCAACACCATCGAGAACAACCTGATCAGCGACACCATGAACTACCCGGGCATCATGCTGGCGACCGACCACGATCCGCTGCCCTTCTCCGGGCAGACGCTGATCGCCAACAACGCCCTGCACAGAACCGGCGGCGCGTTCTGGAACGAGGACCAGGAGTTCGGGGCCATCACCCTGTTCGCCCAAGGGGTGAACATCCCGGGGGTGGTGATCCGTGACACCGACATCCACGACTCCACGTACGACGGCATCCAGTTCAAGACCGGCGGCGGCACCGTGACCGCCCAGATCAGCAACGTCACGATCGACAGGTCCAACAACGGTTCCGGGATCCTCGCCATGGGCGGGGCCCGCGGCAGCGCCACGCTGTCGAACGTGACGATCACCAACTCGAGGGACGGGAACATCCTCGTCGAACCCGGCTCGCAGTTCGTGATCAACCAGCAGGCGGCGGCGAACGGGGGTGCGGCGAAGAAGCGCTGACCCCGGCGCCGAGCAAGTGAGCGAGTGAGCAAGTGAGTGAGGGCTCCCCGGCCGCGACCTGTGACCAGTCGTGGTCGGCCGGGGAGCCCTCACGTTCCTATTCGGCCGCCGCCGTCGCCCGTCCGCGGGCCCGGCGGTGCACAACCCAGCCGGCGGCCGTGAGCAGTGCGGCGAGGCCGGCCGCGGTGCCGACGGTGGCACCGGTGGAGGCGAGGCTGCCGCCGGAGCCGGCGGCCGTCCCCGTGGTGCCGCCGGCGCCCGAGGCCGAGCCGCCGGCCGTCGAACCACCGGTGCTGGAACCGCCCGTGCCAGAACCGCCGCCCGTCGAGGTACCGCCGGAGTTGTCGCCGCTGCCCGGGTCGGTGTCCACGGGGTCCTGGCCGACGAACGCGACCGGCACCTTGACGTCCTGCGAGCGGTCGCCGGACAGCGTGTGGTCGGCGCGGGTGGCGAGCACACACTTCACCTTGAAGCAGTCGGTGAACTCGTCCCTGGCCCCGACGGTCAGCTCGACCTCGAAGGTGCCGCCGTCGCCGTACGGGATCGCCAGGTCCTCGCCGTAGTCCGGCGGGTTGGAGGAGATCCACGCCGATGTGTGCGACGCGCCGGTCATGTCGACGCCGCCGATACACGGTGTGGGCAGTTCACCGGCGCCGTTGTCGACGCACAGGGCGACGTAGATGCCCTTGTCGACGTCGTAGCCGGAGCCGGTGACGGTCAGCGTCTGGTCCTCGACGGCGAGGTGGTTGACCGGGGTGACGGTGAGCTTCTGGCCCTCGGGGCCGGTCACCGTCTTCGAGCCGGAGGGCTCGTCGTCACCGCCGTCGCCGCCACCGTCCCCGCCGCCGTTCGACGACTCCTCGACCGTGAGGGTGACGGGCGAAGTACGGGTCGTACCGGCCGCGTTGGTGAACTCCGCCCGGTACCGGTAGCCGTCGTGCGACTGCTGGGCCGTGAAGCTGTACGCGTTCGCCGTCGCGCCCTCGACACCCGACCAGGTCTGTCCGCCGTCCGGGCTGACCTGCCAGCGCACGGTCGGCGCCGGGGTGCCCTCGGCCGCCGCGACCAGGGTGACCTCGTCGCCGGGCGCCACCGTCTGGTTCGTCGGCGACTGAGTGACCTTCGGGGACATCCTGCGTTCCAGCCGCAGGACCTCGCTCTCGGCCTGGTTGGTGAGGAAGACGGTGCCCGCGCCCGGGGTGACGGCGACGCCCGCGAAGGCGCCGGCCCGGCTGCCCGGCAGGGCGAGCGACTCGGCGGCCTTCTCGAAGGTGACGCTGTCGACGACGTCGAGGGAGCCGACGTTGTCGGCGCCGTCCTCGGCGCTGCCGTAGTCCTCGCGCAGCACAAAGGCGTCCTTGGTGGCCTTGTCGAAGGCGATCGCGGTGGGTCGGTCCTTGCCGGTCAGCGTCTTGAGCAGCTTGGCGTCCTTGTCGAAGACGAGGACGTCGTATCCGCTGCCGACCCAGACGTTGCCGGTCTCCGGGTCCACCGTCACGAAGGTCAGCAGGTCGGAGGTGAGGTCGGCGGTGGCGGTGACCGCGAGATCGCCGGCGGTGTCGATCCGGCGGAGCTTCTTCGTCGTGTGGTCGGCGGCCCAGAGGGTCTTGCGGGCGGTGTCGGCGCCGAGGACACCGACGCCGTCGAGGGTGACCGTGCGGCTCTTGGCGCCGGTGGCGACCACGACCTCGGAGAGGGCCGTGCCCTGGGAGACGAAGGCCGTGGACGCGTCGGTGCCGGGCGCGACCCCGCTGATGGGGTCGCCGGTGGGCCAGGCGCCCTTGGCGGCGGTGTCGCCGTCCTTGGCGGTGCCGATGCCGCGCACCGGGTACTGGAAGACGACGCCGTCGCCGGCCAGCGGGCCGACGATCCGCTGCACGTTGCGCGGGGCGAGCGCGCCGGTGGAGCTGGGCGCCTGCGCGACGTGGCTGAGGACCCTGCCGTCCTTGGGGTCGAGGACGTACAGCCCGGACTCGTTGACGTCGGCGGTGTCCGGGACGTTGTTCGAACCGACGTACAGCTTCCCGGAGTCGGGGTGCAGCAGCAGCGCGTTGGGCTGGCCGGCGGTGCCGTACTCGGCGGACTTCACATAGCTGACGGTGCCGGCCGGCACGTCCACGCCGTCGCCGTCACCGCCGCCGGGCTGCTGGCCCTTGAAGGTGACGGGGATCCGCACGTCCTGGGAGCGGTCACCGGCGGCGCGGTGGTCGACGCGGGTGACGACCGAGCAGGCGACCTGGGTGCAGTCGAGGCCGCCGTCCTTCGCCTTGACGTCGATCCGGACGTCGAACGTGCCGCCCTCGCCGTAGGTCTCGGTGAGTTCGCCCTCGTTGGGGTCGCCCGGCGGGACGATCCACTTGGACGAGCCGCTGCCGCCGGTCTGGTCGGCACCGCCGAGACAGGGCGTGGGGACGCGGTTGTCGCCGTTGTCCTTGCACACGGCGACGTAGATGCCCTTGGTGGCGTCGTAGCCGTCGCCGGTGACACGGAGCGTCTCGCCGGCCGGGTCGAGGTTGGCGGAGGCGGAGACGGTGAGTTCCTGGCCGTCCTTGCCGTGCGCCGTCCTCGGTGTGTCCGCGGCCTGCGCGGGCGCGCCGACGGTCATCGCGGTGGCTCCGGCGGCGATCAGCGCGGCGGAGCCGAGCAGTGCCGCGGGGCGCCTGAGGCGGGTTCGGGCCGTGCCGTCCGGACGGGGTCTGCCGGTCGTGTCGTCAGTCATGGGTTCCTCGTGGCTGGTTGCGTCCGGCTTCCCCCGGGGACACCGAGGGCCGGGCACCGCGCGATGCGGGGTGCCCGGCCGGAGGGGACTACTGGAAGCTGATCGGGACGTGCACGTCGTACTTCCGGTCGCCGGTGTCGGTGTGGTCGGCGCGGGTCACGACGGCGCAGGTGACGTCCTCGCCGCAGATGCTGCCGTCCGCCAGCGTGGCCTTGACGAAGATGTTCACGCTGAAGGTGCCGCCGGTCCCGAAGCGGGAGCTGTTGGCGACGGTGCCGCCGCCCTGGTTGGACACCCAGTGCGAGGCGCCGGTCGAGCCGGTCTGGTCCTGGCCGCCCAGGCACGGGGTCGGCTGGCTCTGGCCGGGGGCGCCGCTGACGACACACAGGGCCACGTAGACGCCCTGCCCGGTGTTGTAGCCGGAGCCGGAGACCGTGATGACCTGGCCCGCGGCGGCTGCGGTGTTGGGGGCGGTCAGGGAGAGGTTGTACGTCGTGCCGCCGTCGGTGATCGTACGGGTCGACGTGGCGGCCGAGGCCGAGCCGGCCAGGCCCAGGGTCAGGGCGGCGGACGCGGCGACGGCGAGACCGGCGCGGGCGGCGGTACGGGCGGAGACAGCTCGCATGGTGGGGGCCTTTCACGGTGAAGGGGTGCGGAGCACGGCAAGGGGCGGTGCGGGCCGGCGGGACGGGCCGGCCCGCACCACGTGCGGCTACTGGAAGGTGATGGGGACGTGCACGTCGTACTTGCGGTCGTTCGTGTCGAAGTGGTCGGCACGGGTGACCACGGCACAGGTGACGTCCTCGCCGCAGACGCTGCCGTCGTCGAGGGTGGCCTTGACGAAGATGTTCACGTTGAACGTGCCGCCGGAGCCGAACCTGGAGCTGTTGGCGAAGAGTCCGCCGAAGGTCTGGTTGACCCAGTGCGAGGCGCCGGTCGAGCCGGACTGGTCCTGCCCGCCCAGGCACGGGGACGGCTTGTTCGCGCCCGGGGCGCCGTTGACCACGCACAGGCCGACGTAGATGCCCTGGCCCGTGTTGTATCCGGAACCGGAGACCGTGATGACCTGGCCCGCCGCCGCGGCCGTGTTCGGCGCGGTCACGGACAGGTTGTACGTCGTGCCGCCGTCGGTGATCGTACGGGTCGACGTGGCGGCCGAGGCCGAGCCCGCGAGGCCCAGGGTGAGCGCGGCGGAGGCGGCGACGGCGAGGCCGGCACGGGCGGCGGTTCTGACGGAGACGGGTCTCATACGAATCCTTTTCTCGGAAACGGCCCCAACTTAGGTAAGGCAAACCTAATTACGATCTCGGGATTCTTGTCAATGGGTTGCAAAAAATCCCAACTCACCGTTTTCTCCGGGCGGTTCGGGCATGCCGAGGAGCGGACCCGATGGGCCCGCTCCTCGCTGTGGTGTACGCGTAAGTCCACCGGTCAGTCCGGGCTGCGCACCTCGAACCGCACGGCGGCGCCGCCGTGTTCACCGGTGACGGTGGAGAGTTCCGCAGTGTGCTCGCCCGCCGGCGCGTTGGCGTAAACAGGGAACGCCCGCGCGACGCGCCCCTGTTCGTCGGCCACCGCCTGATAGCGGGTGTCCCCGTCGATGGCGACCAGCACGGTCTCGCCGGGGGTGAACCCCTCGCCGGTGACGGTCTGTTCGCCGCCCGCGGTGAGCGCGGGCGACGCGACGGTCGCCGTCGGACCGGTGGTGTCCGGCGTGCTCACGGGCTCCGACTCCGGCGCGTCCGAGGGCGGTTTGCTCGTGGACGGCCGCGGCGCCGGGTTCCGCTCCGGCGGTACGGGTGTCCCGGCACCGGTGCCGACCGTCAGGTCGAGCACACCGAGCGCCTCACCCTCGGTGAACTCCCGGCCGCTCCAGTCCGACAGCAGCCGCGCGCCCTCCTCCGTCAGCGACGCACGCAGCCCGGTCCAGGTCGCCCCGGTGTCCCGTACGACGGCTTCGGCGGTGCCCGACGTCACCTCGGCGAAGGCGAACTCGGCTTTCCCGGCGCCCGGTTGGCGGACGTACAGCGCCCCGGTCCCCTCGTCCAGACCGAGCCGCAGCTCGTCCAGGAGCAGTTGGTCCGCCGGTTCCCCGGTCGTCGCGAGACGTGCCGCGCCGGCGAGCCGTACGTCCGCGTCACCGGTGCCGGCGTCCACCGCGCCGGACTCGGCACGGAACCAGGCGCGCCCGGCCGACCCGCTGTCACCCTCCAGCGTCAGCCCGCTCCCGGCCAGTGCGCCGGTCGCCCACCCGACGTACCCCCCGGACACCTCGCCCGCCCGTGCGGTCGCCGCACCCGGCGCGAGCAGTGCGAGCACGGCGCCGCCCGCCACCACCAGTGCGGCGGCAGGCCTCTTCCTCGCCGTCATTCCCACCCTCCCTCGGACCTTCCCCTCGAAGAACATGACCGCGCGCGGCAGACGACCGGGGCCCTCAGCCGCCGGTCGACGCACCCCCGCCCGACGCACCCTCGCCCGACGCGCCGCCGGCCGACCGGCGTCGGCGCGCCACGGCCCAGGTCGCGGCGCCGGCCACGACCAGCCCGGCCGCGGTGAGCCCCAGCGGCATCGCGACGTCCGAACCGGTGCTGGCCAGCGGCCCGTTCGCGTCCGAGCCCGACTCGCTTGTGCCGGTCGCCGTACCGCCGCCCGTGGTCGCCGCGCTCTCGGTCGCCGACGGCGTCGCGGACGCCCCGCCGTCGCTGGACGACGAGCCGGCGCCCGAGCCGAACGTCACCGGGATACGGACCGTCTGGGTCTGGTCGCCGCCGCGCGTGTGGTCGTTGCGTGTGATGACCGCGCACTTCACGCCGGACTTGGTGCAGTCCGTGTTGGCGTCCTTGGCGCGGACCTTGAGCCGCACGGAGAACGTGCCGTTGTGGGCGCTGCCGCCATAGGCTTTGGCCAGCCCCTCGCCGTAAGACGGCGGGTTCGAGGACACCCAGACGGACGCTCCGGACTCACCGGACATGTCGACGCCGCCGACGCAGGGAGTCGGCGTCTTGCCGGCACCGTTGTCCACGCAGAACGCGACGTAGATGCCCTTCTCCGTGTTGTAGCCGGTGCCCGACACGGTCACCGTCTCGCCCGCCGCGTTCAGGCCCGCGTTCTTGGACACGGTGAGTTTCTGTCCCTCGGGGCCGGTCGCCGAGCCTCCTGCCGCGACCGCCGGTGACGGCACCCCCAGCGCCAGTGCCGCCGCGACCGTGACCACGCCGGCCCAGCCAACTCGCTTGGCGCGCAGGCCCCTTGCCGATGACATGAAACACCCCCACCTCGGGAAACTTAGGCCAGCCTAACCTAAACTAGTGTTCCATCGAGTACCAGCGCAGAGGAAAGGCCGAGAAATGAGAGCTGCCCGACCGACCCAACGACCCGCACGGGGGCGCGGACTTGCCGCCCTCGCCCTTGCCCTGGCGCTGCTGACCGGGGCCTGCGGCGGTGCCGGATCGGGGTCGGGGTCGGACAGCGCGTCGGAGGCCGGATCCGGTACGTCCGTCATGGGGGCCGGTGAGCGGGCCTCGGCGGCGCAGAAGCGGCTCGACGCGAACACCCTCGTCCCGCTGGAGGGCAAGGCGCCGGTGCCGGAGCTGCCGGTCACCGTCGACTCGTCCGACGGGCGTGAGGTGACCGTCGAGGACGCCTCACGGATCCTGCCGCTCAACGGCGGTGTGGCGGAGATCGTCTTCACCCTCGGTCTCGGCGACCGGGTCGTCGGCCGGGACATCACCGCCACCTTCAAGGAGGCGGCGAAGCTGCCCCAGGTCACCAAGGCGCACGACGTCAGCGCCGAGAGTGTGCTCTCGCTGCGGCCGACCGTCGTCCTCGCCGACACCGACACGGGTCCGCAGGAGGCGATCGACCAGATCCGCGACGCGGGGGTGCCCGTGGTCGTCCTGGACCCGGCCACCGAACTCGCCGACGTCGCCACCCGCACCACCCGGGTCGCCGAGGCACTCGGTGTGCCGGCGGCGGGCAAGGCCCTCAACTCCCGTATCGCCGGGGAACTCGACGCGGCCCGTGCCGCGGTGCCCGACGGCAGCCGGCCCAAGGTGGCGTTCCTCTACATGCGGGGCAGCGCGGCCGTGTACCTGATGGGTGGCAAGGGGTCCGGCGCGGACTCCCTGATCGCGGCGGCGGGCGCGGTGGACGCGGGTGTGGAGGCAGGCCTGGACAAGCCGTTCACCCCGCTCACCAGCGAGGCCCTGGTCAAGGCACAGCCCGATGTGATCCTGATGATGAGCAAGGGGCTCGAATCGGTCGGGGGCATCGACGGGCTGGTGGAGATCCCGGGCATCCGCGAGACCCCGGCCGGGATGGACCGCCGGGTCGTCACCCTGGAGGACGGTGTGCTCCTCGGCTTCGGGCCGCGGACCCCCCTGGTCATCGACATCCTGGTGGCGGGACTGCACAAGACCTGACGGGCGTCACCGGCCGCCGCGCACGGGGCGGGGCGGCCGACGACGGTTCACCGTTCAGCCCGGTCCGGTCCTGGCCTGTCAGTCCTCGCCCCGGACGATGTTCTCCTCCGCGCCCGTCTGCGCGAGGGGCGCCGGCTCCTGTCCCCGCACGGCCGGCAGACAGGTGCGTATGCCCTCTCCGCGCAGTCTCCTGGCCTTCGACCAGCCCGTCTCGGGGCGTCGGCCGACGACTTTCCCGCCGCTGTTCTCGGTCACCGCAAACATCTTCCTTCTGAGTCGGCAGGCACCGCCTCGGTCCGGTTCCGTCACCGGACGGCTGGGGGCGGCGCCTTCGCCGACGGGTCCCCTCCGGCGCGGCCGGTAAACAGCCGGTGGCCACAGCCCCGCCCGGCTGCCGGAGGGCCGTTTGCCCCCGATCGTCCCGGGAACCCGGGCGCCATGGCTGGTAGCAGCGGTAGGACCCCCAAGGCCGCGTCCGGTCGCGCGCCGGAGAATCACCACGGCGGACGCCCCAGCGGGCGGACACCGGAACCGATCGACGGCCGTGCGAAGGACGGGGTCCGGGTGGGTGGGCGGACCGTGGCGGTGTCGCATCCCGACAAGGAGATGTTCCCCGAGGACGGCATCACCAAGGCCGAGCTGATCGACTACTACCGGACCGTGGCCCGGCCGATGCTCACGCACATCAGGGACCGGCCGCTGGTGATGGAGCGCTACCCCGACGGCTATCTGGGAAGGTCCTTCTACCACAAGGACGTTCCGGGCCACTTCCCCGACTGGATCCGTACCGTCGAGGTGGCCAAGGAGGGCGGCAGCCTCACCATGGTGGTCTGCGACGACACGGCCACCCTCGTATATCTCGCCAACCAGGCCTGTCTCACACCGCATCCGTGGCTGAGCCCCGCCGACGACCTCGACCGCCCCGACCGGCTGGTCTTCGACCTCGACCCGGCGGACGTCGAGGACGCTTTCGAGACCGTCCGGTGGACGGCCCGCACACTGCGCGAGCTGCTCACCGAACTCGGCCTGCGCCCCGCCCTGATGACCACCGGATCGCGCGGGCTGCATCTGCTGGTGCCGCTGGAGCGGGGCCCGGACTTCGACACCGTACGGAACTTCGCCCATGCCGTCGCCGACGTGCTCGCCGGGCGCCATGACGACCGGCTCACCACCGAACCCCGCAAGAAAAAGCGCCGGGACCGGCTCTATCTGGACGTCCAGCGCAACGCCTACGCGCAGACCTCCGTCGCCCCCTATGCCGTACGGGCCCGTCCGCACGCCCCGGTCGCCACACCCCTGGACTGGGCCGAACTCGACGATCCGGAGCTGGGCCCGCGCAGCTGGACCCTGCGCACCCTTCCCGAGCGCCTCGACACACACGGCGACCCGTGGAAGGGGCTCGGCCGCAGCAGACGCTCCCTGGCCAGGGCGCAGGAGCGGCTGGCCGAACTCACCGGCACCTCCGCCACGTAGGGCAATCCCCGTAACCGGAAGGACGAGGCACCACCATGCGCATCGCGTTTCTCACCGCACCCGAAGGCGTCGAGCAGATCGAGCTCACCGATCCATGGCAGGCCGCCGCCGAGGCGGGCCACGAGCCCGTGCTGGTCTCGACGGAATCCGGCGAGATCCAGGCGTTCAACCATCTCGACAAGGCGGACACGTTCGCCGTGGACGAGGTCGTGGGCACCGCGACGGCCGACACGTTCGGCGCGCTTGTGCTGCCGGGCGGCGTCGCCAACCCGGATCTGCTGCGCACGGACGAGCGGGCCGTGGCGTTCGTGAAGGCCTTCTTCGAGCAGGGCCGACCAGTCGCGGCGATCTGTCACGCGCCGTGGACCCTGGTCGAGGCGGACGTGGTCCGGGGCCGCACCCTCACGTCGTGGCCCAGTCTGCGGACCGACATCCGCAACGCGGGCGGCACCTGGGTCAACGAACAGGTGCGGATCTGCGACCACGGGCCCAACAAGCTGATCACCAGCCGCAAGCCGGACGACCTGAAGGCGTTCCGCGAGGCCTTCCTGGACGTGTTCGCCGCCGCCCGGGGCTGAGCGCCGGCCACAGGGCCGGAACTGGGCGCCGTCCACAGGCCCCGCCCGTGGGCCCCGTCCATCAGCCCGGCCCCGGACACGGAACCGCGCCCGCCCCGTCCCCGGGCGGGCGCGGTTCACCACATGCCGCTCACATGTGGACCGTGGGGGCGGCGTTGGAGTCGGTCTCCGGGACGCCGTTCCGGTAGAGCAGCAGGGCGAGCACCGCGCCGGCCGCGAAGAAGCCCGCCGACCACCAGTAGGCGGTGGAGTACGACTCCAGGTGGGCCTGCGCCTGGACCAGCTTGTCGGCCGGGTTCTTGCCCACCAGGTAGGAGGTGGCGGCGCTGGCGGCGAGGGTGTTGAGCAGCGCCGTACCGATGGAGCCGCCGACCTGCTGCATGGTGTTGACGGAGGCCGAGGCGACACCGGCGTCGTCGGCGGCCACGCCGCTGGTGGCGAGGCTCATGCCCGAGGCCATCACCAGGCCGATTCCGACGCCGAGGACCAGCAGCGGGGGCAGGACGTGTGCGGCGTAGCTGCTGTCCAGGCCGAGGCCGGTCAGCCAGGCCATGCCGACGGCGCCGAGCGCCATGCCGAGCGCGACCACGATCTTCGGGCCGATCCGCGGGAGCAGGATGCTCGTGGCCATCGTGGCGGCGACCATCAGGGCCGCGACCATCGGCAGGAACGCCAGGCCGGTCTGGACGGCGGAGAAGCCGAGGGTCAGCTGGAGGTAGTAGGTCAGGAAGAGGAACACACCGAACATTCCGGCGCTGACGATCAGCATGACCGCGAAGGACGCGCCGCGGGTGCGGTCCAGCAGCACACGCAGCGGCAGCAGCGGGTGCGAGGCCTTGGTCTGCCACCAGGTGAAGGCGGCGAGCAGCACGGTGCCGGCGGCGAGGAAGCCCCAGGACTGCGGGGAGTCCCAGCCGTGCGACTCGGCGCGGGAGAAGCCGAAGACGACGGCGAAGAGTCCGCCGGTCACCAGGACGGTGCCGGGGATGTCGAGCTTGGCGCCGGCGTCACGGGTGCCGCGCTTGAGCAGGATCCAGCCGCCGACGAGCGGGACGACGGCCAGGGCGAGGTTGACGTAGAGGGTCCAGCGCCAGTCCATGTACTCGGTGAGGAATCCGCCGAGCAGCAGGCCCACGGCCGCGCCGGAACCGGCGATGGCGCCGAAGATGCCGAACGCCTTCGCGCGTTCCTTGGCGTCCGTGAACGTGGTCGTCAGCAGGGAGAGCGCGGCGGGCGCGAGCAGTGCGCCGAAGACACCCTGGAGCGCGCGGCCCACGACCAGCATCTCGAAGCTGGAGGCGGCGCCCGCCAGGGCCGAGGCGACGGCGAAGCCGCCGACGCCCACCAGGAAGGCGAGCTTGCGTCCGAACAGGTCGGCGATCCGGCCGCCGAGCAGCAGCAGACTGCCGAAGGCGAGCGAGTAGGCGGTGACGATCCAGGTGCGGTCGCCGTCGGAGAAGCCGAGGTCCGCCTGGGCGGACGGCAGCGCGATGTTCACGATGGTGGCGTCCAGCGTCACCATCAGCTGGGCGAGCCCGACCAGGGCCAGGATCCACCAGCGACGATCGGGCCCGGCCGCGTCGGTCCGGGTACCGCTCTTGTCGAGCGACGGCGAAGGTGGCGCCGCTTCTGTCTGAGGCTGAGCCATGGTGCGCACTCCAGGGTGGGACGGAACAAGCTGCCGACGGTGCGAAACGAAACCGTTTCGTACGACGAGGCTAGGCGCCTCACCCGCGAAACGCAAACGTTTCGGTATCGACGTGAACAGCGTCACTTTCCGGGTCCGGACTCAACCGTTTGCGGCCCGCCGGGAACACCGTGCAGGCGGGACGCGCTCACCGGCCCCCGCCCGCGTGACCTTCACGGACACAAGGTCGATACTGCGGAATGCGCCCCAATGACGAGATCGCCAGGAGGTACCCCGTGAAGATGCTCATCAACGTGCCGGAGACCGTGGTCGCGGACGCGCTGCGGGGGATGGCCGCCGCGCACCCGGAGTTGATCGTCGACGTGGAGAACCGCGTGATCGTCCGCAAGGACGCTCCCGTCGCCGGGAAGGTCGCCCTGGTCTCCGGCGGCGGATCCGGGCACGAGCCGCTGCACGGCGGTTTCGTGGGTCCCGGGATGCTGTCCGCCGCCTGTCCCGGTGAGGTCTTCACCTCGCCGGTGCCCGACCAGATGGTGCGGGCCGCGGCGGCCGTGGACAGCGGGGCCGGTGTGCTGTTCATCGTGAAGAACTACACGGGCGACGTGCTCAACTTCGACATGGCCGCCGAGCTCGCCGAGGACGAGGGCATCCAGGTCGCGAAGGTGCTCGTCAACGACGACGTCGCGGTCACCGACAGCCTCTACACCGCGGGCCGCCGCGGCACCGGCGCCACCCTGTTCGTCGAGAAGATCGCGGGGGCCGCGGCCGACGAGGGACAGCCGCTGGAGCGGGTCGAGGCGATCGCCCGGCAGGTCAACGAGAACTCCCGCAGCTTCGGTGTCGCGCTCAGCGCCTGTAGCACCCCCGCCAAGGGCAGCCCCACCTTCGACCTGCCGGCCGGCGAGCTGGAGCTGGGTGTCGGCATCCACGGCGAGCCCGGCCGCGAGCGGCGGGCGATGATGACCTCCGGCGAGATCGCCGAGTTCGCGGTGAACGCGATCCTGGCCGACATGACCCCGCGCAACCCGGTCCTGGCCCTGATCAACGGCATGGGTGCCACCCCGCTCCTGGAGCTGTACGGCTTCAACGCCGAGGTGCAGCGGATCCTGGTCGCGCGCGGTGTGCCCGTCGCCCGCACCCTGGTCGGCAACTACGTCACCTCGCTCGACATGGCGGGCGCCTCGGTGACGCTGTGCCAGGTCGACGAGGAGCTGCTGCGGCTGTGGGACGCGCCGGTGCGGACGGCGGGGCTGCGCTGGGGTGTGTGACCCGGGCGGCGCAGGCGGCAACGTACCTACCACGCAAGGAGATCCCGTGCTCGACGCCGACTTCTTCCGCCGCTGGATGACGGCCACGGCCGCGTCCGTGGACCGCGAGGCGGACCGGCTCACCGCCCTCGACTCACCGATCGGCGACGCCGACCACGGCAGCAATCTGCGGCGCGGATTCACCGCGGTGGCCGCCGCGCTGGACGAGGAGGCGCCGGACACCCCCGGCGCGGTGCTGCTGCTCGCCGCCAAGCAGCTCATCTCGAAGGTGGGCGGCGCCTCGGGGCCCCTGTACGGAACGCTGCTGCGGCGCACCGGGAAGGCGCTGGGCGACGCGCCCGAGGTGAGCGAGGAGGAGTTCGCGCGGGCGCTGCGGGAGGGTGTGGAGGCGGTGATGGCGCTGGGTGGTGCCGCGCCCGGCGACAAGACCATGATCGACGCCCTGCTTCCGGCGGTGGACGCGCTGGGCGACTCGTTCGCCGCGGCCCGGACGGCGGCCGAGCAGGGCGCCCTCGCGACAACGCCGTTGCAGGCGCACAAGGGCCGCGCGAGTTATCTGGGCGAGCGCAGCATCGGCCACCAGGACCCGGGCGCCACGTCGTCGTCGCTGCTGATCACGGCCCTGGCGGAGGCACACGGTGAGTGACGTGAAGCCGGTGGGGATCGTGCTGGTGTCGCACAGCGCCCAAGTGGCCGAGTCGGTGGCCGAGTTGGCGAGGGCACTCGCGGGTGGCGGTACGGCGGTGCGGGTCGCGTCCGCGGGTGGTACCGAGGACGGCGGCCTGGGCACCAGCGCCGAACTGATCGCCGCCGCGGCGGCGTCCGTGGACGGCGGCGCCGGGGTCGCGGTCCTGACCGACCTCGGCAGTGCCGTGCTCACGGTGAAGGCGCTGCTCGCCGAGGGCGACGAACTCCCCGCCGGCACAAGGCTGGTGGACGCGCCGTTCGTGGAGGGCGCGGTGGCCGCGGTCGTGACGGCGGCGGCCGGCGCCGACCTCGCCGCGGTGGAGGAGGCGGCGGCGGACGCGTACACGTACCGCAAGGTCTGACTCCATGGGCGGGCCGCCCCTCGTACCACCGGGGGACGGCCCGCCCCGTCACTCGCCGCCCACGAAGGCGCGCGCCGCCCGCTCCCCCACGTCGACCGCGGCGGCGTGGCTCTCGATCGGGTTGGCCACGGTGTCCTTGAAGACGATGTACGTGACGCCGGAGGCCGTTCCGCCGCGGCGCGGGTCCGGATCGATGCCCAGCGCCTCGGCGGTGGCGTAGGACGCCTCGCCGATGATCCCGCTCGGGCCCCGGTCGCCGACGACGGCGTACTGCACCCGGTCGTCGTAGACCACGGCCGCGACGGTCCCGGCCCGTACCCCGTGGTCGCCGTGGTCCCAGATCCGGCTCGGCAGCGGCACCACGATGTACGGCAGTGTCTCGGCGTCGAGATCCCGCCCGTCGGACTGCTGGTAGGCGGTGTGCTGCGAGAAGTACGGGTCGGTACGGCCGTTGCAGCGGGTGCCCGGCCGGCCGTCGCAGTCGATGTCCATGTCCGCCTTCCAGAACACGGCGTCGTCCGTGCCGCAGACCGGGATGTCGGCGCGGGCGCCGGCGTCGCTGCGGTAGTGACCCTTGGACACGGGGGCGCAGTCGCGGACCCGGGCGAGCAGGTCCGCGGCGGGGACGGCGCCCTCGCTCGGGACCGGCCTCACCTGCGGCCGGGGTGGGGCCGACCCGGGCGCGGCGGCGGTGGGGGTCGTCGTCGGGGCGAGCAGGGCGGCGCTCGCGACGACCAGCGTCAGCGACTGGACACGCACGATGAGGGAGCCTCTCCGGTGGGTATCTGACAGGTACTCAGATCATCTGATGCCCATTTTGATCAAGGGGCCACCGAAGTGGGCCGGACGGTACACGTCCGGCGGGTTCGACCGGGGGCGGGGGCCCGAGCCCGTGACGGCTCCGGCCCCCGGCCGCCCGCGCCGGCGCGGGAACAGCGACGACAGCGGCCCGCGCCACGGACATGAACTCGCCCTCACTCCAGGCGAGTTCAGCCGCGAGAGCCTCAGCATACGTAACGCCCGGCGGTACTCACGCACACACCCGGAGCCACTCACCCACGCCCGCCCTCTTGATGTGATCCCGTCACACGCGCATGATTGGTCCGGACCATTGCCGTGTGCAGGGAGGCAGCGCCGTGCGACGAGCCACCGTTCCCGCCGTGCTGACCTGCGGCATGCTGCTGACCCTCACCTCCTGCGCCCTGGGCGCCACGGAGGACGCGGGCGGCGAGCGGCCACCGGGCGCGCCGGCCGGCGTCACCGCCGAGGCCGGCAGCGCCACCAGCGTGCACGTCATGTGGAACCAGGTGTCGGCGAGCCCCCCGATCACCGAGTACGAGGTCTACCGGGGCGGCGACAAGGTCGACGAGGTCCCCGCCGACGACCACATGGTGGACGTCACCCGGCTGAAGCCCTCCACCACCTATGTCTTCACCGTCCGGGCCCGGGACGCCGAGGGCCGGCTGAGCGCGCCGAGCCGCCAGGTCAAGGCGACCACCCCGGCCGCGGTCGCGGCGGACGACTCGCCGCCCACACGCCCCGGGAAGACCACGGGCCGGGCGGCCGGGAACCGGGCGGCCCAGCTGGCGTGGGGCGCGTCCAAGGACAACAAGGACGTGGTGTCGTACGACATCTACCAGGGCGACACGAAGATCCACAGTGTGAGCGGGAACCAGACCGCGGCCGTGGTCACCGGGCTGCGGCCGGGACAGCGCTACTCGTTCACGATCCGGGCGCGCGATGCGGCGGACAACCTCTCGCCCGCCGGGAACGCCGTGGCGCTGACCACCGCGCCCGGCGCCGACGACGGCCGGGACACCGCACCGGCCGACTTCCGCGCGACCACCGTGCGCGCCGACGGGGCCTTCAACATCGAGCTGTCCTGGATGCCGCCACCGGTCGACGGGGTGATCTCGGAGTACCAGATCCAGCTCGACGGACAGCCGGCCACCACACTCGTGTGGGGCGGGAACGCACCCGAGGGCCGGGCGACCTACAGCTTCTACATCAGCCGCGAGTCCGGCGAGACGCACAAGGTGCGCCTGCGCGCCAAGCTCCCGGACGGGACGTGGGGCGGCTACTCGGCCGAGCGGACGGTGACCACGGGCGAGAAGGGGTAGCGGTGATCCCGCGACCCGGATGGCCCGGACGGGGGAACGCGTCACCTGGTCGGGCGCTCCCGGAGTGCGGCGCGCACCGGCTCGGCATTGGCTGCCCCTGAGGCGCACGGGCGACTCCCCGACCCCGGCGGCGCAAGGATGTTCCGCCGACCGTGCCGCCGGAGGACAGATCCATGCGCATCTCCCAGCAAATCCTGCGCTCCGGCCCGATCGTGACAGCCGCCGCCCTTCCCATCGCCCTGACCGGCGGCGGTCCGGCGGCAGCCGCCAACGGGATCTCCGTGAGCACCTCGGGCTCCACGGTCTCGGTCACGACCAGTGCGTGCACCCAGACGAACGGCAGCTGGGGCAACGCCTCGCTGCTCAACAGCAGCCAGGCGAACTTCGCCCAGGGCCGCCAGGTGGCCCTCACCGGCACCTCCAACCTCCAGTCCTCGGCCTGGTCGCAGGTCACCCCCGGTACGTACACCGTCGTGGTGATGTGCTCCAACCAGAACACCGCGGGCACCCAGTCCGTGATCGTCTCGGCGGCCTCCACCCCCACGATCTCCGCGACGGCCTCCCCGTCGCGCGGTGTCATGGGCGGTGTGGGCGGCGGCAGCAAGGACTACGGGACGCTCACGCTGGTGGCGGGCGGTGTGCTCGTGGGCACCGGGGCCATCGCGGCGGGCTGGTTCCTGCGCCGCAGGGCGAAGCCGTACCGGCTCTGACACCGGGCCGGCTCCGACAACCGCACCGGCCTACCGGGGCAGTCGTCCCACTTCCTCCAGGGCGTGGGTGAGCCAGCCCGTCCAGAAGGTCTCCAGGTCGATACCGGCGCGCAGGACCAGATGCTGGATCCGGTCCTGCGCGCTGTCCTTGTCCGGCGGGAAGTCACGCCGCTCGATCTCCTCGTACTCCGCCAACTGCTGCCGGTGGAGCTCCAGATGGCGGCGCAGATCGGCCTCAAGGCCGGCCGTGCCGACCACGGCGGAGGCGCGCAGCCGCAGCAGCAGGGTGTCCCGCAGCGGCTTGGGGTCCTGGGCGGCGGCGGTCCAGCGGGCCAGTTCGGCGCGGCCCGCGGGCAGCACCTCGTAGCTCTTCTTCTGCCCGCGCACGGGCTGTTCGGACGGCAGGGCCCGGATCAGCCCGTCGGACTCCAGTTTTCCCAGCTCGCGATAGATCTGCTGGTGCGTCGCCGACCAGAAGTAGCCGATCGACCGGTCGAAGCGGCGGGTCAGCTCCAGCCCCGAGGACGGCCTTTCGAGCAGGGCGGTGAGGATCGCGTGCGGGAGTGACATGCGGTCATCCTAGGGACGGACGCCGGGGTCACAGGGCCGCGGCGAGTTCCGTGCCCTGCTTGATCGCGCGCTTGGCGTCCAGCTCGGCGGCCACGTCGGCGCCCCCGATGAGGTGGGCGTTGTGCCCGGCGGCGACCAGTTCCTCGTACAGGCCGCGACGCGGTTCCTGTCCCGTGCACAGCACCACGGTGTCGACCTCCAGGACCGTGCTCTCCTCGCCGACGGTGATGTGCAGTCCGGCGTCGTCGATCCGGTCGTAGGTCACGCCGGGGACCATGGTGACGCCGCGGTGCTTCAGTTCGGCGCGGTGGATCCAGCCGGTGGTCTTGCCGAGGCCCGCGCCGACCTTGGTGGTCTTGCGCTGGAGCAGATGGACACTGCGCGACGTGGCCGGGCGCTCGGGTGCCGCGAGTCCGCCGGGACCCGCGTAGGCCATGTCGACGCCCCACTGGCGGAAGTACGCCGCCGGGTCCTCGCTCGTCCTGTCGCCGCCGTCGGTGAGGTACTCGGCCACGTCGAAGCCGATACCGCCGGCGCCGAGGATCGCCACGCGCTCGCCGACCGGCACGGCGTCGCGCAGCACGTCGAGGTAGCCCACGACGCTCGGGTGGTCGACGCCGGGGATCTCGGGGGTGCGCGGGGAGACGCCGGTCGCGACGACCACGTCGTCGTAGCCGGACAGGTCGGCCGCGGTGACGCGGGTGTCGAGGCGTACGTCCACACCGTGGGAGTCCAGCTGGTGGCGGAAGTAGCGCAGGGTCTCGTCGAACTCCTGCTTGCCGGGGACCTTCCGGGCCACGTTGAGCTGGCCGCCGATCTCGCTCGCGGCGTCGAAGAGGGTGACGGCGTGGCCTCGTTCGGCGGCGCTCACCGCGCAGGCGAGCCCCGCGGGGCCGGCGCCGACGACCGCGATCCGCTTGCGGTGCCGGGTCGGGGACAGGACCAGCTCGGTCTCGTGGCAGGCTCGCGGGTTGACCAGGCAAGAGGTGATCTGCCCGCTGAAGGTGTGGTCCAGGCAGGCCTGGTTGCAGCCGATGCAGGTGTTGATCGCCTCCGGTGTCCCGGCGGCGGCCTTCGCGACGAAGTCGGGGTCGGCCAGCATCGGACGGGCCACGGAGACCATGTCGGCATGACCGCCGGCGAGCAACTCCTCGGCCAGGTCGGGGGTGTTGATGCGGTTGGTGGTGACGAGCGGCACGGACACCTCGCCCATCAGCCGCTTGGTGACCCAGGTGTAGGCGCCGCGCGGCACCGAGGTGGCGATGGTCGGGATGCGCGCCTCGTGCCAGCCGATACCGGTGTTGATGATCGTCGCCCCGGCGGCCCCGACGGCCTTCGCGAGGGTGATGACCTCGTCGAGGGTGGAGCCCCCGGGCACCAGGTCCAGCATGGACAGCCGGTAGATGACGACGAAGTCCTCGCCCACCGCCTCGCGGACCCGCCGGACGATCTCGACGGGGAACCGCATCCGGTTCTCGTACGGGCCGCCCCAGCGGTCGGTGCGGTGGTTGGTCTGCGCGGCGATGAACTCGTTGATGAGGTAGCCCTCGGAGCCCATGATCTCGACACCGTCGTAGCCGGCCTGCCGGGCCAGCCGGGCGGTGCGCACATAGTCGTCGATGGTCCGCTCGACCTCGGCGTCGGTCAGTTCGCGGGGCACGAAGGGGCTGATCGGGGCCTGGAGCGGGCTGGGCGCGACCAGGTCCCGGTGGTAGGCATACCGGCCGAAGTGCAGGATCTGGAGGGCGATCCGGCCGCCCTCGCGGTGCACGGCCTCGGTGACCTCGCGGTGCTGCTCCGCCTCGGCGTCGGTGGTGAGCCTGGCGCCGCCCTCGTAGGGCCGCCCCTCGTCATTGGGGGCGATACCGCCGGTGACGATGAGGCCCACTCCCCCGCGGGCGCGGGCGGCGTAGAAGGCCGCCATACGGGCGAACCCGCCCTCGGCCTCCTCCAGTCCGACGTGCATCGAGCCCATGAGGACCCGGTTGGGCAGGGTGGTGAAGCCCAGGTCCAGCGGGGACATCAGGTGCGGGTAACGGCTCATCGGGCCCTCCGTGCGCGGGGTCGGCAGCTCTGTCGCAGAAGCTCCGACCCCGATTGTGCAACAAGTTGCACAACCACGTCGACGTGAGCCCGGCCACTGCGGGCTACCGGTTCTGGGCGCGGCGGTCGCGGACGCTCAGGGCGATGACGGAGACGAGGAACCACACGGCACCGAAGGCGGAGTATCCGGCGAGGCCGGACAGGCCGCTGTCCGGCGCGTCGGACCGGACGGCGAAGGAGGCGCCGGCGAGGACGGAAAGCCCGCCGCTGACGACCATGGGCCACTGGGCGCCGACGGTGCGCCGGCGGCGGAGCGCCACGGTGAGCTGGAGCGCGCCGGACAGCAGGGCCCAGACGCCGAACACGAGCAGGGCCGTTCCGACGGTGGACAGGACCGCGGCGGTCATCCCGGCGGTGGCGACGAGGCCGAGCACCACGTTGGCGGTGCCGACGCGGTCCGTGGCGCCGGTACCGGTCGTGCGGCGCTCGATCAGCGTGGCGACGGCGTCCCACAGGGGGTAGACGACGAGCAGCACGGCCGCGGTCGCCGTGGGCTCGTCCGCCGGTACCAGCGAGCCGGAGGTGGCGAGGACGAGCGCCACCCAGACCAGGGAGAAGACGACCCGGATCAGGTGGAGCGAGCGGATCGCGGAGAGCGTCCCCGACGTCGCGGTGGGGCTCGGAGTCACGGTGGTGTGCGTCATGGGGTGTCCCGTTCGGTGGTCGTGAGGGGGTGAGGCGGTCGCCTCGACGAGGAGTCTCGGCGCCCTCGGGAGGGCCCGCGTACTTCGAACGAAGTAGTTCCGGAATCCGCCCCGGAACGACCGGGCCGCACCGCACCTCCCGCCCGGACCGGGCCCGCCGTCTACATCGTTCGAAGTACACGGCCGCGGCACACGTGGACGAGAATCGGGTCATGGTCAAGGCGCGGAACAACCAGGACGGGCCGGTGGCACCCCTGTGGGTCCGCCGCCCCGAGGCGCTGCACCTCATCGCCTACGCGCTGGCCGCGCTGGCGTTCGCCGGCCAGCTCGTGGCCGTGGCCGTGCGGGGCTCCGACTGGCCGACGGCCCTGTCCGCGCTCCTCGCCGGTGCCGGTGTCGCTCTCTCGTGGTGGCGGCCGTGGGAGGGACTGGCCGTGACGAGCGCGGCGTCCTTCGCCGTCACGGCGGTGGGCGAGGACCCCCTGTCGGTGTGGATGATGGCGGTGCTCGTCCTGTTCTCCGTCACCCTCAGGGGCAAGCAGCCGCTGGCCGCGACGGGCATCGTGGCCGCGTTCTTCCTCGGGGCGTTCATGACGGTGGGCGGATTCCGCGGTGGCGCGGTCGTGGGTGCCGCCGCGCTCTTCTCCGCCACGGCGGGCGGGGCGACGGGGGCCGCGCTGCGGATCCACCGGGAGCACTGGCGGATCCTGGAGGAGCGGGCCGAGACCGCGATCGCCACCCGCGAGATCGAGGCGACCCGACGGGTGACCGAGGAACGGATGCGCATCGCCCGCGACCTCCACGACGTCATCGGCCACCAGGTCGCGATGCTGAGCATGCATCTCGGCGCCGCGGAGATCGGACTGCCCGGGGACGCCGAGTCCTCCCGGCAGGCCCTCGTCTCGGCCAGGTCCAGCGCCCGCACCGTCGTCGTCGAGACACAGCGGATTCTCGCGCTGCTGCGCCTGGGGGACGACAGCTCCGAGACCGAGGCGCTCCGGCCGACCCCGGCGCTCAGCGGCCTGGAGGGCCTGGTCGCGTCGTTCGAGAGCATCGGCCTGGATGTCCGCCCCACACTCGACCTTCCCGCCGGTTTTGTGGAGCCCAGCGTCGGCGTGACGGTCTACCGGGTCGTCCAGGAGGCCCTCACGAACGCCTACCGGCACGGGGAGGGGGCGGCGACGGTGGAGGTGCGCGAGCGCGACGGCAGGATCTGCGTCACCGTGGAGAACCGCGTCGGCCGCGCACCGAACGGCACCGCCGGCCCGGGCAGCGGACTCGGCCTGGTGGGGATGCGCGAACGCGTCGAGTCCTCCAGCGGGCGGCTGACCATCGACAGCGAGGGCGGGCGGTTCCGGGTCCACGCGGAGTTCAGCCCGCTGGGGGCCGTGGTCTCATGACTCGGATTCTGATCGTCGACGACCAGGCCGAGATCAGGGCCGGTATCAGGGCGATGCTCCGGCTCGACCCCGCTCTCGTCGTCGCGGGTGACCTCTCCGACGGGCTCCAGGTCGTCCCCTACCTCAGGGAGCACCCGGTCGACCTGGTCCTGATGGACATCCGGATGCCCGGCATCGACGGGGTCGAGGCCACTCGCCGGATCCGCGCGGAGCACCCGCCGGAGCGGCTGCGGGTGATCGTGCTGACCACCTTCGACCAGGACGAGATCGTGCTCGCGGCCCTGCGCGCGGGCGCCAACGGTTTCCTGAGCAAGACCGTGAGCCCCGCCGAACTCGTCGCCGGCATCGCCGAGGTGGTCGGCGGTGGCGGTGCGCTGTCGGCCGCCGCGACGGCCGCGCTGATCGGCCACATGACCGACAGCCCGCCCCCGGTGATCGACAAGGAGCTGCTACGGCGCTTCGACGCGCTGACGCCCCGGGAGCGGGCGGTGGTGGTGCTCGTCGCCGGCGGGCTCGGCAACGACGAGATCGCCGCCCAGCTGTCCGTGTCGCCGTTCACCGTGAAGACACACGCGGTGCGGGCCATGACGAAGGTCGGCGCACGCGACCGGGCACAGCTCGTCTCGTTCGCCTTCCGGGCCGGCCTCTACCCGTGAGCCCGCCTGGCGGACCCCGGACCGGGCTCCGGACGTCAGCGGCTTTCGAGCAGGACGTGCAGTTCGCGCTCCTGGTCCCCGGAGGCCGAGGACAGGTCGCGTACGGCGAACAGCGAGTCCAGCGTCTCGTGGAGGCGGCCGATGGCCCAGTAGCCGCCCTGTGCGTCGGCCTCGACGCTCGACGCAAGCCGGGCCGGGGTCCCGCAGCTGTGGGTGTCGGTGACCTCGAAAGTGCCGAGCCACACCATGGGGCGGGTCTCGTGGAGCTGTCGCGGCGCGTCCTCGACGGCCCGGTCGGACTCGAAGCACTCGGCCAGCGCGTCGAGCACGATCCGTGCGTCCTCCTTGCTGCATCCGCTGATCTCGAGGGAGACGGACTCCTCGTGCGATCGCTCACGGTCCATCGTGGTCGCTCCTCTCGTGGTGGTGGCGCGCTCCACGGGTTCCCGCGAACCGCGCCACCACCCCAGAAAACCACTACTTTCCGGGGACGCTCCACCGCACGCCGCTCGCCGCCGCCGCACGGCGCCGCGCGGCGGCGGCGGCGCGGTTCAGCCGCGGCTGAACCGGTAGGTCTTGCTGTCCGTGATCACGCAGAAGCCCGGCGACAGGACGATCACGCGCAGGGTGCCGGTACGGCGGTCGTAGTCGATGCCCTCCGACTCGAAGGTGCCCGAGCACGCGCTGCGCAGCGGCAGCTGGCGCAGGGCCGTGACGTGGCCGGACACGTCGGAACCGCCCGGCGTCGCCGACAGGTCGATCTGAAGCAGCGGCTTCGTCATGCCGAAGAGGGTGCCCGCCGGGTCGTCCGAGGAGCACAGCAGGGTCGTGGGTCCGGAGAAGTCGCAGCCCTGGACGTCGCGCACGGCGTGGTCGAGGCGGACCGTGGAGGCCTGCGGGAGGTTCGCCGAGGGCGAGGTGGAGCCGTTCACGCCCGGGGTCGGGAAGACCAGGAAGCGGCTCATCGTGCCGTACTCGCCGGCGAGCATCCACTGGCCGTCGGGCGAGACCGCCACCCAGGAGTTGTTCAGCGCCTCGCCGGCGCTCAGCTGGTGCACGTACTCGGACCAGGCGCCGCCCGGTGCCTGTACGCGGAACATCTTCGCGCTGCCGGAGTCCCGCTGGTACGGCTCGATGTAGTAGCCGTTGTAGGAGGCGTCGGGGTCGCCGACGTGGTTCCAGCCGCGGCCGGACACGTCGGCGGGGATGGTGCCGATGCCGGTGTAGCGATTGGTGCTGCCCGCCGGGACCTCGACGGAGGTCAGGCCCTGGCTCTCGGACAGCGGATCGGCGCGGTCGGAACCGGTCTCGTTCCAGGTGTCGGCGGCCGAGGCGGGCGCGGCGGCGGACAGGACGGCGGCGGTGGCGAGGGCGACGACGCCGGTGAGGACGGCGTGACAACGTTGCCAGGTACGCAGACGCATGGGGGTCCGCTCCTTGGGGTCGGGAGGCGGGGGGACGCGCTCGGCGCACAGTCTGGACCGCCAGGGTGGTCATGTACAGACCAAGAAAGGAACGCGGGTTGTCGTTCCGACGTCTCCCAGACGGAGGCGCGGTGACGCGGTGCCGCGGACGGACCGGTCCCCGCGGCCGGGCGCCCCCGGATTCCGCTCCCCCACCCACCGGGCGGAAACCGTCAGCGGCGGGCGCGGGAAACCACCCTCGGCGGCCGACCTGATGTCCTGATCGCGACCGACGGGACACCCGGCGGCGGCCGGTGTGATTCGCTGTCCGCGGCCCCTTGTGGATCGCCGGACGTACACCGCCGTGTTGAGAGATGGTGGAGAAAGGCGAAGGTGGCGTGAAAGACGTGCGTGAGCGCGCTACGACAAGGGGAGTCGGCACGGGGGACCACGTGCCGTGCGAAAGGGCGAAGGCGGTGCGTGATGAGTACACCCGGGTCTTCCGTCGCCGAGGGTGACGGTCCGGTTCTCGGTCCGGTGCGTCCGGGCGGGCTGCTGGACGTGCTGGGCGTCGCCTCGGTGGTCCTGGACACCGAGGGCCGCATCGTGCTGTGGAGCCCGCAGGCCGAGGAGTTGTTCGGCTACTCGGCGCGCGAGGCGCTGGGCCACTACGCCGCCCACGTGATGATCCACGAGCAGCACATGGACCTCGTGGTGAAGCTCTTCTCCGACGTCATGGCCACCGGCGAGGGCTGGGCCGGCGCCTTCCCGATCCGGCACAAGGACGGCAGCACGCGGCTGGTCGAGTTCCGCAACATGCGCCTGATGGACGACCGCGGCGACGTGTACGCGCTCGGTCTCGCCGCCGACCAGTCGACGGTACGGCGGCTGGAGCGGGACGTGGCGCTGTCGGCACAGGTGGTCGACCAGTCACCCATCGGGATCGCCGTACTGGACACGACCCTGCGCTATGTCTCGGTCAATCCGACGCTGGAGCAGATCGACGGCGTCCCCGCCGACGCGCACCTCGGGCGGACCATCCGCGAGGTGCTGCCGATGCTGGACTCGGACGTCCTGGAGACCGCGGCCCGTCAGGTGCTGGCGACGGGCCGGCCGCTGGTCGACCGGTCGATTGTCGGCCGTACGCCCGCCGACCCCGACGAGGACCACGCGTGGACGGCCTCGCTGTACCGGCTGGAGGACGCCGTGGGCACCGCGCTCGGCGTCGCCATGTCCCTGGTCGACATCACCGAGCAGTACCGGGCCGGCATCGAGGCCGAGACCGCCCGGCGCCGGCTCGCCCTGATCGCGGACGCCTCCACCCGGATCGGCACCACGCTGGAGCTGGACCGCACCGCCCGGGAACTCGCCGACGTCGCCGTCCCCGAGCTCGCCGACATCGCGGCCGTGGATCTGCTGGACGCGGTGGTGGAAGGCCGGCGCAGCAGCCTCGGCCCGTCCGAGCCCGCGGTGATCAGGGCCCTCGCCGTACGCGCGGACCACGCGACCGAGGCCCTGCTGGCGGCCGACACCCCCGGGCAGGTCGCGCGCTACGAACCGGACCGTCTGGTCACCGAGTGCGTCCGTACCGGGAATCCGGTCATGGTGGCCCGGGTGAAGGACGAGGACCTGCCCCGTATCGCCCGCTCCCCCGAGGCGGCCGTCGTGCTCGCGCGCGCCGGTGTCCACTCGTATCTCGCGGTGCCGCTGATCGCCCGCGGCGAGGTGCTCGGCGCGCTGGACCTCAAACGCACCCGCAATCCCCTGCCGTTCAGCGACGACGACCTGCTCCTTGCCCGGGAACTGGCCGCCCGCGCGGCGGTGCAGATCGACAACGCGCGCTGGTACCAGAACGCCCGCGACACCGCCCTCACCCTCCAGCGCAGTCTGCTGCCCAGCCATCCGCCGGTCGTCGGCGGCCTGGAGGTCGCCTCGCGCTACCAGCCGGCCGGCGACACCGTCGAGGTGGGCGGCGACTGGTTCGACGTCATCCCGCTGGACGGCGACCGGACCGCGCTGGTCGTCGGGGACGTGATGGGCAGCGGGATCAACGCCGCCGCGACCATGGGCCGGCTGCGCACCGCCACCAACACACTGGCCTCGCTCAACCTCGATCCCGCCGTGCTCCTGGAGCACCTCGACCGGATCACCGCGGGCCTGGACCACTCCATCGCCACCTGCCTCTACGCCGTCCACGACCCCCGGCTCGGGCAGTGCCTGATCGCCAACGCGGGCCATCTGCCGCCCGCGCGCGTGCGGGTGGGCCACGCGCCGGAGCTGCTCGATCTGCCGACCGGGGCGCCGCTCGGCGTCGGCGGTGTCGCCTTCTCGACGACCAGTTTCGACCTCGGCCCCGGTGACCAGCTGGTTCTGTACACCGACGGCCTGGTGGAGACCCGCCGCCACTCCCTGGACGAACGCCTCGACGCCATGCTGAGCCTCCTGGACGACCCCGCCCGCCCCCTGGAGGACGTCTGCGACCTGCTCGTCCGCACCCTGCACCACCCGGACAACCACGACGACGTGGCGGTCCTCATCGCCCGCGCCCAAGACCGGGGTTGAACGCCCGGCCCATTTCGCGCGGACACCTTCGCGGCCTCGCGGGCGGCGCCTGGACCGGCAGACGGCGCTGATGCGCCCCGTGGTCAGGGGAGCCGTAAAGCAAGGGACCACGCCCGATCTGTCCGACAACGTTCCGGCCGGGTGGACCCACCACGCCGTGCGGCGACTTCAATCCCGCCACCCTGGGGCAGGGCGGACCCAGCACACCGTCCGGCGACTTCAAGCCCGCCCGCACCGATCCGGCCGGGCGGACCCACCACGCCGTCCGGCGACTTCAGGCCCGCCACCTGCGGCAGGGGGCCGGCCCCGCTCACGACCCGTCCCGCCCGTCGCCGCGCCCGCCGCTCAGCCCGGCAGCCCGCCCACGACCACGTGTGCGTCCGAGTCCTCGCCGACCGACACCTCGGCCGTCAGTCCCGCGCGGGTGAAGGCGGTCACGGCGGCCGGGGCCTGGCGTTGGCTCGTCTCGCTCAGGAGGCGGCCGCCGGGGGACAGCCAGTGGGGTGCCTCGGCGGCGACCCGGCGCAGGACGTCGAGTCCGTCGGCGCCGCCGTCGAGGGAGCGCAGGGGCTCGTGGTCGCGGGCCTCCGCCGGCAGCAGGCCGACCTCGCCGGTGGGGACGTAGGGCACGTTGGCGGCCAGGATGTCGACGCGGCCCCGGAGTTCACCGGGGAGGGCGGCGAACAGGTCGCCCTCGTGTACCCGGCCGTCGTAGGCGGCGACGTTGCCGCGCGCGCAGCGGACGGCGGTGGGGTCGATGTCGGCGGCGTGCAGTTCGACGGGGCCGAGCGCCGCGGCCAGCGCGGCGCCGACCGCGCCCGAGCCGCAGCACAGGTCGACCACCAGCCGCGCCCGCGGCACCCGGGCGAGGGCCTGCGCGACGAGGAACTCGGTACGGCGGCGGGGTACAAAGACCCCGGTGTCCACGGTGATCCGCAGACCGCGGAACTCGGCCCAGCCGACGACGAGTTCGAGTGGTTCTCCGGCGACCCGGCGTGCGACCAGCGTGGCGAGTTCGGCCGGGGTGCGGGCGGAGTCGAGGATCAGGGCCGCCTCGTCCTCGGCGAAGACACAGCCCGCCGCGCGCAGGGCGGCGACCACCGCGTCCGGGGAGAGGGCCGGCGGACCGGCGGGAGGCATGGACGGTACGGATGCTGCGGGAGGCATGGACGTGCGAGGGCCTTTCGGAAGTCGAAGGGCGCTCTCGCGGTCACCTCTGTCGGGGATCCGCGCCGGTCGGAGGAGCGAGCACCCCATCTGGCACAGCGTTGATGGGTCTCACCTCCTCGGTCGCACACGGCCGGGTCCACCCGCGGCCGGACGGCCACCCTACACCTGATCGATCAGACGCCGACGGTCTCCTCGGCCTCCTCCTCAGCCTCTGCCCCGGCCTCTTCCCCGGCGTCCTCCCGGACCTCGGTCCGCGGCTCCGCGGCCACGGTCGGCGCACCCTCGCGCCCGCGCTCGTGAACCGCGGCGAGCGCGGTGAGCGCGAGGCCGGCGAGCAGCCAGGCGGCCAGGGTCGTGATGTTCCGGGCCAGTCCGTCGCCGCCGAAGTAGAGCAGGCCGCGGGCGCCCTCCACAAAGCCGGCGCCGTTCCAGAAGGAGTGCAGCGTCCCGAAGAAGCCGTTCTGGAGTTCGGGCCTGAACAGGCCGCCGGAGCTGGTGAAGTTGAGCATCACGAACAGCACCATCATCGTCAGCGTGGTCCAGCGCTTCAGGAACGTGTGCAGGCCGAGGCCGATGAAGAGGATGCCGGCGGAGTAGAGCCAGGCCATGCCGAAGACACCGGCGAGTCCGTGGTGGGCGAGGTGGAAGACGGGGCCCGCGAGCAGCGCGCCGATCCCGCCGACCACGGCGGAGACGCCGAGCGTCAGCAGCGCGCGGATCCGCATCGGCAGGGCGCCGCCCGCCGCGCCGATCGCGGCGACGGAGGCGTACGAGCCGATGCTGACGGCGATGAGCAGGAAGAACAGCCCCTGGCCGCTCGGGTCGTCGGCGACCGGGGGGACCGCGTCGGTCACCTTCAGCGGCAGGCCCTGCTCGGCGGCGAGGGGTGTGAAGACCCGCTGGACGGCGAGGGCGCCCATGTCGGACGAGGCGGTGGCGACGACCAGTTCGGGCGACTTGGCGTCCGGCACGTAGGCGCCGGTGATGGCACGGGACTTGAGCAGGTCCACGGCTTCCGCGCGGGTGTCGACGGTCCGTACGTCGAGCTTGTCCCCCGCCGAGTCCTGGACCGCCCCCGCCAGTGCCTTCGCCTCCGGCGCGCCGCCCACAACCGCGACGGGCAGCTGGTGCGGCTCCGGGGTCACGAAGGCCCCCATGTAGGCGAGCCCCATACCCAGGCACATCAGCAGCGGGGCGATCAGATGGGTCAACGCGTGCCGCAGCGCCGGGGACCTCATGGCGCGCACCTCCAATGGTTGGCATATACAACTCTTGCTTAAGTTGTACTATACAACCAAGAGCGAGGGAGTGAGAAATCATGGACGCAGCCGAGGCCGTGGAGACCATCCAGCGGGAGATGACGACGTTCGCGCGCCGGGCCCGTGCGTCGGCGGGGCGGATGCACCCCGAGCTGTCCCTGGTGTCGTACACACTGCTCGGGCATCTGGAGGAGCGCGACGGCTGCCGGGCCACCGACCTGGCCGCGCACTACGCGCTGGACAAGTCGACCGTGAGCCGCCAGGTGGCGGCGCTGGAACACTCGGGGCTGATCGAGCGGCGGCTGGATCCCGAGGACGCCCGCGTGCAGGTGCTGCACCTCACCGGCGCCGGGCGGAGCATCCTCGCCCAGGTCACACAGAGCCGTCGGGCCGCGTTCAGGGAGCGGCTCGCGGGCTGGCCGGAGGCCGATCTGGAGCGGTTCGCGGAGTATCTGGTGCGCTACAACGGCTGGTCACCGGCGGACGACGAGGAGGCCGCCGGGGGCGGGGAGGAAGCTGCCGGGGGCAGGCAGGACTGAGGCGCCGTCGCGGTACCGCGGCGCCCGCCCGGTCTCACACCCCCACCGTCGCCCGCTCCTCCCCCGCCCCCTCGGGCGCCCGCGCCGACATGAACGCCGTGGTGCGGCGCAGGCGGAAGCCGAGCGCCTCGTAGAGCCGTATGGCGTTGGTGTTGGCGGCGCTGGCGTGCAGGAAGGGGGTTTCGCCGCGTTCGCGGATGCCGTGCGCGACGGCCAGGACGAGCCGGGTCGCGAGGCCCTCACCGCGGGTCGAGGGGTCGGTGCAGACCGCGCTGATCTCGGTCCAGCCCGGCAGGTGCAGCCGCTCCCCCGCCATGGCGACGAGCCGGCCCTCGCGGCGCAGGCCCAGATAGGTCCCCATCTCGATGGTGCGGGGCAGGAAGGGGCCCGGCCGGGTGCGCTCGACGAGATCGAGCATCTCGGGGACGTCGGCGGGGCCGAGCCGGATCGCCTCGGGGTCGGGCGCGGCGGCGATTCCGTCGTCGACGAGCTGGACGCCCTCCGCGCGGAAGGTGATCGTCCAGCCCTCCGGGACCGGGTTGAGCGTGCCGAGCAGCGGGACGTCGCTGCCCGGTCCGGTGAGGGCGACGAGGTCCGCCCAGTCCTGCGGCCCGGGGTCGTCCGGCATCGCCAGCCAGGGCGAGACGTCGACCGGGTAGCGCAGGATCCGGCCGCGGCGCTCGGCGAGGTGGGCGTGGGGGCCCTGCAACGCGGCGAGCGCCGGGTTGTCGAGTATGTGACGGGGTGCGGCCTCGGTCACGGAGCCACCTCGATCACGACCTTGCCGCGCGCGTGTCCGCTCTCGACCTCGCGCAGAGCCTCCTCGGCCCGCTCCAGCGGGAACGTCCGCGTCACCCGCGGGTCGAGGGCGCCGCTCACCACGAGGTCCGCCACCGCCGCCAGGACGGCCGCGGTGCGGGCCCGCTCGACACGTGCGCCGCCCAGCCGTTCGGCCTCCTCGGGGCGTACGGCCGCGGTGATCAGCTTGGTGCCGGGGCCGGCGAGTGCGGCGGCCTCGGTGAACACCTCGCCGCCGACGAGGTCGTAGATCCCGTCGATGCCCTCGGGGGCGGCGGCGGTGGCCCGCTCGGTCCAGCCGGGGCCGGACGGTACGTGGACGGCGCCGAGTGCGGCGAGCAGATCCTTCTTGCCGTCGCTCGCCAGGCCCAGCACACGCACGCCCTCCGCGCGGGCGATCTGCGCGGCCGCCACGCCGACGCCGCCGCCCGCGCCGGTGATCAGCAGCACCGACCCGGCGGCGAGGTCCAGCTGGCGGATTCCGTCGTACGCGGTCGCCCCGGCCACCGGGATGGTCGCGGCGTCGGTGAAGGACAGCGCGGCGGGCTTGTGGGCGGTCAGCCGCTGCGGCAGGACCGCGAACTCGGCGTAGCCGCCCGCGACGGGCGCGCCGAAGACCTCGTCGCCGACGGCGAAGCCGGTGACCGACTTCCCGGCCTCGACGACCACGCCGGAGACCTCGCTGCCGAACACGGCGGGGAACGCTCCGCCGCCCTGGCCCGGCGGGCGGTACCCCGAGCGGATCTTGTGGTCGACCGGGTTGACGCCGGCCGCGCGCACGGCGATCAAGAGCTCCTCCGGGCCGGGGCTCGGGCGTTCCACGTCGACGAGCGCCTCGGTCTCCGGACCGCCGTGCCGGGTGAAGACGTATGCCTTGGGCATCTGGGCTCCCACTTTCTCCGCTGTCGCCGGGGCACGAGGGGTCACGTGCCGCCGGACGGGGCACCTCGGGCAAGGAAGATCGCGGTCCTGCTATTCCCCGAGGCCGGGAGACTTCATACGCGCTTAACGATCGCGCGTCCGAACGGGTCCGGAGCAGCTCCGACGGCACGTACCGTTGAATCCGTAAGCAACAGTCGAAGGGCTCCAGCCGTATGCATGTCACCCGAGGGTTCACCGGGCGCCCGCGCGTCGACGATCCCGGGCTTCCGCCCGGTCAGTACGACGCGGGCGACGACTGGCCCGTGCTGTCCGCCGAGGTCACCCCCGAGCTCACCGCCGCCGACTGGACGTTCCGGGTCGACGGCCTGGTGGCCCGGCCGCGCACCTGGGACTGGGACGCGGCGCACGCGCTGCCCGCCTCCGAGTACAAGGGCGACATCCACTGTGTGACGAGCTGGTCGAAGTTCGGGGTGCGGTTCGCGGGTGTGTCCCTGGACGCGTTCCTGGACGCGGCGGGCCCGCTGGACACCGCGACCCATGTCGTGGCGTACTCCCACACCGGCTACACCGCGAACGTGCCGCTCGCGGACGTCACCGGCGGCCGGGCCTGGATCGTCTGGGAGTACGACGGCCGGCCGCTCGCCCCCGAGCACGGCGGTCCCGCCCGGCTGATCGTGCCGCATCTGTACTTCTGGAAGAGCGCCAAGTGGATCGCGGGCCTGCGCCTCCTCGACCACGACGAGCCGGGTTTCTGGGAGCAGAACGGCTATCACGCGCGGGGCAACCCGTGGGAGGAGCAGCGGTACTCCGGTGACTGATACGGCCCTCTCCCCCGCGCCCTTCACGCCCCCGACCCGGTTCGCGGTGCCCGGCCGTGTCCCCGTCGGCAACGACACCGCCGGCACCTGGCAGTCGGCCACGCTCACCGAGATCCGCCGGGAGACCCCGCACGCCGCCACCTACCGCTTCGCGGTGCCCGCGTGGGCCGGTCATGTGCCCGGACAGCATCTGATGCTCCGGCTGACCGCCGAGGACGGCTACACCGCCCAGCGCCACTACTCGCTCGCGTCCGCGCCCGACGGCTCCGGGCACATCGAGCTGACGCTGGACCACGTCGAGGGCGGCGAGGTCTCCGGCTGGTTCCGCACCGAGGCGCGGCCCGGTGACCGGATCGAGCTGCGCGGCCCGCTGAGCGGCTTCTTCGCGTGGCCCGGCGACCGGCCCGCGCTGCTCCTCGGCGCCGGTTCCGGCGTGGTGCCGCTGATGTCGATGGTGCGTCACCACCGGGCGCGGAGGCTGTCCGTGCCGCTGCGGCTGCTGGTCTCCGCGCGCAGCCCCGGGGAACTGATCTACGCGCGCGAGTACGGGGCCGAGACCACACCGGTGTTCACGCGCGGTGCACCGCCCGGAGTGCCGGTCGGCCGGATCTCGGCCGCGCACGTGGAGCCGCTGCTGGCCGAGGCTCCCGAAGAGGGCTGGGAGGCCTACGTGTGCGGCTCCAACGGCTTCGCCGAACACGCCTCGCGTCTGCTGGTGGCGGCCGGTCAGCCGGTGGACCGTATCCGGATCGAACGCTTCGGCTGAGACACGGAGTTCGGGCCCGTCGTACGGCGGGCTGCCTCCGTGTGTGACGTATCGCATGCCCGGAACGGGCCCCATGTCCGCTCTCGCGCGCACAAGGCGAGGCAGACGGGGTACGAGATCTGTGGAGCCACTCGCAGGTGTGACGGCGAGGAGTACGGCATGCGAATCCCGGTGCGTGGCTGGCGCTGGCGGTCCAGTCCCCTGCGGCGTCGGTCGGATGTGGTTGAGGCGTGGACGACGGTGGCGGTCGCCCTGCTGCTGTTCGTCGGTGCGCCACTGGTCGGCGCCGTCACCGCCTGGTGGGCGTACGGCAGTGCCACGGCGACCGTGACCGCGCAGCGCGAGCAGCGGTACGCGGTGCGGGCCGAAGTGGTCGGCGCACCGCCGGAGTCCCGTCCCGCGGTCGGCGGCGGGCCGCACATGTACCGCACGCAGGTCCGCTGGACGGAGCCCGGTGAGCAGCCCCGGACCGCCACCGCGCGGGTGCCGGGCCGCGCCCGGGAGGGCGATGTGGTCGACGTGTGGTTCGACCGCCAGGGCCGCACCGTCGCCCCGCCGACGGACGGCTCCCTGGTCTGGCAGCACACCGTGACGCTCGGCGCGTGTGCCGTGGCCGGTGCCGCGCTGCTGGTGCTGCTCGCGCGGACCGCCGTGCGGCGGATCGCCCTCGGCCATCGACTGGACGAGTGGGAGCGCGCCTGGGCGCGCACCGAGCCGGAGTGGACCCGCCGCCGGGCGTGAGCTCAGCCGGGCAGGTCGCCGTCGCCGCCGAGGTTGGCCACGATGCGGCGCAGCACGTTGACCGTGGTGACGAAGTCGGCGGTGTCGATTCCGTCCAGGGTCCGCCGGTGCACCGGCAGGCCCCGTTCGCGGGCCCGCTGCCGCCCTGCCTCGCCCTGTGCGGTGAGGGTCATCGTCCCGTCGGTCTCGGTCGTCCAGCCCCGGTCGGCGAGATCGTCGAACACGTCGTCGAAGTCGGTGCCGAGATCGTCGTAGGGGCCCAGCCGGGCGACCAGTTCGGGGCGGGTCCACCGGCCGGGTGCGGCGGCGACGTGGTTCAGGGTCCACCAGTGGGGCTGGGTGAGGTCCTCCACGGCCAGTTGCGCGCGGATCGCGCCCACGACCAGGCGGTAGGCCTGGCCGGTCCAGGCGCCGATGGGCTGTGCGGCCAGTTGCTCCTGCGGGTACTCCTTGAGCGCCATTTCCGGGCACCTCTCCGTGGGGTCGTCGGAACGGACACGACCGTAGAACCTCAGGTTTGATCGAGGTCAAGAAGGGCCCGTTGGCCTGGTGTGTTGTCCGGGCGCGTGTCTACGGTGTGATCATCCGAGTCCGGTTCCCCTCGAAGGCGGTCCCCGCATGGCCCTGTTCGACCTCCCCCTGGACGAGTTGCGCGACTACCGCGCCGACTCCACCGCGCCGGAGGACTTCGACGCGTTCTGGTCCAAGACCCTCCAGGAGGCCCGCGAGTACGACCTGGACGCCCGGTTCGAGCCGGTCGACACCGGTCTCGCCACGCTGCGCACGTACGACGTGACCTTCGCCGGGTTCGGCGGGCACCCGGTGAAGGGCTGGCTGACCCTGCCGGCCACGGCGGAGGAACCGCTGCCGCTGGTCGTGGAGTTCGTCGGGTACGGCGGCGGACGCGGACTGCCGGTCGAGCACCTGCTGTGGGCCTCCTCCGGGCGGGCGCACTTCGTGATGGACACCCGCGGACAGGGCAGCGCCTGGGGCGGGGGCGGCGACACACCCGACCCGGTGGCGGGCGGGCCCGCGTACCCCGGGTTCATGACGCGGGGCATCGAGGCGCCGGAGCAGTACTACTACCGCCGGGTGTTCACCGACGCCGTACGGGCGGTGGAGGCGGCCCGCTCGCATCCGCTGGCCGACGCGTCCCGGACGGTGGCGACGGGCCGCAGCCAGGGCGGCGGCATCAGCATCGCGGTCGGCGGGCTAGTCCCGGACCTCGTGGCGGTCGCCCCGGACGTGCCGTTCCTGTGCGACTTCCCGCGCGCCACGACCCTCACCGACCGGCACCCGTACCGGGAGGTCGCGCTCTGGCTCAAGACGCACCGCGGCCGCACGGAGGACGTGCTGCGCACCCTGTCGTACTTCGACGGTGTGCACTTCGCCGCCCGGGGCAGCGCCCCGGCGCTGTTCTCGGCCGCGCTGGAGGACCAGACGTGCCCGCCGTCGACGGTCTTCGCGGCCTTCAACGCCTGGGCGCACGAGGACAAGAACATCGAGGTGTACGACTTCAACGACCACGAGGGCGGCGGCCCCTACCAGGAGGCGACGAGGCTGCGCTGGCTGCGGGCGTACGCCTGACCCGACTGTCCGACCAGTCGGTACGATCACCGGATTCGACCCGAGCCACACCGGTCCCGTCGGAGCCACGCGCTTTCGGACACGACGGCTTCGGCGGTTCCCGCGGGCTCGCGGACCCCGGGGCCGGGGTGCCGATGGGCTGTGTGATCAACCGGATGGCCCCCCATGGGCCCCCACATCGCGGACGATCCACGGACGACGGCGCTGGTGACCGCCGTGTACGAGGCGCTGTGAGCGATCACCGGGCGTCGCGGATGGGCCGGTTTCGGCCGAACCCGCCGGACCGGTCTTCCCAGGTGGTTTAGACCAGTGCTAGATCTGGTGGCGCAATGAACCCGCACGATTACGGCACGTCACCAACAGGAGGGCGCGGCATGGCCCGCACCACCCCACACGACCACCCACAGGACGAGGTCCGGCCCCTGTACCGGCGCATCGCCTCGGAGCTGCTCGGCGAGCTGCGCGACGGCACCATACCGCCCGGCGAGCGGCTTCCGGGCGAGCGCCAGCTGTCCGAGCACTTCGGGGTCAGCAGGGAGACCGTACGACAGGCGCTGGAGGTGCTGCGCCACGAGGGTCTGGTCACCACGGACCGGCGGGGCAGCCACGCCACGCTGCCCGGCGCGCCGGTCGAGCACCCGGCCGCGCTGACCTTCCCGGTGGGCACCCGCGGCCCCGAGCAGGGCGCCTACGACCGGGCCACGGTCACCTGGGAACCGCCGCCACCCTCGCACGCCGAGGCCCTGGGGCTGGCCCCGCTGCGGCCGACACTGGTCCACCGCTTCGAGTCCTCCGGCGCCGACGGCGGTGGCCGGCGCACCGCGCTCACCTCGTTCTCGGCCGTGGCGCTCTCGGAGGTCGAGGAACTCTCCCGCTACCGCGAGCGCCCCCACAACAGCGGCTCGGCGCAGTTGCGGCGCGTCTACGACTGGATGCGCCGGGCGGGGCTCGCGCTGCATCACCGCGACTCCATCATCCGGCTCGACGACGCCCCTTCGATGCGGGTGACCCGCCAGGTGCACGACCAGTTCGACCGGCCGCTGGAGATCACCGACCTCGTGGTGGAGGCCCGGCAGGACCCGCTGGTCTACGAGTTCACCGTCCCGGCGGCGGGCTGAAGCGCAGTCAGGGGCGGGGGTCGCGGACGACGCGGGCCTGACGGCCCAGGGCGAGCAGTCGCCCGTCGGCGGACCAGACGGCACAGTCGTCCACGGCCCACGCTCCGCCCGCGCGCTCGTTGCGCATGTGCACCAGCGCCCAGCCGCCGTCGACGGGGCCGGCGGCCAGGGCGTCGGTGAAGTGCACGGTCAGCTCGGCGGTCGGCACGGGCCGCGGGATGGTCCAGCGCGCGAAGAGGGCGGGCGGCAGGACGTCGGTGAGTGTGGCGACGGCCTCGGCGTCCAGCGCCCGGCCGTCCAGGAACCGTACCCACGCGGTGAGTTCGGCCCGGTCGCCGCCGGCCAGCGGTCGGTCGTCGGTGGCGGGGCGGATCTCCAGCTGCCGCGCGAACGGCGCGAGCCGAGGGGGCAGTTCGACGGCCGGGCAGTCGTCGGGGCCGGGGACGCCGGGTGCCGGGCGGCCGTCGTACGACGGTCCCGTGCGGGCCGGGCCGAACAGCGCGGTGCCCAGGACAACCGGCGCCCCGTCCTGGTGGCCGGTGAACATACAGGCGGCGGTGCGGCGCCCGGCCGCCGGGGCGGACCCGGAGAAGTACAGCGGGCTGACGTCGACCGGCGCGAGGAAGTGTGTGGTGAGGGTGCGGACCGGCCGGGCGTCACCCGCGAACCGGTCGCGTACGGCGCGCAGGGCCAGCGCGGCGACATGGCCACCGTGCGCTCCCTTTCCGGACCACCACAGGGGGTCGATACGGGTCTGGGTGTCGATCGTCATGGTCACCCGCTCACCGTAGCCCAGCGAGTTGGAAAAACAAACCCACTCGGGATTCAGCCGGCCGTGCGGGCCACCACCATGCGCACCCGCGGACTGCCGTCCTGCCGTCGCCCGAACTCGGGCAGCGCGGTCAGCTCCACCCGGAATCCGGCCCGCTCCAGCTCCCGCCGCACGTCGGCGAGGCGGAAGTCCCGGTAGTACATGACGAACGGGGGCCGCCAGACGGCGTTGCGCACCCGCATCACCGCGTCGAAGCCGAACAGCATCCAGTACGCGGCCGAGGTCGGACGGGGCGGCGCGATCACCGGGAACACAAAGCTGCCGCCCGGCCTGAGCACCGACCGCACCTGGGCGAACAGACCGGGCAGCTCGTCCGGCAGGAAGTGCCCGAAGGCGCCGAAGCTGACGACGAGATCAAAGGCGGGCGTGAAGGGCAGGGCGCGCGCGTCGGCCCGGACCCAGGAGACCCGTGGGACGCCGGGCCGGACGCGCTCGCGCGCCACGTCGAGCATCCCGGCGCTGAAGTCGACGCCCGTCACACTGCCGCGGCAGACCGTGGCCAGCACCTCGGCCCCGGCGCCCGTGCCGCAGCACAGGTCGAGCCCGTCGTCGTACGGTCCCGTCCGGGCCAGCGCGGCGGCGACCGCGTCGAGCACGGCGTCGGGAGTGCGGAACGGCGTGTGGTCGAACTTCGGCGCGAGCAGGTCGTAGCCGCGCTCGACGGACGACAGCGCCTGCACGGCGAGTTCACGCAGGGTCGGGCCCTCGGGGGTGAACATCCGCATCACCCCTGCGCGACGCGCGACGCGCGCAGGTCCAGGACGGACAGCACCCGTTCGCACCAGCTCAGATACTCCCCCTCGAAGGCGATCCCGCCCATCAGCGTGAGGTAGGGGCCGATCCGGTCGGCCTCCCGGAGGTACTCCTCCTCGGTGCGTCCGCCGAGGAGCCGCTCCCGCATCCGCCCGTAGCGCTCCAGCTTGGCGCGCGCCCGCGCCATCCGCTCCTCGACCAGCTCGCGGGTGACCGCGGGGTCACCGTCGTCCAGGGCCTGGATCTTGATCAGCAGTTCGTCGCGCAGGGCGGTGGGCCGCCGGGTCGGCGCGACGGCGAAGGCGGTCAGCTCGTCGCGGCCGGTCCGGGTGAGCGTGAACATCCGCTTGTCCGGACGCCGTTCCTGCCGGACGACCCGGGCCTCGATCAGCCCGTCCTGGGCCAGCCGCTCCAGCTCGCGGTAGAGCTGCTGCGGGGTCGCCGGCCAGAAGTTGGCGATCGACACGTCGAAGGACTTGGACAGCTCGTACCCGGAGGCCTCGCCCTCCAACAGGGCCGCCAGGACGGCGTACTTCAGAGACATGTGGACACGCTAGCAGCAGGTGACTATTCTCATCCGCACCTACTCAACTAATTGTCTATGGAGTGTTCTCATGCGCGCTTTCCGCGAGGCCGTCGAGGCGAAGGACCTGGATGCCGCCGAGGCGCTCCTCGCCGACGACGTCGTCTTCACCAGCCCGGTGGTCTTCAAGCCGTACACCGGCAAGGCGATCACGGCGGCGATCCTGCGCGCGGTCGCCGACGTCTTCGAGGACTTCCGGTACGAGACCGAGTACGCGGGCGGTGACGGCCGTGACCACGCGCTGGTCTTCACCGCGCGCGTGGGCGACCGGGCGCTCACCGGCTGCGACTTCCTCCACGTCGACGACGAGGGGCGGATCGACCACCTGATGGTGATGGTCCGCCCGCTGTCCGGCGCGCAGGCGCTGGCCGAGGCCATGGGGGCGCGGTTCGACGAGATCGCCAAGGAGGCCGCGCGGGCGCAGGAGCACACCGCGTAGCCGCCCGACGGTGCCTCACGGCGGGGTCCGGCGGCACTCCGCGAGCCGCCGCTCCAGGAACCTGCGCTCGGCCTCGTTCTCCACCAGCTCCAGCGCGCGTGCGTACGCCTGCGCCGCCTGCTCGGTACGGCCGCTGCGGCGCAGCAGATCGGCCCGGGTCGCCGGCAACAGGTGGTACTCGGCCAGCTCGCCGCCGCGTTCCAGCTCGGCGACCAGGGCGAGGCCAGCGTCCGTGCTCCGGGCCATACCGACGGCCACCGCCCGGTTGAGCCGCACCACGGCGGAGGGCACCAGCCGTTCCAGCTCGCCGTAGAGAGCGGCGATGTCGGCCCAGTCGGTGTCCGCGGCGGTCCGCGCGGTGGTGTGGCAGGCCGCGATGGCCGCCTGGATCTGGTACGGGCCCGGGCCACGGCGGCGCAGCGCGGTCTCCAGCAGTGCGGTGCCCTCGTCGATCCGAGCGCGGTCCCAGGCCGTACGGTCCTGGTCCTCCAGGGTGACCAGCTCGCCGTCGGCGTCCACCCGGGTGCCCCGGCGGGCGTCGTGCAGCAGCAGAAGGGCCAGCAGGCCGAGCACCTCCGGCTCGTCGGGCATCAGCCGGGCCAGCAGCCGGGCGAGGCGCAGGGCCTCGGCGGACAGGCCGGTGCGCAGCAGGTCGGCGCCGGAGGAGGCGGCGTAACCCTCGTTGAAGAGCAGGTAGACCACACCGAGGACGCCGGTCGTGCGCTCGGGCAGCAGATGGGCGGGCGGTACCCGGTAGGGGATGCCGGCGTTGCGGATCTTCCGTTTGGCGCGCACCAGGCGCTGGGCCATGGTCGCCTCGGGCACGAGGAAGGCCCGGGCGATCTCAGGTGTGGTCAGCCCGGCGAGGGTACGCAGGGTGAGCGCGACCCGGGCCTCGACGGGCAGCGCGGGGTGGCAGCAGGTGAAGATCAGCCGGAGCCGGTCGTCCGCCACACCGCTGCCGTCCCCGCCCTCGCCGTACTCGTCGTGCCCGCCATACCCGTCGTACCCGTCGCCCGTGTCGCGTGCCAGCACCGCCGCCTCCCGCAGCTTCTCCGCCCCGACGGCCTCCCGGCGCAGTACGTCCAGGGCGCGGTTGCGGGCGGTCGTGGTGAGCCAGGCGCCGGGGCGGCGCGGCACTCCGTCGCGCCGCCACCGGTCGAGGGCCTGGGCGAAGGCGTCCTGGGCGCACTCCTCGGCGAGGTCCCAGTCGCCGGTGACCCGGATCAGGGTGGCGACGACCTGGCCCCACTCCTCGTGGAACGCGGCCGCGACGGCCTCCTCCACGTTCTCCCGTGTGTCGCTCACTCCCAGATCGGCCTGATCTCGACCGAGCCGCCGGCGAGCGCGGCGGGGTGCCGGGACGCGAACCCGATGGCCTCGTCCAGATCGGCGACCTCGATGATGTCGAAGCCCGCGACGTACTCCTTGGACTCGACGAACGGCCCGTCGGTGAGCAGCACCTCGTCGCCCTGCACCCGCACCGTGGTGGCGTCGGTCGACGGTCGCAGCCGGGCGCCGCCCCTGGCCACGTCCCGGGTGCGGACCCGGTCGATGTAGTCGGTGAAGGCCGGGTGCTCGCCGATCTCCTCCGGGCTGAGCTCCTCGCCCCCGACGGGGGTGCAGATGAACATGACGTACCTCATGAGCGGGCCTCCTCGATACCGGCGTCGAACGCGGCCGACGTGTGCTGGTGGACGATCAGCCACCGGTCGGCGGGCAGCCGGTAGCCGGTGGACACGCGCAGGGTGCTGTCGAGGGCCTCGCCCGTGGTGAGGGTGGCCCGTGTCCGCACGAGCGCGTGGCTGAACGCGACGCTCTCGTCCACCCGGAGCCGGAAGTCGAGCACCTCGCGCTCGACGGGCCCGGTGACGGTGGAGAACCACCACTCCTGGGCCTTGCGGAAGGCGTCGATGCCGCTTCCCTCCAGGCCGGACATGGGGTGGAACACCTCGACGTCCGGGGCGTAGGGGGCGAGCAGCCGGTCCAGGTCCCGGTCGCGGACAGCGGCCGTCAGTCCGGCGTCCAGGGCGCGGATCGCGGTGTCCGCGTCCTCCTCGTCCGACATGGGCCAGAACGGCCGTACCTCCATGGCGCCAAAGGTCGCGACCGGGTGTTCGGCGGCGGCCTCGACCGCCTGCTCCAGGGTGTCGCACTCCAGGACGTCGAAGCCGGCGACGTACTCCTTGGTCTCGGCGAACGGACCGTCCGTGCGCAGCACCTCCCCGCCGCGCACCCGTACCGTCACCGCGCCGGAGGGGGCGGCGAGCCGGTGGCCGTGCAGCCGTACGCCGCCGGCGCCCAGCTCGTCCACCCAGGGTTCGACGGGCGGGGCGCCCGAGGCGTCCGCGGTGTCGTCCCCGCAGACGAGCAGCATGTACTTCATCGTTCCTCCAGGTCCTCAGGAGCTTCCTACACCCCACCGACGAACGGGGCCCGGCGGAATCGACACACCCGTCACACGACTTTCCCGGCGGCCGGAATCCGACCTCCGTGGCGCCTCGGGCGGGTGATCCACGGTTGGATGGGGTCATGACCACCGACGAGGACGCCCGGCGCATGCGGGCCAACCGGGCCAACTGGGACGCGCGCACCCCGGTCCACCTGGCCAGCCGGTTCTACGGCCTCGACGCGGCCCCCGACCCGTCCCGCTTCTTCGCGCCCTTCGAGTGGGAGGACCTCGGTGATCCCGCGGGCCGTGACGTGCTGCACCTTCAGTGCCATCTCGGCACCGAGACGATCGCCTTCGCCGAGCGCGGCGCCCGCAGCGTCACCGGCCTGGACTTCTCCCAGGCGTCGGTGGAGGGCGCCCGGGACGTGGCGGCCAGGGCGGGCCTGGACGTGACCTACGTGCGGGCCGATGTGTACGACGCCGTCGAGGCGCTGGACGGGCGTCAGTACGACGTGGTGTACACCGGCAAGGGCGCGCTGTGCTACCTGCCCGATCTGACACGCTGGGCCGCGGTCGTCGGCCAACTGCTGCGCCCCGGCGGGGTGTTGTACGTCGTCGAGTTCCATCCGCTGCTCAACGCGCTGGGCCCGAAGCCCGGTCCGGACGACGGGCCCGAGCTGCTGCTGCGCCACGACTACCTCGGCGGCGGTGGTCCGGTGCACCGGGACGCGACGTTCACCTACACCGACGGGCCGGCCGTCCAGGGGGCCACGGACAGCTTCGAGTGGATGCACGGAATAGGAGACGTCGTCAACGCGTTGACAGAGGCAGGACTGAACGTCCGGCGGCTTCGTGAGAGCGACGAGCTTCCCTGGCCGCGCTGGTCCCGGATGCAGCGCGCCGAGTCGGGCTGGTGGCGGCTGCCGGAGCCGAGGATTCCGTTGCTGTACGGGCTGCTCGCGGGCCGCTGAGCCGTAACTCGCAGCCCCTTCCGGGCACGGGGTGCTACAGTGCCATCAGCACTTGTGTTCGTCCCGCTGTGGACGCCGGTGCCAGTTCTCCTTCACTTCGCCGATGGGCCCACCTCTCCAGTGGCTCCGGCATCCAGGCTCACCAGCACCACCTGTTGTGTGCCGGGGTGAGCTGTTCTCCGCCGCCGCGTTCGTGCCGCGCCCCTCGGCGCCCGACCGCCTCTCTCGCGGCTTCTCCCTTCCCTTCGCACGTCCCATGCCCAGTGTCCTCGAAAGGACCGAACCACCATGACCACCACACTCGAACACCCTCCAGTACGGCAGCAGCCCCCCAACCGGCTCGCCGTCGGCGTCCTCGACATCGACGGCAACGGGAAGGGGCACCTGCGGGCCCAGAACCTCCTGCCCTCACCCAACGACCCCCAGGTCTCCAGCGCGCTGATCCGCCGTCACGGCCTGCGCAAGGGGGACCTCGTGGAAGGACTGCGGGGCGAACGGGGCGGCGTCACCGACGTCGCCCTCGTCAACGGCAGCGTGCCCGACGCACTGCACGGCCGTCGCCACTTCCGCGACCTGACGCCGCTGCACCCCCGCGAGCGGCTCCACCTCGAACACCCCGCGGCCAGGCTCACCGGGCGCGTCACCGATCTGATCGCCCCCGTCGGCAAGGGCCAGCGCGGGCTGATCGTGGCCCCGCCCAAGACCGGCAAGACCGTGCTGCTCCAGCAGCTCGCGGCCGCCGTCGCCGGCAACCACCCCGAGTCCCATCTCATGGTGCTGCTGCTCGACGAGCGCCCCGAGGAAGTCACCGACATGCGGCGCTCGGTGCGCGGCGAGGTGTACGCCTCCACGTTCGACCAGTCGCCCAAGCAGCACATCGCCCTCGCCGAACTCGTCGTCGAGCGCGCCAAGCGGCTCGTGGAGGCCGGCGAGGACGTCGTGATCCTGCTCGACTCCCTGACCCGGCTGTGCCGGGCGCACAACAACGCGGCCTCGTCCGGCGGGCGCACCCTCAGCGGTGGTGTCGACGCCGCCGCGCTCCAGGGCCCCAAGCGGCTGTTCGGCGCCGCCCGGCTGGCCGAGGAGGGCGGGTCCCTCACCATCCTCGCCACCGCGCTGGTCGAAACCGGCTCCCGCGCGGACGACTTCTACTTCGAGGAGCTCAAGGGCACCGGCAACATGGAGCTGCGGCTCCACCGTGAACTCGCCGCCCGCCGTGTCTTCCCGGCCGTCGACATCAACCGCTCCGGCACCCGTCGCGAGGAACTCCTGCTGACCCCGGCCGAGTTGACCGTGACGTACGGTCTGCGCAAGGTCCTTCAGAACCGTGACGGCGAGGCCAGTCTGGAGACGCTGCTGGAGCGGATGCGGGAGACGCCGGACAACGCGACGTTCCTGCGCCGGATCCAGCCGACGCTGCCCACGGCGTGACCGCGCGCCGCGGAACTGACTCCCCGTCACCGCGACACGCCGCCCGCGTGCGGCATCCGGGTGCTCGCGTGGCCCGTTCGGCCCTGACAACGAGGTGCCCGGCGCACGCCTTTCTACGTTGATCGTATGACGATCGGAATTTCCTTCCGGATGGCTTCGGCGTCCTGCGCACTCTGCGTCGCGGGCACTCTCGCGCTCGCGCCCGCCGCGGCAGCCGTGCAGCCCGGTGTGTTCACCGCACGGCCCGGCGCGTTGGCCTCGCAGACCGGCATGCTCGCCTCGCAGACCGGCGCGCTCGCCTCTCGGACCGGTGTGCTCGGCGCGCCGCCCGCCGCGTTCGGCGCGGATCCCCTCGGCCCCGGGCCGAAGGCCCTCGCCCCGCAGCCGTCCGTGCTGTACCGGCCCGGCACCCAGGTCCGGACCCGCCCCGGCGCGCCCAAGGTCCCGGACGTCTCCGCGCTGTCATGGCTGGTGGCCGACGCCTCCACCGGCGAGGTGCTCGCCGCGCACAACGCGCACCGGCGCCTCCCACCCGCCAGCACCCTCAAGACCCTCTTCGCGCTCACCGTCCTCCCCACCCTGCCCAGCGGCATCAGACACCGCGTGGGCGGCCACGAACTGGCCGGCATGGGGCAGGGCAGCAGCCTCGTCGGCGTCCGCGAGGGCGGCTCGTACCGGCTCGCCGACCTGTGGCGTGGTGTGTTCCTCAGCTCCGGCAACGACGCCGTGCGGGTGCTCGCCGGGCTCAACGGCGGCTGGCGGGTGACGGCCGCGCGGATGCAGGACAAGGCGCGTGCGCTCGGCGCCCGGGACACCTTCGTGAAGTCGCCGGACGGCTACGACACGAAGGGCCAGGTGTCCTCGGCGTACGACCTGGCGGTGTTCGGCAGGGCGGGGCTGCGCAACGCCGACTTCGCGCGGTACTGCGGCACCGTCGAGGCGAGGTTCCCCGGGGGCGGCGGCTGGACGTACCCCATCCGCAACACCAACCGGCTGCTCACCGGAGACGACGGCGTCGGCCGCTACCGGGGCGCGGTCGGGGTCAAGAACGGCTACACCACCAACGCCGGCTACACCCTCGTCGCCGCCGCCCACCGGGGATCGCGCACCCTGGTCGTCACGGTGATGAACCCCCAGGAGGGCGGCGGCTCCGCCGTCTACGAGGAGGCGCGTTCGCTGCTGGACTGGGGCTTCGGCGCCGCCGGGCGGGTGGATCCGGTGGGCTCGCTGGACGCGCTGCGGGACCGGCCGAGGTCGGGCCCGGACCCGGTGCCCGTGGCGGCGATGGCGGCGGTGCCGGAGACGGTGCCCGACTGGCCGGACGTCGCGGCGATCGCGCTGGCGGCCTGTCTGGGGGCCTGCACGGTGGCCATGGCGTTGCGTCTGCTGGACATCCGCGCGGGCTGACCGAGCGGCAGCCACAGCAGCAGGCCGAGTGTGATCCAGGTGTAGCTGTTGCTGCCGAGGAAGCCGTCGATGCCCGAGGCGTCGTCGAACCAGAGCCACACGACGCTGGTACACAGCAGCGCGTACAGCGTGGCCGCGACCCGCCAGTGCCCCGCGCGCACCAGGACCGCGAAGGACGGCAGCAGCCACACCAGATGGTGGACCCAGGTGATCGGGCTGATCAGACAGGCCGTGAGGCCGGTCAGGGCGAAGGCGGCCCGCCAGTCGCCGGCCGCGACCGCCCGGCGCGACCGCCAGACCCAGACGCCCAGTACGGCCAGGACCGCGACCGCCCAGACGGGGCGGCCGGTCTCGCCGAGCCGGGCGAGGACACCCTGGAGCGACTGGTTGGAGACGTAGTCGAGGCGGCCGACGCGGGTGGTGTCCCACATCGCCTCGGTCCAGTAGAACCGCGACGCGCCGGGTGCGACCAGCGCCGCGAGTCCGGTCGCCGCCGCGGCCACCAGGGTCGCGACACCGGCGGCGCGCCGGCGCCGGGTGACGAGGAGCAGTCCGATGAAGACGGCGGGCGTCAGCTTGATCGCGGCGGCGAGGCCGATACCGACGCCCGCCCAGCGGGTCCGGCCGGTCGCCAGCAGCCACATGTCGGTCAGCACCAGCGCCAGCAGCAGGACGTTGACCTGGCCGAAGCTGAAGGTGTCGCGCAGCGGTTCGAACATCGCGAGCGCGCAGCCGGCCAGGGCGCAGCCGTACCAGCCGTAGCGGTGCCAGGCGCGGCCGGTCAGCACCCGCAGTACCCACACGAGGGCCGCCAGGTTCAGCAGCAGCGCGAGCGCGATGGCGACGTGCAGTCCGAACAGGGCCATGGGCGCCATCAGGACCGCCGCGAACGGCGGATAGGTGAAGCCGTACGTCGTGCCCGGCACCCGGTACTCGTAGATGTTGCCGCCGTCGTAGAGCCAGCTGTGCACGGTGCCGTAGTAGACACGCAGGTCGAACCAGTCGCGCAGCAGGGGCACGGTGGCGGTGAAGACCGCGACCGCCGCGACGAGGGCGAGCACCAGCAGCAGCCGCCCCCGGTCGGTGCGGGGCGCTCTCAGCCGCAACCCCTTGAAACCGGACACGCGCTGCTCCCCCATGCCTTCGGCGCTCATGCGGTACGTTCCAGGACCTGACCCCGTGCGGCCTGGTGGGCCTGCCACAGGACGACGACGGCGAGTACGCCGCCGGACACCGCCAGGACCAGCTGGCCGACGTCGGCGGGGCCGCCGCTGGGCAGCACCGACAGCGCGAGTACGGCGGTCACGGCGGCCACACGGTGCCGGACCGAGGCGCTGGGCGCGGCGGCCGCGATGAGGAACAGGCCCCACAGCGCGTACCAGGGCCGGATCGCGGGTCCGAACGCGGCGACGGCCGCGAGGCTCAGGCCGAGCGCGTACACCGGGCGCAGTCGCAGCCGCACCCAGATGACGAGCAGCGCGGCGCAGGTCAGGGCGATTCCCAGGGCGTGCCAGGCCGGGACGGCGAGCGGCGCGAGATCGCTGCCGAGCCGCTCCAGGAGGGCTTCGGTGACGCGGCCCAGGAGGCTGGTCAGGGCCCAGTTGTGCGGTGAGACGGGGGTGTTCAGTGCGCCTATCCAGCCGTAGCCGGTGCCGGCGACCGCGGTCATCACGACGGTCGTGGCGGCGGAGGCGGCGGCGGTCGTCAGCACGGCGCGTGCCGGACTTCGGCCCGCGCGGATCTGGAGGACCACGATCGCGGCGAGCGCGAGCGCGGCGGGCGCCTTCACCAGTGCGGCGAGCGTGACGAGCACCACGCCCAGGACCGGCCGGCGGCCCAGCGCCGCGACCAGGCCGAGGCCCATCAGGCCGAGCATCATGGCGTCGTTGTGCGCGCCGGCCACCAGGTGCAGCAGGACGAGCGGGTTCAGCGCGCCCAGCCACAGGGCGGCGGACGGGTCGGCGCCGCTGTGCCGGGCGAGGCGGGGCAGCGCGGCCGCCATGAGGGCCACGCCGAGCAGCGCTATCAGCCGCATGCCCATCAGCCCGGCGGGCAGCTGGCCGCTGGTCAGGCCGGACAGGGCGGAGGCGACAGCGAGGAAGACCGGGCCGTACGGCGCCGCTGTGTGCTGCCAGACCGGGGAGACCTCGTCGGCGAGCGGGCCGCCCATCATGCTCGGTCCGTGCGCGTACACGTCCATGCGGGCGTCGACCATGGCGCCCTGGGCGAGGTAGCTGTAGACGTCCCGGCTGAACAGCGGCGGGGCGAGCAGCAGCGGGACGGCCCAGACGGCGAGCACCAGGAGGAGCGCGCGGGGCTCCGGCGGGCGGGGGCCGCGCAGCAGCCGGCCGATGAGCGCCCAGGCCGCTATCAGCAGGACCACGCCGAAGTACACCCCGACCAGACCGAGGGCGGCGCCCGCCGAGGACGGGGACAGCAGCTCGCGCACCGGCAGTGCCCCGGCGGTCTCACCGCCCGCCGCGAGGAAGGCGGTGCCTGCCAGACCGAGTACCTGGCACCGGCGGAGATCGACGGGAAAAGCCATGGCCAACACTCGGTCAGCATGTCAACGCCGGGTGGCGGGAAAGCGACGACGGCCCTGCCGGGCGGGGGCCGGGGTGTTACCGGTGCGTGATCGTCGCCCGTCGACCGCGCGCCGGGGCCCGCCCCTCAGAACACCGACAGTCCCGTCAGTGTCGTGAAGCGGTCCAGCGCCGCGACGCCCGCCACCGAGTTCCCCTTCTCGTCGAGCCCGGGACTCCACACGCACACGGAACAGCGGCCGGGCACCACGGCGATGATCCCTCCGCCCACGCCGCTCTTGCCGGGCAGCCCGACGCGGTGGGCGAACTCACCCGCGGCGTCGTACGTCCCGCAGGTCAGCATCACCGCGTTGATCTGCTTGGCCCGGCTCTTGGTGAGCAGCCGCGAACCGTCGGCCCGGACGCCGTGCCGGGCGAGGAAGGCGGTGGCGCGGGCGAGATCGGCGCAGGACGCCTTCAGCGAGCACTGCCGGAAGTACTGCTCCAGGAGCAGCGGCACCGGGTTGTCGATGTTCCCGTACGACGCCATGAAGTGGGCGAGGGCGGCGTTGCGGTCGCCGTGGGAGGCCTCGGAGGCGGCGATCTCCGTGTCGAAGTCCAGCTCCGGGTTGCCGCTCTCGGCGCGCAGGAACTCCAGCAGCGTGCCGGAGGCGTCGCCGGTACGGGTCTGAAGCCGGTCGGTGACGACCAACGCCCCCGCGTTCACAAACGGATTGCGCGGGATCCCGCCCTCGTACTCCAGCTGTACCAGCGAGTTGAACGGGTTGCCGGACGGCTCCCGCCCCACGTGCTCCCACAACTCGTCGCCCTCGCGCGCCAGATCGAGCGCCAGCGTGAACACCTTGGTCACGGACTGAGTGGAGAACGGCACCTCCCACTCCCCCACGCCGTACACCGACCCGTCCAGCTCGGCGACGGCCATCCCGAAACTCCGCGGATCACAGGCCGCCAACGCCGGAATGTAGTCAGCGACCCGCCCCCGCCCCGGCGTCCGCCCCACCTCTTCGGCAACCTGCCCCAGCACCCCCTGAAACCCACCCAAGAACGAACCCACCATGATCCCCAGTCTCCCTCACAAACGGACCCAGTGCCTGCGGCGCATGACCGGCGACGACGGTCGCGGGGCCCGGGGTACGGGTGCCGGGTACCTAGTGCCGGACGCGGGACGCGGGACGCGGGACGCGGGACGCGTGCGCGGGGCGCAGGATGCGGGACGCGTGCGCGGGACGCAGCGTCGGCCCGGGATCGAGGTGCGAGCGCTGAACGCGGGGCCCTTCCTGTCCGGGGTGACCGCGCCGCCGCCAAGGGGCGCGGGGAACTGCGCGACCAGCCACAACCCACCCGCACCTGCGGACAGCCCCGCGAAGCCCAACCCCCTCAGGGGCGCGGGGAACTGCGCGACCAGCCCCACTCAACCCGCACACAGGAACCCCCGCGAACAGCCCTCACGCACAGGCCACCGCCGAACCCCCCACCTCCAACGCCCCCACCACCCGCACAGCCCCCACAGGCTTCCCCCCACCCAACAACGCCTCGCCCCGAAACTCCGCAAGTGCCCCCGGCTCCACCCCCGCAGCCACCAACGCCGCGGCGGCAACAGGTACCCGCGCCCGATCCGCCCCGTCCGCGATCTTCACGGCAACAGCCCGCCCATCGGCCTGCGCAGCGACCTGCACACCCTCGAACCCGTCCTTCGCCAGCAACCCCGGCACGGCCCGCATCAACGCGGCCACGTCCCGCCGCGACCCGGACGCCATCTCCGCATGCACCCGCATCGCGTCGGCGACCCGCCCCTCGGGCGACCCGGACGGAGCGGACGCGATCCGCGCGGCGGCACGCGCGAGCCCATGCAGCGACACCGCGAACAACGGGGCCCCGCACCCGTCGACGGTCACCTGCGCCACCCGCTGCCCCGTCAGATCCTCGACCGTCTCCGCGATACCCCGCTGAAGCGGATGCGCGGGGTCGAGATAGTCGTCGAGCGACCACCCGTTGAGCTTGGCGGTGTACAGCATGGCCGCATGCTTGCCGGAACAGTTCTGGGCGAGCCGCGACGGCGACCGCCCCTCCCGCACCCAGGCGTCCCGCTCCACCGGATCGAACGGCAGGTCGGGCGTGTTGCGCAGATCGTCCTCGCCCAGCCCCGCCATGGCGAGGATCCGCCGCGTACCGGCGAGATGGAACTCCTCTCCGGAGTGACTCGCCGCGGTCAGCGACAGCAGTTCGCCGTCCAGCGGCAACCCGGCCCGCACCATGGCCACGGCCTGCACCGGCTTGAGCGCCGAGCGCGGATAGAACGCGGCCTCGATGTCGCCGAGTCCCAGCTCGACCTCGCCGTCCGGACCGAGGACGACGACGGAACCGTAGTGGATGCCCTCGACCACCCCGCCACGGACGAGATGGGCGACGGGGGCGTGCAGGGGCTCGCGTATCAGGGGTGCGGGCGAAGTGCTGTGCATAACGGCCTGTGTTTCATGGGGTGGAAGGAACATGAAGGAACATGGACGAGCGGTCACCGCCAGCGCGGGAACGTTTCTGCATCTCACCGGAACAGGATTGACCGGTCACACCGACAACCCCTCTCCCGGCAAAGCCCCGGCACCTGAACGGGCACCAGCGTCCACCGGCCGCGTCCCGTCCGACCGCAGAATCTCCGTGAGCGTCGTCTCGACCCGGTCCAGATGATGGGTCATCGCCTCGACCGCACCCCGCTCGGACCCGTCGGCCAACGCCTCCACGATCGCCCGGTGCTCGCGGTTGGACTGCTCGCGCCGGCCACCGAGCTCGTTCAGGAACGCCGACTGACGCGCCAGTGCGTCGCGGATCTCCTCGATGACCCGGCGGAAGACCGGATTCTGGGCGGCCTCGGCGACGGAGAGATGGAACAGCGTGTCCATCGCGACCCAGGCGGTGGTGTCGGACTCCCGCTCCATCCGGTCCAGCAGATGGTTCAGCCGGTCGAGGTTGTCAGGGGTGCGGCGGACCGCCGCGTACCCGGCGACCGGGATCTCGATGTGCCGGCGCACCTCCAGCAGGTCGCTGGCCGAGTAGTCGCCGAATCGGGGGTCGTCGACGCGGTCGGCGACGACGAAGGTGCCCTTGCCGGTCTTTGCCACGGTCAGACCCATGGTCTGGAGGGCGCGCAGCGCCTCGCGCAGCACGGGCCGGGACACCTCGAGGGTGCGGCACAGCTCCGCCTCGGAGGGAAGCTTGTCGCCGATCGGGTACTCGCCGCGCTCGATGGCGTCGCGGAGGTGGCCGAGCACCGCCTCCATCGCGCTGACGCGCCGCGGTCCGGGACCACCTGTCTGGCTGTCTGACAGGTTCATATGTGCAGGGTGCGGCCGTGGCCCCGGCCCTGTCAAGGCGCGCCCGCAAACCGGCCAACCCTCCGTTTCCCCAGGGGGGTTACCACCACCCCCCTTAGGGTGCAGGCCTCATTCTGTTTACGGAATGCCGTTCCGATACTTGAGCACATGGCCAATCCAATGGTGCTTACAGGCACATCGTCCCCAGACGAACGGCGAGCGGGAATCGGGCGCCGGCCGACCGGAAACGATTCGGGGCAGCGGGGCAGCGATTTCTCGGAACTGTCCCGCCGGATATCCGAGGCGGGGCTGCTACGGCGCCGCCCGCTGTACTACACCGTGCGTTTTGGTCTGGTGGCCCTCGCGCTCGCGGGCGGCGTCACGGCGTTTGTCGCACTCGGTGACAGCTGGGCCCAGCTGATCGTCGCCGTTGCCCTCGCCGCGGTCTTCGGCCAGCTCGGACTGGCCGCGCACGACCTCGCCCACCGCCAGGTGTTCTCGCGCCGCCGGCCCAGCGAGACCGGCGGCCTGCTGGTGGCCAACCTGCTGCTGGGCATGAGCTACGGCTGGTGGATGAACAAACACACCCGGCACCACGCGAATCCGAACCACGAGGAAAAGGACCCGGACGTCTCCCCCGACATTCTGGTCTGGTCACAGCGTCAGGCACGCAGGGCACAGGGAGTTCCGCGGTTCGTCGGAAAACACCAGGCGGCGCTTTTCTTTCCCCTTCTCACCCTGGAGGGGCTCAATCTGAGTTTCAACAGTTTCAAGGCGCTGCGCAGCCCGTCGGTGAAACGGCCGATACTGGAAGGGACCCTGCTGGTCGCCCATTTCGCCCTCTACTTCGGTGGTCTGTTCACGGTTCTGTCGCCGGGCAGGGCGCTCGCGTTCATCGCCGTCCACCAGGGTCTGTTCGGGATCTACCTCGGCTCGGTCTTCGCCCCGAACCACAAGGGCATGCCGATGATCGAGGAGGGTTCGCAGCTGGACTTCCTGCGCCGCCAGGTCATCACCTCGCGCAACGTCCGGGGCGGCGCCGTGGTCGACGCCTTCATGGGCGGGCTCAACTACCAGATCGAGCACCATCTGTTCCCCAGCATGCCGACCCCCGCTCTCGGCCGGGCCCAGGTCATCACCGAGCGGTACTGCGCCGAGCTGGGCATCCCGTACCACCAGACCGGTCTGCTCGCCTCGCACCGGGAGGCGCTGCGGCACCTGAGGAGCGTGGGGCAGCCGCTCCGGAACGCGCAGTGAGGCGTACGGGCCTCCCGCGGTGATCCGGGGCGGTCATCCCCATACGGCGTGTGCCGCCGCGACGCCGGCGAAGGCCGCTCCCAGCGCCACCGCCACACTCGCCGCGGCGTAGCCCGCCGCCTGCGCCCGCGCCCCGTCCTCCGCCAGCCGCAGGGTCTCGTAGGAGAAGGTCGAGTACGTGGTGAGCGCCCCGCACAGGCCGGTGCCGAGCAGCAGCTGGAGGTGCGAGTCCGCTGCTCCGGCCGCCACGGCACCGGTCAGCAGGCCGAGGATCAGCGACCCGGCGACGTTGACGGCGAAGGTCCCCCAGGGGAGGGCGGAGTCCGTCCGGGACCGCACCGCGCGGTCGGTGAGATACCTCAGCGGTGCGCCGACCATCGCGCCCGCGACGACCAGCAGCCAGTTCACGACGGCCTCCCGCGGCTCGCCATGGCCCACCGCGCACCCCGCACGCCGACGAGGACGGCCGCGAGGGCGGCGGCCAGGGTCGCCGCGAGATATCCCAGCGCGAGGGCCGGGCGGCCGGTGTCGAGCAGGTGCTGGATGTCGACGGCGTACGTCGAGAAGGTGGTGAAGCCGCCCAGCACCCCCGTACCGAAGAAGGGCCGCAGCAGCGGATGCGCGGGCCTGCCCTCGGTGACGGCGACCATGAAGGCGCCGATCACCGCACAGCCGGCGACGTTCACCCAGAAGGTCGTCCAGGGGAAGCCGCCCGGCGGTGTGGGCCACTGGAGTGCGGCCGCGTACCGGGCCGCGGCGCCGATGCCGCCGCCGACGGCGACCGCGGCGAGGACGGTTCCCTGGACGGGCGCCGGCCGTGGGCGGGCGCGGGCCGGTTCGCGGTGCGGGGTGGTCATCGTCGTACGTCTCCTACTCGCCTGCCCGGGTGCGTGGGCGCCTGTCTGCGCAAGTAGGGACCGTTGGCGGAACGGTGCCGCGGTTCGGGTACGGCGGGCCCCACCGCCGCGCCGCGCGTGGGAGCCGCGGCCGGTCATGAGCGTATCGCGCGGCGACGTGCGGGGTTCACGGCGTCGGGCCGCAACGCGACCCGCGGCTACCAGCCCTTTTCGAACATCCTGGCCACCTCGGCGATCCGGACCTCGTCGCGCCGGTAGCAGGTGCGGCGCCGTACACGTTTGGTCCGCAGGACGCCGAGGCCGGCCAGGAGTCTGAGGTGGGTGTCGGCGACCCCTCTGCGTACGCCCAGCTTCGCGGCGATGGCCGCGGAGGGGACGCCGTCCTCGACGGGGTCGATGTGCCGCTGTCGCGGGAAGTGGGCCGGCGGATCCTTCAGCCATTCCAGAATGGTCAGGCGCAGATCGCCGCCAGGAGTCCTGAGCATCACGTCCTCCAGGGTCCGGGCCGTTCGTACGGCGCATTCCCACTGTGGCGCGCGGCAGGCCGCCGCGTCCGGCAGTCACCCACGCTTGACCGGTACGAATCGGGTCGGTGACGGCGGTGTGCGCCGGAGTGTGGGTGCCGAGATGCGCGAGGCGCGCGTTTCGCGCCCCCCGGCGCTCCAAGGGGGCGGAACGACCTTGGCCGAACCTCGGCGTTGTCCCGCCCTGGGCGGGCCGCGTGCGGCGGTTGTGGCCCAGGGCACACCGGCTCCCGTGTCACAGCCGGCGGGGCTCTCCGGTCAATAGAGGGAATCCGCACGAACGGCGAGGAGAGCACAGCATGGAAGCGCGTCTCAACTACTTCGGCAACGCGGTCGGGGCCAAGGTGCTCAGGCACCTCAACTCGGCGAACAAGGTCCTGATGGACTCGACGCTGGACCACACCACTCAGGAGCTGGTGAAGATCCGTGCCAGCCAGATCAACGGCTGCGGTTTCTGCACCGACATGCACACCAAGGACGCGGCACACGCGGGCGAGACCGCTCAGCGGCTCCACCTGGTGGCGGCCTGGCGGGAGGCGACGGTCTTCACCGACGCCGAGCGCGCCGCGCTGGAGCTGGCGGAGCAGGGCACCCGGATCGCCGACGCGGCCGGCGGGGTCACGGACGAGGCCTGGGCCAACGCCGCCAAGTACTTCGACGAGGACCAGCTGGCGGCGCTGATCTCGCTCATCGCGGTGATCAACGCGTACAACCGGGTCAACGTGATCAACCAGCTGCCCGCCGGGAGCTACCAGCCCGGCCAGTTCGGCTGAGCCGTCCGGCGTCCCTGATGAGTCCGCCTCCTCCCCGCTGTCGGCAGCGGGGAGGAGGCGGACTCATGTGTGTGAGGTGTGGTCACCCGGTGGGGCGCGGGGCGCGCAGGTGGGTGCGCCGGGCCAGCTCTTCCTCGGAGACGAGTTCGAGCATGGGCTTGCCCGGCGCGCACATCATGGTGACCACGAAGCGGGTCCGTGCGTCGTCGAGCGCGTTGCCGTCCTGGTAGTGGATCACGTCGCCGCCGGGCTCCCAGAAGGTGCCTCCGGCCTCCACGACCCGCTCGGGCTCGCCCTCCAGCTCGAAGCGGACCGCGCCCTCGACCACGTACCCGAAGGCGGGTCCGGAGTGGCGGTGGGGCGGGGTGCCCGGGTCGCCGGGCTCCCACTGGACCTCGATGGTCATCGCCGAGGCGCCGTCGGGGATGGTCAGCGGCTCGGCGTCCTGAAGCACCCGGGCCGCGGTCGTCCAGCTCGCTGCCGCCGGGCCGTCGGTCGTGTGCGTGTGTCCTGTGTGGTTGTCCGGCACTGTGGGGCACCTTCCGTGGGTCGCCGTGCCATGGAGGGGCGGACGACACGGACATACCGTGGGTGGTGTGTCCGGTCGCGGCTCCATGGCTGTTCACCCGTTCTGACCGGCGACCGTGCGTTTCTGTGACACGCGCGGTGGTCCGGCCGCCCGGCGAGTCGTCCGGAGAGACGTCTGGAGAGACCTCCGGAGAGACGTCCGACGATGTCACAAAAGCGCCGCTTGCCCGGTCAGAGTCAGTGACCATCCAAAAGCGATCGGAGCAGTCGTGGTTGCCACCGAACAACGTCTTTCCACCATGGTGCTGGTGATCGGTACCGGCGGGGCCGGCCTGCGGGCCGCGATCGAGCTGGCCGAGGCCGGTGTCGACGTGCTCGCCGTCGGCAAGCGTCCCAAGGAGGACGCCCACACCTCCCTCGCCGCCGGCGGTATCAACGCCGCCCTGGCCACGATGGACCCCGAGGACAGCTGGCAGCAGCACGCGGCCGACACACTGAAGGAGAGCTATCTGCTCGGCGATCCGCGCACCGCCGAGATCGTCACGCAGGGCGCCGCGCTGGGCATCGACGACCTGGAGCGGTACGGCATGGCGTTCGCGCGGGAGGAGGACGGCCGGATCTCGCAGCGCTTCTTCGGCGCGCACAAGTTCCGGCGCACCGCCTTCGCCGGCGACTACACGGGGCTGGAGATCCAGCGCACGCTCATCCGCCGCGCGGACCAGCTGAAGATCCCGATGCTCGACAGCGTGTACATCACGCGGCTGCTCACCCACGAGGGCGCCGTGTTCGGGGCCTACGGCTTCGACCTGCGCGACGGCACGCGCTACCTGGTCCACGCGGACGCGGTCGTCCTGGCGGCGGGCGGTCACACCCGTATCTGGCGGCGCACCTCCTCGCGGCGCGACGAGAACACCGGGGACTCCTTCCGGCTGACCGTGGAGGCCGGGGCCCGGCTGCGCGACCCGGAGCTGGTCCAGTTCCATCCCTCGGGCATCATCGAGCCCGAGAACGCGGCCGGCACGCTCGTCAGCGAGGCCGCGCGGGGCGAGGGCGGCATCCTGCGCAACGCGCTGGGCGAGCGGTTCATGAGCCGCTACGACCCCGGGCGGATGGAGCTCTCCACCCGGGACCGGGTGGCCCTCGCCTCCTACACGGAGATCAAGGAAGGCCGCGGCACACCGGGAGGCGGGGTGTGGCTCGACGTCTCCCATCTCCCCCGGCACACGATCATGAACCGCCTGCCGCGGGTGTACCAGACCCTCCTCGACCTCCAGATGCTGGACATCACCCGCGATCCGATCGAGGTCGCGCCCACCGCGCACTACTCGATGGGTGGGGTCTGGGTCCGGCCCGAGGACCACAGCACCGACGTCCGCGGCCTGTACGCCATCGGGGAGGCCGCCAGCGGACTGCACGGCGCCAACCGGCTCGGCGGCAACAGCCTCATCGAACTGCTCGTCTACGGCCGTATCACCGGACGGGCCGCGGCCGCCTACTCGGAGTCGCTGACCGCGCAGCCGCGCTCCGCGGCGGCGGTGGCCGAGGCGCGCGCCGAGGTCGACGGGCTGCTCGCGGCGGACGGTCCGGAGAACGTACGGGCGCTCCAGCGTGCCATCCGCAACACCATGACGGAGCACGCCGGAGTCGTGCGGGACGAGGAGGGGCTGCGCGCGGGGCTGGCGGAGCTGGAGGTGATCGAGAAGCGGATGGAGAACGTCGGGGTGCATCCGGACATCGCCGGCTTCCAGGACCTCGCCCACGCCTTCGACCTCAAGTCGGCGGCGCTGGCGGCGCGGGCCACGCTGGAGGCGGCGCTCGAACGCCGGGAGACCCGGGGGTGCCACAACCGCAGCGACCACCCGGACCTCGACCCGGCCCTGCGGGTCAATCTCGTGTGGTCGCCGGCGACGGGCGTCACCCGGGAGAGCATTCCGGCGATCCCCGAGGAGATCGCCGCCCTGATGGAGGACGTGTCCACCGCGGGCAAGCTCGTCGAGTGACGCCGCGCTCCACCCCCGCCTCTCGCACCCCCGGGATCTCTGTCACAGATCCCGGGGGTGCTCTGTCTTGCCTGATGAAGACCGAATCAACAGAGAGGTTTCCGTCATGAAGGTCGTAGTGATCGGCGGCACCGGACTCATCGGATCCAAGGTGGTCGCCAAGCTGGGCGAACACGGTCACGAGGCGGTGGCCGCCGCACCCAACACCGGTGTCAACACACTGACGGGTGAGGGCCTCCCCGAGGTGCTCAAGGGCGCTTCGGTCGTGATCGACGTGTCCAACTCGCCCTCGTTCGAGGACAAGGCGGTGATGGAGTTCTTCCGTACGGCGACCACCAACCTGCTCAACGCCGAGGCGGACGCGGGTGTCACCCATCACGTCGCCCTCTCCGTGGTCGGCACCGAACGGCTCCAGGAGAGCGGCTACATGCGGGCCAAGCAGGCCCAGGAGGAGCTGATCAAGGCCTCCGGGATTCCCTACTCCATCGTGCACGCCACGCAGTTCTTCGAGTTCATGAAGTCGATCGCGGACGGGGCCACCGACGGTGACACGGTGCGCCTTGCCCCGGTGGACATCCAGCCCATCCACTCGGACGACGTGGCCGCCGCCGTGAGCCGTACCGCGGTCGGCGAGCCGCTCAACGGGCTGCTGGAGGTGGCCGGTCCCGACGCGTTCCAGCTGGACGAGCTGATCCGCGGGGTGCTCGCCGCCAAGGACGACCCGCGTACGGTCGTGGCGGACGCGCACGCCCGTTACTTCGGCGCCGAGTTGCAGCTGAACTCGCTGCTGCCCGGACCGGGTGCGCTGCTCGGCGAGACCCGCTTCACGGACTGGCTCGCGCGGCAGGGCTGACGAGTCCGACGGAAGGGGTGGCCCCGTACACAGGGCCACCCCTTCGTGTTGCTCCGCGCGGGTCAGCGGACCGTGCTCGCCGCCTTCTCGATGATGCGGGAGACGTCGTCGGGCCGGGAGACGCTCACCGCGTGCGAGGCCCGGACCTCCTCCGTGTGGGCACCGGCGCGTTCGGCCTGGAAACGCTGGAGCTTCGGCGGGATGTTGAGGTCCTGACCGGCGACCAGGACCCACGACGGAATCGTCTTCCAGGCGGCCGCGGCGGCGGGCTCCTCCAGGGCGGCGTTGGTTGCCGGCCGCTGGGTGACGGCCATGACGTTCGCGACGTCCGCCGGGACGTCCGCGGCAAACTGATGGTGGAACTTGGCCTGGTCGATGGTGAAGTCCGTGCCCTGTGAGCCGCCGGGAAGGGTGACGGGGAAGGGCACGAGGGTCTCGGCGAGCGTGCTGCCCGGGAACTTGGCGGTGAGCTCGCCCGCGCTCTCGCCCTTGTCCGGCATAAAGGCGGCGACGTACACCAAAGCCTTGACGTTCTCGACGCCCTCGGCGGCGACGCTGATGACGGCTCCGCCGTAGGAATGGCCGGCCAGCACGACCGGACCGTCGATACCGGCGAGCACCTCCTTCACATAGGCGGCGTCGTTGCTCAGCCCGCGCAGCGGATTGGCGGCGGCGACCACCGGGTAGCCGTCCTTCTTCAGCTCCTTCACGACCCCGTTCCAGCTGCTGGAGTCGGCGAACGCGCCGTGGACGAGGACCACCGTCGGCTTGCGCTGGGACGAGGCGGCGTCCGCCTTGTCGGCGTTCGCCGGGCCGACCGACATGGTGACGAGTACCGCGGCGGCGCCGGCGGCGACCACCAGGGAAAGCGAAATACGCTTCATTACAGGGCCTTTCAGGGAATTCAACCGATGGATCCGATGCGGCCAGGGGTTTCCGGGCGCGCGGACGGGACGGCGGGGGCGTGAGTGGCCCCCGCCGTGGGCCGTCGTACTGGGGGGGTTCAGCCGGTGTGGAGGGCGGTGTGCAGGGCGCGAACGGCCTGCTCCACCGCGGCTGTTGTGGCCTGCGTCGCACGCAGGGGGTTGAGCATCATGAAGTCGTGCAGGCTGCCGTTGTAACGGATGCTGGTGGTGGTCACACCGGCCTGGATCAGCTTGCGGGCGTAGGCCTCGCCCTCGTCGCGCAGGACGTCGTTGTCGTCGACGAGGACCAGGGCGGGCGGCAGGCCGCGCAGTTCGTCCAGGGAGGCCCGCAGCGGGGACGCGGTGATCTCCGCGCGCTGCGCGGGATCCGTGGTGTAGCAGTCCCAGAACCAGGCCATGGCCTTCGCGGTGAGGTACGGCCCGTTCGCGAACTGCCGGTAGCTGCCGGTGTCCTGGCCGGCGTCCGTGACGGGGTAGTACAGCGACTGGTGCACGAAGGTCACGTCGCCGCGCTGCTTGGCCATGAGGGTCAGCGCCGCCGTCATGTTGCCGCCGACGGAGTCGCCGGCCACGGCAAGACGTGCGACGTCCAGGCCCTCCTGGGCGCCGTTCGCGGTGATCCACCGGGCGGTCGCGTAGGCCTGCTCGATGGCGACCGGGTACCTGGCCTCCGGGGAGCGGTCGTACTCGACGAACACCACGGCGGCGTCCGCGCCGACGGCGAGCTCGCTCACCAGCCGGTCGTGGGTGCCGGCGTTGCCGATCACCCAGCCGCCGCCGTGCACGTACAGGACGACGGGCAGGACGCCGGTGGCGCCGGCGGGCTTGACGATCCGTACCCGCACGTCGCCGACCTCGGCGGGCACGGTGATCCACTTCTCCTGTACGGCAGGCTTGTCGACGGGTGCCGCCTGGATGTCGTCGAGGACCTTGCGGGCGCCCTCGGGGCCCAGTTCGTAGAGGAAGGGCGGGTTCGCCGTCGCGTCGGCCAGTTCCTGGGCCGCGGGCTCCAGTGTCGGGTCGGTCATGACTCTTCTCCCTGTCTGAGTGGATTCTCACCATCTATTCACACTTATGACAGTTCATCCACGGAAGCTGTGACACCGACGCCGGATCGGCCTCAGACGCGGAGCCGGGCCGACGCGGACGGGTCGCGCAGCAGGTCCCGGCGCTCCGATTCGGTGGTACCGCCCCAGATCCCGTCGACCGGGTGGACCTTCACGGCCCAGTCCAGGCACTGCTGCCGCACCGGGCAGCGGGCGCACACGGCCTTCGCCTCCTCGGTCTGGATCAGCGTCGGCCCGCTGGTGCCGGCCCCGATGGGGAAGAACAGGTCGGGCTCCTCGCCCCGGCACATCGCCACTTCACGCCAGTTCACGGATCTCCTCCTTCGCCGAGCTGCGGACCGGCCCGGGAGCCGGTGCGCCGAGGGCCTCGCGTGCGGTGCGGGCCCCTGAAAGTGAGACCGTGCGGTAGGCGCGAATGTGACATCGGCGCAGGGTGTGCGGAGCGCCGCGGGTACACGGCGAGTAACCCTGGATTCCCCCGTGCCCCAGCCGCCTCCACAGGCGCTAGTTGCACACTCAACGATCGAGGGATTCGGTGTTACCGTGCGTGTATGGGAGTGAACACGGTCGAGGCCGGTCTGGAAGCGCGGTGGCGCGACATCCTGTCGGTGCACGCGCGCACGATGTGCGAGATCGACCGCGCTCTGCATCCCCACGGTCTCGGCGCGAGCGACTTCGAGGTGCTGGACGTGCTGGTCGCCGAGGTGCCCGAGGACGGCACCCAGTGCAGGGTGCAGAACATCGCGGGCCGGGTCCATCTGAGCCAGAGCGCCCTGTCGCGGCTGATCGGCCGGCTGGAGAAGGACGGTCTGGTGAACCGTTCCGTGTGCACGGAGGACCGGCGAGGTGTCTGGATCTCCCTCACCGACCGGGGACGGCAGCTGCACGCCGAGGTACTGCCGCTTCAGCGGGCGGCGCTGGCCCGCATGCTGAACCACTGACTCCGGAGCGGCTGGGCACACCGGCCCCGTGACTCAGAGCACGGACTCGGCCCCGTCGGGCAGGACCCCGATACCCGCCCCGGCGACCCATGCGCGGGCAGCCGAGGCCGGATCGAGCAACGGGTCGGGGTCCTCCAGACGGGTCAGGACGCGCCGCGCGGCGGGCCGGTCGTAGACGTCCACGGGCACGGGCACGGGCACGGGCGCGGGCTCGCTGGGGCAGTGCGCCGCGTCCAGGACGGCGGCGTCCGCCGCGGCCGGCAGGTTGTCCGGCCCGGGGGTCCAGGAACTCAGGCGCGGCGCGTACAGCAGTACTCCCCGGTGACCAGGTCCTCGATCCGGTACGCCATCACCCAGCGTGGCTCGGCCGCGCGGGCCGGCAGACGGGCGGGCGGTTCGGCGGCGACCGGGTGGCCGGTCACCACCAGCCCGCCGGACAGCACACACCCCTCCGCACTGCCGCCGTCGCACCACTCCCACGGGGCGTAGCGGCCGAGAACCGTCCGTGCCGGGCGGGGGCAGAATTCAGGCCGTCCTCGGCATGCCGGAGGCGTATCGTCACGCGCTGCGGACATGATCGTGAAACCATCCGCTGTCATCGGGAAGTTCACCTGGTGACAAGGGTGTGCACAAGCGGGTGCGTGGACGAGTGGAGTGCGAAGTGACGCGAATACTGGTCATCGGCGGCGGCATCGCGGGAACGGCGTCGGCGCTCGCCCTGCACAAGGCGGGGTTCGACGTCGCGGTGTACGAGGCGCACTCCGACACCGCGGAGGACATCGGCGCCTTCCTGACCCTCGCGAGCAACGGGATGCGCGCGCTCGGACAGCTCGACGCGACGGCCGCGGTGACCGCGATCGGTTTCCCGCTGACGTCGATCCGGCTGCTGGACGAGCAGGGGGCCGAGGCGGCGCACGCCCCGATGGGCGAGGCCAAGGACCCGCTGCTGAACTTCCGCTGTCTGCGCCGCGGCGAGCTCAACGCGGCCCTTCAGGCGGAGGCGGTGCGCCGGGGCATCGAGCTGCGGCACGGCGCCCGGCTGTCCCGTCTGGTGAACGGGCAGGACGGCGTCACGGCCCACTTCGCCGACGGCACCACGGCGACCGGGGATCTGCTGCTCGGCGCCGACGGCCTCAACTCCACGGTCCGGGAGGTGGTCTCCCCCGGCACCCGGCCGGAATACGCCGGGCAGCGTGTCTTCTACGGCTACACCACCGGCGTGGCGCCGATCGGCGAGTCCGACTGCATCACCATGATCCGGGGCAGCAAGGTGGCGTTCGGCTGCGCGGTCTCGCCCGACGGGGAGTCGTACTGGTTCGCGCGGGTCGGCGGTGATCCGCTGTCCGCGGCGGAGATCGCCGAGGGCACCGCGGCGCACTGGCGCGATCTGCTGCTGCCGCTGCTGGGCGAGGACAAGACCCCGGCCGCCGACATCGTGGCCGCCACCACCGGGCACGTCATGGTGACCAACGCGACCGAGCTGCCGCTGGGCATCCCGTGGCGCTCCGGGCGCGCCCTGCTCCTCGGCGACGCCGCGCACGCCGCGTCACCGGCGACGGGCCAGGGCGCCTCGATGGCCCTGGAGGACGCGGTCGTCCTGGCCAAGTGCCTGCGCGACCTGCCGGACGTGGACGCGGCGGTGGCCCACTACGAGGCGCTGCGCCGCGACCGGGTGGAGCAGAACATCGCCACCAGCGGAGCCATCTCCCGCGGCACCTACGCCCCGTCCGACTCGGCGGGCCGTCCCACGGGCAAGACCCGCCCGGGGGACGACACGCTCGTCGAACTGCTCGACTGGGAGGCCGACATCAAGGAGCTGTGACATCGGACCCGGTCGGCCGCGGTGTCAACTGCGGTGCACGGTCACCTCGTTGAGCGAGTAGCCCCACTCGGTGGCGCGGTCGAGGAACTGAAGCCGGACGTAGCGGGCCGGGGCGGTGTCGAAGCGGACCGTGTCGAGCCCGCCGTCGCCCGCGGTGGTCGACGAGGCGGTGGTCCAGTTCTGCCCGTCGCCGGACAGCTCGACACGGTACGAACTCCCGTACGCGCGTTCCCAGTCGAGGGTGACCCGGCCGACCTGGCGTGTGGTGCCGAGGTCGATGGTGAGCTGCTGGTCGTCGCTCCAGTCGCTGGCCCAGCGGGTGGAGAGGTCGCCGTCCACGGCCCGGCCCGGGGCGTAGCTGGTGAACGGGTTCCACTCGGACGAACTGGCCGTGGCCGAGGCGCCCTTGGCGAGGTTGGCGCCCACCTCGTGCCGCTCCGAGGCGCCCCAGGTGTCCAGGTAGCTCTCGGCGCCGCGGAACAGGTCGTCCACCACGTCCTGGCCGCTGGTGCGGCGGATGTCCTCGATCCAGTCGGGGACGAGGCCGTAGTGGGCGGCTCCGTCGGTGTTGAGGTCCCAGGTGCGCTGACCGGTGGTCTGACGGTCGATCACCGAGCCTCCGTCGGTGCTGCGGTAGGGGTACTGGACGGGGTTCGGCGCGTCCGCGCCGCGCGGGGCCGGCCAGCCTCCGACGCCGTTCATGTCCGTGCCGTAGCCGTAGCCGACGTCGTACTTCTCGCGCAGCGCCTCCGTGCGGTCGGCTTCCGCGCCGAACGCCTCCGAGCCGTGCATGTACTGGGCGATGAAGCCACCCAGGCCGTAGACCCGCTCGGTCCAGTCGAGGTCCATCCAGCTGTGCGAGGAGAGCACACCGGGGTAGGACTCGGCCTCGAAGATGTCGAGCACCCGGCCGGTGGCCTTGACGCTCATGTGGTCGATCTCCAGCATCATGCCGCGGTCCATCATGCCGCGCACGGCGTACTCACCGAGTGACGTGAGCCCACGGACGTTGCACTGCGCGTCCGCGTTGTACGAAGGGACCTCGACGTCCTTGGGGAGTTCCGCCTCGGCCGCGGGTGCCGCGGCCAGGCCGATCGGGTTGTCGTGCTGCGGGCCCTTGCAGGTCTCCGTACGCCAGAAGGTGCCGGTCGACAGGAACTGGCCGACGTTGATGGCCGTGCCGAGCGCGCCCTCGTCGAAGCGGACCCCGCACAGCGCGTTGTCGAACTTGTGGCAGAGGAACATGCTGCGCACGCCGAGCGAGTACAGCTCGTCGAGGCCCTTGTCGATGTCCGCCTTCGAGCACTGGGAGATGTCCAGGACCTGCTTGCACCCGAACGGCTCCGAGGTCTCCACGCCGAGGATCACCGCCAGCTTGCCCTGCTCGACCACCTGGCGGGCCTGCGCGCTGTCGGTGACGATCCGGAACCAGCCCTTGCCGGGGCCGCCGTACATCTCGTCGACGTAGTCCTGGAGGTCGTACGTCAGCTTCGCCTGGAGGCGGATCGACGTCATCTCGTCGCAGGAGCGGTCCTTGAAGAAGTAGACCGAGCAGATGACCCCGTTGGTGACGAGGTCGTTGACCATGACCCGCTGGCCGCCGCGCCAGGCCCGTTCCATCCACGCGTAGTAGTTCTGCTGGTGGGTGAGGGAGTCGTGGGCGGGCCAGTCCTTGAAGGTGGGCCAGCCGGCGGGGTCGTGTTTGCCGTCCCCGCCCTTGGTGATGAAGTCGAAGATGGCCAGGGAGCCGTCGGGGTAGTGCTCGGGACAGTCCTTGAGCGCCTCGGCGATCCCGGCTTCGGAGAAGGACTTCCCGCAGATCAGCCGGCCGCCGAAGGCCTCGTTGGCCATGATGTGGTTGTGCGCGTCGACAAAGCCGCGGACCTCGCCCTGGGCGTTGGTGCCGGTGAAGGGTTCGCCGGTGACGCCGATGGCGGAGTCCGGTGCGGGGCGTGCGGTGGGGGTCCACCAGTCGTCGTCGGCCGCCGAACTCGGCGTCGGCCCAAGAGCCATTGCCAGCACGAAGAGCAGCAGCGACACGATGGTGAGGTCTTTGCGCCGGCGGAACGCGCGTCCGTACCTACGTCGAGCCTTGGTCACTGGCCATATCCCTTGGTCGAGGGGACGGCACGGTCGACGAATTGTCATGACCGGCGCAAGGTGTGCGACGAGAATGACCAGTGCGGCAGGCGGAGTCAAGGGATTGCACACAGAGATGTACCCCGCGGTAACGTCGAAGGCGCCCGGGGCACTTCACCGGCCGTAGCCGCGCTGCCGGTGCGGCGGCGACCTGCGTCGCTCAGTCGATCCGGGTGACCGACCGGGGAGCCGGTTCGGCAGGGCCCGGCAGCGGGTGCGGCCTGGCGGGATACGTGGGCACGACCGCCGGGGCCTCGAACGCCCCGAACAGCGGCGCGCCGACGTTCCGACGGGTCGGCCACGGTGAAGTCGGCGCGCCGCACGGGCGGTTCCGCGCGTGCGGGCACGTGAGACGGCCGGGCCCGTGCCAACCGGCGGCACAATCGCGCCATTGACGTACGACAAGACCGCTCCGTAGCATCGCCAGCGGCATTGAGTGTCAGCGTCAAGCCCTGGCTCGCTGACCGGCAACCCTCCCGCGCGGTGCGGTGCCCCAGGTGAAGGCCCGGCGGGGTCACCGACGACTCCCGCAAGCGCGGCGCCCCGGAGTCCGGGGCCGGAGACGGGGAGGACGGGTATGCGGCACGGCGGTGAACGGGCTGCCTCCCGTACCGGCGCCCCGGCGTTCTCCCGGCTCTCGCGTCGGCTCCACATCGATCTGAAGCGCTCGAACAGCTGCCTCTGTCAGGCCTGACGAGCCCGCCCGGCGCCCGCTGACGTCCGTCGCGGACCCGCGCCTTCGCGACCTCTCCCACGCCACCTTTCCCGGTGTCGTATCCCTGATCCCCGACCCCTGTCTGTATCGCGCTCCCCGCGCCCGCGTCCGGCCGTGCGGGGTCGCATGCCCCCGCACGGCTGTGCCGCCCATGGCACGCCGTGCCTGGTGACACGAGCAGGAGAACCCCTCCCGTGACAGCACTTCCGGATTTCAGACACTCCCGCTGGGCACCCCTGGCCGCACTGCTGACCGGCGCCGTCCTTCTGACCGCCTGTGGATCGGGCGGTGACGGCACCGGCGCCGGCAGCGGCCCGGCCAAGTCGGGCGGCACCCTGACCTTCGCGGTGGGCTCCGACACCGGCTGCGTGGATCCGCAGCAGGTCGGCAGCAACGAGAGCATCTACTCGGTACGCCAGATCGTGGACTCCCTGACCGACCAGGACCCGAAGACCGGCGAGATCGTGCCCTGGCTCGCCAAGAGCTGGGACATCGACGCCAGGGCGACGACGTTCACGTTCCATCTGCGGCCGGGCGTCACCTTCAGCGACGGCTCCGAGCTGACCGCACAGGTGGTCAAGGACAACTTCGACGCGGTGCCCGATCTCGGCCCCCTGGGCTCCCTCGCCCAGGGGTATCTCACCGGCGTCAAGAGCACCACCGTGCTCGATCCGCTCACCGTCAGGGTGACCTTCGCGGAGCCCAACGCGCAGTTCCTGCAAGCGACTTCGACCCACTCGCTGGGCATCGAGTCGTCGGCGAGCGTCAAGCGGACGCCCCAGCAGAAGTGCAGTGACGGTGTGATCGGCTCCGGACCGTTCGTGCTGGACGACTATGTGCAGAACCAGTCGATCACCCTGGCCAGGCGGACCGGTTACGACTGGGGTTCCGCCCTGTGGTCCAAGAAGGGTGAGGCCCATCTGGACAAGCTGGTGTTCAAGGTCGTGCCCGAGGCGGGTGTGCGGGCCGGCAGCCTCCAGTCCGGGCAGGTCGACGCGATCAGCAGCGTCGGCAGGGCCAACGAGGCGGCGCTGGGCGGTGGCCAGGTCGCCCTCCTGCGCCGGGCCAACCCCGGCGTGGTCTTCGGCCTGGGACTCAACAACTCCCGGCCCCTCCTCAAGGACACCAAGGTCCGTCAGGCGATCCTGGCCGCCGTCGACCGCAAGCAGATCGCCGACACCGTGTTCCCGACCGGCACCGCACCGGCGACCAGCGTCCTGGCACGCACCACACCCGACTACACCGACCTCTCGGCGGACCTGGCGTTCGACGCGGACAAGGCCAAGTCCCTGCTGGACATGGCCGGTTGGCGGGCCGGCGGCGACGGCGTCCGCGCCAAGGACGGCAAGAGGCTGAGCCTGACCATCACCTGGTTCCCCAACGCGGCCACCAACCAGCCCGCCCTGGAGCTGGTCCAGCAGCAGCTCAAAGCCGTCGGCGTCGACGTGGTGCTCAAGCAGCTCCAGGTCAGCCAGTTCGCCACCACCCTCCAGTCGGGCGACTTCGACGTGGTGTGGAGCAACGTGACCCGCTCCGACCCGGACATCCTGCGCAGCTCCTTCTCCACCGACCTCACCAACTACTACCGGCTGCCCGCCAGTTCACTGGACTCGGTACTGTCCGGGCAGGCGGCCACCACGGACACCGCAAAGCGCCGGGAGCTGGTCGGTCAGGCGCAGCGGCTCCTCGTGGAGAACGCGTACAACGTGCCGGTGGTGGAGCTCCAGACCCAGCTCGCCGTGTCGGGGAAGGTGCACGACCTCGACTTCGACTCGGGCAGCCGGATCCAGCTGCACGACACCTGGATCGGCTAGCGGATGCGCCACTACGTGGTCAAACGGCCGGCGCAGGCGGTCGGTGTGCTGTGGGCGGCGTACACGGTGTCGTTCTTCGTGCTGAACCTCCTGCCCGGTGACCCGGTCACCGCGATGGCCGGTGCCGGGCTGGACTCGGGGCAGGTCGACCCGGCCCGGCTCGCCGCGCTGCGGCACGAGTACGGCTTCGACAAGCCGGTGCTCCTCCAGTACGCCGACTATCTGGGGCGGGCCGTGCGCGGGGACTTCGGCGACGCGGTCTCCACCGGCCGCCCGGTGACCTCGACGGTGGCCGACGCGCTGCCGCAGACACTCCAGCTGACCGGGGCCGCGCTGCTGCTCGCGGTGGTGTTCGGCGGCGGACTCGCGGTGGTGGCGACGTACACGGGGCAGCGGTGGCTGCGGCAGTTGCTGCTGTCGCTGCCGCCGCTCGGGGTGTCGGTCCCGACGTTCTGGGTGGGGCTGATGCTCGTCGAGGCGTTCTCCTTCCGGCTGCGCTGGTTCCCGGCGTTCGGGAACGACGGGCTGCGGGGGCTGGTGCTGCCGGCGGTGACGCTGGCGGTCCCGACAGGCGCGCTGGTGGCCCAGGTGCTGGCCAAGAGTCTGCTCACCGCGCTGGACCAGGCCTATGTGGAGACCGCGCGCGCCAAGGGTGCCGGCCGGTGGCGGGTGCATCTGCGGCACGCGCTGCGCAACGCGTCACTGCCCGCGCTGACGGTGGTCGGCCTGCTGGTCGGTCAGCTCGTCGCCGGTTCGGTGGTGGTCGAGACGGTCTTCTCCCGCGACGGCCTCGGCCGGGTGACGGCGGCAGCGGTCACGGCCCAGGACATCCCGCTGGTCCAGGGGGTGGTGGTGTTCGGTGCGCTGATCTTCGTGGCGACGAATCTCCTCGTCGACCTCGTCTATCCGCTGCTGGACCCGCGGATCGTGGTCGCCCCGGACAGGAAGGCGGGCTTCGTATGAGCCAGAGCGTGGTCGACGACCGGGCGGAGGCCGCCCTCGGCACCGGCCTGCCCCTCGAATCCGGGCCGCCCGCACGACCGGGCCGACATGGCGGCGTACGGCAGGTGCTCCGGTTCCTGCTGCGCCGCCCGGGTCTGCTGCTGTCGGCCGTGGTGGTGGTGCTGGTGGTCCTGGCCTCTTTCCGGCCCGGCCTGCTCACGTCCCAGGACCCGCTTCGAGGGGTGCCGGCGGAGAACTTCCGTGCGCCGAGCGGCAGTCACTGGTTCGGTACGGACGAACTGGGCCGCGATGTGTTCTCCCGTGTGGTGCACGGCGCCCAGCTGTCCCTGAAGGCCACGATCATCGCCGTCCTGGTGGCGTTCGTGGTGGGCGGGCTGCTCGGGGTGGTCGGCGGGTTCGTGGGCCGCTGGGTGGACGACGTGCTGATGCGCTTCGTCGACGTCCTGCTCTCCATCCCCGCGCTGTTCCTGTCACTGGCCCTGGTCACCGCGCTGGGGTACGGGACGGTGAAGGTGGCGGTCGCGGTCGGCATCGCGAGCGTCGCCTCCTTCGCGCGGGTGGCGCGCGCCGAGGTACTGCGGGTGCGGCAGGCGGTGTTCGTCGAGGCGTCCCGCTCCTGCGGGGCCCGCTGGTACTCGGTGCTGGGACGGCACGTGCTGCCCAACGCCGCCGGCCCGGTGATCGTCCTGGCCACCCTGGACTTCGGCGCGTCGATCCTGGCCGTGTCCGCGCTGAGCTTCCTCGGCTACGGCGCGCCTCCGCCCGCCCCCGAGTGGGGGACGTTGATCTCCGACGGCCGCAACTACCTGGCCAACGCGTGGTGGCTGACGGCGCTGCCCGGTCTGGCGATCGCCGCGACCGTACTGGCCACCAACCGGATCGCCAGGGCACTGGACGGCGAGTGGGCGAGGCAGCGGTGAGCGACGGACATGAGATCGGTGATGACGTGACCGCACCCCTGCTGGAGATCCGCGGCCTGTCCGTGTCGTACCGCACCCGGGGCGGCAGCGTCCCGGCCGTGCGAGGGGTGGACCTCGACGTCCGGCCCGGGCAGGTGACCGCCGTGGTCGGCGAGTCCGGGTCCGGGAAGAGCACCACCGCGCATGCCGTCACGCGGCTGCTGGCGGCGAACGGCCGTATCGACGCGGGCACGGTCCGCTTCGGACGGCACGACCTCACCACCCTGTCGGAGGCGGAGCTGCGCACGGTACGTGGCGCGCAGATCGGGCTGGTCCCGCAGGATCCGACGGTCTCGCTGAACCCGGTGAAGCGGGTCGGCGAGCAGGTCGCCGAGGTGCTGCGCATCCACGGTCTGGCGACCCGGCGTACGGCGGCGGCCGAAGCGGTCGCCGTGCTGGACCGGGCCGGACTGCCCGACGCGGCCGTCCGCGCCCGGCAGTACCCGCACGAACTCTCCGGCGGCATGCGGCAGCGGGTGCTGATCGCCGTCGCGATCGCCGCGAAGCCCCGGCTGATCGTCGCGGACGAACCGACCAGTGCGCTCGACGTCACCGTGCAGCGGGTCATCCTCGACCATCTCCAGCACCTCACCGAGGAGTTGGGCACCGCGATCCTGCTGGTCACCCATGACCTCGGGGTGGCGGCCGACCGGGCCCAGCAGCTGGTGGTCATGGAGCAGGGCCGGGTCGTCGAGGCGGGCGAGACCCGGGCCGTCCTCGCCGACCCGCAACACCCCTACACCCGGCGGCTGCTGGCCAGCGCCCCGAGCCTGACCTCGGCACGTACCCGTAGGCCGGTCCCCGTCGCGCCCGCCGACGAGGCGCCCCTGGTCGAAGTCCGCAACCTGGTCAAGGAGTTCAGGCTGCCGTGCAGCGGCGGCGGGACCCGGACGCTGCGCGCGGTCGACGACGTCAGCCTCACCCTGCTGCGCGGACAGACCCTGGCCCTGGTCGGGGAGTCGGGCTCCGGCAAGTCCACCACCGCCCGTCTGGTGCTCCGCCTCACCGACGCGACCTCCGGACGGATCCTGTTCGACGGCACCGACGTGACCACCGCCAGGGGCGCCCGCGCCCGGGAACTGCGGCGCCGCGCCCAGCTCGTCTACCAGAATCCGTACGCCTCCCTGGATCCGCGTTTCTCCATCGGCGAGGTGATCACCGAGCCGCTGCGGGCGTTCGGGGTCGGCGACCGCGCCTCCCGGATCGACCGCGCCCGCCAACTGCTCGGCCGGGTCGCGCTGCCCGCCTCGACGCTGGAGCGCCGGCCCGCGGAGCTGTCGGGCGGCCAGCGTCAGCGGGTGGCCGTCGCCCGCGCCCTAGCGCTCTCGCCCGACCTGGTCGTGTGCGACGAACCCGTCTCCGCGCTCGACGTGTCCGTGCAGGCCCAAGTCCTGGAGCTGCTCGCGGAGTTGCAGGCGGACACCGGTGTGGCGTACCTGTTCATCTCCCACGACCTGGCCGTCGTACGGCAGATCGCGCACCGGGTCGCCGTGATGCGGGCGGGGCGGGTCGTCGAGACGGGCCCGCCCGAGGAACTCTTCACCGAGCCCCGGCACGCGTACACCCGCGAGCTGCTCGCGGCGATCCCCGGCGGGGGCCCGACCGCTCCCGTGGCGACCCCCGGCGGCGGCCCCTCCTCGGCCGCCGCGCCGCCCACCCCGCAGCGTTCGGAGGCACGATGAGCCCGGAGTACCTCTGGTACGTACCCAACACCGTCGAGCCGGGCCACCGCGGTGACGACACCACCGACGGCTGGGGGTCGATCGAGTACTCGACGGACCTCGCCCTGACCGCGGAGGCGCACGGCTGGGGCGGCGCCCTCCTGGGGACCGGGTGGGGCCGCCCGGACACCTTCACCGTCGCCACGGCGCTCGCGGCCCGGACCACCACGTTCAAACCGCTGATCGCCGTGCGGCCCGGCTACTGGCACCCGGCCAACTTCGCGGCCGCCGCGGCCACGCTCGACCAGCTCAGCCGCGGACGCGTCCTGGTCAACATCGTCAGCGGACTCGACAACCCGGCCGCCTACGGCGACACCACCGTCGATCCCGCGCAACGGTACCTCCGCACAAGGGAGTTCCTGCATCTGGTACGGCGGCTGTGGACCGAGGAGAACGTCACCTTCCACGGCGAGCACTTCCGGGTGACGGACTGCACGGTCGCACCCCGCCCCTTCCCGGTAGGTGGGCGGGACCATCCGGTGCTCTACTTCGGCGGGGCGTCGGAGGCGGCCGAGCGGGTGTCGGCGGCCGAGGCCGACGTGCAGCTCTTCTGGGGCGAACCGCTGGACGGGCTCGCCGAACGCATCGACCGGCTCCGGACGTTGAGCCGCCAGGTGGACCGGCGGCACCGGCCGCTGGAGTTCGGGCTGCGGATCACCACGGTGGTGCGGGACACCACGGAGGAGGCCTGGCGGGCGGCCGAGCAGCGGGTCGCGAAGATGGCGGCCGACGCGGGCGAGGGCTCCACCTGGACGGGCAACCGCGGTACGGCCGTCGGACAGCGCCGGCTCCTCGAACTGGCCGAGCGCGGCGAGGTGCTCGACACCTGCCTGTACACCACCCCCGGCAGGTTCGGCGGCGGCGGAGCCGCGACCACCTGGCTGGTCGGCTCCGCCGACGACGTGGCACACGCGCTGGAGAACTACCGCAGGCTCGGCATCACCCACTTCGTGCTGTCCGACACCCCGTACAAGCAGGAGATCGCGCGCGTCGGCGACCAGCTGCTGCCCAGGCTGCGAGCCACCGCCCCGGCCGCGCCGGACGCCCGGGTGACGGGCCCGGCGCCCCGGGCGCGCGGCGCCGAGCGCCCTTGACATGCGCGGGGGCCGACGACGTACGTTGAAAGTGCAAGTTCCTGACCGGTGGCTGGTGGAGGCCCTGATGCGCGTACCCGGTGCGGCACCCCGCGGTGCGCCCGCGCGTGCGCGGCTGACCGTCCGGCGCCATGTGGACTACTGCCGTACGTCCTCCGCGGTCTGTCCTTCCGTACACGTCTGACCCCCGCCGGCGCGTCCCGTCGGCCGTCTCGTCGTGGCCCCGCGGCCCCGAGCTCCCGTGTACCTCGGAAGGAAACCCATGTCCGGCCCTGCCCTGCACCTCGCCGTCGAGCTCGACGGCGACGGCGCCCATCCCGCGGCGTGGCGCCGCGCCGCCCACTCCCCCGACCAGTTGCTCACGCCCCGCCGGGTGGCGCGGGTCGCCGCCGTCGCGGAGAACGCCGGGTTCACCCTGATCACCCTGGACGACGGTGTGCTGCCGCCCGGCGCCGGACCGGATCCGGTGGGCCGGATCGGCGCGGTGGAGCGTGCGGCCTTCGTCGCGGCCTCCACCAGCACTGTCGGGATCGCGCCCGTCGTCCCGCTCACGTACGCCGAACCCTTCCACGTGTCCAGCCAGTTGGCGTCCCTGGACCACATCTCCGGCGGGCGCGCCGGGTGGGTGGTGAGCGAGGAGGAGCGTCCCGAGGCGGCCCGCGCGTGGGGGCGGCCCGTGGTCGCCGACGCCGGTGCGCGGGCCCGGGAGTCGCGCGACGGTGTCGAGGTGGCCCGCGCGCTGTGGGACTCCTGGGAGGACGACGCGGTCGTCCGGTCCGTGGCCACGAGCCGCTACCTCGACCGCGACCGGCTCCACTACATCGACTTCACCTCGGAGACCTACGCCGTGAAGGGCCCGGCGATCGTGCCGCGGCCGCCGCAGGGGCAGCTCGTCGTCCTGGGCGCGGCGGACCGGGTGCCCGCCGCACAGCTCGACGTCGCCCTGGTGGCGGGCCGGGACCTCGCGGCGGTCGCGAGCGGCACCGCCGCCGCGGGCACACCGCTTGTCTTCGCCGAGGTCGAGGTGGCACTGGACACACCCGAGGCCGGCGCGGCCGAGCGCGTCGCCGACCTGGAACGGCACACACCGTGGACGGACCGGGGGCGGCTGCGGCACATCGGCTCGGCGGACGGACTGATCGCGCTCCTGGGCGAGTTGAGCCGTCATGTCGACGGTGTACGGCTGCACCCGCTGGTGCTCGACGAGGATCTCGCCGTCCTCTCGCGCCTCGTCCTGCCGACGTTGTCCGAGCGGCGGCTGGTCGCGCGCCCGCTGCCCGGTACGTCCCTGCGCTCGACCCTGGGTCTGGAGCGCCCCGCGAACCGCTTCGCCGCCGCGGCCGTTCAGGAGGAAGCCCGATGACCCGCACCGACCCCCTCGACGTCCCGCGTCCCCACGCCCAGCTGCACTTCGGGGTGTTCTTCCAGGGCGTCAACCACTGGACGATCTGGTCCGCCCCCGACAGCGGCTCGCAGATCGACCCCGCGTCCTTCCGCCGGGTCGCGCAGACCGCCGAACGGGGCCTGTTCGACGCCTTCTTCCTCGGCGAGGGGCTACGGCTGCGCGAGGTCGACGGCCGGATCCACGACCTCGACGTGGCCGGCCGGCCCGACGCCATCACCCAGCTCGCGGCGCTGGCCGCCGTCACCCGCCGGATCGGCCTGGTCAGCACGTCCAACTCGACGTTCAACGAGGCCGCCGATCTCGCCCGCCGGCTGTCCGGCCTGGATCTGCTCTCCGAAGGCCGCGCCGGCTGGAACGTCGTGACCACGGACAACGCCTGGACCGGCGCGAACTTCCGTCGCGGCGGCTACCTCGACCACGCCGACCGCTACCGGCGCGCCGAGGAGTTCCTCACCGTGGCCCATGCCCTGTGGGACGGCTGGGAGGACGGGGCGGTCGCCCGGTCCGCGGACGCGGCCGCCTGGTCGGCTCCGGGCGCGGTGCGTCAAGTACGCCATCGTGGACCGCAGTTCGACGTCGACATCGCGCCCACCCTGCCGCGCAGCGCCCAGGGGCACCCGGTGATCTTCCAGGCCGGTGACTCCGGCGAGGGCCGTGACTTCGCCGCCCGCAACGCCGACGTCATCTTCTCCGCGCACGGCAGCGACTTCGACGACGCGCTGGCCTTCGCCGACGACCTCCGCAACCGGCTGCGTGCCGTCGGGCGGCCGGACGACGACCTGCGGATCCTGCCCGGCACCGAGATCATCATCGGAGCCACCGAGGAGGAGGCGCTGGAGAAGAAGCGCTGGATCCGGCTGCAACAGGTCACCCCCGCAACGGCCCTGGGCATCGCGGGGCTGCTGTGGGGCATCGACCTGTCCGGCCGGGACGCCGACGGACCACTGCCCAAGGAGGATCCGGTGGTCGCCGAGAACGACGGCTCGTTCGGCGCCCGGCGGGTCGCCGACCCGCGCGAGGTCGTCGCCGAGTGGCGGGCCAAGGCGGACGCCCACGGCTGGTCGCTGCGTGAGACGGTCATCGCGCTCGGTCCGCAGCGCGGTCATGTGGGCACGCCGTCCGGTCTGGCCGACCGGTTCGCCCACTTCGTGCGGCACGGCGCGGTCGACGGCTTCAACGTGACGCCGTATCTCGTCCCGGACGGTCTCGACGACATAGTCGACCTGCTCGTGCCGGAGCTTCAGGAGCGCGGGGTGTACCGCACCGAGTACAGCGGCAGCACACTGCGCGAACACCTCGGGCTGCGCGATCCCCTCACCCACCGCTCGGCGCCCGCACGCCGGGAAGCGGGCTGACGGGGGCCGGGTCAGTCCGCCTCGGCGCCGAGGACGTACAGGTGCGGAAGGTTGACGACGATCGCCTCCTGCGTGCTGCGGGCGATGACGACCACGGCCTCCTCGGTGGGGTCCGGGTTCTCCTCGCGGTGCGGCACGAACGGGGGGACGAAGATGTAGTCGCCGGGAGAGGTGCGCAGCCGTACCTCTTCCGGTGTGCCGGCCGAGTCGTCGAGGAAGACGAACTCGGGGTGGCCGCTGACCACATGGATGGCGGTCTCGGACTCGCCGTGGTGATGGTCGGAGGACGCGGTCGACGGGGCGACGTGCGTCTGCCCCATCCACAGCTTCTCGGAGCCCACCGTCCTGCCGCTGATCGCGGCGAACCTGCGCATGCCGCCGCTCTGGGCGGTGTCGCCGTCGAGTGCGTCGGCACGGATGTGGTGCAGGCGGGCGCGCAGCGGTGTGGTCCGGTCGCCCGGCCCGTCGTCGCTGTCGCCGAGATGAGGGTGGAATCCTTCGCCGGGGGTGGTCAGCGGCTCGCTCATGGGTCGGACGGTAGAGCTGGCCGGAAAAGGATGTCAAGAGGTGTCCATTGCGCTTCACCTGCGGCAATGCTCCTGAAACGTAGCAGCGGGAAGGGTGAAGGCCGTGGCCGGGGCCCGCGCGTCGGGCATCATGAGCGCATGCATATCTCCGCGAAGGCGGACTACGCCGCGCGGGCCCTGCTGGAGCTCGCCCGCGAACCCGACCGCCCCCTGACGTGCGAGGCCATCGCCTCCTCGCAGCAGATTCCGTTCCGCTTCCTGAAGTCCGTGGTGGGCGAGTTGCGCAGGGCCGGGCTGGTGCGCAGCCAGCGCGGCTGCGAGGGCGGGTACTGGCTGGGCCGGCCCGCCGACGAGATCACCCTGCTCGATGTCGCGCGGGCCGTGGACGGCGAGCTGATCACCCTGCGGGGCGAGCCGCTGGACGGGCTCGGCTATCCCGGCCCCGCCGGCGGCCTGCCCGACGTGTGGCGCCGGATCGAGGCGGACGCCGCCGCCGTCCTGGGCGCCACCACACTGACCACGCTGCTGCCCGAGGAGGTCGGCGAAGGGCTGGACCGGACGGGGGTGGCGTGACGGAGGGGACGGAGCGGGTGCCGGAGCCGGGGCGCGGGGCGGGCGAGGTGGCGAGTGGGGTGTCCGAGGCGGGCCTCGCGCCCGTCGAGGTCGTCGAGTACACCGATCCGCTGTGTCCCTGGGCCTGGGGCTCCGAGCCCGTCTTCCGTGCGCTCCGTGCCGCCCTCGGCGACCGGGTCCGCTGGCGGCGGGTGTACTGCATCCTCTTCGACGACAACGACGACCCCGCACCGAACCCCGCCGCCGAGACCGCCTGGTACTCCCGCTACGTCGAGGACATCGGCCAACACACCGGCGCCCCCAGGGCGTTCACGCTGAGCCGGGTCGCGGCGAGTTCGTGGCCCGCCTCGCAGGTCGCCACGGCAGCCGCGCTCCAGGGCCCGGCGGTGGCCGAACGGGTGCTGCGCCGGCTGCGCGAGAGCGTCTTTGTGCTCGGCGAGCCCGCGGACACCCTCGCACTCGCGCTCGCGGCGGCGCGGGGCGTGCCGGGAGCCGACCCCGGCCGGCTCGCCGCCGACGCGGCCTCCGCCGCCGTACTCGACCGCGTACGTGCCGACCACGCCGAGGCGCGTCGGCCGGTGCGCGAGGTGATGTCCGTACCGGACGGGTCCTCGCCGCATCCGGGTGCGGCCCGGGAGACCCCCGACGGCGGGTACCGGTACGCGCTGCCGACGCTGCTCGTCCGTGCGCCCGCCGGGGTCCGCGCGGTGCCCGGCCGGCGGTCGTACGAGGAGTACGCCGCCGCTCTCGACGCCCTGCACCCGGGGCTGCCGACCAGCCCCGTACGGCTGGATGGCGCACGGGCGCTCGCGTACCACCGGAGCCTCACCGAGCCCGAGCGGCGTGTGCTCACGCACGGGCACTGGCCGCCGGCCGGCGCGGTCCGGGTCGAGACCGGCAACGGCCCGCTGTGGCTGCATCCCGAGGAGGCGGGGACCCATCCCGCCGTTGTGCGTGGCACTCCCGCCGGGCCCTGACAGGCCTCTGATCAGCGCTCGGAGTCCGTCCCGCCGAATGAGACACCTTTTGGTGTCCATTGACAGCCGCCGATGACAGCCCCCAGGATGTGCAGCATGCTCACGACGCACCCCGGTGTGGTGTGCCGCTACGTGGACCTGCGGCGCACTTGCAGCGCACTCTGTCGCTGACCGCCCGCCGCCCCCGGCCCACAGGCGCCTGACCGCTCCCGCCGGCCGCACCTCCGCAGGCCGCCCGGTGCCCGTCGTCGCGCCGCTCCCCTCGCGCCTCGTCGCACGCCTTCCGCTCCCCTCCCGGCTCACCCGGCTCTCCCGGCCCACCCGCGACTCCGCCGACGCCCTTTGCCGTGAAACCGGCATGCCCCGGCGCGCAACGCAGCGCTCCGGCCCGCCCGTTCCGGCATCCGCCGGCGTCCGACGCCGCGGTCCACCGTCCTCGTTCCCGAGCCCGCGGCTCTCACGCGGCCGGAGCCTTCGAAGAAAGAATCGACATGTTCGGACGACCCACGCCGCACCGGCCCAGACTGATCCCCGGCCTTCACCCCCGTTCCCGGCGCCGGCTGCGCGCCGCCGCCCTGGGCACCGCACTCGCCACCATGCTGGTCCCGGCCCTCAGCGCCTGCGGCGGCGACTCCGCGGCCGCGAGCGGCAGTTCGACGCTGAAGTGGACCTCCTCCTACTTCCCCACCCACTGGGACCCGGTGGTCAGCGGCAGCGGCGCCCAGTTCCGCGAACTCGCCCTGGTGTACGCGTCGTTGACCCGCACCGACGAGAGCGGCAAGGCCGTGCCCGACCTGGCGCGGAGCTGGGAGTACAACGCGAAGGGCGACCAGGTCACCTTCCATCTGCGCCCCGGCCTCAAGTTCAGCGACGGCGAGCCGGTCGACGCCACCGCTGTGAAGGCGGCCGTGGAACGCGCCAAGAAGCAGCAGAACTCAGCGCTGTTCGGCGACCTGACCTCCATCGAGTCGGTGGACGCCAAGGGGCTCGACGCCGTAGTCAACCTCACCCAGGTCGACTACCAGATCCCTCAGCTGCTCGGTGAGCGCGTCCTCCAGATCGCCAGCCCGAAGGCGGCGAGGTCACCGGAGAAGCTGGACCAGAACCCGGTGGGCGCGGGCCCGTTCGTCATCACGCAGATCGTGCCGGGCACCAAGGCGGTCCTGAAGAAGAACCCGGACTACTGGGACGCCGAGAACATCCACATCAACAACGTCGAACTGACCTCGGCGCCCGACTCGTCGACCGTCGTCTCGGGCCTGAAGACCGGCGTCTACAACTTCGCCGACATCGACCCCAGCCAGGCGGACGCGGCCAAGAAGGCCGGCCTGGACGTCTTTGTGCAGCCCGGGTTCAACGCCTCCAACATCAGCCTCAACACCAACAAGGCTCCGTTCGACAACCCCAAGGTCGTCGACGCGGTCCGGTACGCGATCAACCGTCAGGAGTTCGTCGACAAGCTGACGTTCGGCTACGGCGAGGTGACCGACCAGCCCTTCCCCAAGGGCTACGTGGCCTACGACCCCGAGTCGGCGAACACCTATCCCTACGACCCGGCGAAGTCCCAGAAGCTCCTCGCCGAGGCGGGACACAAGCCGGGTGACATCAAGCTGGACCTGGTCATCCCGGCCGACGACCCGCAGGCGGAGATCGTCCAGTCGCAGCTGGCGAAGGTCGGCATCACCGTCAACATCAAGATCGACAAGAACTGGGCGACACCGTTCTTCGCCAAGGACCTGACGTTCTCGCTCTACGGCACCACGGGACGGGACTCGGCGCTTCAGACGCTCACCGCGCACTTCGGCCCCGACGGCCCGCTCAACCTCAGCTCACCCTACGAGCCGGCCGGTTTCGAGGCCGCCGTGGCCAAGGTCCGCGAGACCCCGCTGGACTCCCCCGAGTACACCAAGGTGCTGCAAGCCGCGACCCGGGCCGGTCTGCGGAGCGGGGCGCTGGTGTTCACGTACTCCCAGCCCAATCTCATCGCCAAGAGTCCGTCCGTCTCCGACCTGCCGAAGAACCCGGCCCACATCAACTGGACCGGCGTGACCGTCGGCGGCAGCTGACACTCCGTCCCACCACCGAGAGGGGGCACCCCATGACGACGACGGAGGCCAAGGCCGCGTCCGACGTCCGCCGTACGGTCGCCGCGGCCCCAACGCGGCACACGCTGGGCCGAGTTCTGGCCACCCTCGCCCGGTCGGTCGCGATCTTCGTGCCGGTCTTCCTGGTCGCGACGTTCGTGACGTTCGCGCTGCGCTCGCTCAGCGGGCTCAGCCCGGCGCGGATCCAGCTGGGCGAGGACGCGACCCCCGAGGCGATCGCCAGGGTCGAGGCACAGTGGGGCCTGGACCGGCCCTTCCTCGTGCAGTACGGCGACTGGCTGGGCGGTGTGCTGCACGGACAGCTCGGTTCGAGCTGGACCAACGGCGCCGACATCTCCACCCTGATCAGCCTCGGTCTCGGTGTGAGCCTGTCGGTGGCGACCTTCGCACTGCTCATCGGGGTGGTCGTGGGCTTCGCCCTCGGCACGGTCGCCGCCCTGCGCCGCACCACCTGGGTGGACCGCGCCATCACCGGCTTCGTCACCGCGATCTCGGTGATGCCGGCGTTCGTCGTCGGGATCGTGCTGGTCGCGGTGTTCGCGGTCGGACTGAACCTGTTCCCCTCCGCCGGATACGTCCCGGCGGAGCAGGGGCTGGGGCCGTGGCTCGCCCACATCACCCTGCCGGCGGTCGCGTTGAGCTTCGACGTCGTCGCCGACGTCGCCCGCCAGCTGCGCTCCAGCCTGGTCGCCGCCTACCGCGAGAACTACGTGACGGGCGCGGTCGTACGGGGGCTCGGTCCACGCCGGATCTTCTTCGGCCATGTGCTGCGCAACGGGCTCGGACCGGCGCTCGCGACCCTCGGCCTGAAGTTCCCCTCACTCGTCGGCGCCTCCGTCGTCACCGAGTGGATCTTCGGTCTCCAGGGGTTCGGCCGGTTCGCCAACGACTCCGCGCAGGCCGGTGACGTACCGGCCGTCCAGGGGGTCCTCGTCGTCTCGATCGTCCTGGTCGTGACGTTCAACCTGATCGTCAACCTGGTGCTGGCGCGTGTGACGCCCGCATCGCAGCGGGGGGTGTGAACCGTGGTGCGCCGTGTTCTCGCGCTGCCGTCCGGCCGGATCGCCGTGGCCGTACTGACGGTGGTCGCCCTGCTCGCCGTACTCGGACCGGTGCTCGCTCCCCAGGATCCGCTGGCGACCAGCGACAACACCCTGGCCGCCGCGTCCGGCGCGCACTGGCTGGGCACCGACTACCTGGGCCGGGACGTCCTCAGCCGGCTGCTCGACGGCTCCCGGGTCAGTGTGCTCGGCTCACTGGAGGTCGCGCTCACCGCGCTGGTGGTCGGTGTGGTCCCCGGCATCCTCTCGGTCTACCTGGGCCGGGCCTTCGAATGGATCACCCTCAGGCTCGCCGACACCCTGGTCGCCCTGCCCTTCCTGCTGTTCGCCGTCGCCGTCGTCGCACTGCTCGGCAACGGCATCACCCAGGCGATGCTCGTCACCGGCGTGCTGGTCTCGCCGCTGTTCTACCGGGTCTCGCGCGCCGCCACGCTCGCCGTGGCCCGCTCGCAGTACGTGGAGGCCGCGCTCGTCTCCGGCGCCTCGCTGGGCTGGATCGTGCGCCGGCACGTGTGGGTCAAGGTGCTGCCGCCCATCGCCGTGGCTCTCGCCCAGACCGTCGGTGTCGGCTTTGTGATCGTGTCGAGCCTGACGTTCCTCGGTATCGGCGTCCAGCCACCCGCCCCCACCTGGGGCGGCCTGCTCGCCTCCGACCTCGGCTACCTCACCCAGCGCCCCTGGGCCCCGCTCCCGCCCGCCCTGCTGATCGTGGTCACCGTCTGGGCGTGCAACCTCCTCGCCGACGCCGTCCGCGACGTCTCCGGCGAGGCGGGCCGCGCGCTGCTCAACAACCGCAAGGCCCGCGCCAACCGGCTCGGTACGTCCGACCCCGCTCCCGCCGGAGGTGCGTGATGAGCACGCTGTCCGAGAAGCTCGCGGCACCCGCCGAGGACACCGCACAGCGGGTACGGTCCGCGCCGGCCGTGCTGTCGGTACGGGACGTCCGGATCAGCGACCGGGCCGGCGGGAGGGAGATCGTCCACGGGGTGAGCTTCTCCCTCACGCCGGGCAGGACGGTCGGCATCGTCGGCGAGTCCGGCAGCGGAAAGACCCTCACCTGCCGGGCCGCCCTGGGTATCCTGCCCGACCACTTCGACATCACCGGTGGCTCGATCGAGCTCGACGGGCGCGACATCTCCGGCCTCTCCCCCGCCGAATGGACCGCCCTGCGCGGCTCCACGATCAGCGCGGTCTTCCAGGACCCGGCCTCCTACCTCAACCCGTCCATCCGCGTGGGCGCACAGGTCGCCGAGGTGATCCGGGTCAAGCAGAGGGTCGGGCGGCGAGAGGCCCGCCGGCGGACCGTCGAGCTGCTGCGCGCCGTGCAGTTGCGCGAGCCGGAGCTGGTCTACGGGCAGTACACCTACGAGTTGTCCGGCGGCATGCTCCAACGGGTACTCATCGCCGCGGCGATCGCCGCCGGGCCGCGTGTCCTGATCGCCGACGAGGCCACCACCGCGCTCGACGTCACCGTCCAGGCGGAGATCCTCGATCTCCTGGCCGACCTGCGCGAACGGACCGGCCTCGCCCTCGTGGTGGTCTCCCACGACCTGGCCGTCGTGGCCCAGTTGTGCGACGAGGTGCTGGTCCTGCGGCAGGGCGAGGTGGTCGAACAGGGCCCGACCCACGAGGTGTTGCACCAGCCCCGCCACGCGTACACGCGGCTGCTCATCGCGGAGCACGAACAGTACGGACTGGACAGGTTCCTGGCCGCCGAGGAGGACGCCCGGTTCGTGGCTTCCGAGGTGGACCCCGGGTTCCTCGTCGCCCAGGAGGACGTATGAGCACCGAGTCCGTCGCCCCCGTCCTCGTCGTCGAGGGGCTGGAGGTGCACTACGGGACCCGCCGCCGGCGCCGACGCGCCCTGCACGACGTCTCCTTGAGCATCGCGCCGGGCGAGACCGTCGGCATCATCGGCGAGACCGGCTCGGGCAAGTCCACACTCGCCCGGACCGTCCTCGGCCTGGTGCGCCCCTCGGCGGGCTCGATCGTCGTCGACGGCGAGGAGACCCGCTCCCACGGTCCCCGCCAGTGGCGCGCGCTGCGCCGCCGGGGTGTGATCCAGTACGTCTTCCAGGACCCGCTGCGCAGTCTCGACCCGGATCTCACCGTCGGGGACTCGCTGGCCGAGCCGCTGCTCGTCCGGGGTGTACCCCGCCCCGAGGCGCACAGCCGGGTACGGGCGTTCCTGGACCGGGTCCACCTCACCGAGGACCTCCTCGACCGGCTGCCCGGTGAGCTGTCCGGCGGACAGCGGCAGCGCGTCGCGGTCGCGCGGGCCCTGGTCACCGAACCCCGTCTGGTCATCCTGGACGAGCCGGTCAGCGCCCTGGACTCCGCCAACCGCGTCCAGGTCCTCCAGATCCTCAAGGAACTCCGCGCCGACGGTGTGGCCCTCGTCTTCATCTCCCACGACCTCGGCTCCGTGGTCGGTGTCGCCGACCGCATCGCGGTGCTGTACCAGGGCGAACTCGTCGAGGCCGGTGCCGCCGGTGACGTGATCCGCAACCCTCGGCACCCCTACACCCGCCTGCTCGTCAGGTCCGCGCCCACCCTGCACGGCGCCCGCGCCGACCGAAGTGAACGAGACGCGCTGCGCGCCCTGTTGCACGCGTGAGACGCCCGCCCGAGCCGGACACTCCCACAACAGACAGGAACAGTCATGTCCCGCACGATCCATCTCGCCCTCCACCCCTACGGCGTCGGCGGTCCCGGCCAGCACGGCCTGTGGAAGGACCCACGCGTCGCGAAGAACGCCAGCATCGACATCGGCTACTACATCCGGCTGGCCCAGGCCGCCGAACACGCCCTGTTCGACGCGCTGTTCATCGTGGACAGCCAGTTCATCAACGCGACCTACCCGGCGCACTACCTCAACCGCCTGGAACCCCTGACCCTGCTGTCCGCGGTCGCCACCCACACCCGGCACATCGGCCTGGTGGGCACGGCGAGTTCGACGTACAACTCGCCGTTCAACCTCGCCCGCCGGTTCGCCTCCCTCGACCACATCAGCGGTGGCCGCGCCGGCTGGAACGTCGTCACCAGCTTCGACACCGGCGCCTCCCGCAACTTCGGCCTGGAGGAACACCTCGACTACACCACCCGCTACAGCCGCGCCCTGGAGTTCGTCCGGGTCGCCCAGGGCCTGTGGGACTCGTACGAGGACGACGCCTTCCCCGCCGACGTCGAGCGGGGCGTCTTCCTCGACCCGGCCAAGCTGCACGGACTCGACCACGTGGGCGAGCACTTCAGGGTGGCCGGACCGCTCAACCTGTCCCGTTCCCCGCAGGGCCAGCCGGTGATCTTCCAGGCCGGGGTCTCCGAGGAGGGCCGTGATCTCGCCGCGCAGGTCGCCGAGGGCATCTACGCGCCCGGCGGCTCCCTGGAGCAGGCCCAGGAGTACTACGCCGACATCAAGAAGCGCACCGCCGCATACGGCCGCGACCCCGACCACATCAAGATCTTCATCCATGGCGGCCCGGTCGTCGCCGCCACCGACGAGGCGGCCCGCCGCCGCGAGCGGGAGATCTTCGACGAGGACAACGACTTCGACGGCAACCTCGCGCTGCTGGGCCGCTCCTTCGGCGCCTACGACTTCAGCGTGCACGACCTCGACGCGCCCTTCCCCGATGTCGCGCACCTCGCCGAGAAGGGCGGCCGCACCGGCGCGGCGAAGCTCATCGAGCGGGCCCGCACCGAGAACCTGACGCTGCGTCAAGTGGCGGAGTCCGTCAACCAGTTCCGGCAGTCGCCGTTCGTCGGGGATCCGCGGACCGTCGCCGACACCATCGAGCGGTGGTTCGACGCCGGCACCTTCGACGGCATCAACCTCGCCTTCCGCACCGAGGAGGAGCTGGATCTCTTCGTGGACGGGGTGGTGCCGATCCTCCAGAAGCGCGGGCTGTTCCGCACCGAGTACGCGGCCGACACCCTGCGCGGCAATCTCGGACTGCCCGTCCCGGCCAACCGGAACACCCGGGTGCCCCAGCTCGTCCAGGACTGAGGGCCACGCCGTGCACCAGACCCCCGCAGGCACAACCGCGTGCCGACACGCGTCCGCAGGAGTGTGACATGACCCAGTACAGCGACCATCTCGCTCCCGAAGGCCTGCGCACCCGCGGCACCGTGGTGGTGGTTCCCGGCCGGGGCGAGACCCGGGCGACCTACACCCGCTTCGCCCGCCGGCTGGCCGCGGACGCGTACCGCGTGCGTGTCGTCGACGGCCCGGACCTCGGCGCGGGTCTCGGCGCGGATCTTGGCGCCGGCCCCGGCCCGGATCTCCACCCGGAGGAACTCAGCGCCTCGTTGGCCGCGTTCGCCGCCCGGATCACCGACGCCGTCGAGGGCACCGCGTCCGACGAGGGCGTGGTGGAGCCGGTTGTGTTCGTCGGCGCCGACTCGGGTGCGGCCGCGCTGGCCGCGCTCCTCTCCGGAGCCAGGGCCGAGGCCCAGGCCGGGGTCGGGGCCGACACCGGGACACCCCCGCTTCGGCGACCCGACGCGCTGGTGCTCGCGGGACTCCCCGGCCGGGCCGCCGGCACGCTCGGGAGCTGGGACGACGAACTCGCCGTCCGCACCTCCTGCCCCACCCACCGTGGGGTGCTCACCGAGGACACTCAGGTGCGGCGCGGCGCGCTCGACGACGCGTTCCCGGACGCCCTGCTCACCGCCGTCCACGACGGCGACATCGACGTCCCCGTCCTGCTCCTCGTCGGTGACACGGACCCCCTCGCCGACCACGAGGCCCTGGCGCGCACGGCGAAGTCGCTGCCCAGTGCCCGGCTTTCGGTGGTGCGCGGCGCCCACCACGACGTCCTCAACGACCTCCAGCACCGCTCGACGGCCGCCGAGGTCGTCACGTTCCTCGAAGCGCTCCGCGACGGGCTGCGCCCGGCGGTGACGGTGCACTCCAGCGCGTGGTGAGCGACTGATGAGCGACTGGTGAGCAACCACCGCCCACGTACCGCATCGGCGCATGTCCACTCCTCCTCCCGGAAGGTCACTTTCATGGCCCGCATCCTGTCCGTCTCCGGAAGTCCCTCCCCGACCTCCCGCACCACCCGGCTGTTGCGCCACCTCGACGAGCGTCTGGGGTGGCAGGGCCACGACGTGACCAACCTGGAGGTGCGCACCCTGCCGGCGCAGGCCCTGCTCGGGGCGGACTTCCGGGATCCGGCGATCGTCGCCGCCACGGAGCTCTTCGCGCGGGCCGACGGGATCGTGATCGGCACTCCGGTGTACAAGGCCGCCTACTCGGGCCTGCTGAAGTCGCTGCTCGACCTGCTCCCGCAGTACGCGCTGACCGGCAAGACCGTACTGCCGCTGGCCACCGGTGGCAGTACGGCCCATGTGCTGGCGATCGACTACGCCCTGCGCCCGGTGCTCAGTTCCATGGGGGCGGCGCACATCGTGCCCGGCTGGTTCACGCTCGACAAGGACATCACCGGCGAAGGCGGCGCGGGGCCGCTCACACCCGCCGCCGCCAAGGCGGTGGAGGAGGTCACCGACTACTTCTCCGCCGCGCTGGGCGGCCGTACCAACACGTTCGCCTCGACAGGATGAGGGGCGGGTGTGCCGGGTGCCGTGGGGGAAGCCCGGGGGCGCATGACCTGGTGTCCGGATACCCGGTGTGGTTTCCTGGCTGCATGACCGTGCTCGTGACCCGCCGCCACGTCGACTACGTGCGTGTCACCACCACGGCCTGTTCCGCCGTGAGCTGACTCCTTCCTCCGGCGTCACAGAACCTCCTCCGGGGTCACCGCACCCCTCCTCCACCGCCCTGCCGACCGCTGCCCCCGTGCGGGTGAGCGCTCTCGGCCCGCGGTGCGTTCGCCTTCCCCCGCCTCCTCACCCCGCGCATCGCCGTCCTCGTACAAGGGAGCGCCATGAGCCAGCCCATCGACTCCGTCACCGCAGGTCACACCCCCCATGACGAGCCCACCGGGCCCGACACCTCGGCCTGGTCGTTCGAGACCAAGCAGGTCCACGCCGGTGCCACGCCGGATCCGGCGACCGGTGCCCGCGCGACGCCGATCTACCAGACGACGTCCTTCGTGTTCCGCGACACCCAGCACGCCTCCGACCTGTTCGCGCTCGCCGAGCCGGGCAACATCTACACCCGTATCCACAACCCCACCCAGGACGTCTTCGAGCAGCGCGTCGCCGCGCTGGAGGGCGGGGTCGCCGCCGTCGCGCTGGCCTCCGGGCAGGCGGCGGAGACCCTGGCGATCCTCACGCTGGCCCGCTCGGGCGACCACATCGTCTCCAGTACGTCGCTGTACGGCGGCACCTACAACCTGTTCCGGCACACCCTGCCGAGGCTCGGCATCGAGGTGTCGTTCGTCGACGACCCGGACGACTTCGAGGCCTGGCGGGCGGCGATCCGGCCGAACACGAAGGCGCTGTTCGCCGAGACGCTGGGCAATCCGCGCGGCAACGTGCTCGACGTCCGGGCGGTCGCGGACGTGGCGCACGAGGCGGGCGTACCGCTGATCGTGGACAACACCGTCCCGACTCCCTATCTGCTGCGGCCACTTGAGCACGGCGCCGACATCGTGGTGCACTCGGCGACCAAGTTCCTCGGCGGCCACGGCACGACGATCGCGGGTGTGGTCGTCGACGGCGGCACTTTCGACTTCGGCGCGCACGCCGAACGGTTCCCCGACTTCAGTGAGCCCGACCCCAGTTACCACGGGCTCCAGTACTGGCCCGCGCTCGGTCCGGGCGCCTTCGCGGTGAAGCTGCGGGTGCAGTTGCTGCGCGACCTCGGGCCGGCCCTGTCACCACACTCCGCGTTCCTGCTGCTCCAGGGTGTGGAGACGCTCAGCCTGCGCATCGAACGGCACTCCGCGAACGCCCAGGCGCTGGCCGAGTGGCTGGAGCAGCGCGACGAGGTCGCCGCCGTGCTCTACCCCGGACTGCCGTCCAACCGCTGGTACGAGGCGGGGCAGCGCTATCTGCCGCGGGGCGCGGGCGCGGTGCTGGCGTTCGAGCTGCGGGACGGCGTCGAGGCGGGCAAGCGGTTCGTGGACGCCGTCGAGCTGTTCAGTCATCTCGCCAACATCGGCGACGTACGCAGTCTCATCATCCACCCGGCGTCCACCACCCACAGTCAGCTCGACGAGGCGCAGTTGGAGGCCACCGGCGCGGCACCCGGCCTGGTGCGGCTCTCGGTCGGCATCGAGAACCTCGCCGACCTCAAGGCCGATCTGGAGGCCGGGTTCCGCGCGGCCAAGGGCGCGTCCTGAACACCGTACGAGCGCCGTCCCAGGTTCCCCTTCCGCCGGCCTCCGGGGCGTGGCGGGAGGGGGATCCACCCGGGCGTCGCCAGTGGTACGTCCGCGAGCGTCCCCTCGATCTGGAGTCGGGCGGTGAACTGGCCGGTGTCCGGCTGGCGTTCGAGACGTGGGGGCGGCTCGCGCCGGACCGGTCCAACGCGGTGCTGGTGCTGCACGCCCTGACCGGCGACAGTCATGTGGCCGGACCGGCCGGGCCCGGGCACCCCACCGCCGGCTGGTGGGACGGGCTGGTCGGCGCCGGGCGGGCGCTCGACACGGACCGCTGGTTCGTGGTGGCGCCCAATGTGCTCGGCGGCTGCCAGGGCAGCACCGGACCGTCCTCGCCGGGTCCGTCCGGACGGCGGTGGGGTGGCGACTTCCCGTATCTGACACAGCGTGACCAGGTCGCGGTCGAGGCCGACTTGGCCGATGCGCTGGGTGTCGACCGCTGGGCGCTGGTGGTCGGCGGGTCGATGGGCGGGATGCGGGCGCTGGAGTGGGCGGTGTCGCGTCCCGAGCGGACCGACGCGCTTCTGCTGCTCGCCACGACGGCCGCGGCGAGCGCCGAGCAGATCGCCTGGTCCGGCATCCAGGTGCACGCCATCCGCTCCGACCCGCACTGGCGGGGCGGCGACTACCACGACACCGGCCGGGGCCCTCACGCCGGGCTCGGTCTGGCCCGGCGGATCGCCCATGTCACGTATCGCAGCGAGCCGGAACTCCAGGCCCGCTTCGGCCGGTTCGCCCAGGGCACGGAGGAGCCGCGCAGCGGCGGCCGGTACCAGGTCGAGTCCTACCTCGACCATCACGCCGCCAAGTTGGTACGGCGCTTCGACGCGGGCAGCTATGTCGTGCTGTCCGAGGCGATGAACGGCCATGACATCGGCCGGGGGCGCGGTGGCACACGCGCCGCCCTGAGCCGGGTCACCGCCAGAACGCTCGTGGCCGGTGTCGATTCGGACCGTCTCTACCCGCCGGCCCAGCAGGCGCGGCTGGCGGCCGGCATCACCACCGCGGACGACCCGCGGGTCATCGAGTCGCCCTACGGCCACGACGGTTTCCTGATCGAGGCGGAGCAGGTGGCCGCCCTGGTCCGCGAACTCCTTCCACCCGATTCCGCAGCCCGTGTTCCGCATCCCGCATTCCGTATTCCGTATTCCGCAGGAGGACAGATGACCGTCCAGAGCTCGACCGCCGACCTCGCCGCCTTCACCGAGGACTGGGAGGCCTGGCACCGGCAGAAGGACGCCGACCTGGCGCATGAGCACGGCTTCCTCGCCGTCACCGGCCTGCACTGGCCGGACGCCGACCCGCAGCGCTTCCCCGGTGCGCCGGGCGTCTGGTCGACGGGCGACAACGGCGTCACCGTCGAGCTCGACGAGGGAGAGGAACTCGTCGTCGACGGGGCCGTGGTGCGCGGCCGGCACACGTTCGGCGCGATCCCTGAGCGCGGTGGTGTCAACGCCGTGTGGGGCGACGCGGTGATCGAGGTCGCCAGGCGCGGCGGCCACGACGTGATCCGGCCGCGGCACCCGGACCACCCGCTGCGCACCAAGTTCGCGGGGACACCCGCGTACGCGCCCGACCCGCGCTGGGTGGTCACCGGCACGTACACGCCGTTCCCCGAGCCGCGGCCGACCACGGTCGGCGCGTCCGTCGAGGGACTCCAGCACGTCTACGACGCACCGGGCACGGTCCGCTTCGTGATCGAGGGCCGGGAACTCGACCTGACCGCGTTCGGCGGCCGGGCACCGGGCAGCCTCCTGGTGCTGTTCACCGACGCCACGTCAGGGGTCACGACCTACGCCGCCAACCGCGCGTTGCAGATCGAAGCCCCGGGCCCCGACGGAACCGTGGTGCTGGACTTCAACCGGGCCACCAACCTCCCCTGCGCCTACACCGACTTCGCGACCTGCCCCCTGCCGCCCGCGGAGAACCGCCTCCCGGTCGCGATCGAGGCGGGCGAACAGATCCCGCACGAGCGCGGCCCGATCACCCACTGACTTCCAGCCGCAACCAGCCATGGTCCGACGCGGGCCCGTCCTGCCGGTGTCTTTATGAGACCTCGATGCCGATGAGGCAGGTGTCGTCGTCGGTGTCCGACTTGCTCTGCTGCAACAGCCCGTCGAGTCGGCGGTCGAGTGATGCCACCCGGACCTCGGCGGCGCCGAGCATCTGGTGCAGCGAGTCGTGCAGGGCGGTGTCACGCCGTTCGACGAGCCCGTCCGTGTAGAGCAGCAGGGTGTCACCGGGCTCCAGCACGATCTCCGCCTCTTCGTACTCGACCTCCGCGACCGCGCCCAGGAGGAGTCCGGTGAGCAGCGGCAGGCTGGTGGCCTGCTCCCCCCGGACGACGACGGGCGGCAGATGGCCGGCCCGCGCCCAGCGCATCACACGCGTCGCCGGGTCGTACAGGCCGCACACGGCGGTGGCGGTGACCTGTTCGGTCAGATGATGCGCGACCATGTTGAGCCAGGAGAGCAGCTGGCCCGGACCGGCGCCCGTGACGGCGAGGCCGCGCAGCGCGTTGCGGAGGACCACCATGCCGGTCGCGGCCTCTATGCCGTGTCCCGCGATGTCCCCCACACACAGCAGGACCTGCTTGGAGGGCAGTACGAAGGCGTCGTACCAGTCGCCGCCCACGAGGGACTCCGACTCGGCCGGCCGGTAACGCACGGCGACCTGGAGGCCGGGTGCGTCTATCGGTGCCCGGGTGGGCGGCATGATGGCGTGCTGGAGCTGGAGCGCGAGGCGATTGCGTTCCGCCGACTCCTGTTCGGTGTGGGCGAGTTGGTCACGGGTCGCGGCGAGCGCCACCTCGGTCCAGTGCTGCGAGGAGATGTCCTGGTAGGCGCCGCGTACGGCGAGCAGCCGGCTGTCGGCGCCGAGGACCGGTTCGGCGATCACCCTGATGTGGCGGGTGACCCCGTCCGGACGCTGGAGGCGGAACGCGGTCGAGGTCGCCCGCCGGTGGTGGAGCACGGACTGGAGGAAGCGGCCGATGGCAACGGCGTCGTCCGGATGCGCGTGGTCCGCCAGGTCCTGGAGCGAGACGGGACGGTCGGCGGCTCTTCTGCCGTAGAGCGAGTACAGCTGGCCGTTCCAGGTGATCTCGCCGGTGACGAGGTTCTCCTCGAACCCGCCGATACGGCCGAGGCGTTGGGCATGCTGAAGCAGGCTCGCGAGTCGGGCGGTCTCGTCCTCGATGCGCCACACCAGCAGCACGGTGTCGCCGTGCCGGCTGATGCTGACGTCGGCGACGCCGGCGAGCTGGACCTGGTCCACGAGCGAGGTGAGCGGCATGTGCCGGGCACGGAATGGTTCGCCGGTGGCGTAGACGCGCTCGATCTTCTCGAAGAGTTCGTTCTCTTCGGCGGCCATGGGATACGCCTCGAGCAGCAGCGCTCCGTTGAGGGCGCTGTGGGGACGCCCGGCCGGATCGAGGAACCGGCTGTTGACGTGCCGGATGCGGAAGTCGGCGAGGCGGTCGCCGGAGTCGAGGTGAGGAGTGAGCAGCAGGACCGGATCGTGCAGCCCCTCGGCGAGGTCGACGAGTTCGCCCACGCTTGTCACGTCCGGGCGGGCGCCCAGGAGTTCGGGTGTCGTGGGCGGATTCTCCATGGTGTGCGCGCACAGCTCGGCCAGCGCCTCGATCTGCCGCACGACGGCGGGTGACTGCTCGGGCAGGGGGCCCGGCCAGCAGATCTCCAGCACGCCGTGGACGCGCCCGCCCGTCCCGGCCGGGAGTGCGATCCGGCCTCCGTCGGGGAACTGGCCCGCACCGATCGAGGGAACACCGGCGGTGGCGATGGACGTGATCCGTACGTCGCCGAGCCCGCTCAGTGCTCGCCGGGCGACGGTCGTCACGGCAGGCGGGACGTACCGCCAGCGGTCGGCCTCGTCGGCGGGGAAACCGGCGTGGCCGTGGAGCGTGAGGGAGGCGTCCCGTCCGGCCGCCCAGATCGCGACAGCCGTGGCGCCGAGCGGGGTGAGGGCGTGGTCGAGCAGCGACTCGGCCACCGCCTGTGTGTCACCTGCGGCGAGGGCCGCGCTCTCGGCGGTGCGGAGGCGTACGGCGGCGGACGGCGGCTTCTGGGGTCGTGCCGGCTCGCCACGGGTTCTGCGGACGAAGCCGTCCGCGAGGTCGGAGAGATGGTCGCGGGCGGCCTGGTTGACGATGTCCGCGGCGAGTTCGAGCTGCGGGACGCCGGCCTGGTCGGCGAGTTCGGCGAGTTGGCGGGCCGCCTGTACGGGACCGCACCTGAGCCGTTCGACCATCACGCCCTTGGCGAGCTCGACCAGCGCCCGTCCGTCGGCGGCGGCATGTGCGGCTTGGACTTCTGCCCGCAGCCGCTCGACGGTCGCGGCGAGGCGCCCCACCGCGGAGACCGTGTTCGGGTCCGGGACATCGGGCGCGTGCTGCCCGACGACCGTGTCCGGTGTGAGGGGAACAACGGTGCGTGCCGTGGACGGAGCACCGCTGTGCCGGTCCGACGTGTCCCCGTCGGTGGTGGGAAGGTCGGTCACGAGGTCACCTGCTGGTCGGCCGCCGGGGTCAGCCAGCGGCGGACGCAGGCGATGAGATCGTGGGCGTCGACCGGTTTGGTGACGTAGTCGCTGGCGCCCGACGCGAGGCTCTTCTCGCGGTCACCGGGCATGGCCTTGGCGGTGACAGTGATGATCGGCAGGTCGGCGTATCGGGGCATCTTCCGGATTTCCGAGGTCGCGGTGTAACCGTCCATCTCGGGCATCATGACGTCCATCAGGACGAGGTCGATCTCCGCGTGCTTCGCGAGCGCCTCGATGCCCTTGCGGCCGTCCTCCGCGTGGAGCACCTGGACTCCGTGGAGTTCCAGGATGCCGCTGAGGGCGTACAGGTTGCGGGCGTCGTCGTCGACGACGAGCACCGTACGTCCACGGAGGCTGCCGTCGATGTCCTGCTGTGCCTGCGGGTTGCTCTCGTCGCCGCGGACCAGCGGGACGACGTCGCCGGGCTGGTCGGCGGAGAGATGCAGGGCGATCCGCTCGCGCAGCTCGTCGAGGCTGGAGAGGAGTTCCAGCGGTCGCTGCTGTGCGCGCGATTCGAGTGCGCGTTCGTGTTCGGAGTCCAGGCGCCGGTTGTTGTGTGCGAGAACGGGCACCGTCCGCAGGGCCGCGTCGCCGTCCATGGTGTCCAGGAACCGAAGGGCCTGTCCGTCGGCCATGTCCAGTTCGAGGACCACACAGTGGACGGCTTCGGTGGCCAGTGCGCCGGCGGCCTCGTCGGGTCCGACGGCGGTGATCAGCTCGATGCCGTCCGCGTCGTGGTTGCTGTCGAGTTCGGCCACCGCGCTCTCCGCGACGAGGGAGATCAGGCCGCGGCGTCGTTCTTCGATGACCAGCAGCCGGCGGGGCTTGCGCTGCTCACTGACGAGGGCGACGGGCTGCCGGGTACCGAACGGTTCCGCCCGGCCGGTGCCGGGCGTATCGGCGTTACCGGCCTTGTCGTCGCCGGCGTCCTGGAAGGACGCGAGCTCGACGGGCAGGTAGAGGGTGAAGGTGCTGCCCTCGCCGGGGCGGCTCTGCGCGGTGAGGGAGCCGCCGAGGAGGTGGGCGATCTCGCGGCTGATCGACAGCCCCAGGCCGGTGCCGCCGTACTTTCGGCTTGTGGTGCCGTCGGCCTGCTGGAAGGCGCCGAAGATGGCTTCGAGGTGCTGCTCGGCGATGCCGATGCCGGTGTCCTTGACGCGGAAGGCGATCACCGCGCCACTGCCGTGCACGGACCGGGGCAGCTCGCTCTCGGCGGCCGGCTCGATACGCAGCTCGACACTGCCTCGTTCGGTGAACTTGACCGCGTTGGACACCAGGTTCCGGAGCACCTGCCGCAGCCGGGAATCGTCGGTGAGCAGCTCCGCGGGGGCGCCGGGGGCGGTGGTGATCGTGAAGTCGAGGTTCTTCTGGGTCGTCATGGGACGGAAGGTGGCCTCGACGTAGCCCAGCAGCTGCCGCAGGGCGACGCGTTCGGGGTTGAGGTCCATCTTGCCGGCCTCGACCTTGGACAGATCGAGGATGTCGTTGATCAGCTGGAGGAGGTCGGAGCCGGCCGAGTGGATGATCCCGGCGTACTCGACCTGCTTGGCCGTGAGGTTCCGGGTGGGGTTCTGGGCGAGGAGCTGGGCCAGGATGAGCAGGCTGTTGAGCGGTGTGCGCAGTTCGTGGCTCATGTTGGCCAGGAACTCCGACTTGTACCTGGATGCGAGCGACAACTGCTGGGCGCGCGCCTCGAGTTCCTGCCGGGCCTGCTCGATCTGGAGGTTCTTGGCCTCGATGTCGCTGTTCTGCGCGGCCAGGAGGGCTGCCTTCTCCTCCAGTTCGGCGTTGGAGCGCTGTAGTTCGTCCTGCTGGATCTGTAGTTCCTCGGAGCGTGACTGGAGTTCGGCGGCGAGGCGCTGCGACTCGCCGAGCAGTTCGTCGGTGCGGGCGTTGGCGACGATCGTGTTGACGTTCACGCCGACCGTTTCCATGAGCTGGCGGAGGAAGTCCCGGTGCACGGCGGTGAACGTGGTGAACGACGCCAGTTCGATGACGCCGAGTACCTGTTCGTCCACGACGATCGGCAGCACGATCAGGCTTCTGGGCGCGGTGTTGCCGAGTCCCGAGGAGATGCTGATGTAGTCGGCGGGCACACTGTCGACGGTGATGACGCGTCGGCTCCGCGCGGCCTGGCCGACCAGTGACTCGCCGAGCTTGAACCGGTCCCGGTACAGGCGGTCTGCGGGGCGCCCGTAGGAGCCGACGAGACGCAGCTCCGTACCGTCGGGGGCGTCTTCGACCAGATAGAAGGCGCCGTACTGTGCGCCGACCACCGGTGTGAGTTCGTCCATGACCAGTTCACCGACGACCGCGAGGTCGCGGTGGCCCTGCATGAGGCCGGAGATGAGGGCGAGGCTGGACTTGAGCCAGTCCTGCTCCTGGTTGGCCCGGGTCGTCTCGCGCAGCGAACCGACCATCGCGTTGATGTTGTCCTTGAGGTCGGCGACTTCCCCGGACGCGTCGACGGTGATCGACCGTGTCAGGTCGCCTTCCGCGACGGCGCTGGTGACCTCGGCGATCGCCCGGACCTGGCGGGTGAGGTTGCCGGCGAGTTCGTTGACGTTCTCCGTCAGCCGCTTCCAGGTGCCCGACACGCCCTCGACTTCGGCCTGGCCCCCCAGTCGGCCCTCGCTGCCGACCTCGCGGGCGACGCGGGTGACTTCGGCGGCGAACGAGGAGAGCTGGTCGACCATGGTGTTGATGGTCGTCTTCAGCTCCAGGATCTCGCCCCGCGCGTCGACGTCGATCTTCTTGGAGAGGTCGCCGTTGGCGACCGCGGTGGTGACCAGGGCGATGTTGCGCACCTGGTTGGTGAGGTTCGTCGCCATGGAGTTGACGTTGTCGGTGAGGTCCTTCCAGGTGCCGGCGACGTTGGGGACCCGGGCCTGTCCGCCGAGGCGGCCCTCGGTGCCCACGTCGCGTGCCACGCGGGTCACCTCGTCGGCGAAGGCGGAGAGGGTGTCGACCATCGTGTTGATGACCTCGGCGAGCGCGGCGACCTCGCCCTTGGCCTCGACCGTGATCTTGCGGGAGAGGTCGCCCCGTGCCACCGCGGTCGCCACCTGGGCGATGGAGCGGACCTGGCCCGTCAGGTTGGACGCCATCACGTTGACGTTGTCGGTGAGGTCCTTCCAGGTGCCCGATGCTCCTCGCACCGTGGCCTGACCGCCCAGGTTGCCCTCGGTCCCGACCTCACGGGCCACGCGGGTGACTTCGTCGGCGAAGGCGGAGAGCTGGTCCACCATCGTGTTGATGGTCTCCTTCAGCTCCAGGATCTCGCCCCGCGCGGTCACCGTGATCTTCTGCGACAGATCGCCCTGCGCCACGGCGGTCGCCACCTGGGCGAGGGCCCGTACCTGGGCGGTGAGGTTCCCGGCCATGAAGTTCACCGAGTCCGTCAGGTCACGCCACGTACCCGACACACCCTTCACATCGGCCTGACCACCCAGATTCCCCTCGGTCCCCACCTCACGCGCCACCCGCGTGACCTCGTCCGCGAACGACGAGAGCTGATCCACCATCGTGTTGATGGTCTCCTTCAGCTCCAGGATCTCCCCACGCGCGGTCACCGTGATCTTCTGCGACAGGTCACCCTGCGCCACCGCGGTCGCCACCTGGGCGATGTCACGCACCTGGGCGGTGAGGTTCCCGGCCATGAAGTTCACCGAGTCCGTCAGGTCACGCCACGTACCCGACACACCCTTCACATCGGCCTGACCACCCAGATTCCCCTCGGTCCCCACCTCACGCGCCACCCGCGTGACCTCGTCCGCGAACGACGAGAGCTGATCCACCATCGTGTTGATGGTCTTCTTGAGTTCGAGGATCTCGCCCCGCGCGTCGACGTCGATCTTCTGCGACAGGTCGCCCTGCGCCACCGCGGTCGCGACCTGGGCGATGTCACGCACCTGGGTGGTGAGGTTGCCCGCCATCGCGTTGACGGAGTCGGTCAGGTCGGCCCATGTGCCGGACACACCCGGCACCTCGGCCTGGCCGCCGAGCGTTCCCTCGGTACCCACCTCACGCGCGACCCGGGTGACTTCGGAGGTGAACAGCGACAACTGGTCGACCATCCCGTTGAACACGGTGGCGATCTCGCCGAGCAGGCCGTCCGCCTCGTCCGGCAGGCGGGTTCCGAAGTCACCGTCACGTACCGCCGTCAGTCCGGCCAGCAGCTGACGCAGTTCGGGCTCGCCCACCTTTCCGGCCCCTCGCGAGCGGGTTCGTGCCTCCGGCAACGTCTTCTCGACCCTGGTCTCAGCCATGTCCCATTCCTTCGTCCCCGTCGGAAGACCCGTCCCCGCACGGCTGTTGCGACCTCGGACCGCCCGGTCCGGGCAGATGTCCGAGCCGGGAAACCGTTGCTGCAAGACAAATAACATGGAGACTACCGCGCCGCGGACGGGCCGAGGTAGTGACGTCGGTGATCTCAGCCCCGCCAGTCGACGCAGGCGACCAGCCCGCTTGCCCAGAACGTGACGTCGTCCCCGGCGAGCGTGCCCAGCACGGCCTCGGGGGCCTGTGAACAGGGCAGCCGACGGGTGTCGACGATCGCCCTGCCGATCGCCCGCCCGTCCGGCACGGCGACGGTGTGTCCGCCGCCGTGGGCGATGACGATCAGCCGGTCTCCCGCGCGAAGTGCAAACCGCTCGGGCTGGTAGACCGTGCCCTCGAACATGCCCAGAGGCAGCTGTTCGTCCAGCGACAGGCGCCGCGCCTCGCCTCCGCGGAGCCGCCATACGGTCGGCGACCCGGCGTCGACCGCCCGCACACCCCCCGTGGCGAGATCGAAGGACGTCAGCAGGGCCGGGACGGCGTACGCGCCCCGGTACTGCGCGTACAGGGCCTGATCGACCAGACTGGCCTGTCCGGCGAGGTCGGCTCCCGCACGCCTGGCGTTGCGCAGCGAGCCGAGGGCCAGTGTGTTCACCAGTGCGTGCTCGACACCGGAACCGGTGCCGTTGGCCACGGTCATCGTCAGTTCGGTCGCGGAGACCGACCAGTCGAAGAGGTGTCCGGCGGAGCTGTACGAAGCCGGCCAGTACGCGTGCAGATCGAACTCGTCGCGCGTGCACGCGCGCGCCGACATCAGGTGGGACTCCATCTCGGCGGCCAGGGTCAGCGGCCGGTCCCTGCGCACCGCCCGGTACACGTCGGTCTGCCGCTGCGCCACGGCCAGGGCGTGTCCGAGCGCCCGCGCCAGGTGGGTGAGCTCTTCGAGCACCTCGGGCCCGCTGTGGCGCGGGGGCAGCTCGACGACGAGGACACCCCACCGGTCGTCCCGGGCGGTTACGGGCACATAGGCCGTGACGGTGGGCCCTTCACCGCCGGAAAGATAAGGTTGCTGCGTGGTGAAGACCGTTCCGGGCAGGCTTGACAGCACGATCCTGTCCCCGCCGGTCCGGGCCGGGCGGCTCACGGAGCGAAGTTTCTCCAGGTCCAGGTCGACGAGCAACAGGTCGACGTCCGCCGTGGCGAAACGCTGAGCGAGGATGGTACGGAGGGAGTCCAGCAAGCCGTGGGGCGGGGCCGCGCGCAGAGCGCCTTCCGCCGTCAGCCGTCGTTCCACCGGGCCGGCACCGCTTTCTGGAGAATGGGGAGAGGAAGCGCGCGGCACGAGGCCGACAACGCCAGCCGACGATGTGTGATTCGGAGTGTCACTGGATATGGACGCGAACCCCGCTCCGCCTCAGCAGCGGCCGCCGGATGCCACCCGGGAGCTCGTCGAACTGCTCGAAGTGCTGTGGGAGCACGGCAAGGACATGGTGTCGACGGCTCCGGTGTCGGCGTCTCAGCTGCGCGTCCTGTACGTCCTCGACCGGATACAGGGTGCCAACCTGCGCACGCTGGGAGAGGCGCTCGGTGCGGCGGCCCCGTCCGTGAGCCGCATGTGCGACCGGCTGGAGGCCCTCGGGTTCTTGCAGCGGGTACAGAGTCCCGCCCGCCGGCGTGAGGTGGAGCTGCACCTGACCAGACAGGGCCAGGCGCATCTGCGGCAGCTGCGCGAGAGCCGGCGCGAGGAGCTGGTGTCCGCGATCTCCGCGATGACCCCGTCCGCGCGCAAGGCTCTGTTCACCGGCCTGAGTTCCTTCCGGGACGCCATGGAGGAAGTGGGCCCCTCCCCCTGGCCCAGACCCGTGCAGAGCGAGGCCCGCTCGGCCTGACTCGACTCGCGCGCGGAAACGCGACCAGCCGGCTTCCGCACGTTCCCCTCCTCGTTCGGACACCACAGGGCACCGGCCCTCACACGGAGCAGGTGAGGGGTGCCGGACCCACCTTACAGTTGCCGCAGGGCAACTGTTTACGTACGGCAGTCTTTCACCGCCACCGACCGACCCTGACCGCTTCTTCAGTGGGTAGAAGCCCGAGAGATAAGGTTTGCACCCGGAGTGAAGCGGAGTGTCACGGTATGAGCGCCAAGCCCGCCCGCCGGCCGCAGCAGTCCCACGAAGCGGCGCAGACCGCCAACGAGGTCCTGGAGTTGCTCGAGGTCCTGTGGGAGCGAGGCCGGGAGAACGCGGCTTACCCGGCCGTGTCCCCTTCCCAACTACGCGTGATGTACAGCCTCGAACGGGACGAGGGGATCAACCTGCGCCAGCTCGGCGACACACTGGGTGCGGCACCCTCGTCCGTCAGCCGCCTGTGCGACCGCCTTGAGGCGATGGGGTACATGGAGCGCGCGGCCAGTCAGGTCAGCCGCCGCGAGCGGACCCTGCACCTGACCCGTCAGGGCAAGGCACACCTCGACGCCCTGCGGAACCAGCGGATACAGGAGTTCCTCGCCCCCATCGAGCACATGTCGGCACCTCAGCGGGCGGCACTGCTGGAAGGACTGGCATCCCTCCGGGACGCCCTGGGCACCGTACGCACGACACAGGGGCACGACGGGACGCACAGGTCGCCGCCCTCAGCCTGAGACGTGCGCCCCGGGCCGGCCCGTCCAGTCGAGGCAGAGGACCAACGCGTCGTCGTCGAAGGCGCTCGCCCCGTGGTGTTCGGCCAGTTCCCGCAGTACGGCCCCCGGCACCTGGGTCGGCGGCAGCAGCCGCGTGGCGACCATGGAACGCGCCAACGCCCGTTGGCCGTACCGTTCACCTGCCGGCGAGGCGGCGTCGTAGACCCCGTCACTGCCGAAGAGCAGACGGTCCCCGGGTTGCACGGTGAAGTGCTGGGCGGTGTACACGGTGTCCTCGAACATGCCGAGCGGCAGCTGCTGTTCGAAGGGGATGGCCTCGACCGTACGTTCGCGCAGGCGCCACAGGCGTGGAGAGCCCGCGTCCACGGCCTCCACCTCGCCCGTGTCGAGGTCGAAGCGCAGCAACAGCACCGACACATGGGCACGGCCCTGGTACTGGGCGTAGATCGCCTGGTCGGCGAGGGTGGCCTGGCCGACCAGATCGAGACCGGCCCGTCGCGCGTTGCGCAGGGCGTTGACGGCGAGGTTGGTCAGCAGCGCGGCTTCGATCCCCTCCCCCATGCCATTGCTCACCGTGAGTGTCAGATGGTCGGCGGAGGCGGACCAGTCGTAGTTGTCACCGAAGATGGCGTAGGCGGGTTCCAGGTGCGCCCCCAGGGCGAACTCGGACCTCGCACATGAGTGGCCGGGCAGCAACTGCCACTGCATCTCGGCGGCCAGTGTGAGCCGTGTGGCACGTCGGGCCTGGACAAAAAGATCGGTGTCGCGCTCCGCGACCAGGATCTCGTGGCCCAGCGCCTCACAGATGTGCTGCATCTCCGGGAGCATCGCGTCGGTGAAACCGGCGGCCGGCATCGTCACCGACAGGACGCCCATGCGCTCGCCACGCACGGTGACGGGGAGATGGACCTGGACGTCGGTCTCGCCGGACCCGTGCGTGACCACCGGCTCCTGCGCGCCGAAGGCTCTCCCCTGCGGACTGCTGCCGATGGGGACGGGCTCGCTGATGAAGGGGACGGTGTCCACGGCCTGGAGGCTGCGCAAGCCGTAGTCCGCCAGCCTCAGTTCGATCCGCTGCGCACCGTGATGCTCTTTGAGAGCACTAGCGACGACGGACAGCAGAGTGTGGGGGGCCGCGGTACGTAGCGCCCGCTCGACAGCGACGAATCTGTCCACATCAACCCGTTCCCAGGCACCGCCGCGAGCGACCGCAAGACACCACACCGCTGCCTCGGCCGGACACGGAGCTTGCCCCTCGACAACATTTGCCCAACGGCAAGATTACAGGCACTCCGCCTTGAGCGTACGCCCGTAGTCCGCCGCAGCGGCGGGACCACGTCGACCCCGGGATCAGGAGGCAAGCTAACATTTGCCGGACAGCAACAAACGGGTACGGCAGCGCTCGCGGAAAGAGGTCGCACAATGTCCCACACGGAGTCGAATCTTGACATCGACGTCGTCGTCCACGACGACCGAACCGCCGTGGTGAAGATCGGTGGTGAGCTGGACATCGAGACCTCCACCTCGCTCCACCACCACGTCGCGAACCAGTTCCTGCACGGTCGCAACCACCTCGTCGTCGATCTGTCCGAGCTGCGGTTCATGGACTCCTCCGGCCTGAACGTGCTGATCAAGGCCGGCCGCGAAGCCCGCAACGCCTCCGGCGACCTGCACCTCGCGGCACCCACCGAGCAGGTACACCGACTTCTGGAGATCACGGGTCTGTCGCTGACAACGCCCATACACCCCAGCGTCGAAGCGGCGCTCGCCGCGGCCTCCTCGTAGGCCGCCGCGTGGACCGCACGGCGGGAGCCGGCGCCGCTCTTCGCGGGCGTTCAGGCAACTGGGCGGACACGGCCACCGGTTGCCTGTCGCAACGCGGCTTCCAGCCGGTCGCGGGCCTCGGTCTGGGCGGCGATCCGTTCATTGAGGGCGGTGCTGTTCATGCCGGTGATCGTGCAACCCTGCCGTTGGCGGCAGGGTCAAGCGGCGCCTGACGGTTGAAGTGCCGCGGGCGTGTCAGCAGAGATGTCCGGTGCCGCCGGAACGCGGATAGCCCCCGAACCGCCCCACCGGTGACCAGTCGGGGCTGATCGGCAGTGGCGCGGGGGCCAGCTTCCCGTACGCCCCGGCGGCGTAGACGATCTTTCCGTTCATGACGGTCAGGACCGACTCGATCTCCTTGATGCGGTCCACCGGAACCTTCAGGTAGTCGTCGGACAGTACGGCGATGTCCGCCAGCCGCCCCGCGGCCAGCGTGCCTTTGTCCTCCTCGCGGCTCTCCAGCCATGCGCTGCCCTGGGTGTACAGCTTCAGCGCGGTGAGCCGGTCGACGTTGTTCTCCGCGGCACGCATCCGCGTCCCGGCCAGCGTGCGGCCGGTGACGAGCCACCAGAGCCCGACCCAGGGGTTGTAACTGGCGACCCGGGTCGCGTCGGTGCCCATGCCCACGTGTACGCCGGCGCGCAGCATCTCGCCGACCGGAGGGCTGCGCCGGGCGACCCGGTCGCCGTAGTGCTCGCGGAAGATGTCGCCCTGGAACGCCATCTGGTGCTGTACGGCGATCCCGCCGCCCAGTGCGGCGACCCGGTCGATGTTGCGGGCGCTGATGGTCTCCGCGTGGTCGAGGATCCAGCGCACCCCGCCGACCGGCACGTCCCGGTTGATCGTCTGCATGACGCCGAGGAACCGGTCGATCGACTGGTCGTAGCTGGCGTGGTAGCGGAAGGGCCAACCCCGCTGAACCGTGTTCCGGACGACCCGGTCGAGGTCGGCCTCCATCTCCGGCGGAAAGACGGGGATCGGTTCGAGGAAGTTGTCGAAGTCGACGCCGTTCCACACGAGGGTCTCGCCGGGGCCGTGGATGCGGAAGACGTCGTCGCCGTTGTCGACGGCGAGTTCACGCGTCCAGCGCTCCAGCTCCGGGTACTCCGCGCCCGGGGTCTGCGGGAAGATGCTCGCCGCCAGCCGCGTCGTCAGGAGGCCGCGGCCGTGCAGGTCCTGGACGACGCCGTAGTCGGACGGGTAGGCCTGCCCGCCGCCGCCCGCGTCCATGACACTGGTGATGCCGAACCGGTTGACCTCGCGCATGAACTGCTGCGTGCTGTTGAGCTGGTCCGTGAAGGACAGGCGCGGCAGCCGTCCGATGGTTCCGTAGAGGATCCGCGGATCGGGCTTGGCGAAGAGCACACCGGTGGGATTGCCCTGGGCGTCGTGCTCGATCGCGCCGCCGGGCGGGTCGGGTGTGGTGCGGTCGAAGCCGAGGACCCGCAGGCCGGCGCGGTTGATGAAGGCCATGGAGTACTGGAAGAGGACGAGTGCGGGCGTGTCACCGGTCGCCTTGTTGATCTCCTCCAGGGTGGGCAGTCTGCGCTCGGTGAACTGGTCCCGGGACCAGCCGCCCACCACGCGCACCCACTGGGGCGGGGGTGTGCGCGCGGCCTGCGACTTCAGCCGTCGCAGGGCCTCCGCCAGGCTGGTCAGACCGTCCCAGCGCAGCTCCATCATGAAGTTCAGCCCGCCCCGGAGCAGATGGGTGTGGGAGTCGTTGAGGCCTGGTATGGCCGTACGACCGTCCAGGTCGACCACCTCGGTCGCGGGACCGCGCAGCCGCATGACGTCCCGCTCCGTCCCCACGGCCACGATGCGGTTGCCCGTGACGGCGATCGCAGTCGCCAAGGGGGCGCCGGGGTCGAGTGTAAGCAGCTTCCCCCGGTACAGGATCAGGTCGGCGTGGTCGCCCGCGGCTGCGGCGACCGGGGTGGCGGCGTGCGCGAGCGTGGGGAGGGCTACCGCGGCCGATGTGGCGGCCGTTCCGACGACGGCGCCCTTGAGGACGCTGCGCCGCCGCACGCCGCTGGGAATGTGCTGCTCGTCCGCGGCTGAAGTCTCAGTCATGGCTGTCACCTTGTCTCAGTGGGTAGTGCAAACTTCCACTACCTCTGGACAGGGGTGGTGACTTTCCCTGCACCCCCGGGTGACTCTGCGCGCACGGACGCGGGGCTCACCCCGAACCTGCTGCTGAATGCGCGGCTGAAGTGGGAGCGGTCGACGAATCCCCAGCGGTGGGCGACCGCCGAGACCGTGAGGGTCGCGAGCGCGGGGTTCATCAGGTCGGTGCGGGCGCGGTCGAGCCTGCTGTCCCGGATATGGGCGGCGACGGTTGTCCCCGAGTTCTCGAAGCACTGGTGGAGGGAGCGCACCGAGACACCGAGCGCCGCGGCCACCATGGCCGGAGTCAGTTCCGGATCACGCAGGTTGCGCTCGATGTGGTGATGCGCCCGCACACGCGTGACGTCGGAGCCGCTGACGGAGGAGTGGCCGCGCTGCTCGCTCAGCAGTGCCTCGACCGCGTTCAGCAGGGTGCGCTCCACATGGCCCCGGCTCCCGGGAGGCATCCTCCCGTGCGAGCGCGCCACGCTGCGCAGCAGTGAGCCGATCAGGTCCACTCCGGGCTGTCCCGCGGGCAGTCGGGTCGCGGTCAGTTCGGCGAGCCCGTCACGGTCGCCGGGGACGCGCACTCCGTCGGGAATCAGCAGGGTCACGAAGTGCACGTCGTCGGTGTTGGAGGTGGCGAACGGGCTCGCCGCGTCCGACAGGACCACGTCGCCCGGTCCGACCGTCGCCTCGCGACCGCCCTGTTCGAAGCGGCTTGTGCCGGCGAGCTGCACCCGAACGCTGAAGGGGCGGGGGCCTTCTCCCGCCGCCAGTGCGGGGGTGCGGACCGCCTCGTGGGCGGAGAGGCGGAACCGGACGACGCGGAGGTCGCCGATGTTCATCCGGTGAGCGGCTGCCCGGAAGTCGGGGCCGGCGGCGATGTGCAGCTCGGTCGCGTTCTGGGAGGCGATGTTGTGCCAGACGCGCAGCCGTTCCTGGGCCGGCAACCGCAGGGTGACCCGGGCGGTCTCGTCCATCACACCTCCCTTCGGCGCGCCTGGAGCATACTGGCCGCCGCGGCCGCTCGGGCACGTGTCCTACGGTCCCAGGCTACGGCCGACCCACCGGTCCCGGGCCACGTCCGACTCTCTACTCCCGAGCCACGGCCGACTGCCTGCCCCCGGGCGACGACGCTCCCGGGAGGTCCCGGTCGCCGGAGGCCGTGCCGCCCGCGACGGCTTCGCGCCACGGGCGCAATTGCCTGGGCGGCATCCCCATGGCCAGCGCGCCCACGATCCGCCCGTCCTTCCAGTACGTGGCGAGGAAACGCCCGCTCTCCAGGTCGCCCTCCACCACGGTGACGCTGTCGTGGCCGGGCAGATGACCGTAGGCCTGGACCGAGAAGTCGTACTGGTCGGACCAGAAATACGGCACCGAGGCGAACGCCCCGGGATCGTCGGACCGCAGGATGTCCCGGGCCACTGCCAGCCCCTGCGAGGTGGCGTTGGTCCGGTGCTCGATCCGCAGCCGGGTGCCGAACAGCGGGTGGTCGAAACGGGCTACGTCCCCCGCAGCGTGGATGTTCCGTCCGGCCCGGCCGGACGCGTCGCACACCACACCGTCGTCCAGGGTCAGCCCGCTGCCCTGGAGCCACTCCGTGTTCGGACGTGATCCGACCGCCACGACCACGTCGTCCGCGTCGAGCGCCGTGCCGTCGGACAGGTCCACTCCGACGACCCGTCCGGCGGCTCCCCGCAACCGCTCCACGGTGACCCCGGTGCGTACGTCGACGCCGTGGGCGAGGTGCGCGGCGGTGAGCGCGCCGCCCACTTCCGGACCCACGGTCCTGGCGAGCGGCGTCGCCTCGGCCTCGACCAGGGTGACGTCCGTGCCCAGGCCCCTTGCCGTCGCCGCGATCTCCGACCCGAGGAACCCGGCGCCGACCACGACCAGTCGGCGGCCCGGCGCCAGTTCGTCCCGCAGAGTGCGGGCGTCGTCGAGCGTACGCAGGACATGGACGCCCCCCAGGGGGCCGCTCGGGCCGTCGGCGAAGAACGGCCGGCGGGGGCGCACTCCGGTCGCGATCACGAGCACGTCGTACGGGATGCGGTCGTCGGCCAGGACGACCTCCCGGTGGTCCTGGTCCAGGGCGACGGCCGGCCGGCCCACCCGCAGGGTCAGTCCGAGTGCGTCGAGGTCGGCCGGGGACTTCAACAGAAGTCGTTCCGCCGGGAGTCGGGCGCTCAGGAACGCCTTGGACAGCGGTGGGCGGTCGTACGGCAGATGCGGTTCGTCACCGACGAGTGTGAGTTCGCCGCCGTACCCGAACCGCCTCAGTGCCCCGGCGGTGGCGAGCCCGGCGGCCGAGGCGCCCACGACCACGATCCGGTCGATGGGGCCGTTCACGTCTCGTCCACCCTGATCGCAGCGGCGGGGCAGACCAGGGCGGACTCGTGCACCCCCGCGTGGGCGTCGGGGCCGGGCTCGGCCGTCAGGAGCACCACTTTCCCGTCCTCGTCGCGCTGGTCGAAGACGTCGGGGGCGATGAGGACACACTGGCCCGACGCGACGCATCGGGGGACGTCCACTTCCACGTGCATGAGGGTTCTCTTCCGTGTCGCGATATCCGGGGTGGTCACCAGGTGACGGGCATGTGGCGGGCGCCGTAGGCGGCCGAGTCGTCCTTGAACTCGACCTTCTCGCCCGGGGCGACGCGCAGCCCGGGCAGGCGCCGGAACACCTCCGGCAGCGTCATCTGGAGCTCCATCCGCGCCAGCGGCTGGCCCAGGCACTGGTGGACGCCGTAGCCGAAGGCCACGTGCTGGCGCGCGTTGACGCGCATCAGGTCGAGCGCGTCGCCGCCGGGGAAGACGTCCTCGTCGCGGTTGGCCGAGTTGAGCATGATCACCACGCCGTCACCCGCGGGTATGGTCACGTCACCGAGGCGTACGTCCTGGGTGACGACCCGGCTCAGTCCGACGTGGGCGATGCTCAGGAAGCGCAGCAACTCCTCGACGGCGTTGGCGAGTTCCGTCTGCCCCTGGTAGAGCCGCTCGCGCTGCTCCGGGTGGTCGAGCAGCGCCAGGACCCCGAGGCCGATCATGTTGGCCGTGGTCTCGTGGCCGGCGAACAGCAGGAACGCCCCCACGTCGGCGGCGTCGCGCACCGAGAAGGTGCCGCTCTCCGTGTGCACGGCGAGCCGGCCCACGAGGTCGTCCTTCGGGTTCCGCAGCCGGTCCCGGACCATCTCCTCCAGGTAGTCGCCCAGCGCGATGTGCGCCGCGACCTTCTCCTCGTCGGAGACCGTGATGTCGATGAGGGTGCGCGAGTGCTCCTGGAAGAAGGAGTGGTCGCCGTACGGGACACCGAGCAGTGCGCAGATCACCAGTGACGGCAGCGGGAGCGCGACCTCCTCCACGAAGTCGACCGGCCCGCCGCGCGCCTCCAGTCCGTCGAGCAGCCCGGCGAGGATCTGCCGCGTCGGACCTCGCAGCGCCTCGACCCGCTTGACCATGAACTCCCGTGTCAGAGCGGTGCGGAACACCGTGTGGAGGGGGTCGTCCTGGCCGACGAAGAATCCTGGCGGCATCTCCTGGGCACTGTTGCCGGGGAAGTTGGCGTGGCCGCGGTCGACACTCACCCCCGGCGAGGTCAGCAGGGTGCGGGCGTCCTCCCAGCGCGTCACCAGCCACGCGGACTGCTTACCGCCCCAGAGCGTGACCCGGGACACCGGCGCCTCCTTCCGCAGACGCGCGTAGGGCGGCGGGGGGTCGAGCGGGCACACCGGATCACGCTCCATGGAAAGGGCGAGGGAAGAACTCTCCTGATAAGACATGGTGACCCTCCGAAAAAGACTCCGAGCAACTTCTCCTTTCAGACGCTAACACCGCCTCGAACGCCGCTTTCGCCAGTGCTTCGGGATCAGGTAAAAACGAGTCACCATGTGATTCGAAAGGTGCTCCGATCACAGGAAGAGACAGTTCCGCCAAAGGGCTTGTGCGTCGCATTCAATTCCTCTTGCATTCGCTTACGTGGTTTGTGTTCACCACCCGGATTGGAGTTCCCATGGAATCCCTGCGTTTCGACGGCCGGGTCGCGATCGTGACCGGTGCCGGTCGCGGGCTCGGCCGGGCCCACGCCCTCCTGCTCGGCGCCCGCGGAGCGCGCGTTGTCGTCAACGACCTCGGAGGCAGCCCTACCGGCGAGGGGCAGGACCCCGGTCCCGCCGAGCGGGTGGCGGCGGAGATCCGGGCGGCAGGCGGCGAAGCGGTCGCCGACGGTTCGGACATCGCCACCACCGAGGGCGCCGAACACGTGGTGGCGACCGCCATCGGGACGTACGGGCGCCTTGACGTCGTGGTGAACAACGCCGGAATCGTGGTGCCCGACGCGTTCCCCGACGTGACCCTGGCGGAGCTGCGCCGGCACTTCACCGTCCACGTGGGCGGCAGTTTCAACGTGACTCGCGCCAGTTGGCCGCACCTGGTGGCCGCGGGCTACGGCCGGGTTGTGCTGACCGGCTCGCACGCCGTGCTGGGCGCGGACTCGCTCATCGCGTACGGCACGGCCAAGGGCGGGGTGCACGCCCTGGTCGGCGCGCTCGCCCAGGCCGGCCGCAAGCTGGGTATCACGGTCAACGGCGTGGCCCCCGTGGCCGCCACCCGGATCGCCGGGGGCAACGACGACGGAACCTCCGGGGAGGGGGTGCTGGACGGTGCCGACCCGGCCCTGGTCTCACCGGTGGTCGCCCTCCTGTCCCACGAGTCGTGCGCCGTCACCGGCGAGACAGTGGTGAGCGGCGGGCGCCGGCAGGCACGCCTGTTCACCGCGGAGACCACCGGATACGTCCACCCCGACACCGCCGTCACCCCCGAGGTGCTGGCCGAACACTGGGAGGCGATCAGGGAGACCGCGGGCCACCACGTCCTCACGGACACCACGAGCTGGATGGAGCTCTACGCCGCATGGATCGCCGCCGGAACACCCGCCTAGGCCGTACCGAGCTCGCTCACATACCCAGCACCGCGCGCAGCCGGGCCATCTCGGCCAGCAGGGCCGCGGCGGTCGCGTCCCGTTCCCGGGCGCCGAAGCGGGCGGCGGGCGCGATGACGCTGTACGCGGCGAGGCCCCCGTGGATCCAGGCCAGCGGCGCGGCGACCGACACCACGCCCTCGATGGTCTCGCCCTCGCTCACGACGTACCCCCGCTCGCGCCCGATGGCGAGGTCGGCGAGCAGGGCCTCGACACCGTGCCGCGGGGCGGGCACGTCCGGTTCGGTGAGGAGTTCCCTGACGCGCCTCTCGTCCAGGGACAGCAGCAGCGCCTTGCCGGCGGCGCCCCGGCTGAGCGGGAACTCCGCGCCCACCCCGACCTGGACCCGGGTCGCGGACGGACCGGGTGTCTCCTGGACGCAGGTGGCCTGGTTGCCCAGCCGCCAGAACAGCGCCACGGTCTCCCCGGTGAGCGCCCGCAGCCGCTGCTGACTCGCCCGGGTCCGGGCCACGACTGCGTCCTGCTGGAGCATCACCCCGGACAGCCGCAGGATCTCCGGTCCCGGGCGGTAGGCCCGGCGTCGCCGGTCGAAGACGAGGAACCCCTCGGCCTCCAGCGCGCGGAGCAGCCGGTGGGCGGTGGGCACCGAGTAGCCGAACCGGGCGGCGACCTCCGCACCCGTCAGGGTCGGCCGCCGGCCGGAGAAGGCCTGGAGGATCGACAGAGCGCGGTAGACACTCTGCGTCCCGGTGACGGCGGGTTCATTGGTCGGCCGCCCCGCTGGGAGCCGGTTCACTGGATACACGTGCATGGGTCGGTCCTTCCGCCTCTCGCGAGGCGCCTGCGGATCGCACTGTCGGACGGCGACCGCACCCGCGTGTCCGGGTGCGGGCCGGGTGCGGGCCGGGGCGTGGTGGCCCCGGCCCGCGTCTGCCTCAGCCCGCCGCGAGGACGTCGGCGTGGAGTTCCGCCACGTCGGGGTAGGGGCTCTGGTCGGCGAACTCCCAGGCGGCCTCGACGTCCTTGAGCGCCTGTACGTCGATCTCGGCGAGGGTGTCCTCGGTGGCGTGCCCCTCCGCCAGGAGCCGGTCCCGGAAGCGCGTCACGGGGTCGGCGCCGCGCCGGTCCGCGACCTCGGCCGGGTCGATGTAGGCCATCGTGTCGTACCGGGTGTGGCCCCGGAACCGGTACGTCATGGCCTCCACCAGGGTCGGTCCGCCACCCGAGCGGGCCCGGTCGAGCGCCTCGGTCATCGTGTTCCAGACGGTGACCACGTCGTCGCCGTCGACGAGCTTGGCGGGGACGCCGTAGGCGACGGCCCGGTCGACGACGTGCTCCACGGGCGAGGTGGTGCTGAACCGGGTGTGCTCGGCGTAGAGGTTGTTGTGGCACACGTAGACGACGGGCAGCTGCCACAGCGAGGCGAGGGTGAGGGCCTCGTGGAAGGCGCCCTCGTTGGCGGCGCCGTCCCCGAAGTTGCACACCGTCACCCGGCCGTCTCCGCTCAGCTGGGAGGCGAGCGCCCAGCCGGCGGCGACCGGCAACTGGCCGCCCACGACACCCGAGTTCATGATGACGCCGGACTCGGCGTGGACTGCGTGGACCCATCCCGACCTGCCGCGCGCGGGACCGGTCGCCTTGCCGAGCGCTTCGGCGAAGAGCAGTTCGGGCGGGAATCCCTTGGCCATCATCGACATGCCGTCGCGGTAGTAGGCGACCATCCGGTCCTCCGGCCGCATCGACCGGCCGATGACGGCGCCGAGCAGTTCGGATCCCCGCCATGAGAACCAGGTGGTGTTGATCGTGCCGCTCATGAGGAGCCGCTGGACCTTCTCGTCGAGTTCCTTGGCGAAGACGGAGACGCGGTAGACGTCGACCAGATGCTCGGGGGTGGGGTTCATCGGTGCTCCGTTCATCGGTGCTCGGATCGTCGGTGCCCGTTTGGTCGGGCGGTGGTGTGCGGACCGGGGGCGACCGGGAACTCGGCGTCCCAGGCGTGGGTTTCGAGGGCCTCGCGGACCGCTCCGAGGGCACGGGCCGCGTAGGCGCCGTCGAACGCCCGGTGGTCCCAGGCGAGGGTGAGGTTGCCGACGGGCCGTACGACCACGGTGTGTCCGCCGCGGCCGTCGGGTACGGCGACCGGGCGCGGTGCGACGGCGTCGACCGTGATGATGGCGACCTGGGGCGCGTTGACGATGGGCAGCGTCTGACGCGCCCCGAACGGGCCGGGGTTGGAGAGGGTGAAGGTGCCGCCGGACACGTCGGCACCGGTCAGTTGCCCCGAGCGGGCCCGGGCGGCCAACGTGTGGATGCTCCGGGCGAGTTCGGGCACGCCGGCTCGCCCCGCGTCCTGGATCACGGGGACGACCAGCCCCTCGAAATCCAGGTCGACGGCGATGCCCAGGCCCACCGTGCGCCGCAGTTCCAGTCCCTCGTCGGTGAACCGCGCGGTGAGTCTCGGGTACGCCTCGACGGCGAGCAGAACCGCTCTGGCCACGAAGGGCAGACAGCCGAGGCCGTGTCCGTGCTCCTCGCGCCACGCGGGACCGCGCCGGCCCCGGACGGCGTCGACGGCTCCGTAGTCGACGTCCACCAGGGCGTGCGCGTGGGCGACGCCGTTGCTGGCGGCGAGCAGGTGGCGGGCCGCCCGCCGGCGGACGGTGGGGTGCGGGACGAGGATGACCTCGTCGGGCGAGGACATCGTGGGCCTCCTGGGGTGGTGGGTCGGTGCTCGGAGGGCCGCTGGACCGGCGGGCCGCGCGACCATGTGGTGTCCGGCGGGTCAGATGAAGGGCGGGTGCGGGCGACGCGGCTCGGTCTCGGTTCGCACCCCGCGTTTGAAGACGGTGGTGTCACAGAGCGGCCGGGCCTGGCAGCCGAGTCGGACGCGGCCCTCGCGTCGGTCGCGAAACGCCTTCAGCGTCTCCAGAGCCTGCGTCTCGGCGGGCCCCGGCGGAGTGAAGTCGTCCTCCGGGCCGTACGCCTCGAACAGGCATGCCGTACACAGGGCCTGGCCGCGGCACCGGGTGGGCCAGGCGTAGCCGTGCCGCTGCGCCGCCGCCATCAGGGTCTCGTCGGGCCGTACGGCGAGAGGGAGATCCAGCGGGAGCACACGGACGACGTGTGCCCCGACCTCGTTGTCCTCGGGGGCGGTCATCGTGGGCCCCGGTCTCAGCCCGCGGCCGGTTCGCCGGACATGTGCCGGTCGACGAAGCGCTCGAAGTTGCGCACCCCGGCCTCCTGGCGGTTCAGCCGCAGCGCGGTGAACGAGCTCTGGTGCAGGCCCGCCTGTACATGGCCCATGTTCGACAGGTCCTGCCCGATCACCTCGCCCCAGCCGTCGTGGTCCTCCCAGGTCGGGTAGAACTCGTGCCGGACCGCGGGGACCTGCTCGTCATCGCCGAAGCGGTGCAGGAACATCACGTCGAAGAGGCAGGTGTCGGGGTCGTCGCCGTTGGGCCTGAACCGGAACAGGATCCAGTTGCCCGCGCTGATCGGCCCGACCATGTTGGGGTAGAGGCAGTAGTCGATGGCCGCGATCATGTCCTCGTCCGGGATGTGTCCGAAGTCCACGCCCCGCAGGGCCGCCGACGCGCGGCGGACGTCGGTCAGGAACCGTACGGAGGGCACGTCGGCGGGCACGTCGTCGAGGGCCTCCACGTAGTCGACGTCGTCCTGGTGGGAGAGGCCGATCGACTGGCTGCTGCGGAGCATGCCGAGGGCGGCCTTGCGGGGATCGCCCAGCTCGCCGAGACGGGGGCTGCCGTCGAGCAGTTCGGGCACGTTGCGCATGAGGTTGTGGGTGTCGTACGTCTCGTAGTGGAACTGGTACGAGCCCGGGGTGCGCCCCTGTCCGTCGCGGACCCGGGGGCGCTCCGCCGGGGGCGCGGGGGTGCCGGCCGGGCCGCCGGAGGCCGGGCGGGTGCCGCTCGCGTAGCCGCTGAGGTCCCACACGTGGGTCGCCTCGATGTGGTACGCCTCGTTGAAGGCCGCAAGCCCGACCTTCCAGTTGCAGTCCATGACGGTGGTGCGGTGGCGGACCAGCCGCATGCGGTCCGGCTCGAAGGGGGCGAGGCCCGCTGCGACGGGTCCGAGGAAGTCCAGCAGCGGTTCGGGGTCCGGGGACGGGTTCACGAAGACGAAGCCACCCCACAGGCCCGTGTGCACCGGGGTGAGGGAGATGTCCGCCCGGCTCAGGGTGCCGGGGGCGAAGTCGTCGGCGTCGGGCACCTCCAGGACGGATCCGTCGAGGTTCCAGCCCCAGCCGTGGAAGGGGCAGCGCAGTTCGTCGCCGGTGCTTCCGGTGCCCGCGCAGATACGGGTGCCGCGATGCGGGCAGGCGTTGTGGAACGCCCGGATCGCGCTCTCGCTCTCGCGTACGACGAGGATGGAGCGGCGGCCGACGGTGTACTCGTGGAAGTCGCCCGGCTCGGGGATCTGCTCCAGGCGGCACGCCATCTGCCAGACCCTGGGCCACAGCCGCTCGTACTCCGCGGCGAGCCACTCCGCGGATATGTAGCGGTCCTTGGGGATCGTCGCGGACTCGGTGTACGGGGGTGCCTGTTCGGTGCGCGGGGAATACGTCGTCATCGTCGTTCTCCTCCTGCGGTGCGGATGGTGGGCGGTCACAGGGCCGCGACGCGGCGGACGGCGGCCTCGATGTCGTCGGCGTCGACCATGAAGGCGGCCTCCAGGGGCCGGCTCGCCGGGACGGGGGTGAACGGGGCGCCGACCCGTTCGACCGGGGCGGCGAGTTCGCCGTACAGCTCGTGGTAGATCTGCGCGGCAATCTCGGCCGAGGGGCCGAAGGTGGTGCGGGCCTCGTGGACGACGACCGCCCTGCGTGTCTTCGCCACGGAGGCCAGGACGGTCTCGGCGTCGAACGGGGCCACGGTGCGCAGGTCCACGACCTCGACGGACAGGCCCTCGGCGGCGAGTCTCTCCGCCACGCCGAGGGCGTCGGCGATCTGGGCGCCGTAGCCGATGACACTGACGTCCGTGCCGGTGCGGGCCACGTGGGCGCGGCCGAGGGGGATGCGTGTGCCCGGCGCGGGGGCCGGCATCCGCACGGGGCGGGCGGTGAGGCTGGACTGCTCGACGAAGACGACGGGGTCGTCGTCGAAGATGGAGGCCGTGAGGAGGCCGTAGGCCTCGACGGGGTTGGACGGCTGGACGACCTTGAGGCCGGGACTGGCGGCGAACCATCCTTCGAGCTGGTCGCAGTGCTGGGCGCCGACACCGCTGCCGGCGCCGGCGAGGGTCCTGATGGTGATCGGGACGGAACTCCGGCCGGCGGTCATGTAGCGCCACTTGGCAGCCGTGTTGTGGATCGGGTCCATGGCCAGGGTGATGAACCCCATGAGCATCACCTCGACGACGGGCCGCAGTCCGGCCTGCGCCGCCCCGATCCCCGCCGCGACGAAGCCCTCTTCGGCGATCGGCGTCGAACGCACCCGGTGGGTGCCGAACTTCGTCGACAGTCCGGCGGTGGCCTTCCAGATACCGCCGTCCTCGGGGTCGGCGATGTCCTCGCCCATGAGGAACACCGCGGGATCGGCCTCCAGCGCGTCGTGCATGGCGAGGTTGACGGCCTTGACGAAGTTGATGTCCTGGCGGACGGGGTCGCTCATCGCTGACCTCCACGGGTCGGGGTGGGTCGTGGGGCGGCAGTGCCCGGGGCGCCGCGGGTCACTCGATCCGGCCGATCTCGGTGCCGACGGCGTAGGTCTCGCCCACCACACCGCTCTGGCGCAGCACTCCGCCGGCGGGGGCCGGGATCTCGTTCTCGACCTTGTCGTTCTCCAGGACGTAGAGCGGATCGCCCTCGGCCACGGTCGCGCCGTCCTCGGCCAGCCAGGCGGAGAGGATGCCCTCCTCCATCGTCCAGCCGAGTTTCGGGACATTGATCGGCGAAGCCACGCGTGACTCCTTTCCGCAGCTTTCCAAACGTGGTAATGCCTCTTCACCTTAATGAACTGAACAGCGATGTCAACGGTCTTCACCACGCGAGGTGAAACCCATTGACCATCTCCCGTGTCTGCTGTTCTGATCGATATGCAGAACGTGATCCGCGGGCTCACTCGAATTCGACGGAGAAATCTTTCACATGGTGATCGCCCCTGGTCGGCGCCGGCACGACGTGATGCCCGGGAGGCATGGTGGAGACAGTGGGGAAGGAGCCTGTGACGGGGCTTCGTGCGCGTGTGCTGGTGGTCGCCCTGTGCCTCGGCGGCACAGTCACCGCCCTTCAGGGCACGCTGCTGGTACCGGTCCTGCCCAATCTGCCACGGGAGTTGGGGACCTCCCCGGCGACGGTGTCGTGGCTGGTGACGGCCACCCTGCTCGCCGGGGCGGTGGCGACTCCGGTCGCCTCGCGGCTCGCGGACATGTACGGCAAGCGGCAGATCCTGCTGTCCTGCCTGGCGATCTCGATCGCCGGCTCCCTGCTCGGCGCACTGAGCCACGGGGTCGCGGAAGCCGTCGCCGCCCGGGCCATGCAGGGTGTCGGCGTGGTCCTGATCCCGGTCGGCATCGCGGTGATGCGCGACGAACTCCCGCCCGCCCGCGTCCCGTCGGGCATCGCCCTGCTCGGCGCGACGCTGGCCATGGGCGGCGGACTGGGACTCCCGTTGGCCGGGCTCGTGGCACAGGGCCCGGGTTGGCGCGCGCTGTTCTGGATCACCGGTGGCGCGGCGGCCGTGGTCTTCTGCCTGGTCCTCGCGGCCGTACCCCGCTCGGACCTGCGCAGCGGCGGAACCTTCGATCACCGGGGCGCGATCCTGCTGTCGGCCGCGCTCGTCGCCCTGCTGCTCGCCCTCACCAAGGGCGGCACCTGGGGCTGGACTTCGGCCGCCACGGCCGGATGCGCGGCGGCCGGGGCGGTGCTGCTCGCGGTGTGGCTGCCGGTCGAACTGCGCGCGCCCCGGCCCCTCGTGGATGTACGCCTGGCCGGGCGGCCTGCGCTGCTCCTCGTCAACGGCGCCGCGGCCCTGGCGGGGTTCGGCATGTTCACCGACCCGCTCGTCACCACCCAACTGCTCCAGGCCGCGCCTTCGACGGGGTACGGACACGGCCTCGATGCCACCGCCACGGGGCTGCTGCTCGCACCGGGTTCGCTCGCCTTCGGGCTGGCCGCGCCCCTCGCCGCGCACCTCGTCCGCCGGTACGGCCCCGAGGTGGCCTTCTGCTCGGGTGCGCTCTGCATGGGCGTCAGCTACGCGGCACGCACCCTGCCCGGACCGGGCCTCGGGTGGATCCTCACGGCCTCGCTGGCCGTGTCGGCAGGCGCGTCGCTCGCGTTCGGGGCGCTGCCGTCGCTGGTGCTGGCTCTCAGTCCCGCGTCGGAGGCGGCGTCGGCGAGCGGTCTCAACGCCCTGATGCGCTCGCTGGGGACGTCGACCGCGAGCGCGGTGGTGGCGGCTGCCGCCGGCGGTGCGCCCGCTCCGTCCTACGGGGTACTCAACGGCGTCTTCCTCGGCGCCGCCCTCGCCTGTCTGCTGGCGGCTGCCGCGCTGGGACCACTGCTTCTCGGCCGGACGGCCTCCCGCGTTCCGGGGGCCATGGTGGATCGTGGCGCGGACCGGGTCGGCTGAGCGAGGGTGGGCGGACGGCGGCGGGCGACGGGCCGCGACGGCATGTCCGGGCACGGGCACGCCCCGTACCGGGCGGAGTTGCGTGGACGCGTGTCCGTCGGCCCGCGTGGACTGCGCCACGGCCACCTCCCTTCGTCGCTGTCGTCTTGCGGCCGGTGTGCCGGTCGTGGACCGCCGGCCGTCACCACCGCACGGTCCACGACCGGTCTTCCGGGCGGTCACGCCCTGCCGCCCGGAGTCGAGGGGCCGTCACATGTGGACGACCGTGGTTCCCTCCGGCGTGGCGTCGGGCCGCCCGCGGCGGAACATGAGCGCCGCGATCACGGCACCGGCGGCGAACAGCCCGGCGGACCACCAGTAGGCGGTCGAGTAGCTCTCCAACTGGGCCTGGGCCACGTTCGCGGCGGTGGGCCGGTGGTCGGCGAGATAGGCGCCGGCCGCGCCGGCGGCAAGGGTGTTGAGCAGGGCCGTGCCTATCGCGCCGCCGACCTGCTGCATGGTGTTGATCGCGGCGCTGCCCGCGCCCGCGTCCTCGCTGCCGATGCCGGAGATGGCCAGGCTCATCGCCGGCGGCATCACCAGACCGAGGCCGGCGCCCAGGACGAGCAGCGGCGGCAGCACGTTCGCGGCGTACGTGCTGTCCAGGTCGAGGGCGGTCAGCCAGGCCAGGCCCAGGGCGGCCATCCCCATGCCGACGGGGATGACGGCCTTGGGGCCGATCCTGGGCACGAGGACGGTGATCGAGAGCTGGGCGACGACCATCAGGATGCCGATCATCGGCAGGAACGCCACGCCCGTCCTCACCGGTGTGAAGCCGAGGGAGGACTGGAGGTAGTAGGTCAGGAAGAGGAACACCCCGAACATGCCGGCGCTGGAGATCGCGACCATCAGGAAGGACGCACCACGGTTCCGGTCCGCGAGGACCCGCAGCGGCAGCAGAGGATGGGGCGTACGCGTCTGCCACCAGGTGAAGACGCCGAGCACGGCGACCGCGGCGGTCAGGAAGCCCCAGGTCTGCGGCGAGGACCAGTCGTGCCGCTCGGCGTTGGAGAAGCCGTAGACCAGTCCGAAGAGTCCGGCCGAGGCGAGCAGGGCACCGGGCAGGTCGAGCCTGGGGCGCCGGGCGGGGGCTCCGCCGGTGAGCAGGACCACGCCACCGATCAGCGCGAGCACGGCGAAACCGAGGTTGACGTACAGGGTCCAGCGCCAGCTCAGGTGCTCGGTGAGCAGACCGCCGAGCAGCAGTCCCACACCACCGCCCGCTCCCCCGATGGCGCCGAAGACGCCGAACGCGCGCGCCCTCTCCTTGGCCTCGGTGAACGTGTCGTTGAGCAGGGCGAGGGCGGCCGGGGCGAGCAGGGCGCCGAAGAGGCCCTGCAACACACGGCCCACAACGAGGAGTTCGAAGTTCTGGGCGGCGCCGGCGAGCGCGGAGGCCCCCGCGAAGCCGACGACGCCGGCGAGGAAGACGGCCTTGCGACCGAAGAGGTCGGCGAGCCGGCCACCGAGCAGCAGCAGGCTGCCGAACGCGAGGGCGTAGGCGGTGACCACCCACTGGCGGCTGCCGTCGGAGAACCCGAGGTCCCGCTGGGCCGAGGGCAGCGCGATGTTCACGATGGTGGCGTCCAGGACGACCATCAACTGCGCGAGGGCGATGACGATCAGGACCCACCAGCGGCGTGCGGATCCGCCCGGGGCTCCGGGCGGGTGCTCCACGCCGGGATCGGGGGTGTACGTGGCTGTGGTCATGGCGGCGTGCTCCAGATTGCGGTTGAGGAAGGCCCCCGTGGTACGGATCGGGCCTGGTGGGAGGCGGTCGGTCCCCGGGACCAAGCGAGGTGAATACCATTCACCTCCACTAGTGAAGAGTGTTAACCTTGGCGCCATGACTGTCAAGCGACGCCGTTCCGGCCAGCATCACGGCGATCTCCGAAACGCCCTGGAACAGGCGGCCCTGGAGCTGGTCAGCGAGCGGGGGCCGCACGGGTTCACGCTTGCCGAGGCATGCCGGCGAGCCGGGGTGAGCCCCTCGGCTCCCTACAAGCACTTCGCCGACCGGGACGCCCTGCTCGCCTCGCTCGCGGCGCGCGCCTTCCGGGTCCAGCACGCCCTCTTCGGGGCGGCCCTCGACTCCGCGCCGGACCCGGAGGCGGGGCTGAGCGCCTTCGCCGCGGCGTACGTGCGCTTCGCGGCGCAGGAGAAGGCGCTCTTCGACATCGCCTTCGGGATCGGTGTCGACGCCAAGCGCCACCCCGAACTCGTCGAGGCGGGGACAGCCCTGCGCGACCTGCTCATGCCGGCCGCCCGCGCGATCGCGGGCGACGAGTCGGCCGCGTTCGATCTGATCGTCCGCGTGGCCGCCGCCGCGCACGGCGAGGCGGTCTTCCTCCAACAGGGGATACTCGGCGCCGAGCCCGAGCCGCTGGCATCCGCCGAGGAGCGCGCGAGGGAGACCGCGCGAGCAGTCATCGGACAGGTCCGAACTTCGGCGAACTGAATCGAGTGGCCGTCCGGCGACCCGCTACCGGACGGCACCCCCTCGCGCTGGTCCAGCAGACCCCCTCGGGGTGGCGACCTCGCGTCGAGCCATACGTCTCCGCAGGGCGACCCTTCGCCGGACGGCGACCACGCGCGGGACCGCGCACTCCCCGCCCGGGGGCCTGGAGCGGGTTGCCCGGCCCGAGCCCAGGGGTGACGCGAGTGACTGGCGCCCGGGGAAATGATCGGTGCCACTGCGCGGCCGGGCCTGCGCGCGGCGTGACGCCGGCGCGACCTCGCCGAGGTGACGGCATCAACCCTGCCGGCCCGGCACCCCGTCACCGTCGACTTTGCACGGCCCGGTCTCATGGTGAATACTCTTAACCATGAGGTGAAGGTAATTCACCATAGAGATGGACCGGGAGCCGCAATGACTACCACACCCGTAGATTTCGACCAGGCTCTGGAGCGCATTGGCCGGGGCAAGTACGTCAACCTGACCACGTTCCGGAAAACGGGGGCGCCCGTGCCCACGCCCGTGGGCTGCCTCGTCCACGACGGCACGCTGTATGTGCTCACCCCGCCCGACAGCGGAAAGGTCAAGCGCATCCGCAACGGCGGACGGGTTCTCGTCGAGCCGTGCTCCATGCAGGGAGCCGTCCCCGCCGACGCGACTGCCGTGGAGGGGACGGCCCGGCTGCTCGACGAGGCGGGAACCCGGCGGGTCGAGGCCCTGATGGTCCGGCGTTTCCTCATGTACCGCCTGGTCCGGCTCGCCGACCGCGTGACCCGCCGCAGGCGCCCGCTGGTCGCCGTGGCAGTGACCGCCTCCTGAGGGGGCCACACGTACGGGAACGCGCGGCCTACAGCGGGAAAGCGACCCCGGTGAGCTTCTCCGAGAGATCCCACAGGCGGCGCTGGAGCTGTGTGTCGTACGACGCATCGCTCGACCGGACGACCTTGGGACGGCCGGAGCTCTCCAGGAAGCCGTCGGGTCCGTAGTACTGCCCTCCTTCGGCCGCCGGATCGGTGGCCGCACGGACCGTCGGCCAGGCACCGCGCTCGGCGGTCTGTATGAGGAGCGGACGGGCGATGAGCCTGAAGGCGACCCGGCCGACAGGGCCGAACGCGCCGACCGCGACCCGCGAACCCTCGGTGTCGGCACCCCCGGGGTGCGCGGCGAGGGCCTGGCACTTCCGACCGGCGAGCCGACGCTGGAGTTCGTAGGTGAACAGGAGGTTGGCCAGCTTCGAGTGGGAGTAGGCCGTGCCCCCGTCGTAGCCTCGGGTCCGCTGCGCGACGTCGTCCAGCGGCATGGGCCCACGCCTGCGGTGGTCCGCGCTGCTGACGGTCACCACGCGCGCACCCGGCACGTCGACCATGCGGTCGAGCAGCAGGCCGGTCAGCGCGAAGTGCCCGAGGTGATTCACGCCGAAGTGCTGCTCGAAACCGTCCTGCGTCGTCCCCCGGGGTGCGTGCATGACCCCGGCGTTGTTGATGAGCAGATCGATTCGGGAGTACTCGTCGCGCAGCACGTGCGCCGCGGCCCGGACCGAGTCCAGGGAACCTAGGTCGAGCGACTGCACCAGCGCCCGTGCACCGGGGTGCTCCGCGGTGATCCGGTCGCGTACGGCCGCGCCCCGGGCGACGTCACGGACCGCGAGTACCACCGTGGCGCCGCGCACGGCCAGGGCCCTGGCCGTCTCGTAGCCGATTCCGGAGTTGGCTCCCGTCACGACGACGACCCGGCCGTCCTGATCGGGTATGTCGGCGGTGGTCCAGCGGGGCGAGGGCATGGGTTCTCCGGAGTACGTCGGCGCGGGTGTGATTTCCCGGAACGTAACGGAGCCACTCTCCGCTTTCCAGCGGCCTCTCACATGGTGCACGGAGGGGGCTCACGCGCCCTTCATGGTGCCGGCGAAATGCCGGGCCGCGGCGTCGGACGCGGTCTTCATCGGGCCGGGCCGGTCGTAGAAGTCGAACTGAGTTACGCCGTCGAGCCAGAGCTGTTCGACTTCCCGCGGAACCTTCGTGGCGAATTCACGGACACTCTCCGGGCTCGCCGCCGCGTCGCTGTGCACCAGCAGGAGCGGCTGCGTGAGGTGATCCGCCGAAGCCTGGGCGTCGTACTCCAGCCACTTTCCCCATGACATGGCATTGAACGTGTTGTCCCACTCGGGGATCATCCCGCGGTCGGGATTGGTGTAGTAGTCGGCGCCGGGAACGGAATTCTCCGGGGTCTGCTCCACCACGGGACCGAGCGCTTCCTTTCCGCTCCGCCGATACTCGTCCTCGGCCTCGCCCGCAGCTTTCCGGAGAGCTGCGACGCCCTCGCCGCCACCCGTGTGCTCGGCGACGGTCGAGCGGCTCGGCAGCGCCGGCGCGACGAGGGCGAGCGAGCTGATGAGGTCGGTCCTGGTCGCGGCCGTGGCCATGTAGGCGCTGCTGGCACAGATACCGAGGCCGCCGATCGCACGCGCGTCGACGTCCGGGCGGGTCCCCAGATACTGCGCCGCGGCCACGATGTCCTCCGCCTTGGCGAAGGGATCCTCCATGGACCTGGGACGCCCGTCGCTCTCCCCCCAGCTGCGGAAGTCGAACGTGAGCGCGATGTAACCGCGGGCGGCCATTTCGCGGGCGTAACCGGCGGACATCTGTTCCTTGACCGTGCCCCACGCACCGGTCACGACGAGTGCCGGAAGTCGTCCCGAGGTCTTCGCCGTCGGCGGCAGGAAGAGTTTCCCCACCAGGTTTGTGCCGGACGAGGTGAACGTCACTCGCTCGGTGCGTACCGCCCTTTGTGTTCCAGTCGACGATTCCATTTCCACTCCTCGATGTTGCATTGAAAGTGCACGCGGCACGGCCGGTGCATCCTTGACTCTCCATCGAGGTTAACACCATTCACCATATTTCCGCAGACGGCCCGATCGCGGGATGCGCGCGCCTCGTGCCGGCGGAGCGAGGGGCAGCCGACGGCGACCCGCCGTGATGGGCCTCGCCCGGGTCAGACCTGGTTGTTCCACATGCGGAACACCGTGCACTTCGCCCGCTCGTCAAAGGTCACGGTCCACAGGTTGGCGAAAGTGCCGAGCTTCTTGTAGACGCCGGTGCCGCCGATGGCCGCCGTGTCTCCGTTGAGCATGAGGAGGGTCCAGTCGAAGTCCCAGCCGCCCTGCTGCCACTCCTCCCGGCTCCGCCAGCCCGCCACGATCGCCTCGCGGCCGATCCAGTGGGTCTCGTAGGGCCACTCGTGGTACTCGGCGTCGGACGCGAACAGGGCCGCGATGTCCGTCGGCGCGTTGCTGTGCCAGGCCCGCAGGTAGGCGGCCACCCAGTCCTCCACTTGCCGTTTCGTGGGCACGGTCGGCTCCCTCTTCGGTGTCGTCGGTTCGGGGTTGGTGCTGTGACCGGGGTTCAGGCCGTGGTCGTCGAGGCGGCATCGGACCGGCGTAGCGTGATGGTCCGTGGCGTCGTGAACTCCAGCAGTCCCTCGGGCCCGCCCTCCGAGCCGAGGCCGGACTGTTTGTGACCCGCGAAGGTGACGTCCGGGGTGAGGTGCTGGACCTCGTTGATCCACACGGTGCCGGCCTCCAGGCGGCGTCCGACGGCGAGGGCCGCTTCCGGGTCGGCCGACCAGACGGACGCGCCGAGTCCGTACTCGCCCGCGTTGGCCCGGGTGACGGCGTCCTCGACGTCGTCGAACCTGAGCAGCGGCAGGACCGGGCCGAACTGCTCCTCCTGGACGATGCGTGAGTCCTCCGGCGGGTTGTCCACGAGTGTCACGGGTACGAAGTAGCCGGGCCGCTCCTGGTCGCGGGGCTGCGGCAGGCCGCCGGCGGCGAAGGTGTGACCGCTCGCCCGGGAGTCGTGCAGAAGATCGAGGACCCGGTCGTACTGCGGGCGGTTCTGGACCGGGCCCAGGCGTACGCCCGGCTCCGTACCGGGACCGCTGCGCACCGTGGCGGCACAGGCGGCCAGGGCCCGCTTCAGGGGCTCGTAGACGTCACGGTGGATGTAGAGACGCTTGATCGCGAGACAGACCTGGCCGCTGTTGGCGAAGGCCCCCCAGAACAGCTTCTCGGCCACGGCCGGGACGTCGACGTCCGGAAGAACGATGGCGGGGTCGTTGCCCCCCAGCTCCAGGGTCACGCGGGTCAGCGTGGGCGCGGCGCCGGCCATGACCTGGCGGCCGGTCCGGGTGGAGCCGGTGTAGCTGATCATGTCGATGCCGGGGTGGCCGGTCATCCGCGGCCCGAGCGCGGCGTCGCCCGACACGACGTTGAGCACTCCGGGCGGCAGTACGTCACGCAGGATCTCGCCGACCCGCAACGTGACCAGTGGGGTGAACGGCGACGGCTTCCACACCATGGTGTTTCCCGCGAGCAGGGCCGGAGCGATCTTGAACCCGGCGTTGCCCAGTGGGTAGTTCCACGGCACGATCGCGCCGACGACGCCCAGCGGGATCCGCCGGGTGACGGACAGCCGCTCCCCGCTGTCCTCGTTGACCGTCTCCGGGAGCGACAGCGCGGCCGTCCCGCGCAGCCAGTACCCGAATCCGAGGATCTCCCCGGCGGCGTCGTCCAAGCTCTTGCCCTGCTCCCGGGTGAGGAGCCGCTTCAGCGGTTCGAGCTGTGCCTCCACGGCATCGGCGACCGCCAGGACGAGCTTGCGGCGCTCCTCGAACGGAGTCCCCGACCAGCCGGGAAAAGCCGCCCGTGCCGCTGCCACGGCCTGGTCGAGCTGCTCGGGCGAGCAGACCGGCGCCCGTCCCGCGACGGTCTCGTCCGCCGGGTCGAGCACGTCGTACTCGGTCGCTCCCGCCATCGCCTTGCCCGCGATCGTCATGGTGAAGCCGGTGGTCATCGAAGTCTCCTGGTGTGGTGATCGGTACGGCCACAGGTCCCGGTGGCTTGCGGACGACGGCGCCGCCCGATGCGGATCAGGCCGTCGGATCCACCCTGATGTCAGGCCCTCTGACGTCCGCGGTCGCAGAGAGAAGGCACACCACCGACTGTGGGTCGCTCGGCACCGACCAGGAAGGCCGTGTCCGCCTAGGAGTGCCGCACCCAGGAACGAGCGTCCGAGCCCTTCCGGAGGCGGCCGGGACGGTCCCGGAGCCACCGCGGCCATCCGGACCTTCCTCGCTTCTCGGGCACGACCAGGCGGCCGGGGAGGCGGCGTACGATGCGGGAATGAGCGACCACGAGCTGGGCGAGTTCCTCCGCGCACACCGTGCTCGGGTGAGTCCCGCAGACGTGGGAATGGCCACGTCCGGCATGCGCCGTGTCGCCGGCCTGCGGCGCGAGGAGGTCGCCGTCCTGGCCGGGGTCAGCGCCGACTACTACGCGCGGCTCGAACAGGGGCGGGAGACCAACCCCTCCCCCCAGGTCATCGACGCCATCGCAAAAGCCCTTCGGCTGGGAAACGACGCACGCTGGCACGCCTACCGGCTCGCCGGCCTGCTGCCGGGATCGTCACCCGCCGCCTTGCAGGAGCCCGTGCACCCGGCCCTGCTCCAGTTGATGGACGCCTTTCCCACCGCCGTGGCCTACGTCGTCAACCACCGGCTGGAGATCCTCGCCTCCAACTCCCTGGCCGACGCCCTGCTCTCGCCGCTGGCCGACCCGCGCCGTATGGTCCGTTCCCTCTTCCGGGATCCGGCGGCCCGCGAGCTGTTCGCCGACTGGCAGACCGTCGCCCGCGACTCCGTCGAGGCACTGCGCCTGGCCGCGGGACGGGAACGCCACGATCCCGAGATCGCCGCGCTGGTACGAGAACTCCAGGCCGACAGCCCCGAGTTCGCCGCCATGTGGCAGGACCTCAGTGTCAGCGGCCTGGGCCGCAAGACCAAGGTCTTCGACCATCCGGACGTCGGCCGGATCACCCTCACCTACCAGGCGTTCGACGTGCAGGCCGCCTCCGGCCAGTACCTGCTGGTCGGCACCGCCGAGACCGGAAGCACCAACGCGGACGCCCTCGCGCTCCTGGGATCCCTGCACGCCGCCGGCCGACCGAACGGCGTGCAGCGGAGCGGCGACTGACCACGCCGGATCGGGCCGGGCCCGGGGCGTGCGGGGAACAGTGGGCGATGAGCCGGGGGCTGTTCAGCCGACCGGCTTGTCGAGGACTCCCTCGGAGTGGCTGAACGTGTCGATGGAGTACTCGCCGTGGTACCGGCCCATGCCGGCCCATGACGGCCTCGTTGCGCGCCCAACGCGACTGAGCCATGACAGCCATTGGTGCCGGGTGCGAAGGTGTCTCCATGGTGCTGTGCTATCGGACCAATGGACCGGAGTTCGACTTCCCGCCCTTCACCGGTCTGCCGCCGGTCCGTTACGTGGTCGCGTCGACCCCCCGGTGCGGCAGCAACATGCTCGCCCGCGCCCTGTGGCACACCGGGTCGGCCGGCTTCGCCGAGCACTACCTCGCCGACGCGTTCGTGCTGGACTACCTGGAGCGGTGGGACTTCGACTCCGGTGATCCGCAGGAGCTGGCGGCGGGCTACGTACGGCAGCTGATGACGTGGCGGACCAGCCCCAACGGTGTGTTCGGGCTGCGGATCTCCGCGGGGCACCTCAGGAGCCTGGAGGTCGATCCGTACGACCTCCTCCAGGGGCCCCGGTACATCTGGATCCAACGCAGGGACCGGCTGCGGCAGGCCGTGTCGTACACCATGGCCGAGCAGACCGGCGTCTGGATCCTGGACGGGACCTTTCTGCCGGAGGGGAGGACGCGTGCCGCTCCGCGGTACAGCTATGAGGACGTCCGCCGGCATCTGCGGCTGCTCGACCGGGAGACGTCGGCCTGGGAGGACTACTTCGGCCGGCACGGCATCGCCCCGCATGTCGTCGTCTACGAGGACCTGGTCGCGGACTACCGGGCAGGCCTGCTGGGCTGCCTCGACTTCCTCGGTGTCGGCGCGCCCGCATCGGTGCCGGCTCCGGGGATCAGGCGTCAGGCCGACGGGTTGACGGAACAGTGGGTCGAGAGGTTCCTACGGGATCGTCGTGCTGAGCGGCCAGCGGCGTAGGCGGTACGGCGTCCACCAGAGGTAGCGCCCTGCGCGATGGACCAGGTTCTCGCGCAGGTGACGCTCCAGGACCCGCTCCGTCGACGCCGACGCGACCGCCGGGACGCCGTCCAGCAGCCCCTGGAAACCCGTGCTCCGGGGGGCGTTGACGACCAGACGCCGGAAGGAGCCCCAGCGGTGGTCGCGGATCTCCAGGAAACCGGGGCCGCGGCGGTAGCCGCACTTCGCGATGTGGAACGAGTCGCGCCACGCGGTGACCACATGGTCTTCGTTCGCCGCTCCGGTGGAGTCCCGGTGGATGGCAGCCGGGGGATGCAGATGACTCAGCGCGAGCCACTGGGCCGGGTCGGCCATACGCAGTGTCCAGTCCACCGCGATGCCGTGACCGGTGAGTTCGCGGACGAGGAGGAGGACGGCGACCGCGGACGCACCGTCCGGGTCGGCGAGGTCCACGGGCTCGTGCACCTGGACGAACTGGACGCCGGCGGAGGCGAGTTGCGCGACGGCGTCCACCGGATCGTCCGGCGGCCGGTCGAGGGTGCCGTGGTGGATACCCGGCAGGCGCATGGCCGCCGGGTCGCGGTCCTTCCACAGCGTCAGTTCCGGCGTCACCGGCTGTCTCCCACCGCGGCCGGGACCGCCAGGGCGGGTACGAGCGAGGAGTCGTCCCCGCCCAGTCCGGCGCCGTCGAGCCGCAGCAGGTCCTGGTTGGCCACCGCGGGTGCGACCTGTACGTACTGGCCGCCCTCGGCGAAGACCAGGCCGAGGGTGGTCCAGCGCGCCAGCAGGTCGGTGACGCGCTCCTCCGTCACCTCGCCGGCCGACTCCCCGGCAGCCGCCTTGCGCGCCAGCGCCGCCACGCTGTGCGGTGTGTCGAGCAGTCGGAACACCGTCACTTCGAACGGGTCGGTCAGGTCGAGAAGCCGCCAGGAGAAGCCCGGCCTGGTGTCGACCAGGACGATGTGCCCGCCCAGGTCGCAGTGGGTCAGGCGGGTGCGCGGATATGCCCGCGTCCAGTCGGCGACGGCCGTGCGCAGCCGGTCCCGGCAGCCGTCGGCGATGCCCCGGTTCGGTGAGTCGAAGATGTACACCAGGTCCGCGAGTTCGTCCTCCGGCAGGTCGTAGATGTGGTGGTAGTGCGAGGCGGGGCGCAGTTCGCCGAAGCCCAGCTCCGGCCGGTCGAAGTAGGGGCTGAACCGCTCGACCTTCAGGCGGGTGGAGCCGGCCGGCGGTCCCAGATGGTGCAGCGCGGGCAGCTGGTCGATGATCTCGTCGTAGTCCTGCTCGGTCTCGCCGGGGAAGCCGTAGAGGTAGTTCCAGCTGAGGTTGACGCCGACGGTCTCCGCGTCCCGCAGCAGTCGTACGTTCTGGCAGCCGGTCACTCCCTTGTCCATCAGCTTCAGCACTCGGCTGCTGAGGCTCTCCACGCCGGGCTGCACATAGCTGATTCCGGCCGCGTACAGGGTCGCCAGCTGCTCGCGCCGCAGGTTCGACTTGATCTCGTAGCACAGCCGGAGGTCGTATCCGCTCTCCTGGAGGAGCGGGGCCATGGAGTTGAGGTACGCCATGTCGAGGATGTTGTCGGTGACCCAGACGTCGAGCACGCGGTGGCGCTCGACCAGGCCCAGGATCTCGTCCACGAACCGCCGTGGGTCCTTGCTGCGGAACTCCATGAACGAGCCGTTGAGGCCGCAGAAGGTGCAGTGGTGCTTCTCGCCCCACCAGCAGCCGCGTGAGCTCTCCACCACCAGCCGCGGCTCCACCCAGCCGCCCGCGGTGGACCGCGCGTGCCGCTCGAAGTAGTCGCCGTAGTCGGGGCTGACCAGTGCGCCAGGGGGCAGCGGGGCGGCGTTCATGGGATGTGCCACGGACCTGCCGTCCAGGTCGCGGCGGCACAGGCCGGGGATGGTGGCCAGGTCGCCGGCGTCGCCGTCGCGGAGTGCGGCGAGCAGCCGGGGGAACGCGATCTCGCCTTCGCCGCGTACCACGAAGTCGACCTGGGGGAAGTTGCGGTGCAGCGCGGCGCCCTGCGGGCCGTCGCAGTTGGCGCCGCCGAAGACGGTGGTGGTGCCGGGTGCGAGTTCCTTGACCACGCGGGCCGCCGCGAGGGCCGCCGCGTTCTGCGCGAACGTGGTGGTGAACCCGACCACGTCCGGTGCGGTGGCGGCGATCTTGGCGGCTGTCTCCCGGACGAACAGCGGCGCGAGTTCGTGGAGTTCGCGCGCCTTCGCCAGCATGTGCTCCGGCATCTTCTCGCCGAAGTGCTCCGTGAACTCGGCGACCCGCCAGCGGGGTTGACCGTTGAGCGCGGCCGAGAAGATCCACTCGCTGTGCCCGGAGAAGTACGAGGTCGAGCAGAACTCGTACTCCTCGAAGCCGTATTCCGTACGTGCCGACACCCAGTCGGCGAAGTCGAGGTTGGCGTGCACCACCTCGACGTCGGCGGTGCCGTCGGGGAAGACGTCGAGGATGCGGCGTTTGAGGATGCCGAGGGCCAGGGACGGCGCGTCGAGCGACGACCACGGCATGTCCACCAACACGATGTGCAAGGCGGTTCCTCTCCCCGTCACCACAGTCGGCGGCGGGCCAGTGCCTGCCGCGCGGTCTCGCGCCGGTCCGACGGTTCGGCCTCGAAGGCCTCCGCCACCCGCCCGGACACCACGCCGTGCGCCAGCCCGGCGGACGTGGTGAAGTACGCGTAGTGCACTTCGTCCGTGCCCTGGGTCTGCCCGGCAGGACGCTCACCGGTGGTGGTCCCCCAACTGGCCACGGACGCCGCCGCGTACGTACGTACGGCGGCGTGGCCCCGGTCGGTGGGGACGATTCCGTCCGCCTCGATCACGAACGACAGCGGCTGCTCGCACGCCAGCGCGGTGAACAGGGCGATCATCAGTTCGTGGGTCACGGTGTCGCGCAGTGCCCCCGGCCCGGCGTCGTCCAGCAGGTAGGACGCGAACGCCTCCTCCGCGGACAGCCCGGGAGTGGTGTACGGGATCAGCCGGTACCGGGCGAAGTGCGCCGAGCCGAGGAAGCCGGTGAGCAGGTCGGCCTCCGTGGCACCGGCGTCCTGGAGCAGCCCCAGGCCGCGCGGGAACGTGGTCCCGAGGCTGCTGCCGCTGCCGGGCCGCCAGACCTGGGAGCGCAACCGCCGTGCGGTGGTGTCCAGTTCGGCCAGGTCGACGGAGGCCAGGCACTCCAGCTCGCCGGGATCCGCGGCCACCGCCTCGGCGCCCTCGTCGGCGAGCCGGGCCCGCAGGTCCGCGTCCAGCAGCAACCGCATGAGCAGGTCGGTGAGTTGCTCGCCGTCCAGTGACGCGCCCGGTTCCACGGTCGTCACGCCGCCTCCCCGCGCTGCCAGTCGGCGACCAGGTCGCGCAGCCGGGCGTAGTTGCGCCGGGACTTCTCTACCAGCTGTCCGTCCTCGCGGTACATGGGGTCCTCGTAGGACACTCCGAGGAGGTTGGGGCAGCGCGGCAGCAGGTACTCGGTGAGCTCCAACTGCTCGTCCAGCAGGACGCCGTGGTGCAGGTCGCGGAACTTGCCGCCGACGATCTGGCAGCCCGACAGGTGCAGTTCGCGGCACCGGGACAGGGGCAGTGCCTCGATACCGTCGTACATGCTCGCTCCGGTACGTCCCCTCAGCCACTGGTAGCTGAGCAGATGGCCGACGTCGAGCGTCACCCGCACGTCGGCGTCCTCGGCCAGCCGGGCGAAGTACTCGAAGGCGTCCATGTGCCCCAGGACGAACGAGCCGCCCTCCGTGAAGCCGGGGAACTCGACGTGCAGCGGCGGTTCGAGCAGCCGGGCCGCCTCCGCCACGTTCCGGGTGGCGATCTCCAGGCCCGGCTCGGTCAGCGGCGGCGGGAGCGGGTAGGGCATCGGTATGCCGCGCAGGCTCCAGATGCCCAGGTCCTCGACGACCCAGGAGAAACCGTAGCGGGCGGCCAGTTCGTTGGTGAAGTCGGCGGCCGGGCGGCGGTCGTAGGGCTCGGGCGTGCCCATGTTCAGCTCGGTCTGGTGGAAGGCGCGGGCCGTTCCGGCCGGCACCGCCTCGAAGAAGCGGTCGTACGCGCTCACGTAGTCGGCCGGCCCTACGCGGGCGCGTGAGCGCGGCTGGAACGCGAGGGCCGAGTAGGCGAAGTCGCCGCCGTGGCGGTGCAGGAAGGCACGGACCCGGTCGGTGATGTCTCCGCCGCCGTCGTCGCTCTCCACGAATCCGATGCCGCGCCTGCCGAGGCGTCCGCCGCCCCACGGCATGTCCATCAGGACCCCCAGGCCCATCCGGGGCGGGGCCTCGGTGACGGTGACGGTTGGGGCGCCGCCTGGTGCGGTGCGCGACGGTTGCGTCATGAGGAGCTCCTGGCTGAGAGGGCCGGGTCGGCCGAATGTGCCGGGTCGGGGGTGCCGGCTGCCGCGGCGGCCAGCCGGGCCAGCAGGCGGCGGCCACGGTCGGTGCGGGCCGTGAGCAGGCCGTCGGCGCGCTGTTCCACGTCGTCGCGGGGAAGTGCGTAGAACCGCTCCCGGACGAGGTCGGCGAGGGTGACGCGGTCGGCCGCGTGGTCGGCGGCGTACGCGGGCACGGTGCGGACCCACGGGTGCGGGCGCAGGGCTGTGACGGCGGGTGCGCGAGGGCCGTTCGGGGCGGGGCGCGAGGGTGCCGAGCCGTTCGTGCGGCCCGGTCTGACGGTGTCGTAGATCCGCACCAGCCGGTCCAGTGCCTCGGTGCGCGTCGGGCCGCCGGGGACGGACAGGGGGTGGCCGACCCGGCCGGCCAGGTAGCTCAACTCCGGGTTGCCCGCGAGGCGTTCGGAGTCGTCGAGGGCGAGCCCGTACTCCTCCGGGCTGTCCACGAGTCTGCTGCCGGGCTCCGCGACCATCAGCTCCAGCGCGTCGATGCCGATCCGCCGTTCGTTGTCGACGAGGAAGCGCAGGGATGCCTCGAACTCGTCCGGCGTCTCGTCCAGGACCTGACCCATCACGCTGAACCGCACGGCGATGCCCGCAGCGTCGAGGTTGTCGAGGATCAGCTGGTAGTCGGCGGCTCGCACGCCCCGCTCCATCCGGTCCAGCAGGCGCTGCGAGGTGCCCTCGTAGCCGACCGAGATCATCGCGCAGCCGACCGCGGCGAGGTCGTGGCAGAACCGCGGGTCGGTCAGCACCGACTCCAGTCTGCTGCGGACGCCGAACCGGACCCGTATGCCGCGTTCGCGTACCGCGTGCATCGCCTTCCGGATCAGCCGCAGGTTGGTGTTCTCGTCCGCGACCGACACGTACCGGGTGCCCGTGGCGCGGACCACGGACTCCACCGCGTCGGCGATCTGGGTCGCGGTGCCCTGCTGGTAACCGCCTTGCGGGAGCGACCGGTTGCCGTACGAGCAGAATGCGCACCGCCCCCAGTAGCAGCCGACGCACGAGACGATCGCGAGCTCCAGGGCGTCGTTGAGGTAGGAGCGGAACGGCAGTCCGGTGAAGTCGGGTGGTCCGAGGTCGCGGAAGCGCAGGGTCACCGCGGGCCCCGTGCGCGGCCCGGCCCCGGAACGGGGCAGCCAGGTCATGCCGGGCACGGCGGCGAGCGGGACCGTCCCGTCCAGCGCGTCCAGCCAGCGTTCGAGCGGCTCCTCACCGGCGGTCGTGCACAGGGCGTCGACCGTTTCCCGTACTCCGGGGAGCCGGGCGAGGGCGTGATGACGGAGCATCACCTGCTGTCCGCCCAGGCAGACTTGCGTGTCCGGCGCCAGCCGCCGGACCCAGGCGGCGATCAGCAGCGCGGGCGCGAGCTGGCTGAAGAACGCCACGGACAGGCCGACCACCCGGGGGCGATGCCGGCCGAGCAGCCCGGTCACCAGGCGGTGCAGCGAGGCGACCGGTACCCCCGAGGTGGCGGGTGGCCGGTCCGCGGCCCGGCGTGCGGCATCGTCGAGCCGGTCGAGGTTCTCCCAGGTCCGCACCAGGAAGGTGTCGCGGACCAGCAGTTCGAGGCCCAGAGAGGCGAGCCGGACCGCGCGGTCGGGGCCCAGCTCGCCGGCCGGCTCCTTGTGCAGGACATGGGCACGCAGCTCGCCGATGTGCGCGGCGAAGACGTCGGCCACCGCTCGGCGGTACCAGTCGCGCACGGCCGAGTCGTCGTCGCCCGTGTCCTGGGCGCGGACCGCGTCGTCCAGCAGCGCGGGACGGTGCAGCAGTTCGTGGAGCACGGCGATGTTCAGGTCGGCCTGGTGAACCCGCCGGCCCCGGCGCCGCAGGTGGCCGGTCAGGTAGGGCAGGCTCAGATACGGGAAGAACCTGGCCTCGGTCTGCGGCGGGAAGATCAGCAGGACGTCGGTGCGGGTACGGTCCGTCGACTCGCTGGACGGCACGACCCACCTCCTCGGCTCACCGGTCTCGTCCGTCGCAGAGTTGCCCAGGCTCCCGGGGTCCTATTCGGGGATGTCCTCCGTGTTCTCCGCAGCGATGTAGGTGTACGTGTGGTACGCCGCGCCGAGCTTCAGCTCGCTGGAATCGATCACCTGGAGTTCTTCGAGCTCACCGAATTCCTCATCGGCGAGTGTCTCAGGAGATACAGCAGTCATGATTTTCTCCCCTTCGCAAACATGATGGGAACGTGTCGCTGCCGTGCGTGGCGCCCACGCTAGCCAGACCACACGCACGTCAACAGCCCACACGTCGTCGTTCGGGCGTTGGAATCCAGCCAGATCAGTGGCTCATGGAGACACTGCGGCACCAGGGCGGCGCAGCAACAGCCACAATCACCATGACCCATATTCGCCCCAGGTGCCGGGCAGTTCGGGAAAATAGGGGACAACGCCGTACAGAGAACAACGCCGTTGTGCTGCTGGAGGGATGTGTGTACCGCCATGTCGATGCGGCCGTGGTTCGGGCGGCGGTCCGGCATCCCGACCACCCGACGGTCTGGCCGGACCTGACAGGACCGTCCGCGCACCCGGAGTCGTGGCGCGCGTGGCTTCAACAGACCTGGCGGTCAGCCGATTTCGCCACCGCGGTCGCGTTCTCCAGCCCGGACCTGGCGAGTCGGGTGCATCAGATAACCGCCGGCGAACCGGTGCCGGAGCCCGCCGTGCGGCGCGCGACCCTGTCGGTGGTGCGTTACCTGCTGCGCGCCCGCGCACGTGCCACTCCGTTCGGCCTGTTCGCCGGTGTCCAGGTCGTCCGCACCGGGGCAACTCCCCTGCTGCGTACGGGCTCCGACCATCGGGCGGTCACCCGGCCGGACGCGGCGTGGACCGCGGCTCTGGTCGACGGGCTGGAGGAACTCCGGGAGCTGCGGCCCCGGTTGACGCTCCTCGCCTCCAGCCTCGCGTTCGAGCGCGACGGACGCCTGATGATCGAGCACCGATCGAGCAGTGCGAACGGCGGCGACCCCGTGCACGTGGGGATACGTACGACCGGGCCGGTCCGCACGGCCATGGACGGCGCACGGACACCGGTCCTGTGGGCGGATCTCGCGGCAACACTGTCCGCCGGCTTCCCGGCGGCTTCGCCCACCGCGATCGAGAACCTGCTCGCGAACCTGGTACGACAGCGGTTCCTGATCACCGCTCTGCGTCCCGCGGTCACGGCGTCCGACCCCACCGCCGTGCTGCTCGGACCGATACCGCGGCAGCTGCCCGTGGCTGCTGAACTGAGTGCGGTCGCGGCCGAATTGGCACGGCACGACGCCGCGATCACCACCCCCGCGGGTGCCCGCGCCGAACGGACACGGCTGACGGCCGCGATGACACGGCTCTGTCCCACCGCGAAACCCGCGCTCGCCCTCGACCTGCGGCTGGACTGGGACCTGGTGATCCCGGAGGCGGTGGCCGAGGAGGCGGCGAAGGCCGCCGCGGCACTCACGCGCCTGGCGCCGAGGGCGGCACTGAGCACCGAGTGGGTCGCCTGGCACGGCCGCTTCCTCGATCACTACGGCCCGGGAGCGGTGGTCCCCGTCCTGGACGCCGTTGGCCACCTCGGCTACCCGTCCGGCTACCTCGGGACCACCGGCGCGACGACGGGCCCGACAACCGGCCCGACGCTGACCGCCAGGGACAGCCGGCTGCTGCGGCTCGCGTACGCCGCCGCGACGGGGCGCCGCCGGCACGTCCGACTCGATGACGCCGCGATCGACGAACTGGCGGTGGCGGATCACGGCAGGCCCGTGCAGCCGAACACCGAGTTGACCGTGCGGGTCCACGCCGCGAGCGTGTCCGCCCTGGAACAAGGGGAGTTCACGCTGCACGTCGTCGGGGTGGCCCGTGCGGCGGGAAGAGCGACCGGACGTTTTCTGCATCTCTTCGACGCAGAGGACCGCCGCCGGATGACCGAGGTGTACGCGGGCGTGCCCGGAGTGCAGCAGGACGCGCTGACAGCGCAGATCAGTACCACCCCGCTGTACATCCGCTCGGCGAACGTCTCGCACGCCCCGCAACTGGCGGAGCTGGTGATCCCCCTCGGCGACTACCACGGCCCCGACGCGGACCGGCTGCCCGTGTCGGACCTGGCGGTGACCGCCGACGCCGGGCAACTGCACCTGGTCTCGGTCTCCCGCCGCCGCCCGGTGCACACGATGCTGCCGAACGCGGTGAGTCTGAGCCACCACACCCATCCGCTGGCGCGGTTCCTGGTCGAGGCACCGGTGGCACTGACCGTCCCGTGCAGCGGGTTCTCGTGGGGAGCGGCCGTCTCCAGCCTGCCGTTCCTGCCCGCACTGCGCTACGGGCGCACCGAACTGGCCCCGGCCCGCTGGACCCTCGGCATCAACGACCTGCCCGACGCGCGGACACCGTGGCCGCAGTGGGACAAGGCCCTGGCCGAGTGGCGCCGTGAGGTTCTCCTGCCCGGGCAGGTGTACCTGGGCGACGGCGACCGGCGTATGAGCCTGGACCTGGCGGAGCCCTCGCACCGGGTCCTGCTCCGCACCCATGTGGAGCGCGACGGCAGGGCGCTGCTGCGTGCCGCACCGGAAGCCGGGGACCTGGGCTGGACCGGCGGCCGCGCCCACGAGATCGTCATTCCCCTGGTCGCCGTGGATCGGCCTCGTGCACCGGTCCGCGGATCGGGCTCCGCCGTCACTCAGGAACAAGGCCGTCTGCCGGGCTGCGGCGACCTGCTCGCCATCAGCCTGCATGGGCCCCGCGACCGCCAGGATCCACTCCTGACCCGGCATCTGCCGTCCCTGCTCGGGGAGTTGGGAGAGCCCCGCTGGTGGTTCGTCCGCCATCGTGATCCCGAGGATCACCATCGTGATCCCGAGGACCACCTACGTCTTCGTCTGGCCTGCACGCCCGGTTCGCTCGGCACCGCTGTCGGGCAGGTCGGCGAGTGGACCGAGCGGCTTCGGCACGCGGGCCTGGTCACCGACGCGAGTCTGGAGACGTACTACCCGCAGACCGCGCGCTTCGGCGGCCCCGCGGCGATGGAAGCGGCCGAGGAGTGCTTCGCCGCCGACTCCGCCGCCGTCCTCGCCCAGTTGACCGCGCAGGCCGGCCCGGGCGCTGCCGCGAGTGCGGTGACCGCCGCGAGCATGGTGGACATCGCCGTCAGCCTGCTCGGGGACACCGCGAAGGCGATGACCTGGCTGGTCGCGCACACCCGCACGGACAGGAGCGCGCCACCGCGGGCGGTCTACGACCGGACCATCGCCCTGACGACCGCCGCCCTCACGCCCGGGGCCCCCGGCATCCCGGTGCTGGACACACACGTCACCGCGACCTGGTCCGCCCGCCGCGCCGCACTGGCCGCCTACCGCGGCGCGCTCGATGCTGCGGGGACACTCACCCCGCAGGACGTGCTCCCGGATCTACTGCGTCTTCACCACGTCCGCATGCACGGGCCGGGACTTCCCGAGGAACGCACACACCTGCACCTGGCCAGAGCCGCCGCACTGAGCTGGACGGCACGAGCGAAAAGAACGCCGTGACGACGACAGCAGTTCCTCATGTCCCGCTCCGATCAACGCTGTTGAGCGGGAAGCACCAGAGCAGGGCATCGGCGAAGAGTCCTCGCCACCACGCGTAGTCGTGTCCGCCGGCGAACTCCCGGTAGAGGGTGTCGTAGCCCTTCGCGGTGAGCACCTGGTCCAGCCAGCGACTGTGGGTGTTCGAGCTCTCCAGTTCACCGACGTCGTGGAAGACGCGGATCGGTGCCTTTGCCGCGGCCAGGTAGTCGGCGATCAGTGTGGGTACGGGGGTGCGGCGCAGCAGTTCACCTGCCCCGGTGCCCCACCTGAGGTCAGGGTGGTACCCGCACGACGGGGACTGGAGGATGGCGTTGCCGAACGTCGTCGGGTGGTGGAGTGCTGTCCAGCCGGCGCACAGACCGCCGAAGCTCTCGCCGGCCAGCGCGACGTCACCGGGGTCCCGCGAGAGCGGATAGCGGTGGTGGAGCCACGGCAGCAGTTCCTCGACCAGCATCCGGGAGAACGCCGGGTTGCAGAGCAGCTCTTTGTCGCGCTGCGGTGCGGGCTGACCGACCAGGACCACCACGCAGGGTCGGACCAGCCCCGCCCGGACCAGTGCGTCACGGACGCCCGGCGCGCTGTGGTCCGGCGTCCCGTCCAGGTGGATCACGAAGGGCAGTGCGCTCTCCTCCGAGAACTCCCCCGGCGGCATCGAGACCCAGATGCGGCGTTCGTCTCCCAGGACCTCGCTCGCCAGCACGGCTTCTTCCACCGCGGGGGCCGGCCCGTCTTCGGCCTGATCGAGCCAGGGCAACGGCACCGCGTCGGGCAGCACTGCCACCGAGGCCCCGGAGAACCGCTCCACCGAGCACTCCGAGAACCTCGGTGGCGGGTTGAACGGGTCCGGAACCCGTACGCCCTCCCCCGTCGGCCCGCGTCGAGTGAACACGTACGAGAAGCGCAGGTCGGAACGCATCCGCAGGGTGAGTGCGCGGAACGGCGTCCCCGCCACCGGGGCGAACTCCGTGTCGATCGGGTTGAAGCCGATTCGGGGGCCGATCACCACCGAGAGGGTGACCGTCGTGTCGTCTCCGGGTTCGTCGACGAACGTCACCTCCACCTCGTCGGCGGAGACCCGCTCGACAAGCGGTGCACCCGTCTCCTCAAGGTGCTGCCGGAAGCTACCCGGGCTCCACTCACCGGTCGCCGGCTTCTCGACCAACGGGTCAGCCATTTGATGTCACTGCTTGCCGGGGAGGGTCGCCAGTGCGCTGTCGAGCGAGTCCAGGTACCGGTTGACGGGCCCGTAGGAGTTGTTGCCGGGGCAGAAGACCCCCAGCGCCCGGTCGGAGCGCACGGCGGGCAGCGCCTTCCAGGTGTTGGTCGTGACCACCGACTCGAAGGGCTCTGTCGGCCGGCCGTCGGCGTCGACGGAGTAGGTGATCACGTCGTACTTGGACAGCTCACTGATCTGCTCGAACGGCAGGGCTTCGTAGGCCAGGGGGTCCTTGCCCTCGGCCGCCTTGGGGAGGTCCAGGCCGATGTCGTCCCGGGCGATCTCGGAGCAACCGATGTCGGCGATGTAGAAGGTTCCCGGATCGTTCCAGGTTCCGCGGGAGACGTCGACGAACGAGGTGCCGTTGATGACGCTGCCGTAGTTCTTCTGGATCTTGGCGACCTTCTCCTTGAACTCCGCCTTGTGCCGGCTGAGCTCGTCCGCGACGTTGCCGGCCTCCGCGATCGCGTCGGCGAAGGTCTTCCACTCGGTGTCGAGCCCCCAGCTCACGGTCGGGGCGATTGTCTCGAGTCGCTTGCCGACCTTGTCCCAGTCGGTGGCGGAGAACTGGACCAGGATGAGATCCGGCTTGAGGGCGGCGAGCTTCTCGAGGTCCACCTCACCGCCGGTGCCGCCGACGACCTCGGCCGCCTCGTACGCGGCCCTCTGTTCCTTGGGCAGCACGTCGAGGTCGGAGTCGGACGCCTCGGTGACACCCACCGGCTTGCCGCCCAGGTCGATGAAGGGGAGGTTCGTGTTGCCGATCGTGACGATCCGCTGCGGGTCGACGGGCACCTTGATGGTGCCGTTCTCGGCCTTGATGCTGCGGGTCTCGGTGGCCTTGCCGCCGGTGTCGTCGCTGTCACTGCCGCAGGCGGTGAGGACGAGCGACGCGCTCATCAGTGCGGCGGCGAGGGTTGCGCCGCGTCTCATCGGAGGGGTGTTGCTCATGGGTGTTCTCGTCTTCTCTCTTCATTCTCGGGACGAGGGGGGCAGCCAGTGGTTAAAGTTAGGTGATCCTTACCTAATAAAGTGTGCGCAGGCTGCCGTGGGGTTAGGAGATGTGGGATGAGGAGATGGTGCTCCCCGCCTCGTTCATCGCCTCGTTCATCGCCTCGTCGGGTGTTCGCGCGCGGCAGCGTAGGCATGATGGAGGTGTCCGCGATCCGCGGGCCGGTGATGCCCTGGACGTGCGGGGCCGGATCGACGACCGACTCGTCGTTGATGCCGACGCGGCAGGTGCCGGCGGGGTGGCTGGTCGAGACCGTGGGGCTGCGCCGCAAGCGGGTCGGTGTCAGCGGGACCGCGGCCCTGGGACGCTCCGGCGTCGCGCGGGAGCGCCCCAGGGGTGTGCCGTGGAGTGCTTATGCGGCCGGCATCGGGTGCGCGAGGAAGAAGTTCCAGATGAGGGGCGTCGCATCGATGGTGGTCGGGGTGGCCGTGTCACCGTTGGGCACGGTAGCGGGCCACACGTGACCGCCGTCCTCGATGCGGTAGTGCTCCACCGCGCTCGCGCCGGCGCAGGACGGCCACACCTGACGGACGACGTTGGTCTTGACCCGGGTGTTCTGCGGAGTGGCGGCGCAGCCGTCCCGGCGGGCCCAGGCGGCGAGCCAGGTCGGGAGTGAGGGCAGGCCCTTCGAGGCGTCTCCGTTGTAGGGGATGGTGGAGTCGGCCTGTCCGTGGAAGTCAAGGACGGGGATGGGGCGTTGGGGCTGGCAGGTACCGCCCTGTGGGTAGAAGGCGCCCGCGACGGTGGCCACGGCGGCGACCCGGTCCGCGAGGCGGCAGCCGACGAGGGCGGCGAAGCCACCGCCGTTGGACTTTCCCGAGGCGTAGATCTTGCGGGGATCGACACACAGGTCGGTCTGTAGTTGGGCGATCATCGCTCTGGTGAAGGCGATGTCGTCCACTCCCGGGGCGGAGTAGGGCGCGCCCTGCCAGGCGGTGTCGCCGTCGGTGCCGGTGACGCCCTGCGGGTAGACGAGCAGGGCGTTGACCGCGGAGAACTGGGTGAGGCTCTCCTGGTAGGCGGCGGTACGGCCGTGGCCGTGGAAGGAGAGGATGAGGGAGCGCGGGTTGGTGCCGGTGTAGGTGGCGGGGATGTGGACCCGGTAGGTCCGTTGGAGGCCGCCGACGGTGAGGGTGCGGCTGGTGGTTCTGCCGGGCGGGATCTGGGAGTTGGGGCCGGCGCAGCCCGCTGCCGCGGCCGGCTGGGCCGGGGCTGCCGCGGCGGCGGGCGTGAAGGCGGCGGCGCTCAGGAGGACGGCGGCCACGGTGGTGGCGATCATCCGGACATGGCGGGACATGTGCTCTCCGATCGGGACCGGGAGCGCCGGACCCATGCCTGGGCCCGGCGGCGCGATGCGGGTGGGGGCGGAGCAGATGAAGCACAGCGTCGACTGCGTTGACGGTGGCTCTCGCGAGGACCGTCGGCCGGGACCTTAGCGCCACTTCATGGCCACGCAATATGCTCCGGACACACCTTTCCGGCCGCATGCCTTCGCCTCTTGAAGCCGGCAGTTCTCGCGACCACTTCCGCATACCGTTCTCGCGGAGGAAAAGAGCAGATCAGCGATGATGCCTGCCACGTGGAAAACCATGGCAGGCACATCCGGTTGAGGTCGCGAACTTAATGAACGAAACGCCTCGGACCACGCCCGGCTCACGGCGTCTCGGCAACCGCCTCGTGAAGGACATCGCGGATCTCGGCGAGCAACCGGCCGGACGATCCGTAGCCGTTGGCGGTCAGCCGCAACTGCCCGTCGTAGGTGATCACACTGATCCGGTCCTCACCCTCAAGCTGGGACGGCGCGATGCCGCCCCACAGGGCGACGGGCCTGAGGGCGCCCTTCAGGGACACGACGCCCTTGTTGCTGACGAGGATGTCGTAGGCGAACGATCCCATGACCGCCGTCGCCGTCGCCGCGTCGGCGTGGACGGGAACGTACTTCTGGATGGCCGCACTCGCGGCGGAGATCGCGGCGGGCGACCTCGGGCCGGCCAACGCGTCCCGCACCGCGCGTGCTTGATCCCACAGCGTGTCCCCGCAGAACGGCTCCGATCCCGTGCGGGTCGCGGCGTGGTAGTCGACGCAGACTCCGTCCCCACCGATCCACGGCCGGAGATCGAACGGCGTCAGCACCCGCACGTACTCCTCGCCTCCCACCACACTCCTGGCACGGGCAGCGGCCACGGACACGACCGAGTGCACCGTGGTCTTCTCCTGCCGACTGCGACCCGCGAGCCGCCGGGTGAACACCTCGTCCAGCGTGAGCGTGGCAATCGCAGGGACGGCGCCGTCGTACGGCCGCCCGGCGACGGGTATGTCCATCCGCGGGTCGTCGGCCGGAGGCGGCCCCGCCTCCAGCTCCGTCGGAGCCGGCAGCAGACTGCCTATCAGGTCCTCCTGTGCCGGCGGAAACGGGAGAGGCGCCAGTTCCTCGCCGTTGAGCGCGCGCACCATGTCCCTGACGAGAGCCATCGTGCCGACTCCGTCGGCCACCGAGTGATAGAGGGTCAGCAGCAGTACCGACGGACCTCCGTCGCCGATCAGTACCGCGCGCATCAGAGGAGCCACGGACGTGTCGAATCCCTTGACGACCTCTTCGCCGGCCACGCGCTGCCATGTCTCGGCGGGCCGGCGCAGCACCACCAGACCGATCGGCGGCACGGGCTCGGGCCGGTAGAAACCGAGCCGGCTCACCGGGTGGTCCTCGATCTGCGCTTGCAGGAGTGGATGGCGCCGCTGAACGGCGGCGAGGGCTCCGGAGACCTGTTCCGCGGTGAGTTCCACCGCGAACTCCACGGCCATGGTGAACAGCATGGACAGGTCGCCCATGTTCCGGTGATACATACGCTCGACAGCCCCGAGTGGCCGCTGCAATACGCTGGTCATTGAATCCGTCCTGCTTCCGTTGTTGTCAGCCCGGCGGCTCCTCCCGAGCCCCGGCGTCGCACTGCCCGCGTCTAGTGGGGAATGAGCGTGGTCAGGCAGAACGGGTGGCCGGCGGGATCCAGCAGCACCCTCCAGCTCTCCGGGTTCGGCTGCGCGGCGGCCTTGGTCGCGCCGGCGGCCAGCGTCAGACCCTCGGCCTTGTCCAGGTCGTCCACAGCCACGTCGAGATGGAACTGCTTCGGGTCGCCGTCGGGCCACTGCGGCGGCTGGTGGTTCGGAACGCGCACGGTGACCAGCAACAGGCCGTCGACTGCGACCGCACAGAAGGAATCCGTCTCGATGCGCATGGTGCCGCCGAGCACCGCTGCCCAGAACGCCGCCAGCGCGCGGGGGTTGTCGCAGTCCAGGGCCACGGACCCCAGACGTCCAACAGGCTCAGTCATGTGAAATCAGCTCTCTGCTCTGTGACTCACTCAGTACGTCCACGACCGGCGTTCGTCGCCGTCGGGTGGTGGCGGGGGTCAGGCCGCCCGGGTGGCGTTGAGGGCGAGCAGGCTTTCGGCGGTTTCGGCGATGGTGTCCTCGACGGGGCGAGGGCGCCAGCCCAGGACACGCTGGGCCTTCTCGGAGGTGGCGTCGAGGTTCTTGCCGAGGAGCTTGCGGAGCATGCGCATGTCGGGGTTGACGAGGGCGACACCTCGGGCGGCCCAGACGGGCATCTCCCGGGTGGGTACCTTGCCGGCTCGTACCCCCAGGCGTTCGTGGAGGATTGCGGCGACCTCGCGGACCCAGAGGCTGTGTCCAGAGGTGGCGATGAAGCGTTGGCCCGCGGCGGCGGGGTCGGTCATGGCGCGCAGGTGGAGGTCGGCCACGTCGCGTACGTCGACGTAGCCGGAGGCGAACTTGAGGGACACGGGCATCTTGCCCTCGAGCATGCGCTGGATGAGTCCGAGGGAGGGCGAGAAGTCGGGTCCGAGGACGGGTCCCAGTACGCCGGTGGGGTTGACCGTGGTCAGTTCCATGCCGCCGCCCTCGGTCCTGACGAAGTCCCAGGCGGCGCGCTCCGCAAGCGTCTTGGACTTCTGGTAGGGCTGGATGCCCGGCGCGTCGACGTTGGTCCAGTCCTCTTCGGTGAAGGGGACGTCGCGGTCGGGGTGACCGTAGGCGACGGCGCCGATGGCGGAAGTGAGGACCACACGGCGTACGCCCGCATCGCGGGCGGCGCGCAGGACGCGCAGGACGCCGTCGCGGGCCGGCCCGACCATCTCGTCGTCCGACTTCGGCACGCTGGTGAGGGTGGGAGAAGCGACATGCAGTACGGCGTCGCAGCCCTGCACCGCTTCGGCCCAGCCCTCGTCCTTGGTGAGGTCGGCGGCCACCACACGCAGCGGTGCGTCGTGCGCGGCCCCGCCCCGCTGGAGGTTCGCCCTGACCTCGCTTTCGCGGGACAGGCTGCGGACGGTGGTGCGTACCGAGTGTCCTGCTTCCAGCAGAGCCAGGATGCACCAGCTGCCGATGTATCCCGATCCGCCTGTCACCAGTACTTCAGCCATGATCCTCGTCCTCCTTGCAAGTCTCAATCGGAGAGTTCTCCGCTTAAGGCCAATCTAACGGAGAGCTCTCCACTTGGCAAACGCAGACGTGTCGCGCGGGGCGGGCAGGCCGAACCAGGAACCGGCGTCGCGCCCACGGGTGCGCGGATCGGCTCAATCCAGCGACACGCCCGTCAACGCCTCGCTGACGTCCCACAGCGTCGCCGTCGCATGTGCGTCCACCGCATGCGGGGAGACGCCGGTGGGGACGCGCAATTCGGCGACCCAGCGGCCGTCGTCCTCCCGTGGCACAGCGAGCGATGCAACGTTGTTGTCGACGCAGTACACACCCCCCACACCGACGAGCTCCTCACTCGTCGCACACCACACGCTGGTCGAAGCCCCTTGCTGGGGCGTCTTCTTGCCTTGCCGCGGGTCGATGACGGGGTTCCCGCTGTCATCGACGAGGCCGAGCGACCGCAGTACGTCACCGGTGGCCCACGGACTCAGGTTCGTCCCCACGATCGCGCCCGGGTGCAGTGAGAACGCACGGATGCCATGACGCTCACCGCGCTCGTCCACCCCACGGGCGAAGAGGATGTTGGCGGTCTTGGACTGCCCGTAGGCGGCCATGGGGTCGTACTCGCGCCGCGCACAGTGAATGTCTTCGAAGACCACGGGAGAAACCCGGTGGGCGGCAGCGGAGACAGACACCACTCGAGCGCCCCGCGCCCGCATCAGGGCCGGCCACAGCCGCACCGTCAGCTGGAAGTGGCCAAGGTGGTTGGTGGCGAACTGGGATTCGTAGCCACGGTCGTCCAGCCGCAGTGGCACACCCTGGATGCCGGCGCTGTTGACCAGCATGTGCACAGGGCGGCCGGTGCCGAGGAACCGCTCGGCGAAGGTGTCCACGGACGACGGGTCCAGAAGGTCGAGGTGCTCGATCTCGACACCCGGGACGCCTGCGAGCGCCAGGGCACCTTTGGCAGGGTCACGTACGGGAACGACGACGGTGGCACCGGCATGGCGCAACGCCCGCGTCGTCTCCAGCCCGATACCGGAGTGGCCTCCCGTGACGACGGCGACGGTACCCGTCAGATCAAGGCCCTTGACCACGTCTTCGGCGGTTGCGGACGCGTCGAAGCGGCGGGTGGAAAGTGGCCGTTGTGAAGTGGGCATGTTGGCGTGCCGGCCCTTCTGTTGATATCGACCTGATATTGACCGCCTTCTGACGGATCACTGCCGGATCACTGCCGGATCACTGCCGAGACGTCACGGACAGGTCCGCGCCCACCTGCCGGCTCGCGGCAGGTGCCGTGGCTGCGACGCGCTGAACTACTTCACGTTGCGCCGGTACGCGGCCGCACCGATGCCGTTGATCTCGGTTCCGCCCTGCTGTAGCGGAGTGGCGATCGTGGCCAGCCAGGGGAAGGGGTAGTTCAGATCGGGCGCGCTGACCTTGTCGAGTTCCTGAAGCGCTTCGTCCGGGAGCGTCACGGCGAGGGAGTCGAGGTTGGCCCGGAGCTGGCCGAGGGAGCGGGCGCCCACAATGGTCGAGGTCGTCGCCGGCTGCTGCCGTACCCAGGCGAGGGCCGCAGCGGCCACGCTGCACCCGTTGGCGTCGGCCACCCGGCGCAGTACGTCGATGATGTCGAACGTCCGGTCGCTGAGCTGGGCCTCCGCCAGGGCTCCCCGCCCCGAACCCTCGGGGCTGCGGTCGTCCCGGGAGTACTTGCCCGACAGCACACCACTGGCCAACGGGCTGTAGGCGAGCGCGCCCAGGCCGAACTCGCTTGCGGCGCCGAAGAGTTCGCCTTCCACGGTACGACGGACCAGGGAGTACTCGACCTGGAGTGCGACCACCGGAGCCAGGTGCCGGTACTCGGACAGTGTCACCATCCGGGCGACGGCCCACCCCGGAGTGTTCGACAGGCCGATGTAGCGGACCTTGCCGCTGCGTACGAGGTCGTCGAGCGCCGTCAGGGTCTCCTCAAGCGGCGTGTGCCGATCCCAGCAGTGCTGCCAGTACAGGTCGATGTAGTCGGTGCCGAGCCTCCGCAGGGATGCCTCGGCCTGCTGGATCACCGCCTTCCGGCCCGCGCCGCCACCGTTCGGGTCGCCGGGGAACATGCCCCGGGCGAACTTCGTGGAGATCACCACGCGATCCCGCAGGTCCCGGTGTGCGGCCAGGTAGGCGCCGATGATCCGTTCGGAGGCACCCTCCGTGTAGCCGTTGGCCGTGTCGATCACGTTGCCGCCGGCATCCAGGTACGCGCCGATGAGGTCGGCGGACGTCTTGTCGTCCGACCCCCAGCCCGGGTCCCCGAAGGCCATCGTGCCGAGCGTGATCGGGCTGACACGGAGTCCGGAGCAGCCAAGGGTGCGGTAGTTGTCGAGTTGCATGGGTCGGCGTCCTCAGCTTTCCAGCGTTCGTAGAAGAGGGCCATGTCAGTCGTCCGGTACGGACGACCATGAGTGGCCGTGATGCCGCGGGGCCGGCGTATCTCAGCAAGCGGCTGCCGGACCTACGGACAACGTCGCGTGCGTCCGACCCCACAGCAAACGGAGAGTTCTCCATTTAGTGCCAGATTAGCGGAGAGCTCTCCTCTTCGCAAACCGCAGGCGACCCGAAGAGACTTCCGCGGAGTCGACGTCCAGCAGTCAGAGATCGCCAAGGGCGGCCAGCCACGGCAGCCAGCGTGGGTCAGCGCCCTCGTAGACGTTCCACGACCCGTTCGTGCAGGTGTAGCCGACAGCCAGCCCGCTCTCCGGGTCGGCGAAGGAGAGCCTGCCGCCGAGGCCGGAGTGCCCGAAGCCGGAGGAGCCCAGCATCGGGTTGCCGGGACGAGGTGCCTCGTACCCGAGGGCGAAGCGCAGGGGGTTCGGGGTGGGGATCGCGGCGAACGCACCCGCGGCGGGAAGGTCGTCGGTCTGCGGCGTGCTCGCAATCGCGACCTGGTCGGGGTGAAGGAGACGGACGCCGTCCACCTCACCGATCAGTGCGGCGTACATACGGGCGAGAGACCGTGCGTTGCCGATGCCGTTGGCAGCCGGGATCTCTGCCGCGCGCCCCTCCCGGCGGTTGAACAGGGACTCGGCCCCCTCGCCGGCCTGACGGTCCTCCATTACGGTGCGCAGCACGGGCTCATTGATGTCGATTCCCAGTGAGGCGAGCTGCGCGAGAGTCTCGTCGACACCGGGCAGCGGGTTCGTACTGAAGATCGGGGTGACCCGGCCCTCCTCACCGGCCGGCAGTCCCACCCACAACGCGAGTCCGAGGGGCTCAGCCACCGAGGCGCGGAAGAATTCACCGGGCGTCTGGCCGGTGATTCGCCGAATGACCTCTCCGACCAGGTGGCCGAAGGTCAAGGAGTGATAGCGGTACGCCGTTCCCGGCTTCCACAATGGTTCGGCAGCGGCAAGAGCTTCCGTGCACGCCTCCCAGTCCAGGATTTTCTGCGCGTCGACGCCCATCGACTTGGCGAACCCGGGCAGGCCGGCCGAATGCGTCAACAGATGGCGAACCGTGACGTCCGGCGACGAGAATTCCGGCCAGTACGCCTGGACCGCGGCGTCGATGTCGAGCCGTCCCTGTTCCGCCAGCATGTGCACACAGGTGGCCATCAGGCCTTTGGTGCATGACATCAGAATGACGGCCGACTCCCCCGACCAGCGTCCGCTCCACAGGTCCACGACGAGTCGGCCGTCCCGGTACACGGCCAGCTGCGCGTCACCCTCGTCTCCTTCCTGGCCTGCGGCGAATGCCTCACGCACGGTTTCATAACCAGGTTGCACGGTGCCGAAAACAGACATGACTCTCCTCACGGTGAACAATGAAAACGGGAATTGAATTCGCCATCCGCCTATGCATTCGGATCACTCTCGGGCTATTTGGCGGAACACCTGTCCGGCCCGCCCGACGAGTCGGCCCGGCCCTCCGCGAGCAACGTAACGGAGAGCTCTCCGGTTGGTCAAGAGGGAGACGGAGAGCTCTCCGTCTCGGCGGTTCGGCCACCTCAGGAGCGGGGACGACTCAACGGAGCACTCGCGGACCGGCCCACTCCACCCTTCGAGCGGCCGCGCTCCGCACGGTGGACACCCGCCAGCCGTGGTTCACGTCGGTTAACCGGCGCCACACGTCCCATGTTTGAATCTCATGTAAGTTCGGGCCACAGAACGGGGGATGTCATGGGTCAGCGGAGTGACGCACAGCAGAACCGAATCCGGATCGTCAGCGTCGCTCGCGAAGCGCTCACCGAGGACGACTCAGCATCCCTGAACTCCATCGCCAAGCGGGCCGGGGTGGGGCCAGGGACCCTCTACCGGCACTTCCCCAACCGCGAAGCGCTCGTTCTCGAAGTCTTCCGCACCGAAGTGCAGAAACTCGTCGAGTGGGCCTCGGAGTTGCTGCTCACCGAAACGCCCCTGCAAGCGCTGCGCCGCTGGTTCGAGCGGCTCGCCGCCCACATCACCATCAAGCAGGGTCTCGGCGAGGCCCTGACCTCCGCCGCCCACGACGCCGTGACAAGGGAGTCGCACGGCCCGGTGACGGGTGCCATCCGGACGTTGCTGGAAGCCGGACAGTCGGACGGCACCATCCGATCGGGGCTGGACCCGGACGATGTCCTCATGCTGATGAGCTGCGTCTGGCGCGTTCCCAAGGACTCCGCCGGCGAGAAGCAGGCGCAACGCCTGCTCGACCTCGCCCTGGACAGCATCCGCGTACCCACGTAGGAAGAGCCCTCGGCCGGCGCCCGAGCCTGGGCTGCGCCCACCATCCCCGGTTGCCATACGGAGACCTCTCCGGTAACGTCCGGAGCGAACCGGAGAGATCTCCGGGTTGACTCGGCAGTGGGCCGTGAGCGGCGGCTCGACTGTGGAGGCAGGGACGTGGGGACGGATCCTGCCTTTCGCCGAGACGACCGACACCGACCGAGAAGGCTGGATGTCGGTCCGGCCAGTCCTGCGGGCCATCCCCCCCGGAGCGTGCAGGACTGGCCGTTTTCCGTCTGCTCCGCGCGGGGTCGCCCGATCTACCGCGCGGCCAGTGGCAGGGCGGCGGCCAGGTGCCAGCCGTGGGCGGCGGGACCCACGTCGAGCGTCCCGCCGAGCACCTCGACCCGCTCTCGCATCCCGATGAGGCCGTGCCCGGACACCGGAAGGTTCACGGCGGAAGCGGGGTGCAGGGTGTTGGTGACGTCGATGAGTATCCGGTCGTCGCGTACGGCTACGGCGGCTGCCACGTCCGAGCCGGGACCTGCGTGCTTCAGCGCGTTGGTCAGCCCCTCCTGCATCACCCGGGCGACGGTGAGGCGCAGGGCGAGCGGCACCTGACCCACGCGACTGTCGTGCGTGAATGTCACGTTCAGCCCCGCCGACCGACTGCGTTCGACGGCGTCGGTGATCATCCGCTCGGGGTCCACCAGGACGTCGGGGCTGCTGGGGTCGCGCAGAACGTGCAACAGGCCTCGCAGGTCGTCCAGGGCCTGGCGGGCGGCGACCTGAATGGACAGGAACCCTTCCAGCGCGGCATCGGACCGTTGCGGCTCGTCGGGGGCGTGCGCCGTGGCGTAGTGGGCCGAGCCTGCCGTCAGGGCTATGGCGGACACATGGTGCGCAACGAGGTCGTGCAGATCGCCTGCAAGGTGCGCACGTTCGGTCATGCGGGCAGCGTGTATCTCCACCAGGCGCCGTTCCTCCGCTTCCCGGACGCGTTCCTCGGCTACGACGGCGGCCTGGCTCAGCGCGGAGAGGTAGCGGCCGGAGGCGGCCGGCGCGGCGACGGCGAGGACGGTCGCCAGGGTCATCAGGACACCGTCCGTCCCGTCCAGCAGTTCGCTCGCCTCACTGCCCATCCCCGCCAGGACGGCGGCGACGGTGACGGCCCAGGCCACCGCCGTGAAAACCATGCTGCGGCGATAGGCGACCACTCCGAGCAGGACACCCGCCGCCAGGGGTGCCACATGACTGACGTCGGGCAGTACCAGTCCGGTTACCGCGGTCAGCACCGTACTGACGGCGAGCCCGACGGTGGGCAGCCTGCGGGCCAGTGCCAGGCTCAGCGCGGCAGCCTCGACCAGCACCCATTGCAGCACGGGCCGGTCCGTGGGCGGACCGAGGACGATGCTGGCCGCACCGACGCCGGCCATGACGACGGCGACCAGTGGGTCCAGCCATGGGCGAGTCTGTAGAGGTACGCGCACCGACTCAACGTAGCCCGGACCTCCGAGGACAACCTCCTCCCATCGGTCGCCCGGTCTCCTGCTCCCGGCCTCCTGTCCCCCGAGTCGGTGCCGGTTCCGGATCAGCCGGGCGGCGACCTCTTCCCCATACATGGAGGGCGCCATGGTGTGACTGCTGATGAGATGCGGGATGACCGACGCGTCGGCGACGAACAGGTTGCCCGCTCCGCGGACCCGGAAGTCCGGCTCCGTCCGTGCCCGAGGGCGGTGGATACGCACAGTGGGTGGTACTCCCGGAGGCATGGGTTGCCGCGCTCGGGGCCTAGGACGTGGATTCGTCGGCCTTGCGGCGCAGCAGCACCGCGGTGGCGAGGGCGGCGACGGCGAAGATGGCGGTCGAGATCCAGAAGGCGGTGGTGTAGCCGTGGACGGCCGCCTCGGCGGGGAGGGCGGCCGTGGGCCGGTGGGCGGTGAGGTATCCGGCCGTGGCCGAGGCCGCGACGGCGTTGAGGACTGCCACCCCGATGGAGCCGCCGACCTGCTGGAACGTGCCGACCAGGGCGGAGCCGACGCCCGCGTCCTCGGGCAGCAGGCCGCGGGTGGAGAGCGCCGTACTGATGGGGAAGAACAGTCCGAGACCGAAGCCGAGGACGACGATCGCGGGCAGCATGTCGGCGGCGTAGGTCGAGGTGGGATCCAGACGTGTCAGCCACAGCACGGCCAGGGTCGCGAGGACGAGGCCGGTGGGCATGAGGACCTTGGGGCCGAAACGCCGGTTCAGGCGCGGGCCGAGAACGACACCGGCGGTGATGAGGGCGACGGGCTGCGGCAGGAAGGCGAGCCCCGTCTTCAGCGCGCTCCACCCGAGGACGCCCTGAAGGTAGTAGGCGCTGAACAGCACCACACCGAACAGGCTCGCGGTCCCCACGAAGATCCCGACGAGACCGCCGACACGGTCGCGGTCGTTCAGGACGCGCAACGGCAGCAGGGGGTGGACGACCCGGGTCTGGAGAACGGCGAACAGGGCAAGCAGCACCGCGCCCGCGACGAGCGGGGCGACGGTCCAGAAGTCGCCCCAGTGGTGCTCCCCCGCGTTGGTGAAGCCGTAGACGACACCGACGAGACCGGCGGAGACGGTCAGGGTGCTCGGCAGGCTGATCCGGGCGGAGCCGGAGCGTTCGCGCGGTGCGAGAAGGACGGCGAAGAGGATCGCGGGGATCGCGAAGAGGATGTTGATGTACATCGCCCAGCGCCAGGACAGGTACTCGGTGAGCACGCCGCCGAGGACGAGTCCGACGGACGCGCCTGCCACCCCGATCGCGCCGAAGATGCCGAAGGCGCGGGCCCGGTCGGGTCCACCGGGGAAGGTCGTCGTCACCATCGCCAGGGCTGCCGGCGCCAGTAGCGCGGCGAAGACGCCCTGCACGGCGCGGGCGACGATCAGCACCCCGAAGCTCGGTGCCGCTCCCCCGACGGCGGAGGCGACCATAAAGCCGACCAGGCCGATGATGAGCACGTTACGGCGTCCGATGCGGTCCGCCAGGCGTCCGCTGAGCAGCAGCAGGCCGGCGAAGGCGACGGTGTAGGCGGTGAGTACCCACGAACGGCTGGCCGCGCTGAAGCCGAGGTCGGCCTGGGCCGAGGGAAGTGCGATGTTCATGATCGTCGCGTCCAGCGTGATCATGATCTGTGCCAGTCCGAGGCCGGCCAGCAGCCACCAGCGGCGGGCCGGTGCCGTGGCGACGCCGGTCGCCCTGTCGGCGGAAGCGGTGATGTCTGTCATGCGAGGTCTTTCGTCCGTGGCGCACATCCGCGACATGCCGGAAACCGGCGCCGGCTACAGCCGGGCAGTGGGTGAGGCGCCGATGAGGGGAACACAACACGGAGGATCCTCCGAATGTATTCTCAAACTAGCGGAGGATCCTCCGCGAGTCAAAGCGAAGGCAGAATTCAGATATGAGCGAGGAGACACAGTCCGGCTACGGGACCCAGCGCAGGGCAGCCGCGCGCAACCGCGTGGCCATCATCGAGACGGCACACCGACTACTGGCGGAGAACCCCCTCGTTCCCCTCACCGACGTCGCCACGGCCGCCGGCGTCGGCATCGCGACGCTCTACCGGCACTTCCCGACACGCGACGACCTGCTCGTCGCCGTGTACCGGCACGACGTGGACCGGCTGAGCGGCATGGCCGACGAGCTGCTCGCCCGCTCCCCCTCCGCGAAGGCGGCCTTCGTCGAATGGTTCGAGACCCTTGCCGGCTTCATCCGCATCAAACACGGCCTCGGTGACGCACTGCACTCCGCCGCCGCCCAGAGCCTGGTGGCCGAGGCCTGGGGCCCGGCGAGCGAGGCGGTCGGCAAACTCGTCGACGCCTGTGTCGCGGAGGGCACCGTCGCACCGGGCCACGACCCGGCCGACCTCATCATGCTGATGAGCTTCCTGTGGCGCGTCGCACCCGACGACGACGGCGTCGCCCAAGGCCGGCGGCTGATCGCCACGGTGTTCAACGGCATCCAGCAGGAACCGCGGAGCCTCTAGTACTCCAGTACTCATGTACTCCAGTACTCCCGGGTGGGTGGACGCGGTCCGTGGTGTCAGGCTTCGGCGCGCGCCAGTGTGATGTCGAACTCCGCCCGGTACCACGTGGTGGCCATCACGTCGGTGTCGGGCGCGCGCCCCGGAGGCTGCTGCGCGAACTCGACGATCAGGCCCGGCTTGACGGCGAAGACCGCGTCGCTCTCCAGATGGGGCCCACCTGCGACGAAGATGTGTGTGATCAGCGTACGGAAGCCAGGAGCGCTCACCATGAAGTGGATGTGCGCCGGACGCATGGGCGAGCGGTTGGCCGCGCGCAGAAGTCGGCCGACCGGCCCGTCGTCGGGGATGGGGTAGGGCGAGGGCACGATCGACCAGAAGCGGTAGCCGCCCTTCTCGTCCGAGAAGAGATGTCCGCGCGCCTGGGTGACGTCGTCCTCGTACTGGACGTCGTACAGACCGTCGTCGTCGGCCTCCCAGACCTCGACACGTGCCCCCGCCACCGGGACGCCCTCTTCGTCGGTGATGCGGCCGCCGACGAAGCACGGGCGGCCCGCGGCTCCGGCGGACATGGTGCCGCCGAGGCTGATGTGCGGGCTGCCGTCCACGAAGAACGGCCCGAAGACCGTCGACTCCGTGACGGCACGATCAGGGGGTGAGTTGATGCCGATGGTGAGCATCGACAGGCCCAGTACGTCCGACAGCAGAATGAACTCCTGTCGTTTGTCCGCGCAGATCGCCCCGGTGTCCGTCAGGAACCGGATCGCGGCCTCCCACTCGGCCTCGGTCAGGCGCACGTCGCGGGCGAAGGCGTGGAGATGGCGGACGAGACTGGCCATGAGCCGACCGAAGCGGTCCGTTGTGGAGTCCGCGAAACTCGCGATCACCTTCTCGGTCACCGCCTGCTCCAGCGCCGCGCGTTCGTCCGCTGCCGCCGCTTCGCGGGTGATGTCGTCGGTCGTCACCGGTATCCCCTTCCTTCGTGTGCCGCGGTGATGATGGCCCGCACCTGGTCCGGCTCGACGGGCCGGGGATTGCGCACCGGCGGTGACGCCTGGACCAGTTCGATCGCCCGGGGGATCTGCTGTGCGGTCAGACCGAGAGCGGCTAGTGAACGGGGCGCGGCTATGTCCTCGTAGAGCCGGCTCAGGCCGGTGACGGGATGGTCGGCTTTCAACGCGTCCGCGAGCACGGCCAGTCGGTCCTGCACGGCGGTGGCGTTGAAGGCCAGCACGTGCGGGAGCACGGCGGCATGGGTTTCGGCGTGGGGCAGATTGAAGGCCCCGCCGAGTACGTGGCAGATCAGATGGTGCAGGCCCGAGCCGGCGGCGGCGAACGCGGTGCCCGCCAGATAGGCGCCGTAGAGCAGGTGGTCCGAGCCGTCCTCGCCCGTGGCGAGCGTGCGCAGTCCCCGGGCCAGCGCGGCTACGCCCTCGGCCGCGAAGAGCCGGACGGCGGGGGCGTCGCTCAGCCACAGCGACTCGACGCAGTGGGCGACCGCGTTGAGGCCGGAGGCCATGGCGAAGGGCGCGGGAAGGGTCTTGAGGAGTTCGGGGTCGTACACCACGACCTGCGGGCGTACGTGTACATCACGTCCGGTCCGCTTCGCGCCGCTGATGGTGGTTCCCCAGATCGGTGTCACTTCCGAGCCGGAATAGGTGGTCGGCACCGCGACGACGGGTACCCGCCGCGTGAGGGCCATCATCTTGGCGGTTCCTACCGCGGAGCCCCCTCCCACGCACAACACCGCGTCGTTCTCGTACTGCTCGGCGAGAAGGCGCGCCTCGACGACCGTCTCGTAGGGAACGTGGGGGCGGACGCCGTCGAACGCGCAGACCACGAGGTCCTTCAGTGAGAGCGTGAGGTGCTGGGCCAGTGGCATTCCGCCGGGAGTGGCGACCAGCATCACGCGCCGAACTCCCAGCCGGGCCAGCTCCGCCGCCAGTTCGTTGTGGGCGGCTCCGCGGCCGTACACCACTCGTCCCGGGAGGTCGTCCTGGGTGAAGGGCGCGGGCCGAGCGGCGTTCACCGGTACTCCGGGACCGCTGCGCCCGCCAGCCAGGCGTCGCCCGTGCGGTAGAGCTCTTCCACTTCGGGGCCGACGAGTCCGGGCAGACCGTTCTGCACCGTGTGACCGGCCTCGGTCTGAAGGTAGGCCAGATACCGGTAGCCCACGGGGAACGCGGCGAGCCTGGCGGCGTCGAGGGTGAGACGGTCGCCGGGGTCCACGGGGGTGAGCCTGTCGGTCTCGTAGATCGGCTGCCGGTGGACAAGCTGCCACTGGCCCTCCTCGTGGAGGAAGAAGTCGTAGAAGCGCCCCGTGCACACGACGTCCGCGAGTACTCCGTGCACACGGGAGCGCTGGGTGATCGTCATCTTGGTCTGCGCGACGGCGCGATCGTCGACCACGTCGACCGACGTACCGCCGAGAAAGTGCAGTATGCGAACGCCCGCTTCGAATCCTTTCCGCGAGACGGCAATGAATTCCTCGGCGCTGCCCTGAAACCATGTGGCCGACATGTAGCCGTCGCGATGCCATACGGTGGCGAATCGCTCCCAGTCCCCGGAATCACGCCAGATCGCCCAATTCTCGATCACGCCGCGAATTTCCTGCGCGGCGGTGGGCGGGGCGGCGGAGAACGGCCTTCGCATTACCATGGTCGGAAACCTCCATAGGGGTACGCACCTGCATATTCTTGATGCAGCGCGATATGTGACGACAGTAGAGGCGTCATCGCCTCCGCCCTAGGACGGATTGCCACTGAGCGGCAGTGGGGCTTACGCTTTCCACCCTGCTTGGATCTGCCAGGAGGCACGATGGCCGGCAACATCAGCACGCCCGGGGCGAGTGTGGTCGAGCGCGCCTTGACCATTCTGGAGTGCTTCGACCTCCGGCATCCTGCGCTGACTCTCACGGAAATCTCAGAGAAATCGAATTTGCCGGTTTCCACCACCAAGCGACTTCTTGCCCAGCTTGGCCGCTGGGGGGCTGTCGAGCGCCTCGTCGACAATCGCTACCGAGTGGGAATTCGACTTTGGAACATCGGCATCATGGCGCCGCAGCAGCGCGGTATCCGTGAAGCGGCGATGCCGATGCTGTACGACCTCTACGGGGCGACCCAGGAGACCGTTCAGCTTGTGGTCCTCGACGGACGCCAGGCGCTCTGCGTCGAGAAGGTGGCCGGCCCGAACTCTGCGCCCACCTCCACCGAGGTGGGCGGGCATCTGCCCCTGCACGCCACGGCGGTGGGCAAGTGCATCCTGGCGTACTCGCCGAAGGAGCTGGTGCAGGAGGTGATCAACACCGGTCTGACCCGGGTGACACCGTTCTCCATCGTGCAACCCGCCCGTCTCGTCGCCGAACTGAGGCGCATCAGGCAGGGCGGTGTCGCCTACTCGAAGGAGGAGATGAGCGTGGGCGCGGTGTCGGTCGCGGCACCCGTCCTCGGGCCGGACGACGTCCTGCTCGGAGCGCTGGGCATCGTGGTCAGAGCCACAAAACGCGTCGACCACCTCGCGCCCGCGGTCATCACCGCGGCGCGGGCGATCGCGCGATTCAGTGGCTGACTCGGCCCGCGTGCCGGCTGGTACGCCTGTTGGCCGGGCGAGGTCGTCGAAGGCCGCTCTGTCCCGGGTTGCCGGCCAACCAAGTTGTTCTGAAAGCCGAGTTGTTCTGAAAGCCGAGTTGTTCTGAAGACGGATCGTTCTCAGAACGGATTGTTCTCAGAACGGGAAGTGGCCGTGCCGGCCCGCGATGGTCACCCAGCGGGTGTCGGTGAACGCTTCCACGCCCCACCGGCCGCCGAAGCGCCCGTAGCCCGTCGACTTCACCCCTCCGAAGGGTGCCTGGGCCTCGTCGTCGATGGTCTGGTTGCCCACGTGCACGATGCCCGTCCGCAGCCGCCGGGCGACCGCGAGCCCGTGACCGGCGTTCTCGGTGATCACTCCCGCCGAGAGGCCGTACTCGGTGTCGTTGGCCAGGGTGACGGCTTCGTCGTCGCTGTCCACCGCGATGACGAGGACCGCGGGCCCGAAGATCTCCTCGCGGAAGATCCTCATCTCGGGGGTGACGTGGTCGAGGACGGTCGCGGTGTACGTCACGCCGTCCGGTGCATCGCCGCCGGTTCGGATGCGGGCGCCCTCCAGGACGGCGTCCGTGACGAGGTCGGCGACGTGGCGTGCGGCGTGCTGGTTGATGAGGGGGCCGACCACCGTGCGCGGATCGGTGGGATCGCCGTGCGGCAGAGAGGCCACCTTGTCGCTGAGCTTCTTCGTGAACTCCTCGGCGACGGACCGGTGCACCAGGATGCGGTCGGTGGACATGCAGACCTGACCCGCGTTGTGGAACGCGCCGAAGGCCGCGGCCTCCACGGCGTAGTCGACATCGGCGTCCTCCAGTACGAGGAGCGAGTTCTTGCCGCCCAACTCCAGTACGGCGGGCTTGATGTGGCGGGCGGCCGCGGTTCCGATGATGCGGCCGACGTTGGTGGAACCGGTGAAGTTGACTCGGCGCACCCGTTCGTCGCCGATGAGCGCCTCGGCGACCGCGGGGGCGTCCTCCCTCGCGTTGGTGATCACGTTCAGGACTCCGGACGGCAGCCCTGCGTCGCGGAACACCTCGGCGATGAACAGCCCGCTGCTGATGGGGGCGTCCTCACTCGGTTTGAGGACGGCCGTGTTGCCGACCGCCATCGGCACCGCCACGGAACGGACCCCCAGGATCAGGGGGGCGTTCCAGGGTGCGAACGCGGCGACGACACCGGCCGGTTCGCGGACCGCGAAGGAGACCTGTCCGTCGGTGTCGGTGGTGAGCACCTCGCCGAGGGGCTGTGTGACGGCGGCCGCCGCTTCACGCAGCATGTCGGCGGCCAGGCCGACGTTGAACCTCGCCCAGGGCGCGGCGCCCCCGACCTCGCCGGCCATCAGAGCGACCGCTTCCTCCGCACGGGACTCGAAGACGTCGGCCGCCTTGAGGAAGATCGCCCTGCGGACGGACGGACGTGTTGCCGCCCAGTCCGGGAAGGCGCGGTGAGCCGCGTCGACCGCACGCTCGACGTCGGTGGGGCCGGCGGCGGCGACGGTCGCGTGCAGCCCGCCTGTGTAGGGATTGATGTCGTCGGTGGTACGTCCGTCGGTTGCCGGTACGTCCTTGCCGTCGATGAACAGGTCACGGGTGATGGCCATGGGAACTCCTTGGTCGCCCCGGACGAGTTCAGTGGTGCCGGGGCCGGATGGGTCGGGCGGGCGGACTGATGGGCTGGCGGGCTGATGGGCTGGCGGGCTGATGGGCTGATGGGCTATCGGGCAGGGGCAGGGCTCGTCGCGCGGGGGGTGGATCGCGCCACGAGGGCGACCAGGGCGGGCGCGGCGATGGGCACCAGCAGGTAGATCCACAGCTCGCCGGTGACACCGGAGAGCAGAGCCGGCCCGAACTGGCGCGAGGGGTTGATCGAGGCACCACTCACACTCGCGAGCAGAGCGATGCTCAGGCCGACGCCCACGCCGATCACGATCGGCACGAACCGCATCCAGGCCGGCCTGCGCAGACAAGCGGTCACGGCCGCGAAGACGACCAGGAGCGGAAGGGTCTCCGCCAGGACCAGTCCGTCGGACCCCAACGACGGTCGTGGATGTACGGCGGCATAGCCCAACCGCGCGACTTCCGGCCCCCAGACAAGACGGGCAAGCGCGGTGCCGACCAGCGAACCCGCCAACTGCGCGACGACGTACGGTGCGACAGCCCGCCCCGGCAGTCTGCCGTTCAACCAGACGAAGACGCTGACTCCGGCGTGCATGTGACCGCCTGAACGCCGTCCCGGCGGGCTGTACATCAGCGCGGCGATCAGTACGGCGACCACAAGTCCCGCCACGGTGAACAGGATGCGCGGGTTGGCGATGGCCAGTGGCGACAAGGGATCCGCGAGCCAGCGGACCGTCGTCACCACACCAAAAAGCAGAACGGTCGTCAGGCCGAACTCGCACGCGGCATTGACGGCGATATCTCCACGGGTTTTCGGGGGTGCGCTCACGGAATCACTCCTGTGGGGAAAGGGAGAAAGCACTCGGCAGGTGCTGGGGGGCGAGATGCACGGGCGTTCCCGGGAAGTCTCCGCACGTACATGGGCGATTTCCTGGAGTGTGCGGAGTGTTCGGCTCCTGCACCAAGCACCTGTTGCCACTGAGCGGCACCCGACAGCGGGGCCGGGGCCGCCCCACCACTCGACGGGACGCGGATGCCACCCAGTGGCATCCGTGCGTTGACTCAACCCGACCGGCCTGTGACGTTGTGCTCAAGATTTCTTCTGAGATCCCCACCATTCCCCGAAAGGAACAGGCATGACTTCACAGCTGCGGTCGGCGGAATTCGACACTCGCCCCGTGCCCGAGCCGCCTTCCACATCCGTGGCGCCTCAGGACGTAGGGCTTCTGGTGCTTCGCCTCACCCTCGGAGTGATACTCGCGGCACACGGCACGCAGAAGCTCTTCGGCTGGTTCGGAGGAAACGGAATCGACGGCACGGGCCGGTTCTTTCAGGCGAGCGGATATCCGGCCCCCGAGTTCATGGCCACCGTCGCCGGTCTTATCGAGACCGGTGGAGGAATCGCCCTGGCGCTGGGACTGCTGACCCCGCTCGCGGCTGCCGCCGTGCTCGGCAACATGGTCAACGCCGTCGCGGTCGGCTGGGCAGGTGGTTTCTTCGCTCCGACGGGAATCGAGTTCCCGCTCCTCCTCGCCTGCGCCGCGGGCGCCCTGGCCCTGAGCGGTCCGGGAAGGTTCTCCGTCGATCGCTCGCTGCCGGTCCTGCGAGTCCATCGCCTCGGTTACGGAGCTTCCGCCGTGGCCCTCGCTCTCATCACGGCCGGCATTTTCCTCGCGATGCGCAACTGACGGGCGCCGGGCACTTGTCGTGGCCGTGGCCGACAGGGAGGGCAGGACACCGTTGGAACACGGTGCCCTGCCCTCCCCGTCGCTCTGTCGGCTACGGTCGCGCCCGCCCGGTGACCGTCTCGGTCCAACGGCGCCGGCCTTCCTCCGCGAGCGCGAGGGCCGCGGCCAGAAGGTGTGCCGTCCGCGGATTTCACCGTACGAAGCGACGACGTGGTTTCCGTCGGACGACAAGACGCGCGCGGGGCGAAGTCCGCGATCACGTATGACCCGCAATTACGTCGTCCGGGAAAACACGGAGCACGGCCAACTCGGCTTTTTTGTGCGGTCTTTGCCAAATGGGAGACTGTTATGGGTGGCGAGCCGGGCGGCCGTGTGAATCGCCTGTACGCCGACGTCGACTGTGTGACCGGGATTACATATTGAACCGTGAACACCGGGACGGAGAAGAAAGTTGTAAGCGGCGTGAGTACTTCACATGCCGGGGCCGGCCCGTTGCCGCCGAGCCCCGGGGAGCAGACGCAATACGCCGCCTACGCCCGCCGTTTGCGGGACAAGGCCACGCAACGCGCGGAGGCAGTGCGCCGTCAGCGGTTGCGGGGCGCGCGCTCGGCCGACGAGCGGATACGTGCGTTGCTGGACGCCGGTTCCTTCACCGAGCTGGGCTCGCAGGCGGTGCACCGCTCGGCGGCGCCGGGGCTGGCGGACCGGCATCCGCCCGGTGATGCCGTGGTGACCGGTCACGGCTTGGTCGAGGGCCGTCCGGTGTGCTGCTTCGCGCAGGACTTCTCGGTGTTCGGCGGGAGCCTGGGTGAGGTCGTCGGCGAGAAGATCGTCCGGCTGATGGACCTCGCCATGGACGCGGGGGCGCCCGTCGTCGGGATCAACGACAGTGCCGGCGGACGCATCCAGGAGGGGCCGGTCGCGCAGAGCCTCTACGGTCAGATCTTCGCCCGGAACGTGCGGCTGTCCGGTGCGGTGCCGCAGATCTCGCTGATCACCGGCCCGTGTGCGGGCGGTGCCGCGTACTCGCCCGCGCTCACCGACTTCGTCGTCATGGTGGACGGCCTGTCGCACATGTTCGTCACCGGGCCGGAGGTGACCCGTCAGTCGATCGGCGAGGCCGTCGGCCTCGACGAACTCGGCGGCGCACACATGCACAGCGTGCGGGCCGGAACGGCGCACTATCTGGCGGTCGACGAGGACGACGCGTTCGCGTGGACCCGCGCGCTCCTCGGGTACCTGCCCGCCCGTGGCGAGGTTCTGCCGGGGCTGCGTCCCCCGTGGACCGCGGCGGACCCGGCCCCCACGCCTCCCGGTCCCGGCCGGCTGCCGCCCCCGGCGGGCGGATTCCGGGACGCCCGGGACGTGCTCGCGGCGCTGCTGGACGACGGGGACAGCCTGGAGGTGCACGCCGGCTACGCGCCCAGTGTGGTCGTGGCCTTCGGCCGGCTGGGCGGGTGCGCGGTCGGAGTCGTCGCCACCCAGCCCCTGGTGGAAGGCGGAGCGCTGACCGCGGCCGCCTGCGACAAGATCGCCCGCTTCGTACGGACCTGTGACGCGTACGGACTTCCCGTGGTCTCACTCGTGGACGCGCCCGCCAGTACGCGCGGCGGAACCCTCCCGGGCACCGGCCTCGGCGGCGCCCGCCTGCTGCACGCCTATGCCGAGGCGACGGTTCCGCTGCTGACCGTGGCCACCGGCGTGGCCGCGGGCCTTGCCCATACGGCGCTCGGTTCCCGGCGGATCGGCGGCGACCTCCACCTCGCGTGGCCAGAAGCCCTGGTCGACGGGCGGGACGTCTGGTCGGCGGCCGGTGACGGCGTCGTCGACGAGGTCCTGCTGCCGCAGGACACGCGTCAACACCTGCACCGAGCCCTGTGGTTGCTGCGGGACAAACGCCAGGAACGGCCACCCAAGAAGCACGACAACCTGCCGCTGTGAGCAGGGAGCACACCCGGCGGCACCGCGGACACGCCGTGTGTGCGGAGCGGTTGCCCCTCCTGTGCCTTCCGGCACCCGGCCGGAATCGCACCACCTCCACGACGAAAGCTGATCGCAGATGACCACTCCCCGGATTGACATCGCTGTCATCGGTATCGCCTGCCGCTTTCCCGGAGCCGACAGCCCGGACGGATTCTGGACCTTGCTGCGTGGCGGCACGGATGCGGTCACGGGGCGCCCTCCGGGGCGGGTGGGCGGACGCCCTGCGGGCCGGGGCGGTTACCTGCGGGCGCCGGCCGGGGACGTCGAGGGCGGTCCGGTCGAGGAGAGCCTGGCCGCGATATACGGCTTCGAGCCGGAGTTCTTCGGGATGTCCCCGCGCGAGGCCCGACGCACCGACCCTCAGCAGCGGTTGACGCTGGAGTTGGGCTGGGAGGCGCTGGAGGACGCCGGGATCGTCCCGGGCACACTGCGCGGAACCCGTACCGGGGTGTTCCTCGCCGCGGCGAACGGCGAGTGGGCCGACGCACTGCGGGCGGCCGGCGTCGAGGCGGACGTGCACACCTATACGGGCGCGCAGCGGGGCATGGCGGCCGGCCGGCTCTCCCATGTCCTGGGCCTGAGCGGGCCGAGCCTCAGCGTGGACACGGGGCAGTCGTCCTCGCTGGCGGCCGTGCACCTGGCGGTGGAGAGCCTGCGGGCGGGCACCGCGGAGATCGCGCTCGCCGGCGGGGTGAGCCTGATGCTCGACGACGCCGCCGACCGCGCGGTGGCGGGGACCGGTGCGCTCTCCGCTGCCGGGCGCAGCGCCGTCTTCGACGCCTCGGCCGACGGTTTCGTCCGGGGCGAGGGTGGCGCCCTGGTGGTACTCAAACCCCTGGCCGCGGCGCTGGCCGACGGCGACCGGATGTACTGCGTCCTGCGGGGCAGCGCGCTCAACCACGACGGCGGTGGCGGCACCCTCACCATGCCGCAGGCGAGTGCACAGGCCGACGTGCTGGCACAGGCGTACGACGACGCGGGGCTCGCGCCGGAGACGGTCGGATACGTGGAACTGCACGGGACGGGGACGCGGGCCGGGGACCCGGTGGAGGCCGCCGCTCTGGGTGCCCTCATGGATCCGTCGCGCCGGTCGGCTCCCCTGCGGGTCGGCTCGGTGAAGACCGTGATCGGCCATCTGGAGGGCGCCGCCGGAATCGCCGGGCTGGTGAAGACGGCACTGGCGGTCCACCACGCCGTACTCCCCCCGAGCCTGCACTTCGCCACCGCGCATCCGGCGATCCCGCTGGAGCGCCTCGCGCTTCGGGTACAGACGGCGCTCGAGCGCTGGGAGGGGCCGCGGATCGCCGGGGTCAGCTCGTTCGGCATGGGCGGCGCGAACTGCCACGTGGTGGTGGAGGCACCACCCGCGGCGGCCGGCCCACCCGCATCCTCCATCGACGGGTCCGGGACGGTCCTGTGGCCGGTGTCGGCGCGCTCACCGAAGGCTCTCCGCGCTCAACTCGCCGCGCTGCGGGCGCACATCGCCGACCTGGACGGCGGCCCGCACGGCCCGGAGGGGACGAACGCGCTCACCGACGTCACCCACACACTGGCCCTCGGTCGTACCCACTTTGCCCACCGGTGTGCCGTCGTGGCCTCGTCGCGGGAACAACTGCTGGACGCGCTGACCGCGTTGGCCAACCGTGATGATGCGTCCGGCACGGTACTGACCGCGTCCGGTGCGGATGCTGCCGGGACACTGACCGACGTTGCGCGACGCCATGTCCAGGGTCTTGCGGTGGACTGGGTCTCGATCGGCGCGGGTGGCCGGCGGGTTGGCCTGCCCACGTACCACTTCACCCGGCGCCTGCTCCTGCCCGAGGCGACCACCGACGGCGTAGGCGCCCCGCCCGCGACGGCCGCGGCGAACTCCGCCCACCCGCACCACCCGTCAGCCGCTGAACGCCCGCACGACGGGGCGGGCACAGCCGCCCCGGATCCGGGCCGCGACCCTGACGGGGGCCACGGGGGCGGCACCGGCGCGGAGCACAACGCGGGCGACGCCGACCCGTTCGAGCAGATGCTCGCTCTCGTCCTGCGGGAGACCGGCGCCGTACTCGAACTGGATCCGGACCGCGAAGTCCCTGCCGACGCGGCGTTCGCCTCGCTCGGCGCGGACTCGATGACGATGGTGGAACTGACGGATCGTCTGGAGGACGCTGTCGCGCGGCCGCTGCCCAGCAGTCTGCTGTTCGACCGTCCGACCCCGCGCGAGGTGGCGCGCGCTCTTGTGCGTCCCACGGACGTCTCCGCACCACTCCCCCGCTCGGCCACCGTTCCCGTCGCCGAGCGGAAGGAACCGGACGACGGCCGCGACGCGATCGCGCTCGTGGGAATCGGGTGCCGCTTCCCCGGGGGCATCAACTCCGCGGAGGACCTGTGGGCGGCCGTCGCCGGGGAGCGGGACGTGCTCGGCGATCTGCCCGACGACCGCGGCTGGGCGGTACCGGAGGGAAGGTGGCGGGGCGGGTTCCTCGACGACGCGGCCGGTTTCGACGCCGCGTTCTTCGGCATCTCGCCGCGCGAGGCGACCGCCATGGACCCGCAGCAGCGCCTGCTGCTCGAGGTGGGCTGGGAGGCCGTCGAACACGCCGGAATCGATCCGCTGTCGCTGCGCGCCACGCAGACGGGAGTGTTCGTCGGCGTCATCGCCCAGCAGTACGACGCGCTGGTGCAGCAGTCGCCGGAGGACCTGGACGGCTACGTCTACACCGGCAGCACGCCGAGTGTGCTCGCGGGCCGACTGGCCTACGTACTGGGCCTGGAGGGCCCGGCGCTGGCGGTGGACACCGCGTGCTCCTCGTCGCTGACGGCCCTGCATCTCGCCTGCCGCGCGCTGCGTTCGGGCGAGGTGTCCATGGCGCTGGCCGGCGGGGTGACCGTGATGTCGACGCCGTGGATGTTCACCGACTTCACCGCGCAGGGCGCCCTGTCGCCGGACGGCCGGTCGAAGGCGTTCGCCGAGGGCGCCGACGGCACGGGCTGGTCCGAGGGGGTGGGCATGGTGGTACTGGAGCGGCTGTCCGACGCGCGCCGCAATGGCCACCAGGTGCTCGCGGTGGTGCGTGGCAGCGCGCTCAACGAGGACGGTGCGAGCAACGGGCTCACCGCGCCCAACGGCTCGGCGCAGGTGCGGATGATCCGTGCGGCGCTCGCCGACGCCGGGCTGCCGCCGGCCCATGTGGACGCGGTCGAGGCCCATGGTCCCGGTACCCGGCTCGGTGACCCGATCGAGGCGAACGCGCTGCTCGCGACGTACGGCGCGGAGCGTGCGGCGGGGATGCCGCTGTGGCTGGGCTCGGTGAAGTCGAACATCGGGCACACCCAGGCCGCGGCCGGCGTCGCCGGGGTGATCAAGACGGTGATGGCGATGCGGCACCGCCTGCTGCCCCGCACCCTGCACGTCGACCGGCCGACCAGCCGGGTCGACTGGAGCGGGGGCGGTGTGCGGGTGCTGACCGAGGCGCGTCCGTGGCCGTCGACCGGCCGGCCGCCGCGCGCGGCGGTCTCCGGGTTCGGGGCGGGCGGCACCAACGCGCACATCGTCCTGGAAGCCGCGGACGAGCCCGGTGAAGCCGGTGAAGCCCGTGAAGCCCGTGAAGCCCGTGACGTACGCGGGGCCCGTGAAGCCGGTGAGGTCAGCAGGGCCGGTGAGGTGGGTGAGGCCAGTCACGTCAGCAGGGCCCGTGCAGCCGGTGAGCCCCGGCCGTCTCCCGCTGGATCCCCTTCCCGACCGGAAGTCGGTCGGCCGCTCGCGCTTCCGCTGTCCGGAAAGTCGGCCGCCGCTCTGGCGGGCCAGGCGGCGCGGCTGCACACCCGGTTGCTGACCGAGCCCGCGGCACCGCTGCCCGGCGTCGCCCGGACCCTCGCCCGCCGCTCGGCCTTCGCGCACCGGGCCGTGGCCGTGGCACACGACCGGGCCGGCCTGCTGGCCGCCCTGGCGGACATCGCCCGCGGCGAAGGCGCCGAGAGCCAAGTGGCCGACGACGCGGCCGTGTTTGTGTTTCCCGGTCAGGGCGCGCAGTGGCCGGACATGGCCGAGGGGCTGCTCGGAGACGACCCGGTCTTCACGGAGACGGCCCGGCAGTGCGCGGAGGCGTTCTCGGCCCACCTGGACTGGTCGGTGCTCGATGTGCTGGCCGGGGCCCCGGACGCCCCGCCGCTGGACCGCGTGGACGTGGTCCAGCCAGCGCTGTTCACGATGATGGTGTCGCTCGCGCGGATGTGGCAGTCCCGCGGTGTGCGGCCGGCCGCGGTGGTCGGACATTCGCAGGGGGAGATCGCCGCCGCCCATGTGGCGGGCGCACTCTCGCTCGCGGACGCGGCGCGGATCGTCGCACTGCGCAGCCGTGCCCTGCTGGGGTTCCAGGGGCGGGGCGCCATGGCCGCCGTCTTCCTGCCGGCCGACGCGCTGAGCCGCCGACTGGAGCCCTGGGCCGCCGGGTTGGAGATCGCCGCGGTCAACGGGCCCGCGGCGACGACGGTCGGCGGGGAGCCGGCGGCCCTGGACTCCCTGCTGGCCGCGCTCGACGCCGAGGGAGTGCCGTATCGCAGGCTGCCGGTCAGCAACGCGGGACACAGCCGTCAGATCGAACCGCTGCGCGAGCATCTGCTCGACGTCCTGGCCCCGGTGGCGCCGCGCGCCTCCCGGATCCCCTTCTACTCGACCGTGACCGGCGAGCGCCTGGACACCACGGGCCTGGACGCCGACTACTGGTGGCGCAACGCACGGCAGCCCGTACTGCTGGAGCCCGCCGTACGGGCCCTGCTGGCCACGGGCCACCGGGCCTTCGTAGAGGTCAACCCGCATCCGCTGCTGCACTCCGCACTGCTGGAGACCTTCGAGGACGCCGGCGCGCCCGCTGTCGCGCTCAGCACGCTGCGCCGGGACGAGCCGTCGCGGGACCGCTTCCTGGAGGCGACCGCCGAGGCCTTCCGCGCCGGCCTGCCGGTGGACTGGACCGCACAGGCCGGGCCGGACACACCACCGGTGCCGCTTCCCGGCTACGCCTTCCAGCACCGCCGCTTCTGGCCCGCTCCCCCGGTGGCCGCCACACCGCCGCCCGCGCCGTCCCGGGCTTTTGGGCACCCCTTCGTGACCGCGCCCCTGGATCTGCCGCACACCGGCGGGCACCTGGTGACCGCCCGCGTGTCCGCCGCGCAGGCGCCCTGGCTCACCGACCACGCCCTGTTCGAGGTCGCGTTGGTTCCCGGTGCCGCCCTGGTGGAACTCGTGTCGAACGCCGCACGCCACGCCGGTGCCGGACCCCTCGACGAATTCGTGGTCTCCGCACCGCTGTTGCTGCCCGCCGACGGCGGGGCGCTCGAACTCCAGGTCGTGCTGGACCGGGCGGACCCGGACGGCACGCGGGCGGTGTCGCTCTATGCCCGTGCGCGCGACCGGGCCGGCGAGGACGCCACCGAGCCCGGGTGGACGGTCCACGCGCACGGCCGGGTGACCGCCGAACCCGCCTCCCCCTCCGAACCCACCTCAGCCTCCGCCTCCGCCTACCCCACCCACCCTGTCCCCGCCTCCCCCACCCACCCTGTCCCTGTCTCCCCCACCCACCCTGTCCCCGCCTCCCCCACCCACCCCGTCCCTGTCTCCCCCACCCACCCCGTCCCTGTCTCCCCCACCGCTCGGCCCGCGCTCGGTGACGGCACATGGCCCCCGCAGGGCGCCCAGGAGATGGACATCGAGGACGCCTACGACCGGCTCGCCGCCGAGGGATACACCTATGGGCCGGCGCTACGGGCGCTGCGCGGCGTGTGGCGCCGAAGTGACGGCGTGTTCGCCGAGGTGGCCCTGCCCGCCCAGGCCGGACCGGCCGACGGGTTCGACGCGCATCCCGTCCTGATCGACGCCGCGCTCCACGCCCTGCTGCTCGCCGAGTTGGCGAAGGACGGCGAGGACAACAACGACGACACGCGGCCGGCCCGGATGCCGTTCGCCTTCAGTGGCGTCCGAATCCGCCCCTCGACCGCGTCCTCCTTGCGGATCCACGCCGAACCGGGGGCGGACGGCAGTTGGCGGATCGCGGCCGTCGACCCGGCCGGTGCCGCCGTCTTCGACCTCGACGCGGTCTCGTTCCTGCCCGCCACCGGCATCCATCCCCCGCTGCGGGCGACGTCCTGGACCCCCGCGATCCTCAGCGGGGCACCGGCCACGTCGACCGACACCACGATCGTCGGACCGCCGCATCCGGCCCTGCCCGGCGTGCCCGCCGCGGACACCCTCCCCGCAGCCGGGGCACCGGTGCCCCGGATCGTGGTCGTCCACCTGGACCCGGCCGCGCACGGCGGCACGGCCGCGCCGCACGGCCTCCCCGACGCCCTGCACACCACCACCGCACGCCATCTGGAACTGGTGCGGGCCTTCCTGGGCGAGAGCGCGTACGCCGGCACCCGCCTGGTCCTGAGCACCCGCCGGGCCACCGCACGGCGTCCCGATCCGGTGGCCGCGGCGGTGGCCGCCCTGTGGCGCAGTGCCGCGGCCGAACACCCCGGGCAGCTCACCCACGTGGACAGCGACGGGACCCCGGCCTCCGACGCGCTGCTCGCGCTCGCCGTCGCGGCCGACCTGCCGCAGGTGGCGCTCCGGGACGGACAGGCGCATGTGCCGGTCCTCGCCCCCGTTCAGGACGGCCCGCTGAGCCCGCCGCCCGGCCCGGGTGCGTGGAAACTCGCCCTGACGGGGCCCGCCCGGCAGACCACACCCGACCGACTCGCGCTGGTACCCGCGCCCGAGTACGACCGCGCGCCCGGGTCCGGCGAGGTGCGGGTGGCCGTACGGGCGGCGGGGCTGAACTTCGTAGACGTCATCACCACGATGGGGCTCTTCCCCGGCGAGGCGTCGCTCGGCCGGGAGTTCGCCGGTGTCGTCACCGAGGTCGGACCGGACACGCCGGGCCTCGCCCCGGGCGACCGGGTCATGGGCATCGTCGCCCTCGACCGCAGTGCGATCACCCCGCGGGTCGTCACCGACCACCGGCTCGTCGCACCGGTCCCGGACGGCTGGACGTTCGCCGAGGCCGCCACCGTCCCCATCGCGTTCCTGACCGCCCATCACGGCCTCGTCACGCTCGGCCGGCTCACGGCCGGGGAGCGGGTGCTGATCCATGCGGCGAGCGGGGGTGTGGGTATGGCAGCCCTCCAGATCGCCCGCCGGCTGGGCGCCGAGGTGTTCGCCACCGCCCACCCCGACAAGTGGCCCACGCTCGCCGCGCTCGGCGTCCCGTCCGACAGGACGGCGTCCTCCCGGACGGCCGGGTTCGAGGAGGAGTTCCGTACCGCCACGGGTGGGCGGGGCATGGACGTAGTGCTCAATGCTCTGGCGGGGCCGCTGGTGGACGCCTCCTTGCGGCTGCTCGCCCCGGGGGGCCGCTTCCTGGAGATGGGCAAGCTCGACATCCGTACCCGCACCCAGGTCGACGCGGTCCGGCCCGACGCGCACTACCAGCCCTTCGACGTGCTGAGCGTCGACCCCGACGACATCGCGACCGCCCTCCGCGACCTGGGGGAGCTGTTCCTGGCGGGTGAGCTGCACCCGTTGCCGCTGACGGCCTGGGACGTCCGTGAGGCGAAGGACGCGATGGTGACCTTCCGCGACGCCCGGCACGTCGGCAAGCTGGTGCTGACCCTCCCGTCGTCCCTCCGCCCCGACGGCACCGTTCTGATCACCGGCGGCGCCGGCACCCTCGGCGGCGAACTGGCCCGCCACCTGGTGCGCCGGCACCGCGTACGCCGACTGCTGCTGTCCGGGCGCGCACCCGCGGACGAGCCACGCGTCGCAGCCCTGCTGGACGGCCTGAACGCGCTCGGTGCGCACGCCGAGTACCGGCAAGCCGACGTGTCGGATCCGGTCCAGGTCGCGGAGTTGCTCGCGGCGGTACCGTCCGCCCACCCGCTGACCGCCGTGGTCCACACCTCCGGGATCCTGCGGGACGCCACCGTGATGTCGCTCGGCCCCGAGCAACTGTCCGCCGTCCTGTCGCCCAAGGCCGACGGCGCCTGGCACCTGCACGAGCAGACCCGTCACCTGGACCTGGCCCGCTTCACGCTGTACAGCTCGGTCGCCGGAGTACTGGGCCTGCCCGGTCAGGCCAACTACGCCGCCGCCAACGGCTTCCTCGACGCGCTCGCGTGCGTACGCGCGTCCGACGGGCTGCCCGCGCAGTCCCTGGCCTGGGGTCTGTGGGAACAGCGCTCCGCCATGAGCGGGCACCTGACGGACACCGACATCGCCCGGATGGCCGCCGCGGGGCTCGTTCCTCTGCCCACCTCGCAGGGCCTCGCCCTGTTCGACGCCGCGGCGGACCGCCCGGAGGCCACGCTGGTCGCCGCGCGGGGAACGGCTTCTCCGGCCCCGGCACCTGCGCTTGCCCCCGCCTCGCCGCCTCCGCCTCCACTTCCGTCTGCGTCTGCGTCTGCGTCTGCGTCTGCGTCCTACGACGCACACTCGGCCGACGCGCTCCCCGCACTCACCGGCACGTTCCCCGCCCGCACGTTCGACACCACCGCCTCCGGCACACCAGATCCGGACCGGACAGCGGGGCTGCCCGAACGGCTCTCGGCGCTGCCCGCCGAGCGGCGTCTGGAGGCAACGACAGACTGGATCACCGGCCAGGCCGTGACCGTACTGCGGCTGACAGACCCGGACGACGTACGCAGGACGAGGGCCTTTCGCGACCTCGGCTTCGACTCGCTCACGTCCGTGGAGTTGCGCAACAGGCTGAACGCGGCCACCGGGCTACGGCTTCCGGTCACCGTCGTGTTCGACCACCCCACGCTGGACGCGCTGGCCGACCGTGTCGTGGAGCTGCTCTTCCCGGCACCACCCGACGGGCCCCCGGCAGCGGACGCGGCCGAGCCGGCTTCGGCGGCGGACGACACTGGACCGGCAGCGGCGGCGGACGATGCCGGATCGACCCCGGCGGCGGCGACCACCGTCACGTCGGTGGAGCCCCACGAGCTCCCGGCCGACCTCGCGCAGGCGGACGGCGAGGAGTTGCTCCAGCTCATCGACGCGGAACTCGGCCGCAGCGGCGGCACAACCCACCACAGGACCGACGACACGGCTCGCCCCAAGACCGACGACACGGCCCACCGCAGGACCGGCGACGAGCCCGAGGAGACCCGGTGAGCGACCAGCCCCAACTCGTCGACTATCTGAAGCGCCTGACGGCCGAACTGCGCGCCACGAAGGACCACGTGGCTCAGCTCGAACAGCGGGAGGTCGAGCGCCGTGCACCCGTCGCGGTCGTCGGCATCGGCTGCCGCTATCCCGGCGCCGACTCCCCGCAGGCCCTGTGGCGACTGGTCGCCGAGGGCCGTGACGCGACCGGACCCGTCCCTGAGGACCGGCAGTGGCCCCCGGTCCCCGACGGCGATGGAGGGCCGGCACGGGGCGGTTTCCTGCCGGACGCGGCGGGCTTCGACGCCGCGTTCTTCGGCATCTCGCCGCGCGAGGCGACCGCCATGGACCCGCAGCAGCGCCTGCTGCTGGAGGTGGCGTGGGAGGCGCTGGAGGACGCGGGCATCGATCCGCACACCCTGCGCGACAGCGGCACGGCGGTCTTCGCGGGCGCCAACCAGCAGGACTACGGCCCACCGCTGCACGCCTCTCCCTCCCGGGTCGCCGGACACCGGCTGACCGGCATGGCCGGCAGCGTCGTCTCCGGGCGGCTCTCCTACGTGTTGGGCCTGCACGGACCCGCCCTCACCGTGGACACCGCGTGTTCGTCGTCCCTGGTGGCCGTGCACCTGGCCTGCCGGGCCCTGCGCTCGGGCGAGACCGGACTGGCACTCGCGGCGGGGGTGACGGTGATGAGCACCCCCGGCACGGTCGCCGAGTTCGGCCGGCAGGGCGGGCTCGCGGCGGACGGGCGCTGCAAGGCGTTCGGCGCCGCCGCCGACGGCACCGGGCTCGCCGAGGGCGCGGGCGTCCTCGTACTCGAACGGCTCGCGGACGCCCGGCGTAACGGACACCGTGTGCTCGCCCTGATCAAGGGCTCCGCGGTGAACCAGGACGGGGCGAGCAACGGACTGTCCGCGCCCAGCGGCCCCGCGCAGCAGGCCGTGATCCGCGCCGCGCTGGCCGACGCCGGCCTCGGCGCCGCCGACGTGGACGCCGTCGAGGCCCACGGCACCGGCACAGCGCTCGGCGACCCGATCGAAGCCCAGGCGATCCTCGCCGCGTACGGAGGGTCCCGCCCGGCGGGCACCCCGCTGTGGCTCGGCTCGCTGAAGTCCAACATCGGGCACACCCAGGCCGCCGCGGGTGTCGGCGGCATCATCAAGATGGTCGGCGCGCTCGTCCACGAGGAGTTGCCGCGGACGCTGCACGCCGACGAGCCGACACCGCACGTCGACTGGTCGGCGGGCCCGGTTCGGCTGCTGCACGCGTCGCGGCCGTGGCGCCGCGCCGACGGCCGGCCGCGGCGGGTTGGTGTGTCCTCCTTCGGCATCAGCGGCACCAACGCGCACGTCGTCGTCGAGGAAGCGCCGAAGGACACCACGTCGGCGCCTGATGAGGCAGCGCACGACCAGGACGGGCCCGCGCTGCTGGTGCTCTCGGGCCACAGCGAGCAGGCCCTGCGCGCCCAGGCCGCGAGGATCGGGGCGCACTTGACGGCACATCCGTCTCCCGTGCGGCACGTCGCGCACACCCTGGCCGGCCGGGCGGCGCTGGAGCACCGCGCGGCGGCGGTCGTCCGCGACACCGCCGAGGCATGCGCGGTGCTGGCGTCGATCGCGTCGGGGACCGCACACGCCCGGCTGACCGGTGCCCAGGTGCACGGCAGGCGGGGGCGGCTCGCGTTCCTGCTCGGCGGCGAGGACGGGCTGCGGGCGGCGATCGGCGGCACCGAAGAACTCCGTACCGGCCACCCGGTGTTCCGGCGCGCACTCGACGAGGTCTGCGCGCTCGCCGATCCCCTGCTGGGGACCTCTCTCGGGGAGCTGCTGCGCACCGGCGAGGGCACGCTCGCGGCCGGTGGCACCGTGCGGATCGAGGACGCGCCGGCCGCGCAGCCGGCGCTGTTCGCCGTGCAGGTGGCCCAGTTCCGGCTCCTGCACAGCTGGGGGATCGCGCCGGATCTGCTGGTCGCGGACGGGGCCGGTGAGGTGGCGGCGGCTCACGTGTCGGGTGCGTTGTCGCTGCCCGACGCGGTCCGACTCGCCGTCGCACGGGCCCGGTTGGCGCAGCGGCTCGGCGGGGCGGACGCAGTGACGGTGGTGTCGTCGCGCCGGGACGGACAGGCGGATTCCCCGCACGGAGAACTCCCCGAGGACAGCGGCGCACACAACCGGCCTCTGCCAGGTGCCGGGCCCCTCGACTCCGCGCTCTCCGAGTTCCGCGCCGTCGTCGCGGGGCTGAACCCGCACATCGCACGGTTGCCGGTCGTCTCGACGCTCACCGGCCGGGCCGGCGACACCCTGGCCGATCCCGACCACTGGGTCAACCACGTGGTACGCGGTCCGGGCGACCCACGCGCCGCGGTGCGAGCGGCCGTCGAGGTGCACGGGGCGGGTGCGTTGGTGGAGCTGGGCACCGGATCGGACCCCGTCGCTCGCGCCCACGCGCCGCGAGAGGCGGTGGTCCTGTCCATGGCGGGCAACGACCCGGGTTCGGATCGACGTACGACCGGGGCCGAGAAGGCGCTGAACGTGGTGGGCCGCCTGTACGTCCACGGCTTTGGCTCGGACCTGCCCGCGGTGGTGCCGGGACAGCACGTCGGCCTGCCTTCGTACGCGTGGCAGCACGAGCGCTACTGGCTCCTCCCCGCGACACCCGCCGACGATGTACCGGCCGTGCCGACTTCCCCACGCTCACCGACCGCACGACTCGGTCACCACACGCACGAGGCAACGGCCGACGGTGCCGTCGGCGGCCATCTGCCTGCTCCGGCGAACTCCGCCCACACCTCCACCGCACGCCCCGCATCCGGAGCCGGGGCGGCGCAACCGGCGCTCACCGAGCGGTTCGGCGGCGGCGCGCACGGTTGGGTGCGTGACCACGTCGTGGGCGGCCGGGTACTGCTGCCCGCGACCGCCTTCCTCGAACTCGCCCTGCGGGCCGGGTACCGGGCCGGGCATCCGCGGCTGGGTGAACTCGTCCTCCACACTCCGCTCGACCTGACCGGCGGCGTGCCGACCGACGTGCGTGTCACCACCGCACCGAGCACGGCGGGCGGACTCGATCTGACCGTCACCTCGCGGCCTGCGTCCGGCGGCCCGTGGACCACGCACGCCTCCGGCCACCTCGTCCCCCGCCCCGACCCCGCTGCCGAACCCCCTGTCCCGCACCGGGCCAGAGCGCCGAAGGAGGCAGTCCCGCGGCCGCTGGAAGAGCACTACGCCCGATGCACCCGCCTCGGCCTCTCCTACGGTCCGGCCCTGCGCACGCTCGCCGAGGTGCGGCACACGGACGGAACGCTCTACTCGCGGAGCGCCTCAGCACCGCCGTACGGCGACGCAACAGGCGAACTCTTCGCGCCCGCCGCCCTCGACGCCGTCCTCCAGGCCCTGCTCACCGAGCCGGGCGCACTCTTGGAGGGGCGCCTTCGGCTGCCCTTCAGCTGGGCCTCGGTCACCGTGCACCGCACCGCGCAGGGCCCGCTGTCAGCCCGTATCACTCGTCTGTCCGCCGACTCGTACGCCGCGGAGGTCGAGGACGCCGACGGCCGACCGGTACTGTCCGTCGGCACCCTGACGATGCGCCCGCTGCCCGCCCCGGCCGACCCGCCCGCCGAGCCCAACCTGTACCGGCGTACATGGGCAGCGCTCGGCCCCGCGGCGCAACGTCCAACCACGGCACCGTGGTTGCTGGGTACGCCGGCCGAGGGTCTGTCCGGGTTCGCGCGAGCACACCCCGATCTCCCCACGCTGATGGCGGCGGCAGACCGGGCCGACCGCATTCCGGAAGCGCTCGTGATCGCACTCCAGCCTGCTGCCGAAGCCTCCGGCGGCGTGGCCGGTGCCGTCCACACTGCTGTCGTCGAGCAGTTGGCCCTGCTGAGGCGATGCCTCGCCGGTCCGACGCTTGTGGGCACCACGCCGGTCCTGCTGACGCGGGACCACTCCGGGGAGTCAGAGCTGGTGGCGGCGGCGGTGCGCGGCCTGTGGCGGTCGGCCGCACGGGAGCATCCCGGGCGGCTGGGACTGCTGCACGTCCGTGGCCACGGGGGCTCGGCGGAGGCGGTGGCCGAGGCGGCGGCGCGGCTCGCCGGAGGGGCCGACGGCATCGAGTTGACGTTGATCGATGGCATCGTGCACGGTCCCGTCCACACGCAGTCGGCGGAAGCGGCATCCCCCGGACCCGCGTTCGACCCTGACGGAACCGTCCTGGTCACGGGTGGTGGCGGGGCACTGGCCGCGGAACTCGTGCCTCACCTGGTGACCGTGCACGGTATCCGGCACATCGTGGTGGCGAGCCGGTCCGGCCGGCTGCCGCACGGTGTGGACGGACTCGACGCGGACATCAGGGCAGTCGCCTGCGACGTCGCGGATCCCGACGCCGTACGGGCCCTGGTCGCCACGGCGGGCGAACGCCGTCCGCTGCGCGCGGTCGTGCACGCCGCGGGTGTGCTGGACGACTCCACGGTGGCCCGCATGAGTCCCGAGCAGGTCCACCGTGTGCTGCGGCCGAAGGTCGACGGCGCGTGGCACCTGCACGAGGCGACGATCGATCTGCCACTCACCCGGTTCGTCCTGTTCGGCTCGGCGTCCGCGCTCCTCGGCACGGCGGGCCAGGCGAACTACGCCGCCGCGAACGGCTTCCTCGACGCCCTGGCCGTGCACCGTGCCGGGCTCGGCCTGCCTGGGCTGAGTATCGGCTGGGGATGGTGGGAGGACACCGGCATGACACAGGGACTTCCCCTCGACGCCCGGCAGCGGCTGCACGGCCTCGGACTGCGGCCGATGGCGCCCCAGGGCGCGCTCGCGCTCTTCGACCGGGCGGTGGAGGAAGACAGTCCCGTGGTCCTGGCGGGGCGGTTCGACGATTCCGCGTTCTCCCCTGCGCCGGCCCGGCGGGAAGCCGGCATCGATGCCGGCGCCCGGACGAGCGCCAGGGAGGAGACGCGGTCGCCGGCCTGTGGAGAGAGCGCCTCCCCGGCAGCCGTCGCTCTCGCCCGCCCGCGGACCGGCGAGGCGTGGATCACCCTGGTGCGAGCCGTTGCGGCGGACGTACTCGGGCATCCCTCGCCCGACCGGCTTCCCCCGGACGCGGATCTCGTTCTGGCCGGACTGGACTCGCTGGGCTCCCTCGAACTACGCGACAGACTGAGCGAGTTGTGCGGCCGTCCACTGCCGCTCGCCGTCATCTACGAACATCCCAGCCCGTCCGCGCTCGGCACCTACCTCCACGGACTCCCGCCGGACGAGGACAGTGCCGGTGACTCCGCGGACCGGTCGGCGGAGGAGTCCCGATGACGGCCTCCCCGTGGCTCCGGCGGTTCGAGCCCCGGCCGAGCGCTCGCACGCGCCTGGTCTGCTTTCCCCACGCGGGCGCTTCGGCCGGGGTGTACGCGCCCTGGGCGAGAGCCCTGCCCGCCGACACCGAACTGGTGGCCGTCCAATACCCGGGCCGGGCCGACCGATGGGGTGAACCACCCACTACCGACATGACGGCCCTCGTCGAGGAGATCCGCGGCGCCCTGCTCGACGACGTCATCGGCCCCTACGCCCTCTTCGGCCACAGCATGGGCGCAGCCATCGCCTACGAGACCGCTCGCGCGCTGCGCGACGCCGGAGCCCCGCAACCACAACGGCTCTTCCTGTCGGCCAGGGCCCCGAAACCGTCCGGACCCGCCGCCGACCCCACGCTGGACGCGGTCGACGCCCTGCGGACTCTCGGCGGCACTCCGGCCGCCCTGCTGGAGGACAAGGACGCCCGCGCCATGCTGGTGCCCGTCTTCACCGCCGACTGGCAGCTGATGCGGGACTACCGCCACACGGCACCCGAGCCCCTGCTCACGTGCCCGCTGACCGTGCTGGTCGGCTCCCGGGACCCGCTCACCCAGGTGAGTTCGGCGGCCACGTGGTCCGCGGTCACCACCGGCGCCTTCGAACTGACCGTCTTCCCCGGCGACCACTTCTACCTCCTGCACCACTCCGCCGAGGTTCTTGCCCTCGTCCACACGCAACTGCGCGGACCTTCCTCGGGAAACCAGCGGTGACAGCGAAACCCGCACCCCTCACGCGTCCGAACGGCGCCTCATGGTGCGAGCGGCCCTGGGACCGGAAAGGCGTCGCAGGTCAGCGTTCGACGAGAATATTCGTGGACTCCGCGTAGTGTGTGATCCCTGACGGCCGATCCGGGTCGGAGGGCCACCAAGGAGCCGTGACCGCCGCGGACAGTACGGCGCCGACGTCGGCGGACCGGCTTGGCGTTGTGTCGGCCGGCAGAGCGAGTCGGATCCGCACGGTCCGCGATTCCCCGGGTCTGAGCTCGAACTCGTCCGTCTCCACGTGTGTCTGGCCTGTCAGGTCGGCCCAGCGGCCCTCGCGGTTGATCGACCAGTGCACTTGTCGCACGGATTGGCCGATCTCTCCGGGGGTGAGGGAGATCGCGACGCGGAGGTGGGAGCGAGTGAGCTTGCCCCCGGCGTTGCGCACCCGCACGTACCACTCCGCCGGTGTCCCGCCCTCGGTCGCCCGGAGTATCTGCGGTACCTCGACGGTGACATGCGTGGGGTCGACGGAAAGACGCAGGCGCGTCGCGGATGCCGCCGGGTGGATGCGCACATAGCTGGCATCCCTGGACATCTCCGCGGCGACCGTGGTGGTCGTGGCGGGAACCTTGCCGTCCACGTCGTCGACGGGCTGGTCGGCGGTGAACAGCCGGAAGTCGAGCTCCGTCCGCGCCTTGCCGCGATACGAGAGCGGCACGACGGCGGCGAACTCCCCGTTGTCGTCCTGCTCGTTGGTCCACTGGAACGGCACATCGTGCCAGGAACCGTTCTCGCGGATCTGGAGTTCGTCGGGGACCGTCCCGACGTAGAGCGCCACATGGCGTCGCTCGGCCTGCGCGGCGGTGAGGCCCGTTACGGAGAGGTGGAGAGGGAGGGGCGGGCCTCCGGGGACCAGGGTGTTGCCGTCCGCACGGAGGTGAACGACCGGGTGAGGTGCGGGTGTGGACCCACTCGCCGACGGGCTCTTCACCGCCGGCGCGGGCCCCTGCTCCCCGCACCCGGCGAGCGCCGTCGTCGCGACGACCGAGGCAGCCAACATGAGCGCCACAGCCGGTCCGGGTATGCGCGTCATGGTCAGTCCTCCGCGGCGGACTCTATCGGCGGCAGTGACCGGCCGGTAGGCCGTCAGACAACCGGTGGGCCATCAGGCAATGCGGGCGAACGCGGGACGGTGGGACCGCGGACCAGGCACCAGACCTTCGGACCTACAGGCCTTCGCTGCCCCAGTGCGGCCATCGATGATGCTCGGTGGCGCCTCCATGGTGCGAACACGCACTCCAGCGCGCAGAACTATGGTGTCCCGCCATATACGCCAGTGACCTGGACGTTCCTACCGTGTGCCGACACGTACCCGTCCCCACGGCACACGAGGAAGTGGCGTTCATGGCCTCCGCAGCACCCGCCCCGCCCACCCCACCCGGCAATCTCAGGCGCATCGTCGCCGCCAGTCTCATCGGCACGACGATCGAGTGGTACGACTTCTTCCTCTACGGCTCCGCCGCCGCGCTCGTCTTCAACGAGCTGTTCTTCCCGGGCTCCGACCCGCTCGTCGGCACCCTGCTCTCGTTCCTGACGTACGCGGTCGGCTTCGCCGCCCGGCCGCTGGGCGCACTGGTCTTCGGGCACTACGGGGACCGGCTGGGCCGCAAGAAGCTGCTGGTGCTGAGTCTGCTGCTGATGGGCGGGGCCACATTCGCGATCGGTCTGCTGCCGACCCACGCGACGATCGGCTCGGCGGCGCCGGTCCTGCTCACCGTGTTGCGGCTGGTGCAGGGCTTCGCGCTCGGCGGCGAGTGGGGCGGCGCCGTCCTGCTGGTGTCCGAGCACGGGGACGCGCGCCGCCGCGGCTTCTGGGCGTCGTGGCCGCAGACCGGCGCGCCCGCAGGGCAGTTGCTCGCGACCGGTGTGCTGTCGTTCCTGACGGCCGTGCTGTCGGACGCCGCGTTCTCCGACTGGGGCTGGCGCATCCCCTTCCTGCTCTCCGGCGTCCTGGTACTGGTCGGCCTGTGGATCCGGCTGTCCGTCGACGAGTCGCCGGTGTTCCAACAGGCCCTCGCGCAGGCCGAGTCCCGCAAGGCCACCTCGGCGCCGGCGGAGAAGCTGCCGCTGGTCGCCGTCGTGCGCCACCACTGGCGCGACATCCTGGTCGCGATGGGCGCCCGCATGGCGGAGAACATCAGCTACTACGTCATCACCGCCTTCATCCTCGTCTACGCCACCACCTCGGCCGGCGTCTCCAAACAGACCGCGCTGAACGCCGTACTCATCGCGTCGGCGGTGCACTTCGCGGTGATCCCGCTGTGGGGCGCACTGTCGGACCGTGTGGGGCGGCGGCCCGTGTATCTCCTGGGCGCGGCGGGGGTCGGCCTGTGGATGTTCCCGTTCTTCGCGCTGATCGACACCGGAGGCTTCGGCCACCTCGTCCTCGCCGTGACCGTCGGCCTGGTGCTGCACGGGGCGATGTACGCGCCGCAGGCGGCGTTCTTCTCCGAGATGTTCGCGACCCGGATGCGCTACTCCGGCGCCTCCATCGGCGCCCAGTTCTCGTCGGTCGCGGCGGGCGCCCCGGCGCCGCTGATCGCGACGGCACTGCTCGCCGACCACGACAGCTCCACCCCGATCGCCCTGTACGTGATCGCCGCCGTGGTGCTCACGCTGATCGCGGTGGGGGTGGCGAAGGAGACCCGCGACCGGGACCTCAACGAGGTCCGATCGTCGTCCCCGGCCGGCGAGGACGACGGGTCCGACGGGTCCGACACGTCCGCGAAGACGTCCCCGCCGCTGCGGTCAGGGCGGTGAGGACGCCAACCGGTGCAGGCGCAGGGCGAGTTGGATCTCCAGGGTGCGGGCCGGGCTCTGCCAGTCGTCGCCGAGGAGGCGGCCGACCCGCTCCAGGCGCTGCGCCACCGTGTTGACGTGGACGTGGAGTTCGTCCTTGGTGCGGGCCGGGCTCATGCCGCAGTCGAAGTAGGCGCCGAGGGTGCGCAGCAGCTCCGTGCCACGGCGTTCGTCGTAGGCCACCACCTCGCCGATCGTGCGGTCGACGAAGCCCGCGATGTCGCGGTCGCCGGCCAGCAGCAGGCCGAGGAAGCCGAAGTCCTCGGCCGCGGCGCCGTCTCCGTCGCGCCCCAGCAGGCGCATGGCGTCCAGGCAGCGACGGCCCTCGGCGTAGGCCGCGGCGACGGCGTCCGGGTGGGCGGCGAGGTGTTCGACGGGGGCGGAGGCGCCGACGGTGACGGACTCGTGGACGGCCCGGCCGAGGTGGCGTGCGGTGCGGCGGGCCACGTCGGTGGCGGTGTCGCCGCCGGTGAGCGGCAGGAGTAGGACCGTGCCCCCGTCGCGGACCGCTGCGAGGCCGTGCCGGGTCGCGGCGAGGTGTGAGGCGGCGGACCAGAGGCGGCGGCGGGCCGCCGCCTCCTGTTCGGCGTCCGCGGCGGTGCCGTGGAGCCGGGCGGCGAGGACCACGTGGGTGGCGTCGAGGTCGGCGTGCAGCCGGGTCGCGCGGTCGCGCAGCAGCCGTGGGTCGCGGTCGCGGGCGTCGAGGAGGTCGTCCAGGAGTTCACCGCGTACGCGCTGTTCGGCCTCGGCGGCGGAGCGCCGGGCGAGGAGCACCAGCGAGGTGACCATCGCGGCGCGTTCCAGGGTGCGTTGGTCGACCGGGTCGAGGCCGGGGTGGCCGCGCAGGACGAGGGCGCCGAGGAGTTCGCCGCCCGCGGCGACGGCGGCGATCCAGTCGTCCTTGTGGAGTACGGCGTGTCCTTCGGCGCGTGACGCCTCCAGCGCGGTCGCGGGAGCCGCGTCGGACTCGGCGAACTCGACCGTGCGGTCGAGGACTTCGGAGACGGCCGCGGCCACGTCGTGCACCCCGCCGCCGCGCAGCACCAGTTCGGCGAGCCGGTCGTGGACGTCGGAGGCGCGTTCGATGACCCCGCTGCGGTCGCGGATGATCTCGTTGGCCCGCTCCAGGCCGGCGAGGGCGGACCGGGTCTCGGTGAGCAGGTTGGCGGTGTCGATGGCGGCCGCGGCGAGCGCGGCGAAGGAGCCGAGCAGCGCGATCTGCTCCCGCTCGAAGACACGGGCGCGCCGGTCCGCGGCGAAGAGCACCCCGATGACGTGCGGCCCGAGCATCAGCGGCACGCCGAGGATCGCGACCAGGCCCTCGTCGCCGACGCCGGCGTCGATGGTCGTGGTGTGCTGGAAGCGGGCGTCCTTGAAGTAGTCGTCGGTGACGTAGGGCCGCGCGGTCTGTGCGACGAGACCGCCCAGCCCCTCACCCATACCGAGGCGCAGCTGCTGGAAGCGGGCGGCGACCGAGCCCTCGGTGACCCGCATGTAGGTGTCCCCGCGCGCCGGGTCGTTCAGACTCAGGTAGGCGACGTCGGTGCCGAGCAGGGAGCGGGCGCGCTGCACGATGGCTTGCAGCACGGCGTCGAGGTCACGCAGTCCGGCGAGGTCGTGTGCGGTCTCGAACAGTGCCGACAGCTCCGCCTCCCGGCGCCGGCGGCCCTCCAGCTCGGCGCGCACGCGCAGCGCGAGCAGCTTGGCGCCCTCCAGTGCGGCGATCCGCCCGGGCGCCCCGCCCTCCGCGCGGGCCAGCAGCACCGGCTGCTCGTAGGCGTCGGCGGAGGCGCCGCGCGCCAGCAGCTCCAGGAACGGCGCCTCGGCGTCGCTCGACGGGGCCCCGGTGGGGCGCTCGGTGGACTGCACGTGATCGCGGGACATGTGCACAGGATTGCTCATCGTCCGGCCGCCCCGTCAGGCCTGTGGAAAACTCGGGGCAGGCCCGCCCGCCGTACGCTCAGTGCGCGCTCCAGCCGCCGTCCAGGAGCTGTGAGGTGCCGGTGACGGAGCGGGCCTGCGGGCCGCACAGGTAGGCCACGGTCTCGGCGACCTCCTCCGGTTCGATCAGGCGTTTGATCGCGCTGTCGCGCAGCAGCACCTCGGTGAGGACACGCTCCTCGGGGATTCCGTGCGCGGCGGCCTGGTCCGCGAGCTGCTGCTCGACCAGGGGGGTGCGGACGTAGCCCGGGTTCACACAGTTCGAGGTGACCCCGTGGGGCGCGCCCTCCAGCGCCGCCGTCTTGGACAGCCCCTCCAGTCCGTGCTTGGCGGCCACATAGGCCGACTTGAAGGGCGAGGCCCGCAGGCCGTGCACCGAGGAGACGTTGACGATTCGGCCCCAGCCCTGTCCGTACATGTGCGGCAGGGCGCCGCGGATGAGCCGGAAGGGCGCCTCCAGCATCACGGTGAGCACGGTGTGGAACACGTCCGGCGGGAACTCCTCGATGGGCCGCACCAGTTGCAGCCCGGCGTTGTTCACCAGCACGTCGGTGCCCGCGGCCACGAGTTCGGCGGCGTCGAGGTCGGTCAGGTCCAGGATCCGCGGCTCGACGGTGCCCGGCAGTCCGGCGGCCCGCTCGACGAGCGCGTCCAGGCCCGCCGCGTCCCGGTCGACCGCCCTGACCTTGGCCCCGGCGGACGCGAGCCGCAGCGCGCAGGCTCGGCCGATGCCCCCGGCGGCACCGGTGACGAGGGCCGTGCGCCCGCCGAGATCGAGCGGGACGGCGTAGGGAGCCGGAACCGCATGGGGTGCAGGAGCGGCATGGGGTACCAAAGCGGGACGGGGTGCTGAGGTGCTGTGTGGTGCTGGGGTGGCGGGCGGGCCCGGGACGGCGGCGGGGGGCGTGGTCATGGCCCGACCCTAGGCCGTCCCTGCACCCCGACCCATGTGGTCACGCCCCACACTTCACCTGGAACCCATAGGGTCGAACCACGTCGGGGAGTCGGCCATCGCCTGCTTGATCCGCAGCAGCCCGTGCTCGTTCAGCTCCGGCAGGGCGTCCACCGCGAACCAGCCGACCTCCAGCGACTCGTCGTCGTTGACCCGGGCCTCGCCGCCGACCGCGCGGCAGCGGAACGTGATGTCCATGAACTGGCAGACGTCACCGTTGTCGTACGTCACCGGGTTCCCCGCCTGGACGAGGACGACCCGCTCGGCGACGCAGCGCACCGCCGTCTCCTCGTAGACCTCCCGCACGGCGCACGCCGCGGGCTGCTCCCCCGGGTCGACGATGCCGCCGAGCACCGACCACCTGCGGGTGTCGGTACGCCGGTTCAGCAGCACTCTGCCCTCGTCGTCGAAGACGATGGCGGTGACCCCGGGGAGCCACAGCAGCTGATGACCGACGGACTCACGCAGCGCGGTGATGAAGTCAGGAGTAGCCATGACTCCGACCCTAACGGGCCGCTACGCGCGCTCCGGCCCACTTCAGGGGGCGTACGGCGGTCGTACGACTACGCGTCACCGGCGCGCCGCCGACGCACACCCGATCCGATCGCCCAGCCGAGGCCGCCGGCCGCGACCAGCAGCAGGGCCATCTCGGGGGCGATGCCCATCCGGGTGGCGGGCGTCTGCGACGAGCGCAGCGGCACCTCCTGGACGAGCGAGTCGGCCACGAACATTCCGGTCCGCTGGGTGATCGTGCCGTCCGGCATGATGATCGCGCTGACGCCGCTGGTGACCGGGACGGTGACGGTACGGCTGTGCTCGACGGCCCGTACCCGCGACATCGCGAGCTGCTGGTAGGTCATCTCGCTGCGGTCGAAGGTGGCGTTGTTGCTCGGCACGGAGATCATCTGGGCGCCGTCGGTGACCTCGGAGCGCACGGCCCAGTCGAAGGCGGCCTCGTAGCAGGTGACCAGGCCGACCTTGGCGCCGTCCATGGTGAACACACCGGGTTCGCTGCCGCGGCTGAAGTCCTGGGCGACCATGCTGGTCCACTCGCTGTTGATCGCTCCGATCAGCGAGCGCAGCGGCAGGTACTCGCCGAAGGGCTGGATCTGCCGCTTGTCGTAGGTGTCGGTCGGACCCTCGACCGGGTCCCACAGGACCTGTTCGTTGAGCAGCTTGCCGTCGCGCTCGACCACGGCGCCGACGGAGATCGGTGCGCCGATGGCCTTGGCGGCCTTGTCGATCACCGCGCGGGCGTCGGCGTTGGTGAACGGATCGATGTCGGAGGAGTTCTCCGGCCACAGTACGAAGTCGGGCTGGGCGACCTTGCCCGCCTTGACCTCGGCGGCCAGTCGCTCCGTCTCGCGCGCGTGGTAGTCGAGCACCGCGCGGCGCTGGGAGTTGAAGTCGAGTCCCGCGCGGGGCACGTTGCCCTGCACGACGGCGACCGTGGCCGTGCCGTCCTCGGCGTCGTCGCTGACCAGCGAACGGGCGGCCAGGGCGCCCAGTACGGGTACGGCCACGGCGAGCAGGGCCACCGCGGCCGCGCCCCGGCGCACCACGCGCGTGCGGCGGGTCTCGATGCCGAGGCGGACGATCTCGTACAGGCCGAAGCCCGCGAGGGCGACACCGAAGCCGAGCACCGGTGTGCCGCCCACCGCGGCGAGCGGCAGGAAGATCCCGTCGGCCTGTCCGAAGGCGACCTTGCCCCAGGGGAACCCCTCGAAGGGCACCCGCGCGCGTGCCGCCTCTCCGGCGATCCACACGGCGGCCGCCCACACCGGCCAGGCCGGCAGCTTCGACACCACGGCGACACCCGCGCCGACCAGGGCAACGAAGATCGCCTCGATCACCACCAGCGCGAGCCACGGTCCCGGGCCGACCTCCACGCCGGTCCACACCAGCAGCGGCAGCAGGAATCCGAGCCCGAAGAGGTAACCGAGACCGAGCCCCGCCTTCCAGCTCCGGCCGCGCAGCACCCAGCCGAAGACCGCGAAGGCCGGCAGGGCGAGCCACCACAGGGTGCGCGGCGGGAAGCTGACGTAGAGCAGCACTCCGGAGAGTGCGGCGGCGACGGCCGGGACGAGACGCACAGGCCAGCCGGGGCGCGGTCGCTGCGGCTGGGTCTGGACGGGGCCGTTGTCGGGAGGTGCGGTCACGGTCACTCCGGGAGTGTACGGCGACGGGCTGTGACGCCGGGAGGACGGTCGGGGCGAGGGAGCGACGGGGGCGGGCTGCGACGCGGGGAAGCGGACCGGAGGCAGGCGAGGGACGGGGAGCGGGCGGTCACGCCGGGAAGCGGGTCGGTGGCAGGCGAGGGACGGAGAGCCGGCTGTCACGCCGGGAGGGCGATCGGGGCGCGGGCCCGGGGCCGGGGTGTGACGCCGGGAGGACGGTCGGGGGCGAGCGAGGGGCGGGGGCCCGGCACGCGGACCGGACCCGGCGGCCGAGCCCTCCGCACGTGTCCCGGACCGCACGGTTTCTGCACATCTCACCGCCCTTCATCCACAAAACGCCCCTCAGCCGTTACCGTGTGCCCGAGCCCCGAGGCGCGCCGCTGTCACACCGGCGCGCGCGGCCGGGGCCGGGGCAGAGGTCCGGGGGGACTGGTGGGGTCCACGAGGAGTGTTTCCGCGGCCGGAGCGGCGGCGGAGGACGACAGACGAAACGTTTCCGACGCGGTCGGCGTCGCCGTGCTCGGCGGCTGCGCCGTCTGGTCGCTGATCACGGCTGCCGCGCACGACGGCCGCCCCGAGGGGGCGTTGCTGGCCGTGCTCGCCGTGGCCGCCGGTCACGCAGCGGGCCGGATCACGGGCGCCCTCCTTCCGGTCGCCGCGCCCTGCGCCGCCACGGTGGCCGGGATCTCGCTGACCGTGGCGGTGCCGCACCTCGGCCCGGGACCGCAGCCGGGTCCGCCGCTCGGGCACACCGGCGCCACCGCCGCCCTGCTCACCCTCGCCGCGGGCGCCGCCTGCTGCGCGGCCTGGGCGACCCCCGTACCCGCGAACCGGCTGGCCCTGCGCGCGCTGGCCGCCGCGGCCGCGGTCACCGCGGCGGCGCTCGGCTCGCTGACGGGCGCGCTGGCCTGCGCCCTGGTGCTGCTGGCGTCGATCGCGGCGGGGCGGATGCAGCGGCGCGGGGCCGGCATCGCGGGTCTGGCCGTCGCGGCGGCGGCGGTGACGGGAGGGACCTGGGCCGTGGCCGCGAAGATCCTTCCGGACGGGCTCACCCTCTCCCTGGAGGGACAGCTGACCGGTCACCGCGTGGAGTTGTGGCGGGACGCGCTGCGGATGGCGGGCCAGGAGCCCATGGTGGGCGTGGGTCCGGGTCGTTTCGGCGAGCTGAGTCCGACGGCCGTCGAGACCCTGGCGTCCGACGGCAAACCGCATTCGGCCCTGCTCCAGCAGGCGGCGGAACAGGGTGTGGTGGGTGTGCTGCTGCTCGGGGCGGCGTTCGGCTGGGTGCTGTTCGCGCTGTGGCGGGCCGCGCGGCCGACGCCGGTCGTTCTCACCGCCGGTGCCGCGCTGACCGCGCTGGCGGTCGTCGCCGCCGTGGGCAACGCGCTGAGCTTCACCGCCGTGACGGCGGGCGCGGGCCTGCTGATCGGTCTGAGCACGGCACGTCCACTACGGGACGAGGAACCCCGACGCGTACAGGCGACAGCGTCCCGGCCGGAGGGGTAGACCGCCGACCGTCTCGTGGCCGACGGCATCCCGGCCCGCGCACGCGACCGGCGGACGAACAGGCCAACGCCTGCCCAGCGCCCGACGAAGAACCCGGCCCTCCCGCGCGGCGGCGGCGGCGACCCGACAGCGCGCGCCGGTCAGCGACCGCGTCTGTCCTCGCGAGGCCCCCGCTCACGCACCCAACCACCGCCGGACGGGTGAGTCAGTGCGCGGTGTCCGGTGTCGTCGAGCGCAGTCGGTCGCGGATGACCCGGACCGCCGCCTCGGCGTCGTCCACCGTGATGGTGAAGGTGTGGCCGTCCCACAGCCGCAGGACCAGGCCCTCGCCCTGGCGTACGACGACCGCGGTGCCCTTGTCGGGGAGCCAGCGGTAGCCCCAGCCGCCCCAGTGGCGCGGTGTCACGTGGGCGACGAAGTCGGCGCCGGCGACATGGGAGAGAGGGATGGTGCGGCGCGGTACGCCGATGTGGCCACAGCGCACTTCCAGGCACTCCTGGTCGACCCGCAGGGCCACGTGCACAAAGGCGAGGGTGCCGAAGAGGACCAGCATCCCGGCGAGGATGCAGCCGACGACGGACATCACCAGCGGGGCCGAGCTCGACGTCCACGCGGAGTCGACGGCCAGCTGGATGCCGAGCGCCAGACAGGCGGCGCCCACGAGCGCCAGCAACCACTGGACACGGTTGGTGGCACGCCCGGTCCAGACATCGGGATGCGGCGCGTGCGCGCCGTGGGGGTGGTCCCTCATGGCTTCGAGGTTACTCAGGATTCGCTGCGCGGGTACCTCGGTGCACACAGTGACTGCTCCGGACGGCCGCCCGGGGCGTCCGGGCCCCTCGCCGGCTAGGCGGAGCGGGCCGGGGCGGCCGCGCGCAGGAGCCGCCCCTCCGCGTAGGCGAGCGCGGGCTCGGGCAGCGCGCCGGGGCGTCCGCTCAGCAGGACGGTCACGGTGCCGTCGGCCACCGCGTCGGGCCTGGGCCGGCCGCCGATGCGGCGCAGCGCCTGCGCGGCCACCGCTTCGGCCGAGCCGTGCAGGACCAGCGCCGGTGCGCCGGGCCGCTGCACGGCGGCGCGGATGCGATCGGCGACCAGTTCGTAGTGGGTGCACCCCAGGACGACGGTCGTTACCTCGTGGGGGGTAAGCGCGGCGGCGGCCGTCACGGCGGCGTCGATCGCGCTCTCGTCCGCGTGTTCCACCGCTTCGGCGAGGCCCCAGCAGGGCACCTCGGTGACGGCGACTCCGTCGGCGAAGTCGCGGATCAGTCCGCGCTGGTAGGGGCTGCCGGTGGTGGCGGGGGTGGCCCAGATGGCGACGGGTCCGCCGCCCGAGGCGGCCGGTTTGATCGCGGGGACCGTGCCGATCACCGGCAGCGCGGGTTCGAGCAGTTCGCGCAGCGCGGTCAGGGCGTGCACGGTCGCCGTGTTGCAGCCGACGATCAGGGCTTCGGGGTGGTGCGCGGCGGCGGCCTCGGCGACGGCCACGGCCCGCCGGGTGAGGTCCTCGGGCGTACGCGGACCCCAGGGCATTCCGTCGGGGTCGAGGGAGAGGACGAGATCCGCGTCGGGGCGGAGGCGTCGTACCGCGGCGGTCGCCGCCAGCAGGCCGATTCCGGAGTCCATAACCGCGATCTTCACCCGGCCACGATAGACGATGGGCCGTGTCGGGCCGGTCCGGTGGGGCAGACTGCGCGCGTGAGCGCCTTCGCGTGGATCTCCGCCGTGTCCCTCGCCGCCTGGCTGTGGTTGCTGCTCTGCCAGGGCTTCTTCTGGCGCACCGACGTGCGTCTGCCGCCGCGCCGGGAGCCGGACGTGTGGCCGTACGTCTGTGTCGTCGTCCCCGCCCGTGACGAGGCGGCGGTGCTGCCGGACAGCCTGCCGTCGCTGCTCGCGCAGGAGTACCCGGGGCGCGCCGAGGTGATCCTCGTGGACGACGGCAGCACCGACGGCACCGGGGAGCTGGCCCGCGATCTCGCGCGGCGGCACGGCGGTCTGGCGCTGACCGTGGACTCGCCGGGTGAGCCGCCCACCGGCTGGACCGGCAAGCTCTGGGCGGTGCGGCACGGCATCGGTCTGGCACGCGCGCGCGGTCCGGAGTTTCTGCTGCTATCGGACGCGGACATCGCGCACACGCCGGACAGTCTGCGCGCACTCGTGGCCTCGGCGGAGGGCGGCGGTTTCGACATGGTGTCGCAGATGGCCCGGCTGCGGGTCGCGAGCGTCTGGGAGCGGCTCGTCGTACCGGCCTTCGTCTACTTCTTCGCGCAGCTGTATCCCTTCCGCCGGATCGGCCGGAAGGGCTCGCGCACGGCGGCCGCGGCCGGCGGCTGTGTGCTGCTGCGCGCGGCCACGGCCGACCGGGCGCGGGTCCCGGACGCCATCCGGCACGCGGTGATCGACGACGTGGCGCTCGCCCGCGCGGTGAAGCACAGCGGTGGTCACGTCTGGCTGGGCCTGGCCGACCGGGTGGACAGCGTGCGTCCGTATCCGCGGCTGCACGACCTGTGGCGGATGGTGTCGCGCAGCGCCTACGCGCAGCTGCGGCACAACCCGCTGCTCCTGGCCGGTACGGTCGCGGGACTCGCCCTCGTCTATCTCGTGCCGCCCGTCGCCCTGGCCGGCGGCGCGGCCACCGGCGACGCGGCGGCCGCGTGGCTCGGCGCGGCGGCATGGCTCGTGATGACGGGGACGTATGTCCCGATGCTGCGGTACTACGGTCAGCCCCTGTGGCTCGCTCCTCTGCTGCCGTTCACCGCGTTCCTCTATCTCCTGATGACGGTGGACTCCGCGGTGCAGCACTACCGGGGGCGTGGTGCCGCCTGGAAGGGCCGCACCTACAGCCGCCCGGACGCGGTGACGGACGAGGCCTGAGCCACCGTCCGCCTGCCTCGGCCGCGCGCGGTCACTTGCGGCCGGGGGTCCAGTTCATGCCCCAGCCGTAGGTGTGGTCGACGGTCCGCTGGGGGCTGACACCGCGCGCGGGCACCAGGTAGCGGGCCTCGCGCTGGACGGTCAGTTCGCCGCCGTTGTTGGTGATCAGCAGGAGCGCGCACACGGTGGACGGGACCGTGCACTCGTCGAGGGAGAAGTCGATGGGGGCGCCGTGCTGCGGGGTGAGGGTGACCGTCGCGTGCAGGTCGGCGAAGGATCGGGCGCCCTCGTAGATCGTGACGAAGACCAGGACGCGCCGGAGCTGCTGTTGCTGGTCGAGGTTGATGGTGAGGTTCTCGCCGCTGGACGTGGCGCCGGTGCGGTCGTCGCCGTCGAGGTGGATGAACGGAGGCCGGTTCAGCGCGCCGTACGCGTTGCCGAGGGCCTGGACGACGCCCTTGCGGCCGTCGGTGAGTTCGTACAGGGCGCACAGGTCGAGATCGAGGTCGGAGTGCATGGCGACCGCGCGGCCGAGTTTGTCGCCCCAGCCGGAGAACTGCTTGCGCACCTCCCAGTTGAGGTTGACCCGCATCATCCCGGACGTGCCGCCCTGCTTGGTGAGGGAGACAGAGGGGGCGGCCTTGGTCAGCGTGACCTTGGTCAGTCGTACGGGCTGTGCGGGCGGGGTGGCCGGCGGCGCGGCGGGCGGGGGTGGTGCCGCGGGCGGGGTCAGCGGCCGGGCGGGCGCGGCCGGCTGTGGTGCGGGCGCGGCGGGCCGCGCGGGCGGTGCCGCCTGCTGGGGCTCGTCGACCGTGATGCCGAAGTCCCTGGCGAGGCCGGCGAGGCCGGTGTCGTAGCCCTGGCCGACGGCGCGGAACTTCCAGGCGCCCTGGCGGCGGTAGAACTCGCCGAGCACAAAGGCGGTCTCGACGGTGGCGCCGGTGCTGTCGAAGCGGGCGACGACGGTGTCCCGGCCGTCCTCGCGGACCTCGATGTAGAGGTCGGGCACCTTTCCGAAGGAGCCGCCGTCGGAGGAAGCGGCGAGGACGACGGTCTCGACCGCGGGCTCCACGCGCGCGAGGTCGACGACCAGCGAGTCGGTCACCCGGCCCCCGCTGTCCCGTTTGCCCTCGTGGCGGATGGCGCCGGAGGTGTGCGCCGGCTGGTTGTAGAAGACGAAGTCGGTGTCGGAGCGTACCTTTCCGCTCACGAGCAGCAGCGCCGAGGCATCGGCGTCCGGCACCCCCGTTCCGGAGCGCCACCCCAATTCGACCCGCAGTGCCGTCGTGGGCACCGGGACGTTTGATCCTTTCGGCATTGACATGTCCGCCCCCATCGTGAGCTTCGCGCCGCGCGGCGCTCCGGACGACCGTCGTTTCGCGGTCGGTTCAACCTATTCCCTGAGGCCACGGAACTCCCGCGCCGCGCACGCGAACACCCGTGGTCAACCGCCGGTTACCCGCCGGGAACTGAGCCTTTACACGATCTCAACGCGGACTGCCGCCCTTTTTTGCCGAGTTCGCTCGCATTGGCGATCCCAGCTCACGCCCGACACGGAAAACAACCCTCTTATCGGTCTCCCCAACCAGCACATCGTGGGCTTAACTTATGTGCCATGACCTCCCCCCGCTCCACCTATGGCGGCGGCTACTACTCCGCCTCCTTCCCGGACACTCCGATCTACGACTCTCTCGTGGCCGAGCGGGGCACCCCGCAGATCGCCCCGATCCGGGTCCCCGCCGCGTACGACACGGGCAGTCACCTGCCCGCGCTGCCGTCGGCGCTCCCCGCTCTCCCGGCGGGCCCCTCCCAGCCCTCCTACGGCTACCCGCAGGCGCAGCAGCCCTCGCCGCTCCAGCAGGCGCCCGCCGCGTACATCCCGCAGCAGACCGCCGCGCCGCGCGGCTACCCCGGCCCGCAGCCGCAGCAGCCCCGCCCGGCCGCTCCGAGCGGGTACGAGGCGATGCGTCCGGCCGCCCCGCGGCCCGCTCCGACGGGGTACCAGGACCCGTACAACAACCAGCAGTACCGCGGCTACTGATCGCGTTCCCCACCACCGGCCGCGGGTGCCACCTGGCACGATGGCCTCATGGGGAACGCGCAGTTGCAGTCGATCCACATCCATCCGGTCAAGGCGTTCCGGAGTGTGCCACTCCGAGAATGCGTCGTGGAGCCCTGGGGGCCGGCCGGTGACCGACGCTGGGTGCTGATCGACGACGGGGGAAAGGTCGTCACACAACGGCAGCAGCCGCGCCTCGCGCAGGCCGCCGCCGAGCCGTTGCCGGGCGGTGGAGTGCTGTTGTCCGCGCCCGGGTTCAACCCGCTGGCCGTGGCCGTGCCCGAACCGGCGAGCACCATCACGCTTCAGATCTTCCGGGACAAGGTGGAGGGCGTGCTCGCGGACGCCGCCGCGCACGCCTGGTGCAGCGCTTTTCTGGGCGCCGACACACGCCTCGTGCACATGGACGACCCGGCCGGCCGCCGTGCCGTCGATCCCGATTTCGCGCTGCCCGGTGAGACCGTGAGCTTCGCCGACGGCTATCCGCTCCTGCTGACCTCGGCCTCCTCCCTCGACGCCCTCAACTCGCTGATCGCGAACGGCGATCATCCGCACGAGGGCCCGCTGCCCATGAACCGTTTCCGGCCCAACGTGGTCGTGTCCGGCACCGAGCCCTGGGCCGAGGACGGGTGGTCACGCCTCGCGATCGGCCAGGTGCGGTTCCGTGTCGCCAAGCGCTGCGGGCGATGTGTGGTGACCACCACCGACCAGGTCACCGCCGAGCGCGGCAGGGAGCCCCTGCTCACCCTCGGGCGGCATCGCCGTATCGGTGGCAAGCTGGTATTCGGACAGAATCTGGTGCCGCTCGACCGCGGCACGATCCACGTGGGTGATCCGGTCAGGATCCTTCCGTAGCCGTCCGGCGGGAACCCGGGCCGGGGAGCGTCTCGTTGGGATTCTGAGAGCCGCATGAGAGCCGCGCGTCAAAGCCGCACGAGAGGTCCCGGCCGGAGGTGATTTCGCTCTCTCTTCGACCGGACTCGCGCGTTCACGGCTCCGCCGGGAGTTATCACGGAGCGAGGAAGGGGGTGCGGGACGGTGCGAGCGATCAACGGTCTCTGGCGTTGGCGGCACAATCCGCTGCGCCGCAGAACCGATCTCGTCGAGTCGTGGGTGGCCCTCGCGGCCCTGCTGCTGATCCTTGTCCTCGCGCCGCTGCTCGGCTCCCTGACCGGCTCCGCGGCCGGGGGCGCGCTGGAGCGGTCCGTGCGCGAGCAGCATCGCGAGCGGCTGCGGGTGACGGCCACCGTGGTGCGCAAGCTCGACCGCAGTGTGCTGGACCTCGACCCGGAGGCCGCCGCGGGCGACACCCGCAGCCGGGTCCTCGCGCACTGGGCCGCGCCGGACGGCGGCGACCGGAGCGGGGCCGTCATGACCCGGCTGAAGGCGCCGCGGCCGGGCGACCACTTCCCGATCTGGACCGACCACGACGGCCGGACCGTCGCCCGCCCGCTGGATCCGGCCACGGCCACCACACACGCGGTCCTCGCGGGCTTCGGGACGGCCCTGGCCGTCGCGGCGCTGATCGAGGGCGGCCGACGGCTGATCGTCTGGCGGATGGTCAGACGCCGTTACGCCCACTGGGACCAGGCCTGGGACAGCGCGGGCCCGGACTGGGGCCGGACCGGGACGGGCAGTTGACGGCCTTTCGTCTCTGGTCAACCCACCACCCGCGCGCACGCTACGGTGGACCGGCCGAACCCTTCGGCAGCGCAGCCGAGTACGACGAGGTGGGGGCACAGCAACGCCATGGCACAGGGCACGGTCCAGGTGACGCACACCGGTACATCGAGGTGGCGGCGCCGCACGGGTGAGTACGCCTCGCTCGCCGCCGCCCTGGAGGCCGCGGCCGACGGTGACGTGCTCACCGTCGCCCCCGGCACCTACCGGGAGAATCTCGTGGTCCAGCACGCGGTGACGCTGCGCGGCCCGGAGGGCTCCCCCGGCTCGGTGCGGATCGCCCCGGCCGACGGGGTGCCACTGACCGTGCGCGCCTCGGCGGTCGTACAGGATCTGCATGTGGAGGGCCAGGACGCGGCGGCGCCCGCGCTGCTCGTCGAGGACGGGGCGCCCGAGCTGATCGACGTGCGGGTGGTGACCCGGTCCGCGTCCGGGATCGAGGTGCGCGGCGGCGCCCGCCCGACCGTGCGCCGCTGCACCGTGGACAACCCGGCCGGCATCGGCATCGCCGTCGTCGACGGCGGGGGCGGGGTGTTCGAGGAGTGCGAGGTGGTCTCCGCCGGACAGGCCGGCGTCGCGGTGCGCGGCGGCGGTCATCCGCGCCTGGACCGCTGCCGGGTGCACCACGCCTCGGGCGCGGGCCTGACCGCGACGGGTGAGAACTCCGCGCTGGAGGCGGTCGGTTGCGAGATCTACGAGGTGCGGGGCAGCGGTGTGCAGATCACCGCCCGCGCCACCGCCCATCTCACCGACTGCGACGTGCACCGCACCACCACCGACGGGGTCACCCTCGACACGGACGCGGTGCTGACGCTGGCCGATTGCAGCATCCACGACATCCCGGAGAACGCGGTCGACCTGCGCTCCCGCTCGGTGCTGACACTGACCCGCACCACCGTGCGGCAGTTCGGCCGCAACGGTCTGTCGGTGTGGGACCCGGGCACGCGCGTGGACGCCAACCAGTGCGAGATCTTCGACAGCACCGGCGACTACCCGGCGGTGTGGGTCAGTGACGGGGCGACCGCGGTGCTCGACTCCTGCCGGGTGCACGACGTGCCCGACGCGCTGTTCGTGCTGGACCGCGGCTCCCGCGCGGACGTCGTCGACAGCGATCTCTCCCAGGTGCGCAACACGGCGGTGTCGGTGAGCGACGGCGCCACCGCGCAGCTCGACGACTGCCGGATCCGGGATGCCGCGACCGGCGCCTGGTTCCGCGACCACGGCAGCGGCGGCACCCTCAACAACTGCACGGTGACCGGCACCCAGACCGGCGTGATCGTGACCAAGGGCGCCGACCCCACCGTCGAGCGCTGCACGGTCGACTCCCCCTCCGAGGCCGGGTTCTATGTCTCGGCGGGCGGCCGCGGCAGCTTTCTGGGCTGCCGGGTCACGGGCAGCGGCGGCTACGGCTTCCATGTGATCGACGGCTGCCGCGCGACGCTGAAGAAGTGCCGTACGGAGCGCTGCGCGCGCGGTGGGTACGAGTTCGCGGACGCGGGCCCGGACTCGTCCGGCGCGGGAGCGGTGGTGGAGGACTGCACCAGCGACGAGAGCGGCGGTGTGGGGCCGTCCTTCGCCGCGGAGCCGGCGGTGGAGACGGCGGGCCGCTCCGGGGGTCTGCTGGGCGCGATCCCCGGGCAGCGTACGTCCGAGCAGGAGCCGTCGCCGGCCGCCGCGGAACCGGAGAAGCCGTCCCGCTCCTCCAAGGCCGTGCTGGGCGAACTGGACGCGCTGGTCGGCCTGGACAGCGTCAAGCGCGAGGTGCGCGCCCTGACCGACATGATCGAGGTCGGGCGGCGCCGCCAGGAGGCGGGCCTCAAGGCGGCCTCCGTCAAGCGCCATCTGGTCTTCACGGGCTCCCCCGGCACCGGCAAGACGACCGTCGCGCGGCTGTACGGCGAGATCCTGCGCTCGCTCGGTGTGCTGGAGAAGGGGCATCTCGTCGAGGTGTCCCGGGTCGACCTGGTCGGCGAGCACATCGGGTCCACGGCGATCCGCACGCAGGAGGCGTTCGAGCGGGCGCGTGGTGGTGTGCTGTTCATCGACGAGGCGTACGCGCTGTCGCCGGAGGACGCGGGCCGGGACTTCGGCAAGGAGGCCATCGACACGCTCGTGAAGCTCATGGAGGACCACCGTGACGCCGTGGTAGTGATCGTCGCGGGCTACACGGCCGAGATGGAGCGCTTCCTGTCGGTCAACCCCGGTGTGGCGTCGCGTTTCTCGCGCACGATCACCTTCGGCGACTACAACCCCGACGAGCTGCTGCGGATCGTGCAGCAGCAGGCCGAGGAGCACGAGTACCGGCTCGCGCCGGGCGCCGAGGAGGCCGTACGGAAGTACTTCGCGGAGATCCCCAAGGGCCCCGCCTTCGGCAACGGCCGTACCGCGCGGCAGACGTTCGAGGCCATGGTGGAGCGGCACGCGAGCCGGGTCGCCCAGGTCGCGGAACCCAGCACGGACGATCTGTCGCTGCTCTTCGTGGAGGACCTGCCCGAACTCTCGTGATCGGGCGGGCCTCCCGGGACCGTCTCTTCCGGGCGCCGCTCTAGGTCCCGGTCTCCGGACGCTGGCCCGGCACGCCCGGGTGCAACCGGTCGAGCAGCCGGGCCCGTTCGTCCTCGAAGGCCGGGTCGGCCTGGTAGTCGGAGTGGCCGAGGATCGGCGCGGGCAGCGGGTGCAGATCGGTGCGGCCGAACGCCAGCGGGTCGTCCAGTGCCTCCCGGTCGACCTCCGGGCCGCACTCGCCGGTCAGCCGGATCGGGCCGCCGATCGGATCGGTCACGCGGTACAGATTGCGCCAGCAGTCCACGTCGTGGTGCAGCGCGCTGAGCGAGGCCGGACCGAAGTAGGCGGGGAACCAGCGGCCGTAGAGCCGCTCCAGCGGTGAGCCGTACGTCAGCAGGGCCACCCGCCTGCGCACGGACGGGGTGAGCTGCCAGGCCGCGGCCGCCGCGAGGACACTGCCCTGGGAGTGCCCCGAGATCACCAGGCGGCCGCCGGTCACCTTCGTCCAGGTGGCCATCCGCCAGGTCAGGTCGGGCACCGCGCGCTCGGCGTAGCAGGGCGGCGCGAACGGGTGGGCGGCGCGCGGCCAGAACGTGCCGACGTCCCAGAGGATGCCGATCGTGCGCCGCGCGGAGGCGTCCTTGTAGGCGCGCCGGCCCCAGGTGACGAACAGTATGAAGCCGAGCCCGATCAGCCAGGAGCCGAGGGCCTGCGCGGTCTGGGCGGCGCCGTGGACGAACGGGTGGGCGTCCGCCGCGGCGGTCGCAGGCGTCCGGTCGGTGGTCATCGCCCCGACGAGGGCGCCCGCACCCAGCAGCAGGGTCACGCACGCCGTCACGGCGACGAGGACGGGCGCCCGGTCGGTGAGGGTGGCCATCGCGCGCGTGCGGGCGATCCGGCGGGTACGGCCGTCGTCCGCGGACTCCTGGGGGTACTCGCGCTCCACGGTGGCCGCCTCGGCGCGCGCCAGCCGCATGGCGCGCCGGGCCAGCCACGCCACGATCAGCAGCAGCACGATCAGCAGGGGCGGGATCACGGACGCCTGCCAGGTGAGCAGCACGGGCGGGCCGGGGATCGTCACCCCGGTGCCGTCCAGCCAGTCCGCGACACGCTGCGACACGCCGCCGGAGAACACGCCTCCCAGCGCGCAGGCCAGCAGGGCGACCGCGGGACCGCCGAGGCCGCGCATGGCGGCGCGGGGCTCGGGACGCGCGCGATGCAGCACGTGGGCCACCACCCCGAGGGCGAGGACGAACAGGCCCTGGACGAGGGTGACGGCACCGAAGGCCGCGTCGCCGGGCAGTCCGTGCGTAGACCGCCAGTCGGGGCGCTCCCAGCCCGTGTACAGCACGGCGAGCAGCAGCAGGGTCAGCGCGGCGAGCGGCAGCCGGCGGACGAGATGGCCGTCCAGTTCGCGGTCGAGGCGCCGTTCACTGCGGCCGCGGCGGCAGATCACCCACAGCACGCCGAGGCCGCCCACGACCAGCGCGGCCTCCAGGAGCCGGCCGAGCCAGTCGAGGGTGGCCGGGCCGCCGGGTTCGCGGTCGTGGCGGGCGGCGGCGTAGGTGAGGGCGCCGGCCACGGTGAGCAGGCCGGCGGCGGTGTGCGCGGCGCGCAGCCGGGCGACCAGGCGGCGGCCGAACCAGAACCCGGGCCGGCCGAGCGCGGTGCGGGCCGTGGCGTCACCGGGCTCGGCGCTGCCCGACATCGGGCGGGCTGACTCGTACGCGCTCCAGGTGCGGTGGGAGAGGTACCACAGCAGGCAGACCAGGACCGTCGGGACGACGGCGGCCAGGGCGAGCCGGCGGCCGGGCGGGCTCCACCAGCCGTTGTGCGACAGGGCGGGGGACATGAAGCCGAGCCAGGAGTTGCGCTCGGCGCACGCGCGGGTGCCCGCGCACTGCCAGGCGGCCAGGTCCAGGGCGACCTCGCAGGCCGCCGCGACCAGCAGCACGGTCAGGGTGAGCCCGGCGAGCCGCACCAGGAGTCCGTAGAGGCGCACCGCGCGGGCGCGGCCGCGGGCCGCGGGGCGCATCCAGTGGGCGAGGTTGACGACCATGAACGGCAGCAGCAACAGCCACAGCGCGCGGGCGCCGTTGCCGGAGGTCAGGTTGGACCAGACGTAGGCCTCGGGGACGGGCTTGCCGTCGCGGTCGCCGCGCGGTCTGCTCTCCGCGTCCACGTCGTCGGCGCGGCGGTAGATCGCCGCGGTGTCGTCGCCGGTGACCCGCTCGGTGCGCGGGTCGTGCAGCATCTTCTCCGGTGTCGCTCCGCCCACTCCGTGGACGAGGAGCTCCAGTGCGGTCGTTGGTTCCGGTCCGGCGGTGCCGCCGGCCGCGGCACGTTCCTGCGCGCGTTCCACTGTCGAGCACTTCCCCCGTGACGTGCCTTCCGGCGTTTGTCGGTGCGCGCGTAAGGATCTCCATCGTGCGGCCCCCGCACACCTGTCGTCACTGAATCTCCCCGTTCTGTGTGACGGACCGGCAACGGAGCGGCCACAACTGACATGTGCGCGTCCACGCAGGCGGTGACGCGGCCCGCCGCGACCCGTGCGAGGATGGGACGCCCACGCACCAAAGAGGCGGATATCCGCCTGTCGTAGCAGGTGCGGGGCTTGTCGAAGGCCCAGCGGCGAAAGGACCGGAGCGTACGTGAGTGAGAATCAGAACCTCCTCGCGGAGCAGCGGCGGGCCCTGATCCTGGACGAGGTGCGGCGCCGGGGTGGCGTCCGGGTCAACGAGCTGACCCGCAAGCTCGGCGTGTCGGACATGACGGTCCGCCGCGACCTCGACGCGCTGGCCCGGCAGGGCGTCCTGGAGAAGGTGCACGGGGGCGCCGTCCCGGTGGTGGAGGCGAGCACCCACGAGCCGGGCTTCGAGGCCAAGTCGGGCCTGGAGCTGAGCGCCAAGGAGGACATCGCGCGGGCGGCGGCCGAGCTGGTCACGCCCGGCGGCGCGATCGCCCTGTCCGGCGGTACGACGACGTACGCGCTGGCGCACCAGCTGCTCGACGTGCCGGATCTGACCGTGGTCACCAACTCGGTGCGGGTCGCGGACGTCTTCCACGCGGCGCAGCGGTCCTCCGGACCCCGGCCGGGCGCGGCGACCGTGGTGCTGACCGGCGGTGTGCGCACTCCGTCGGACTCGCTGGTGGGGCCGGTGGCCGACCAGGCCATCGCGACGCTCCACTTCGACCTGCTGTTCCTCGGTGTGCACGGCATATCGCTGGAGGCGGGGCTCTCGACGCCCAACCTCGCGGAGGCCGAGACGAACCGGCGGCTGGTACAGTCCGCGCGGCGGGTCGTGGTGGTCGCCGACCACACCAAGTGGGGCACGGTGGGCCTGAGTTCGTTCGCGACGCTGGAGCAGATCGACACGCTGGTCACCGACTCCGGTCTGGGCGCCGAGGAGCGCGAGGAGATCTCCGAGCAGCTGCGGCTGGTCGTGGCCGGCGAGCCCGTGCGCGACACAGACATCTGACGGACCGCCAACTAGGCTGAGTGGCCTGCGAAGTGGCCGCTGTCCTGGGGGTGTTCGTATGGCTCGCCGTCTGCGTCCGGTGGACTCCGGTTTCGTCGGGAGGGCTCCGGTACGGCATGTGTTCGCCCGTGAGATCTCCGCTCCCCCGGACGCGGTCTTCCATGCGCTGGCGCACGACGTGCCCGGCTGGACGGAGTGGTTCTCCGCGGTGACGGTGGCGCGGCCGACGGCGGACGGCACGGGGCGGGAGATCCGGCTCAGGGGCGGTACCCGTTTCGACGAGACGATCCTCGTCGCCGAGGAGCCCTCCGTGTACGCCTACCGGGTCGAGGCGACGAACGTGCCGGGTGTCCGTGCCCTGGCGGAGGAGTGGCGCCTGGCTCCGGCGGGTGGCGGCACGCGCGTGCAGTGGACGTTCGCGGCGGACGGGTCGGCGGTGTTCCGGGCCGTGCTCAGGGGCGCGCGGGCGGGGCTGGGACGGGCCTTCAGGGACGCGGTGACGGGACTGGACCGACGGTTGACGGGCTGACGCCCTACCGCGCGGACGACCCGGTCAGTTCGGCCACACGCCCGTCGCGAGGAGGCTCGCGATCGCCGTCGAGTACGGGCCGATGTCCAGGCCCTGTTCGGACAGCCAGGCGTCCGAGTAGTACTTGTCCAGGTACCGGTCCCCCGGGTCGCACAGGAGCGTCACCACGCTGCCGCGACGCCCCTCGGCGACCATCTCGGCGATGATCTTCAGGGCGCTCCACAGACCGGTGCCGGTGGAACCGCCCGCCTTGCGGCCGATGGCCTGTTCCAGTGCCCGGACGGCGGCCACGCTCGCGGCGTCGGGCACCTTCATCATCCGGTCGATGGCACCGGGCACGAAGCTGGGTTCCATACGCGGGCGGCCGATGCCCTCGATGCGTGAGCCGCAGTCGCAGGTGACGTGCGGATCGCCGGTGGTCCAGCCTTCGAAGAAACAGGAGTTGTCCGGGTCGGCGACACAGATCCGGGTGTCGTACTGCATGTAGTGCACATAGCGCGCGAGGGTCGCCGAGGTGCCGCCCGTGCCGGCGGTGGCGACGATCCACGCGGGTTCCGGGAACCGCTCCAACTCCAGCTGGCGGAAGATGGATTCGGCGATGTTGTTGTTGCCGCGCCAGTCCGTGGCCCGTTCCGCGTAGGTGAACTGGTCCATGTAGTGGCCGCCGGTCTCGTCGGCGAGCCGGGCCGACTCCGCGTACACCGTGCGGGGGTCGTCCACGAAGTGGCACCGGCCGCCGTGGAATTCGATCAGGCGGCACTTCTCCGGGCTGGTTGTGTGGGGCATCACCGCGACGAAGGGCACGCCGATCAGCTTCGCGAAGTACGCCTCGGAGACGGCGGTGGAGCCGCTGGAGGCCTCGATCACCGGGCGGCCGGGGCGGATCCAGCCGTTGCACAGGCCGTACAGGAAGAGGGAGCGGGCGAGGCGGTGCTTGAGGCTGCCGGTGGGGTGGGTCGACTCGTCCTTGAGGTAGAGGTCGATGCCCCACGCCTCGGGCAGCGGGAAGCGGAGCAGGTGGGTGTCGGCCGAGCGGTTGGCGTCGGCCTGGACCTTGCGGACGGCTTCTTTGAGCCAGTCGCGGTACGTGGGGTCGGTGCGGTCCACGTCGAGGGTCGCGCCGGGGCGGATCTGCTGGGGGGTGCTCACGGCGGGCTCCTTACGCTGCGCGCCGACGCTCTCGCCGGGCGGCCGACACACCGATCATAGGCACGCCTCTTCGCCCGCCTCACCTGCATAAACGCATCTTTGGGCGGCTCAAAGGCGACCCTGGGCACGGGCGTGCGACTCCTGGGGGCGCATTCGTACGAGTGCGCCTGGCGCCCGGCGCGAAGGGGCCGTGCGCACTGGTGCGCGGGCCGGGGTGCGGGCAGACTGCACGGCGCGGGGCCGGACGGACGGCCGGGCGAAGGCGCGGTGTCTCGGCAGACGTGGTCCGGTGTGCCGGCCGGTACATCGGATCCCGGGCCGGTCGACCGGTGGGTCCGGGGACGGATACTGGAGTACGGCCGCGGGTGGGCCGGGGTGTCGCCGGGATCCGGGATGCGCCTGGCGCGGAACGCGCGGCCGGTCCCGCGAAGGCGGCAGGCACCGGGAGAGAGCGAGTGAGGGGGCGGAGGGCATGGCGGAACCGGAGTTCACGGCCAGCGGCGTGCGGATAGGGAAGGGGCTGCGGTCGCTCACCAGGGCGGGGCAGGTCCGGATCAGCGACGGCAGGCTCGAGTTGCTCACCAGCTACGGCAGCGAGATCGACAGCGCTCCGGTGCAGGCCGTACGCGCGTCGAAGCCGTGGTTCGTGCCGGACGACCGGGCGCTCGCGGACCTCAACGGCAAGCGCTACCTGCTGACCCTGGGCGAGCACGATCCGGCGCCCGGCAGGCCGGGGCCACCGGCGGCGCGCCGGTTCATCGAGGCGGTCCGCAGGGCCGCGGGGCGTGACGACTGAGTCACCGCGAGTTGCGGTACGGAACCCCTTGGGTCACGCTTGTCACACGTCACTTAGGGTTTACCGGCGATGACGCTGCGAACCAGCCCGCCGGGCACGACAGCGGGCGGCCGTCTCGTCGAGGCACCCACTGGATCCGAACTCCGTGTTCTTCCGGACCTCAACGTCGGGGAGTCGCAGCCGTGATCACTTACCCGAGCAGACATTGCACGGTGGAGCTCCAAGCTCTGCCGTCGCGGATCGGCCAGGTCCGCAGAATCGTATCTGCGCAGTTGCGCTACTGGCATCTGGATCCCCTCATAGAGGGGGCCGCACTCGGTGTCACCGAGCTGCTGACCAACGTCCACCGGCACGCCCAGCCCGACAAGACCTGCACGGTCGAGATCGAGCTGCTGCTCGACCGGCTGACGGTGTCGGTGCGGGACCACGATCCGCGCCTGCCGGTGGTGGAGGACGCGGATCCGCTGGCCACCTGCGGGCGTGGGCTCGCCATGGTGGCGGCCGTCAGCGAGAGCTGGGGCGCCAAGCCGGACGGCGACGACGGCAAGGTCGTGTGGTTCAGTCTGCCCACGTCCTCCCGTGCTGTCGCGGGGGCCGCCGCGCCCTCGCGCCGCCCGGCCGCCGAGCCGCCGGTGCCGGTCTTCGCGGACTTCGCGCAGGTCGCGGATGTCGCGGACGTCGCCGAAACAGTGGAGTTCGCCGAGGTCGCGGAGGTCGAACATGCCGGTCTCGCCGCCGACGCCGAGCGGTCCGGACGCGCTCCCGCCCCCTCAGCCGTTGCCGGCTGACCGGGCGGTGACCGGACCTTGAGGACCCGTGCCGGAGGTGACGGGCGGCAGACGCCACCTCCGACACGGGCCCTGCGGGGCTGAATCCGGAGCCGGCCTTTGGGCGGGGCGTTTCTGCGCCCACTCCGGCACGGGTGCGGCAGCACCAAACTGCCGCGCGAGGCCGAGCCGCGCTCACCCCGGAGCCGGCCTCCGGACGGGATTCGGCCCAAGCACCGCCCTCGCCCCAGAGCCGGCCTCGGGGCGGGCTCCGGCCCTGGCGCTTCGACGCCCGCCCCGGCACGGGAGCCGTACGAGTTCAGCCGTGCTCCAGCACACGTGCCGCGGTGCCCGCTTCCGTGCGGGCACCGCGGCGACGGCCTTCGTACAGGCCCCCGGAGGGGGCTCACTCCGTGGCGATGGCTCGTAGGACGTCCAGGCGGGCTGCGCGGCCCGCGGGCCTGAGGCCTGCCAGGGCGCCGGCCGTGAGGCCTACCAGGGTGACCACCACGAGTTGCAGCGGCGGCATCGCGAAGGCGAACGCGCTGTCGCTCGCGCCGTCGGAGGCCCGCACCAGCACCCAGCCGAGGAAGGCGCCGAGGCCGAGCCCGCCGGCGGTGCCGAACGCGGCGACCAGGACCGACTCCCAGCGGACCATGGCCCGCAGCTGGGACCGGGTCTGTCCGACCGCCCGGAGCAGCCCCAGTTCCCTGGTGCGCTCGTGGATGGCCAGGGTCAGGGTGTTGGCGATGCCGAGCAGCGCGATCAGTACGGCGAGGGCCAGCAGCGCGTAGACGAGGGTGAGCATCATGTCGATGCCGCCCGCCGAGGACTGCGCGTACTCGTCGCGGGTCTGCACCTCGGGGTTGCCGTACCCGTCAGCGACCCGCTCCACGGCGGCCTTGCCGGCGTCGGCAGCGACACCGTCGGCGAAGGAGACCGCGACCAGGGTGTCGGAGTCCTGGGTACGGTGCGGGGCCCACGCGTCCCGGGTGATGACGTAGTCCCCGGCCAGTTCGGACCGCCCGTAGACCGCGTGGACCGTGAAGTCCCGGCGCTCGCCGTCGGTGAAGGTGAGCCGGACCGTGTCGCCGGTGTCAACGCCGTCCTTCTCCGCCTCGCTCCGTGTGATGGCGATGCCGTCCGCGCCGAGACGGTTCAGGTCACCGCGTACGTCACCGAGGTCGAAGGTGCGGGCGAGCGCCACCGGGTCGGCGACCGTCAACGACCGTCCCCGGCCGTCGACTTCGGCGACACCGCGCCCGAGTCCGACCGCCGTGTCCACCTCGGGCAGTTTCGCGATCTCGCCCGCGAGGCGGGGGCTGAGTCCACTGCCGCCGGCCCCGAACGAGGGTGTGCTGATCGCGACGTCACCCGCGAACGACCGGGAGACCGTCTGGTCCATGGTGGCCTTGAGCGAGGCACCGAAGACCGTGAACAGCGACACGACCGCGACGCCGATCATCAGCGCGCTCGCCGTGGCGGCGGTGCGCTTCGGGCTGCGCAGCGCGTTGCGCCGGGCGAGGCCGCCGGTGACACCGCGCAGCCGGTCCAGGGGTCCGCCGAGGATCCGTACGGCCGTGTTGGAGGCGACCGGGCCGAGGACCACGAAGGCGACCAGGGCCAGCACGGCTCCGGTGCCCGCCAGCCAGACGGACGGCGAGACCAGGACGCCGGTCAGGGTCACGGCCAGGGCCGCCGCGATCAGCGCGGCACCGGTGATCGCGCGGAGCCGGGAGGCGCCGGAGGTGTCGACGGCCGTCTCGCGCAGCGCGGCAAGCGGCGCGGTGCGTCCGGCGTGTACGGCGGGCAGCAGCGCGGAGCCCAGGCAGACCACGACGCCGACCGCGAGGGGCAGGCCCATGGACAGCGCGCCGACCACGAAGTCGCCCTCGGGGAAGGGGAATCCGATGGCCGGGAACAGCGCCTGAAGTCCGGCCGCGACCCCGATTCCGCCGGCGAGGCCCGCCACGGACGCGGTGACGGCCACGGCGACCGCCTCGACGAGGGTGGTGACGGTGACCTGCCCGCGGGAGGCGCCGAGCGCGCGCAACAGGGCGTTCTCGCGAGTGCGTTGGGCCACCACGATGGCGAAGGTGTTGTGGATGGAGAAGGTCGCGACCAGCAGGGCGATGCCGGAGAACACCAGCAGCAGTGTGGTGAAAATGGAGAGGAACTGACCGGAGATCATGTCGGTGTTCTCCTGGGCCAGTTCCTGGCCCGTGATCGCCTCGGTGCCCGCCGGCAGCACAGCGGACAGCCGTGCGACGAGTTCGCTCTCGCTCACGCCGGGACCGGCCCGCACCCGGATCTCCGAGGCCTCGCCGGGCCGTGCGGTCAGGTACTTCTCGGCGTCGGCGCGGGTCATGCCCGTGTAGGTGACCTGGGCCATGCCGTCCTCGCCGCCGAAGGTCGCGAGTCCGACCACGGTGACCTCGACCGGGTCGGGTGTGCGCAGGACCGTGGTGTCCCCGATGTGCAGACCGCCGGTCTCGGCGGCCCCCCGGTTCACCACGACCTCACCGGACTTCCGCGGGATCCGGCCTTCTGCGAGCTGGTACGAGCCGAGCTGCGGGTCGGTGATCCAGTTGCCGGCGAGGGTGGGCGGGCCCTGGCCCCCGACGGGGTCGCCGTCGGCGCCGATCAGCTGCCCGGCGCCCTCGATGTTGGGCACGGCGGCGGCGACGCCCGGCACCTTCTCGACGGTCTCCACCAGGTCGGTGCCGACCGCCTGCCGCACGCCCTGGCTGTCGCCCGGCGTGGTGATGGCGTCGGCGCCGCGCACCACGGCGTCGGTGCCGCTCGTGGCGTTGCCGAACATGGTGTCGAAGCCGGCGCGGAGTGTGTCGCCCATGACGAGCGTCCCGGCGAGGAACGCCACACCGAGGAAGACGGCGAGGAACGTACCGGCGAAGCGGCGCTTGTGGGCGCACAGCGAGGCCGCGCTGAGACGTACGGAGGCGTTCATGCGGGCACCTCGAAGGCCTTGAGGCGGTCCAGGACCTTGTCGGCGGTCGGGGCTTCCATCCGGTCGACGAGGCGGCCGTCTGCGAGGAAGACGACCTCGTCGGCGTGGGCGGCGGCGACCGGGTCGTGGGTGACCATCACGACCGTGCGGTCCATGGTGCGTACGGCCCGGCCGAGCAGTCCGAGGACCTCGGCGCCGGAGCGGGAGTCCAGGTTGCCGGTCGGCTCGTCCGCGAAGACGACGTCGGGACGGCCGGCGAACGCCCGTGCCACGGCGACGCGTTGCTGCTGTCCGCCGGAGAGTTCGGAGGGCCGGTGGTGGAGCCGGTCGCGCAGGCCGACGACGTCGATCAGCGCGTCGGTCCACTCCGCGTCACCGTGCCGGCCCGCCAGATCCAGCGGCAGCGAGATGTTCTCGGCGACGGTCAGTGTCGGGACCAGGTTGAACGCCTGGAACACGAAGCCCACGCGGTCCCGGCGCAGCAGGGTCAGCCGACGGTCGTCGAGGGTGCCCAGCTCGGTGTCGCCGATGAAGGCGGCGCCGGAGCTGAGCGTGTCGAGTCCCGCCGCGCAGTGCATGAGTGTGGACTTGCCCGAGCCCGAGGGCCCCATGATCGCGGTGAAGCGTCCGGCCGGAAAGCCGACGCTCACCCCGTCCAGGGCCCTCACCTCGGTGTCGCCTCGACCGTAGACCTTCTCGGCGTTGACGACCCGGGCGGCCGTGCGGGTGGCGGTCGTCGTCATGCCGCGCCACCCTTGCCGGTACGGCCGAACTGCTCGTCCAGGACGGACAGTCGGCGCCAGTACTCGTCCTCGTCGATCTCGCCGGAGGCGAACCGGCGGCCGAGGACCGCGATCGGCGAGTCGCCGGTGGGCCGGGCGTCGTGCGCGGCGGACCAGGGACCGCGACGGCCGCGCCACACGGTGCGCCGCAGCAGGGCCACACCGCCGACGACCACGGCCGCCCAGATCAGCGGGAACAGAAGGATCCACGGGCCGGGGCCGCCGTCCCAGTGTGCTGCGATGGTCTGCATCTCAAGTCATCTCCCCAGTGGTGATGTGCGGTGATGACTTGAGACTCGCCCCGCGAGGGGGTCCGGGTCGTCGTACGGCCAGCGGTACTGCGGGTACCTCCCCGGGAGTACCGGCGAGCACGCCGGCTGCTCCTCGTTGATCGCCTCTCCGGAGCCGGTCGCTGCGCCCGGCAGCCTGACCACCGTCGATCATGCAGGGGGCGGCGGACGGAGCTGCCGAGGAACGGGGCGCTACGCGACCGAGATGTCCACCGGCGGGCGCAGCTTCGCCGCCGTCGCCAGGGCCTCGTGCACGGGGTGGGTGGTGAAGGCGGCGAGCAGTGCCGCGTCGGCCGGGTCGTCGGCCGCCGGGTAGGCGATCTGCTCGTAGGCGGCCTGGAAGCGGGGGCCCCAGCGGCGGGCGCCGAGCCGGGCCGTGCGGGAGCAGTTGTCGACCATGTGAGCCACATCGCGCGCGTGCATGTAGGGCAGCAGGGAGTCGACGGCCTCGATCACCGACTCGTTGACGATCTCCGACCACGCGTGGCCGCGCTCGGCGAACTCGTCGACCTGGGCCATCATCGTGCCGACGAAGACCCCGGCCGCGAACGGGTCGACGGACAGCTCCCGTTCGGCCCGCAGCGCCCGCACGCTCTCCCCGACCGCCCACATGGGCGATCCGCCGATCCGGCTCATCGGGCGGGCGCCGAGCCGCTGTTCGGCGAGGATCACACTGCGCAGCTCGGTGCCGTCGGCGACCTCGTCGTAGACCTCCGCGACGATCTCCCGCGCGGGGCCGTAGGCCGCCGTGTAGGCGCCGTCGAAGATGTCACGGCCCGGTGCGTCCAACTCCTCACGCACGGCGAGCAGTCCGGCCCGGGAGATGGTCCGGGCGATCGGCCCGGTGACGTTCTCGCAGGACCTCTCGTACGCGGTGATCTCGGCCGCGCCCGCGAGCCGTTGCCGGGTGTAGAGACTCTCGACGATGCCGTGGACCGCGCCGAGCAGGATGGCGCGTTCACCGACGATGTCGGACCGGTACTCGCCGTCGAGGGTGGTGACGAACGTGTACGGCGATCCGATGGCGACCGACCAGGCGAGCGCGAGGTCGGTGGCGCGGCCGTCGGGGTCGGCGTGCACGGCGAAACTGCTGTTGATCCCGGCGCCGTTGACCTCCGCGCCCTGCACGTAGAGCCGCCGTACGGAGTCCCCCATGCCCTTGGGGCACACGGCGATCACGGCGTGTCCCGCCGGGAACTCGCCGCCGCTCTCGCGGAGATGGCCCAGCAGGAAGCCGTGGGAGAGGCCGATGACGGCGTCCGGCTTGAGGGCGGCGAAGAGTTCGCGATGGTGGGCGGCGAGCGCGGAGTCGGCGATCAAGAGGATCACCAGGTCGCTGTCCGCGGTCACGGCGAGCCAGTCGCCGAGTGTGCCGCTCTCCTCGGTGAAGCCCTCGGCGCGGGCGTCGGCGGCGGAGCGGGAGCCGGGGCGCAGGCCGACGGCGACGGTGATGCCGGTGCCGGCGAGCGAGTCACGGAGGTTGAGGGCCTGGGCGCGGCCCTGCGGCCCCCAGCCGATCACGCCGATACGGCGGATCCCGGCGAAGGCGTCCGGCAGCAGCGGGAAGAGGTTCCGGCCGCCCCGCAGGACGGTCTCCGTGCCACCGGGCACGTCCAGGGATTCGAGGGTGAAGACACGGGAGGTGTACGTGGTCGGGGTCATGTCCGAGTTGTAGGCTCCGCGGACATCTTGCGACAAGCGCAACATGTGCAGCGGGCCGTTTCAGCAGGCGAAAGGACGTGGTGGGAGGGTGCGTGCGGGCCACCGGGAGCTGCGGCTCTTCCTTCATCTGGCGCAGTCGCTGAACTTCGGGCGGACGAGTCTGGACTGCCATGTCAGCCCGGCGACGCTGACGCGGACCGTGCAGCGCCTGGAGGCGGAGCTCGGACACCGGCTGTTCGACCGGGGGCCGAGCGGGGTGTCGCTGACGGCGGAGGGGCACCGGTTCCGCACCTACGCCGTCGAGGCCCTGGAGCTCTGGCGGTCCTACCGCGAGGAGCACCCCGATCCTTCCGAACTCACGGGCCGGCTGGCCGTGTTCGCCACGGTGACCGCCTGCCAGGCACTGCTGCCGGACCTGCTCGCGCCCTTCCGCGCGGCACATCCCCAGGTCCGGCTCGACCTGCGGACCGGTGACGCGGCCGCCGCGCTGGCGCGGCTGGACGAGGGCGAGGTCGACGTGACCGTCGCGGGACTCCCGGCACGGCTCCCCGAGCCACTGGTGAGCCGGACGATCGCGGTGACCGGCCTGGCGTTCGTCACGGCCCGGGACCGGCCGGACCCGGCGCTGGAGGGACCCTTCGTCCTGCCGCACCGGGGACTGGTCCGGGACGCGGCCGACCGATGGTTCCGCGCGCGGGGCCGGTCACCGGAGGTGTCCTGCGAGCCCGACGGCCACGAGGGGCTGCTGGCCCTGGTCGCCCTGGGCTGCGGCACGGGCGTGGTCCCCCGCCTCGTCCTGGAGCACAGCGCGGTGCGCGACCGGCTCACGGAGGTGGCGGTCGAACCGGAGCCGGAGCCGTTCCCGATCGGGATGTGTGTGCGGCGGGGGGATCTGCGCCGGCCGGTGGTGGCGGCGCTGTGGAGCCTGGCGGGCGGTACGGCGACCCGGTCGGCCGGGGAGCCCCGAGACCTTTAATTGACCGATCGTTCTTGTATCCCTTAAAGTCGGGGCCATGGCCAGGACCAAGGAATTCGATCCGGAAGCCGCCCTCCAGTCGGCGCTCGAACTGTTCTGGGAGCGGGGCTACGAGGCGACCTCGATGGCGGATCTCGTCGAGCGCCTCGGGATCGGCCGCGCCAGCATCTACGCGACGTACGGCAACAAGCGGGACCTGTACCTCAAGGCCCTGGACCGGTACGGCGAGGCCCAGAACCCCGCCCTCACCCGGGAGTTGTCCCAACCGGGCCCCGCGCTGCCGGCCGTCCGCACGGTGATCCGCAGGTTCGCCGCCGAGGCAGCGGACGAGGTCCGGGGCTCCATGGGCTGCCTCGTCACCAACACGGCGAACGAGCTGGCCCCGCACGACTCCGGCGCCGCCCGCAAGGTGGAGCTGAGCTGGGAACACGTGGAGACGCTGCTGCACTCCGCGCTCGTCCGCGCCCAGGCGCAGGGCGAGTTGGCGCAAGAACGTGATCCGCGGGCACTGGCCCGGATGCTGCTGGTGCTGATGCAGGGCCTGCGGGTGGTGGGCAAGGCGTCGTCGGACCCGGCGAGGGTGCGGGACGCGGCGGAACAGGCGTTGAGCTTGCTGGACTGAGGACACGCGTCCGCCCGTCACGCAGGGCCGACACCGCACTCCGGCGGCGTCCGGCCGGTCAACACCCCTACCCATCTCCACACCCATGCCCTGCACTTCTTCTTGCTCTGATAATTGACCGATCGTTCCGAAAAGAAGGGCCTCATGAGCGTGATCCACGACGCCCCCGCGCCGGCCCCCTCCCGCCCCACGCTCACCCGCACCTTCGTCCTGCTCGGTTCTCTCCAGGTCGTCCTGATCTTCACGCTCGCCGCACCGGCCGTGCCGCTCCCGGCGATCGGTCACCGGTTCGCCCTGGGCCGGGACGAGCTGATCCTGCTCAGTGCCGCCTACGGGCTCACCTTCGCGGGGCTGCTGCTGTTCGGGGGCCGCCTCGCGGACCGGTACGGCGGCCGGCGGGCGCTGCTCGCCGGGCTGTCGCTCTTCGCCGTCGCCTCGGTCGCCGCGCCACTCGCCCCGGGGTACGTCCCGCTGCTCGCGGCCCGGTTCGCGCAGGGCGCCGGTGCGGCCGTGGTCGCGCCCGCCGCGATGGCCGTACTGCGCACGCTGTTCCCCGAACCCGCCGCGTACCGGCGGGCGATGGCCACGTGGGGTGGTCTGTCCGTGCTCGGGGCCACTGCGGGGCATCTGCTGTCCGGTGTCATCTCGGCGCTGCTGTCGTGGCGTTGGGCGCTCGCCGTGTCGCCGGTCGTCGCGCTCACGGCGCTGCTGCTCGCGCCGCGGCTGCTGCCCGCCGACGCCGGGCCGCGCCGGGTCGGCGGTCTGGACGTGCCGGGCGCGGTGCTCGCCACGGGTGGTCTCCTCGCCGCCAGTTACGGCCTGGTCGTCACCGACGCGTGGGGCTGGGACTCCGCCCGGGTGCTCGGCCCGCTGACGGCCGGGGTGGTGCTGCTCGGCGCGTTCGTCGTGGTCGAACGCCGGGTCCGTGAGCCCCTGTTGCCGTCCGGGTTCCTGCGGGACGGGCGCAGGGTGCTCGGGCTCGTGGCGACCGCGTGCACGGCCGCCGGTACCAGCACCGTGTTCGTGCTGTTCTCGCTGCACCTCCAGGACGAGCGGGGCTGGTCGGCGCTGCGGACCTCGGCCGCGTTCCTGCCGGTCGCGGCAGTCCTGCTGGTCTCCGGGCGGGTGGCGGGCCGGCTCGTGGGGCGCTACGGGCCGAGTGCTGTCACCGGCGGCGGACTGGCGCTCGGCGCCGCCGGTCTTGGGCTGCTGGCGTTCAGCGGCTTCGACACCGGGACTCCGTACGCCGTAGGAGTCCTGCCCGGGTTCCTGCTGCTCCCCGCGGGAGCGGCGGCCTCCTTCGCCGGGGCCGCCGTACTCGCCACCGACCGGGTGCCCGCCGGGCGGACCGGGCTCGCCGGAGGTGTGCACAACACGGCGATGGAGGTCGGTCCGACCGTCGTCTTCGCCGTGCTGCTCGCCGTCGGGAGCGACGCGTCGAGCCTCGCCCTGGCTGCCGGGCTGGTCGCGCTGGTCGCCGTCGCGGGACGCGTTGCCGCCCACCCCTGACCCCTGACCCTGACCCCGGTCCGCACTCCCCAGTCCAGAGGTCCGCCGCAGTCCGGATTACCTCTGTACCGCCAACTCTCCTCCGTACCGCCAACTCTCCTCAACCGAAAGGGATTTCATCCATGTCCAGCAACCGTTTCTCCGGTCGGGCCGTCCTCGTCACCGGTGGTGGCTCCGGGATCGGCCGGGCCCTCGCCCTCGCGTTCACCGCCGAGGGGGCCCGGGTCGTCGTCGCCGGACGCGGCCGGGCGGCGCTCGACGAGACCGTGGAGCTGGTCCGCGCGGCCGGCGGCACGGCGGTCGCCGAGGTCACCGACGTCTCCCGGGCCGAGGACGTGGGCGCGCTGGTCGACGCCGTCGTCGAGCGGTTCGGTTCGCTCGACGTGGCCGTCAACAACGCCGGGGTCTTCCGGGGCGGGCCGATCGCCGAGCTGTCCGAGGACGACTGGCGGACCGTGTTCGACATCAACGTGACGGGCGTCTTCCTCGCGATGTCGGCCGAGATCCGCCGGATGCGTACGCAGGAGGACGGCGGCGCGATCATCAACGTCTCGTCCAACCTGGGCCGGCACCGGCAGGTGCCCGGCACGGCCGCCTACTCGGCGAGCAAGGCGGCCGTCACCTCGCTCACCCGTGGAGCCGCCCTGGAGTACATCTGCGACGGTGTGCGGATCAACGCGGTCAGCCCCGGCCCGTCCGACACGACGATGTCGCTGCGCGGCGGCGAGACGGAGGCCGAGCGGGCCGTGCGGATCAAGGAGGAGTCGCCGCTCGGGCGGATCTCGACGACCGGGGAGGTGGCGGAGGCGGTGCTGTACCTGGCGTCGGACGCCGCCGCGTCGGTCGTGGGCACGGACCTGGTGATCGACGGCGGCGCCACACTCTGACCGTCGCCACACTCTGACCATCGCCGTCCTCCGACCGTCGCCGTCCTCAGGCCACCGCCAGCGCCCCCAGCGGATCGTCGAGGACCGGCTGCCACGCCAACTCGGCCGCGCCGACCAGGCTGTTGTGGTCCAGCGAGCAGGCGAGGATCGGTACGCCGCCGCTGCGCCCCCACAGGCTGCGGTCGGCGACGACCGCGCGCAGCCGGTCCGGGTCGGCGTCGAGCAGTGTGCCGTGCAGGCCGCCGAGGATGATCCGGTCCGGGTTCAGGATGTTCACCAGGCCGGCGAGTCCGAGGCCCAGCCGGTCGATGAGGACCTCGACGGCCGTGCGGACACCGGGGTCGCCGAACTCGTGCCGGATCAGGTCGTTGGCCTGCTGGAGCAGCGACACCTCGGGGCCGGGGTCCCGGCCTGCGGTGGTCAGGAAGGCCAGCGGGTCTGCCTCGACATCGAGGCAGCCGTGGCTGCCGCAGTGGCAGGGCCGGCCCTCGGGGTTGACGGTGAGGTGGCCGACTTCGAGGGCCAGGCCCGAACTGCCCGTGTGCAGACGGCCGTCGAGCACGAGCGCGCCGCCGACACCCCGGTGTCCGGTGGCCACGCACAGCAGGTCGCGGGAGCCGCGTCCGGCGCCGTGCCGGTGCTCGGCGAGCGCGGCGAGGTTGACGTCGTTGGCGGCGAAGGCGGGCCCCGCGATGCCGGCCGCGCGGACCTGCTCGGCGAAGATCTCGCGGACCGGGGCGCCCGCGGGCCAGGCGAGATGCAGCGGGTTGAGGGCGAGGCCCTCGGGTTCGGCGACCGCCGAGGGCACGGCGAGCCCGGCGCCGACGCAGGTCCGCCCGGTCTCCCTGAGCAGTGCGGCACCGGCCTCCACAACGGATCCGAGGACCTTCGCCGGGTCGGCGTCGACGGTCTCGCAGCCCGGCGCGGTGGCGACGATCCGTCCGCCGAGGCCGACGAGAGCGGCCCGGAAGCCGTCGGCGTGCACCTGGGCGGCGAGCGCGACGGGCCCGTCCTCGGCGAGTTCCAGGCGGTGCGAGGGGCGGCCCTGGGAGCCGGCGGCGGCGGTCGGCCGCGCGTCGACGCGGATCAGGCCCAGCGCCTCCAGTTCGGACGCGACCGCACCCGCGGTCGCCCGGGTGACGCCGAGTTCGGCGGTGAGCACCGCGCGGGTCGGTGCGCGTCCGGTGTGCACGAGTTCCAGCGCGGGTCCGAGCGCGCCGCGCCCCCGGTCCAGCCGTGTCCTCGACGTGGTCCCATCCCCCGCCTGCCGGGGGTCCGCCTTGCCGGTCATGAGGGCGAGTCTCCCATGATCCGCCCGTCAGGTGGCCTCTCCCGGCAGGCCGCTGACCCGCAGGGTGATGTTCAGCCGGCCGGTGAGGCCGAGTCCCGGGGGCGCGGTGCCCGGGTGGACGCGCGGCACCCCGTGAAAGGCGAGCCGCGAGGCGCCGCCGAACACGAACAGGTCGCCACTGCGCAGTTCCACGTCCGTGTACGGGCGGGTGCGGGTCCCGGTGTTGCCGAACCGGAAGACACAGGTGTCGCCGAGGCTCAGTGACACCACCGGCGCGTCGGACCTCTCGTCGGCGTCGCGGTGCATACCCATCCGGGCGTCACCGTCGTAGAAGTTGATCAGCGCGATGTCGTACGGCTCCGGCGGCACCGCGTCCGGGCCTAGCGCGTCGGCCACCGCGTCGCGCGCCAGCGCGTCCAGCCAGGCCGGGAACGGCTTCACGGGTGCCCCGTCGCCGTCGACGACCGTGCGGGCGTACGCGTACGGATACCAGTGCAGGCCGAGGCAGACCTGGCGGGCGGTCATGGTGCCGCCGCCGGGGGTGCGGACCGTGCGCAGCCCGGCCGGCGGGCGGGCCCAGTCGCGGCAGGCGGCGACCAGCGTGGTCTGCCGCTGCGGCGCCAGCCAGTCCGGTACGTGTACCGCGCCGGGCGCGAGCCGCGTACGGTCTCGGGGAAACAACTCGGCGTCCATGCCGACCATCCTCCTGGCGAATCTGCCCTCCATCCTCCCCCACCTGCCCTGAGCTGCGGCTCCGCTAGCCTGGACACACGATGAAAGACCGTATGACGACCCCCTGGGGCGAGCTCGAACTCTCCCGGTTTCCCGAGGACCCGCGTGAGCGGCTGCGTGCCTGGGACGCCTCCGACGCGTATCTGCTGCGGCACCTGGCGGAGCGGGAGAACAGTCTGACCGGCACGGTCGTGGTGGTCGGCGACCGGTGGGGCGCGCTGGTCACGGCGCTCGCGGCGCACGGACCGACGCAGATCACGGACTCGTTCCTGGCGCAGGAGGCGACCCGCGCCAACCTCGCGCGGGCCGGGGTCGAACCGGGTGCCGTGCGGCTGCTGACCACGCAGGACGCGCCGCCGGAGCGGATCGACGTGCTGCTCGTGCGGGTGCCGAAGAGCCTCGCGCTCCTGGAGGACCAGCTGCTGCGGCTGGCGCCCGCGGTGCACGAGGACACGGTCGTCGTCGGCACGGGCATGGTCAAGGAGATCCACACCTCGACGCTGGCGCTGTTCGAGAGGATCCTCGGGCCGACCCGCACGTCGCTCGCCGAGCAGAAGGCGCGGTTGGTCTACTGCACGCCGGACCCGTCCCGTGCTCGGCCGGAGAATCCCTGGCCGTACCGGTACGCGCTCCCCGAGGCCGTGGGCCCGGCCTCCGGGCACGCCGTGGTGAACCACGCCGGGGTGTTCTGTGCCGACCGGCTCGACATCGGCACGCGGTTCTTCCTCACGCATCTGCCGGACACGCGGGGCGACCGGCGGGTGGTGGACCTCGGCTGCGGCAACGGGGTCGTGGGTACGTCGGTGGCGCTGGCGAACCACGAGGCCGAGGTGCTCTTCGTCGACGAGTCGTTCCAGGCGATGGCCTCGGCGGAGGCGACGTACAAGGCGAACGGGGTGCCGGGGCACGCCGAGTTCCGTGTCGGGGACGGGCTGGCCGGGGTGGCCTCGGGCAGTGCCGACCTGGTGCTGAACAATCCGCCGTTCCACTCCCACCAGGCGACGACCGACTCCACGGCATGGCGGATGTTCAGCGGGGCGCGGCGGGTGCTGCGGCCGGGCGGCGAGCTGTGGGTGATCGGCAACCGGCATCTCGGGTACCACGTGAAGCTGCGGCGGCTGTTCGGGAACAGTGAAGTGGTCGCCGGGGACCCGAAGTTCGTGGTGTTGCGGGCCGTCAAGAAGTAGCGGCTCGGGGGGTTTCCTCTCCGGGGTCCTGGGCCTTTTTGTCGCCGCCGGGCGCCAGTACCCGGATGATTCCCGCCACCGTCCGGGCCATCGCCTCGCGGCCCACACCCAGGTACTTGCGGGAGTCGACGGCGTCCGGACGGGCGGCGAGGAACTCGCGGATCGCGGCGGTCATGGCGACGTTGAGGGCCGTGCCCACGTTGACCTTGGCTATGCCGCCCGCGACCGCCGCGGTCAGCTGGTCGTCCGGGACGCCGGAGGAGCCGTGCAGCACGAGCGGGACGCTCAGGGTGCCGGACAGGTTCCTGAGCAGAGTGTGGTCCAGGGTGGCGGTGCGGGTGGTCATGGCGTGCACGCTGCCGACGGCGACCGCGAGGGCGTCGACGCCGGAGTCCGCCACGAAGGCGCGCGCCTGACGCGGGTCGGTACGGGCGCCGGGGGCGTGCGCGTCGAGCGGCGGGCGGCCGTGCTTGCCGCCGACCTCGCCCAACTCGGCCTCGATCCACAGCCCTTGGGCATGCGCCCAGTCGGCGGCCGCACGGGTGCAGGCGAGGTTCTCGCCGTACGGCAGGTGCGAGGCGTCGTACATCACCGAGCTGAACCCGGCGTCCGGTGCCTGTCTGAGGAGGCGGTCGCTGACGACGTGGTCGAGATGGAGCGCGACGGGCACGGTGGAGCGTTCGGCGGCGGCGACCGCGGCGCGGGCCAGGGGCAGCAGGCGTCCGTAGCGGAACTCGACGGTGTTCTCGCTGACTTGGAGGACGACGGGGGTGTTGACGGTCTCGGCGCCGGCGATGACGGCCTCGATGTGCTCCAGGGTGATGACGTTGAAGGCACCGACCGCTGCGCGGGTGGAGGAGGCTCGGGCGACCAGCTCGCCGGTGGTGGTGAGCGACACGGGGGCGAATCCTCTCGGTGGGGCTGGGAACGACCGGGGGGGCCGGGGGGGGGACGACAGGAGGTGGCCGGCTGCGGGTCCGTCGTGGCTGGTCGCGCAGTTCCCCGCGCCCCTGGCGGGCGCCCCTGCGGGGCCCAGCAGGGGGCGAGCCCCCGTGCGTCAGGGGGCCAGGATCACGGACCGTGTCAGGTGGCGGGGGGTGTCCGGGTTCAGGTCTCGTGCGGCGGCTACGGCTACCGCGAGGCGTTGGGCGCGGACGAGTTCGGCGAGGGGGTCGAGGTCGCCGGGGATCCAGAGGCCGCCCGTCGCGCGTACCTGGTCGGCGAGTCCTTCGGGGGCCTCGCCGAACATCCAGGTGGCCCGGCCCGCGGTGGTGATGCTGATCGGGCCGTGCCGGTACTCCATCGCCGGGTAGGCCTCGGTCCAGGACAGCGAGGCCTCGCGCATCTTGAGGGCGGCCTCGTTGGCCAGACCCACGGTCCAGCCGCGCCCGAGGAAGGTGAACTGGCCGCATCCGACCAGGCCTTGGGGCAGATCGGCGGCGAGCGCGGTGCGGGCGTCGGCGACGGCCGTGTCCGGGTGGAGACCGAGATGCGCGCGGAGCAGGGTGAGGGCGGTGGTGGCGAAGCGGGTCTGCACGACCGAGCGTTCGTCGGCGAAGTCGAGGACGACGGTCTCGTCCGCGGCGGTCGTCACCGGGGTGTGCGGGTCGGCGGTGACGGCGGTCGTACGGGTGGTGCCGCGCACCCGGCGGAGCAGGTCGAGCACCTCGGTGGTGGTGCCGGACCGGGTGAGGGCGACGATCCGGTCGTAGCGGCGGCCGGCGGGGAACTCGGAGGCGGCGAAGGCGTCGGTCTCCCCCGCGCCCGCGGTCTCGCGCAGGGCGGCGACCGCCTGGGCCATGAAGTACGAGGTGCCGCAGCCGACGATCGCGACCCGTTCCCCCGGTGCCGGCAGTGCCGTGCGGTGTTCGGGTGCCAGTGCGGCGGCCCGCTGCCAGCACTCCGGCTGGCTGCGCAGCTCGTCCTCGACATGTGTCATGGCCGTACCCCTCCTCGTGCCACCCTGTCCAGCGATGATTGTTCCTGCAAGATAGCGTGAGTTTTCGAGCATTATCAAGCATCCGGCTGGTTCTGTGCGGTGCGCTAGGGTCACCGGAAGATCGGCGATCGGTTGGAGGTGCGGATGTCGCGCGACGCCCGCTGGAAGGCGCTGCTGGAGCTGCTCGTCGAGCGCGGCCGGCTGGACGTCGAGGAGGCCGCCACCGTCCTTGAGGTGTCGGCCGCGACGATCCGCCGTGACTTCGACCAGCTCGCCGAGCAGCAGATGCTGATCCGCACCCGCGGCGGCGCGGTGGTGCACGGTGTCTCCTACGAACTGCCGCTGCGCTACAAGACCGCCCGCCACGCCTCCGAGAAGCAGCGCATCGCGAAGGCGGTCGCCGAGTTGCTCGCGCCCGGCGAGGCGGTGGGCCTGACCGGCGGCACGACCACCACGGAGGTGGCACGCGCGCTGGCGGTCCGCAGCGATCTCGCGTCCGGCTCGCCCGCGCTGACCGTGGTCACCAACGCGCTGAACATCGCCAACGAGCTGGCCGTCCGCCCGCAGTTCAAGATCGTGGTGACCGGCGGGGTGGCCCGGGCACAGTCGTACGAGCTCATCGGCCCGCTCACCGACGGGGTGCTCTCCCAAGTCACCCTCGATGTCGCGGTGCTGGGTGTGGTCGCCTTCGACGTGACGCACGGCGCGGCGGCCCACGACGAGGCGGAGGCCGCGGTCAACCGGCTGCTGTGCGAGCGGGCCGAGCGGGTGGTGGTCGCCGCCGACTCCAGCAAACTGGGCCGCCGCGCCTTCGCCCGCATCTGCGCCACCAACACGATCCACACCCTGGTCACCGACACGGCGGCGGACCCCCAGACACTCAGCCGCTTCGAAGACGCCGGCATCTCCGTACTGGCGGTATGACAACGCCGCCAAGGGGCGCGGGGAACTGCGCGACCGGCCGCCCACGACCCGCACCCCGCGTTACAGCTCCACCCCCTGCCCGATCCCGGCACCCGGCCCCGACAAGGATTGCCACCTAAGCTGGAACAGCCTGTACACCCCCGACAGGGAAGGCACCCCATGACCGGCACCACAACGACCGACGCCCCCGGCGGCAGCCGCTACGTGCCGATCTCCGAACACGGCCTGATCGGCGACCTCCGCAGCGTCGCCCTGGTCGGCACGGACGGCACGATCGACTGGTACTGCTGCCCCTCCTTCGACGCCCCCAGCGTCTTCGCCGCGATCCTGGACGCCGAGCGCGGCGGCGCCTTCGAGCTGGCGGCCGTCGGCGCGGCCCGGACCAGGCAGTTCTACTTCCCGGACACCAACGTCCTGATCACCCGGTTCTTCACCGAGGAGGGCGTCGGTGAAGTGCAGGACTTCATGCCGGTCGGCGGTGGGGAGGAGAAGACGGACCGGCATCGGCTGATCCGGCGTGTGGTCTGTGTGCGCGGTTCGGTCGCGTTCCGGGCGCGGGTCGCCCCGCGTTTCGAGTACGGCGCTCAGCCGCACACCCTGCACATGGTGGACGGCACGGCCGTCTTCCGGTGCGCGCAGCTGTCGATCGCGCTGACCGCCACGGTCCCGCTGGAGGCGGACGGCCCGGACGCGCGGGCGGAGTTCAAGCTGGCCGAGGGCGAGACGGCGGTGTTCGCGCTGGACCAGGTCGGTGACGAGGTGCCGCCGCGCGGCTGTGCGAGCGGTGAGGCGGAGGAGCAGTTCGCGACGACGGTGGCGTACTGGCGGCACTGGCTTTCCTCGTCCAAGTACCGGGGCCGCTGGCGGGAGATGGTGCACCGCTCGGCGCTCACGCTGAAGCTCCTGACGTACGCGCCGACGGGTGCCATCGTGGCGGCGCCGACGACGAGCCTGCCCGAGCAGCTCGGCGGCGAGCGCAACTGGGACTACCGCTATGTCTGGGTCCGTGACGCCGCCTTCGCCGTGTACGCGCTGCTGCGGCTGGGCTTCACCCAGGAGGCCCGGGAGTTCATGGAGTTCCTCACCCGGCACATCAGTCCGGGGGACGGCAGGCCGTCGGGTCCGCTCCAGATCATGTACGGCATCGACGGCCGCACCGACCTGCCGGAGCAGGAACTGGAGCATCTGGAGGGCCATCTGGGCTCGGCTCCGGTGCGTGTGGGGAACGCTGCGGCCGAGCAGCTCCAGCTCGACATCTACGGCGCCCTCATCGACTCGATCTATCTGTACGACAAGTGGGCGACGCCGATCTCCAGTGACCAGTGGGACGACGTGTGCGCGCTGGTGGAGTGGGTGTGCGCGAACTGGGACCAGCCGGACGAGGGCATCTGGGAGACCCGGGGCGGCCGGAAGAACTTCCTGTACTCGCGGCTGATGTGCTGGGTGGCGATCGAGCGGGGAGTGCGGATGGCCAACCGGCGTGGCCTGCCCGCCGATCTGGTCCGCTGGCGTGAGGTCCGGGACACGATCTACCGGCGGATCATGAGCCGTGGCTGGTCGGAGCGGCGGCAGGCGTTCGTTCAGCACGAGGACGGCGAGGTGCTGGACGCGGCGGTGCTGATGATGCCGCTGACGAAGTTCATCGCGCCCACCGACCCGAAGTGGCTGTCGACGCTGGACGCGCTGACCCAGGAGCTGGTCTCCGACTCGCTCGTGTACCGCTACGACCCGGCGGCGAGCCCGGACGGGCTCCAGGGCGACGAGGGCACGTTCTCGATCTGCTCTTTCTGGTACGTCGAGGCGATGGTGCACGCGGGCCGGGTGGACGAGGCGCGGCTGGCGTTCGAGAAGATGCTGACGTACGCGAACCATCTGGGTCTGTACGCCGAGGAGATCAGTCACACGGGTGAGCAGCAGGGGAACTTCCCGCAGGCCTTCACCCATCTCGCCCTGATCAGCGCGGCGTTCAACCTGGACCGCGCACTCGGCTGAAGTCTCACGTCATCGCATTGGAGCCCCAGTTGACGAGCACCGACGGCATATCCGCACGCGCCGACCGTCCCCAGGAGGCCCTGACTCTGACGCGTGTCCGTCTGGGTGCGGGCGGACCGCTGGGCGCCCTGCGCGTGGAGGACGGCAGGATCACCGCCGTCGGCGAGGACGTCTCCGGCGACGGGGCGGCCGTACTCGATCTGGACGGGCGGACCGTGCTGCCGGGGCTGTGGGACGCGCATGTGCATCTGGGGCAGTGGGCGAGTGTGCGGCACCGGCTCGATCTGGCGGGCCCGAAGTCCGCGCGGGCGGTCGCCGAGGCCGTACGGGGTCATGCGGACGGGCTGCCGGACTCGGAGGTGCTGGTCGGTTACGGGTTCCGGGACGGGCTGTGGTCCGACGTGCCGCACAAGGACCTCCTCGACGTGGTGAGTCCGGCCCGTCCGGTGGCGCTGGTCAGCGGGGATCTGCACGCGGCGTGGCTGAACTCGGCCGCGCTGGCGCTCGTCGGGCGGGGCGGGCATCCGACGGGTCTGCTGCGGGAGGGGGACGCGTTCGAGGCGGTGTCGGCGCTGCCCGAGGTGCCGGTGGAGGTGCTGGACCGCTGGGTGGCCGAGGCCTGCGCGGCGGCGGCCGCCCGTGGCGTCACCGGGGTCGTCGACTTCCACTTCGCGGACAACATCGCCGACTGGACCCGGCGTACGGCCACCCGGACTCCTGCCGTCCGCGTGGACGCGACCGTCTACCCCCGGTACCTGGAGGCGGCGGTCGCGGCCGGTCTCCGCACGGGTGACGTGCTGCCCGGCACCGGCGGCCTGGTGCGGGTGGGCCCGCTCAAGCTGTTCACCGACGGCTCGCTCAACACCCGTACCGCGCTGTGCTGCGACCCGTACCCCGGCCTGGAGGGCACCGAGGAGGCGTACGGCATCGCGGAGACCGCGTACGACGATCTCGTACGGCTGATGCGGCGGGCGGCGGAGCACGGCATCGAACCGGCCGTCCACGCGATCGGCGACCGCGCCAACACGGTGGCCCTGGACGCGTTCGCCGAGGTCGGCTGCCGGGGCCGGATCGAGCACGCGCAGCTGCTCACCGCGGCGGATCTGCCGCGGTTCGCGGCGCTGGGGGTGACGGCGGGTGTGCAGCCGGCGCACGCGACGGACGACCGGGACGTGGCGGACCGGCACTGGGCCGGGCGCACCGGACGGGCCTTCGCGTACGGCGATCTGCTGGCCGCGGGCGCCCGGCTGGAGTTCGGCTCGGACGCGCCGGTCTCGCCGCTGGACCCGTGGCTGGGCATCGCGGCGGCGGTCACCCGTACCGACGACGAGCGGCCGGCCTGGCATCCGGAGCAGCGTGTCCCGCTCGACGCGGCGCTGACGGCGTCGGCGCGGGGGCGCGCGGCGATCCGGGTGGGGGACGTGGCCGACCTGGTGGTCGTGGACGTGGATCCGCCGAAGGCCGACGCGGCGACGCTCCGCGCGATGCCGGTGCACGCGACCCTGCTGGGCGGCCGGTTCACCCACGGGCCGGGCCCCGGGACGTCGTGACGGGAAAGCGGGAGGGGGGTCTCCCTCCCGCAGCCTCTTGTTAGTTAAGGTAAGCCTTACCTTGCAATGTTTGCTCCGGAGGGGAGAACACGTCATGCGTGTCGCCATGTTCGGGTACCAGACCTGGGGCCACCGCACGCTCCAGGCCCTGCTGGACTCCGACCACGAGACCGTCCTCGTCGTCACCCACCCCAAGAGCGAGCACGCGTACGAGAAAATCTGGGACGACTCGGTCGCCGAACTCGCGGAGAAGAACGGCATTCCCGTCCTGCTGCGCAACCGCCCCGACGACCCGGAGCTGCTCACCGCGCTGCGGGACGCCCGCCCGGACATCATCGTCGCCAACAACTGGCGTACCTGGCTGCCGCCGGAGGTGTTCGACCTCCCGCCGCACGGCACGCTCAACGTCCACGACTCGCTGCTGCCGCAGTACGCCGGCTTCTCCCCCATCATCTGGGCGCTGATCAACGGCGAGCAGCGGGTGGGCGTGACCGCGCACCGGATGAACGGCGAACTGGACGCGGGCGACATCCTCGTCCAGCGTTCGGTGCCGGTCGGACCCGAGGACACGGCGACCGACCTGTTCCACCGGACGGTCGCGCTGATCTCCCCGATCGTCCGCGAGTCCCTCGACCTCATCGCCTCCGGTCAGGACGCCGGGCAGTGGGTACCGCAGGACCGCACCCGGGCGACGTTCTTCCACAAGCGCTCGGCCGAGGACAGCCGGATCGACTGGACCTGGCCCGCCGAGCGCCTTGAGCGGCTGGTGCGCGCGCAGTCCGACCCGTACCCCAACGCCTACGCCTTCCACCGCGGGGAGCGGCTGCGGATCGTGTCGGCCGCCGTGTCGCAGGGGTACTACGGCGGCACACCCGGCCGGATCTTCATCCGCGAGGGCGACGGTGTGGTGATCGTCGCCGGCGCCGAGGCGTACAGCGGCCGGTGCCGGGGGCTGCTGGTCCGCCGGGTGCGCACGGACGACGGCACGGAGTACGCGGCCAACGACTACTTCCGCACGATGGGCGGGTACCTCACGTCCCGTCCCTGACCCGGGTCGTCCGCCGTCGCCAGCAGCGCGACGGTGAAGGGGTGCCGTGGTCCGGTGCGGATCCGCCGGGCCGGGCCCTCCTCGACGACTTCACCCGCATCCAGTACGGCGATCCGGTGGGCGAGCCGGGCCGTGTCCAGGTCGTGGGTGATCAGCACGAGGGAGAGATCGCCGCGCCCGCGGACGAGACCGGTGAGGACGTCGAGGATGCCTCGCCGGGTGACGGTGTCCAGTCCCGAGGTGATCTCGTCGCAGACCAGGACCCGGGGCCGGGCCAGCAGGGCCCGTGCCAGGGCGGCACGTTGCAGCTCCCCGCCGGAGAGCCGGCCGGGGCGGCGACCTGCCAGTTCGGCGGTCAGACCGAGCGCGGCGAGCGTGGTGAGGGCCTCGCGCCCGGCACTCTCCCGGTCCAGGCCGCGCAGCCGTACGGCGGTCCTGGCGACCTGGTCGAGGACCGGGCGGAACTCGTCGAAGGCGGCCCTCGCGTCCTGGAACACGTACTGCACGGCGGCCAGTTGGCCCCGGTCACGTCGTCGGACGCTGTGCGGCAGCGCCTCGCCGTCGAGCAGGACCTCCCCGTCGTGGTCCCGGTGGAGCCCGGCCAGACAGCGCCCGAGTGTGGTCTTGCCGCTGCCCGAACGCCCCACGACGGCCAGGCATTCGCCGGCGTTCAGGTGGAGGCCGGGCACCCGCAGGACCACTGTGTTGTGGTGCCGTGCCCTCAACTCCCGTACCTCCAGTACCGGTTGCGCGCCGGCGCGGGGCTCCTGCTCGGGCGGCGGTGCGTGGGAGTCGAGCAGCTGTCGCGTCCAGGGGTGCCGGGGTGCCGACCAGAGCCGTTCGGGCGGGCCCGACTCCACGACCCGGCCCTCGCGCATCACGAGGACGTCGTCGGCCAGCCTGCGCACGACGTCCAGGTCGTGGCTGAGGAGCAGCACACCGACCCCGCGTGCCGCCAGGGCCGTCAGTTCGCCAACGACCCGGTTCTTGGTGAGCGGGTCCTGGCCGGTGGTGGGCTCGTCGGCAACGACGATCCGGGCCCCGCACAGCAGCGCCTGGGCCAGCACGACTCGCTGTTGCTGTCCGCCGGACAGCTGGTGCGGATAGCGCCTCAACAGCTCCTCGCCGTCGGGTAGTTGTGCGTCCTCCAGGGCTCGCAGGACCCGCTCCCGGGCCGCTGCCCGGCGCCGGGTGCGGGGCAGTGCGCGGACCTGGGTGCGGGCGATGTCGTCGAGCAGCGCCGAGACACGGCGGGCCGGGTTGAGGACCGCCTCCGGGTGCTGGGGCACGTATCCGACCCGGCCGCCGGGCACGTCGACGTCGCCGGTGACGCGGGCGCCGGGCGGGTACTCGCCGAGCAGGGCAAGGCCGGTAGTGGTCTTGCCGCTGCCGGAGGCGCCGACCAGGGCCGTCACCCGGCCGGGCAGGATCCGCAGGTGCACACCGTCGACCAGGGTCCGTCCGTCGGTCTCGACGCGCAGGCCGCGCACTTCGGCGAGGGGCGTCTGGGGTTCGTTCACCGGCGTTGTCCCTTCCGTGCCCGGTCGGGGCCGGGCCTCTCCAGTGCCGCGTCGAAGACCAGGTTGGCGCCCATGGTCAGCGCGACGATCAGCAGGGCGGGCACCACCACGGCCCAGGGCTGCACAAAGAGCCCGGTGCGGTTGCGGTCGACCATCACGGCCCAGTCGGCGGCGTCCGGTGCGACCCCGACGCCGAGAAAGGCGGCCGTCGCGACCAGGTACAGCACGCCGGTGAGCCGGGTGCCGGCGTCGGCGGCGAGGGTGCGCAGCATGGCCCGGCCGACATGGCCGACCGCGATCCGCCGCCAGGTCTCCCCCTGCATCCGCAGCGCCTCGACGGCGGGGCGGGCGGCGGCCTCCGCGGCGGCGACCCGCACGATCCGCGCCGCGTCGGGCACGTTGACCAGCGCGACCAGCAGGGCGAGCCCCACCGCACCGGGCGTGACGACAGACGCCACGAGCAGGATCAGCAGCAGCGACGGCACCGCGATCAGCACGTCCAGCGGCCGCATCAGCAGCTCCTCCCACGCCCGGCGCCGGGTGAGGGCGGCGGCGACGCCGACCGGGAACGCCACGAGGTAGGCGAGCACGGTGGCCGCGAGCGCGGTCAGCACCACAGGGCGCCCCCCGTGCAGCACCTGCTGCCAGACGTCCCGGCCCACGAAGTCGGTACCGAGCCAGTGCCCGTCGCCGAGCATGAACGACGTGGAGCGCGGCCCGGGTTCGCCCGCGAGCAGTGGCCCGAACAGCGCGAGCACCAGCGGCACGGCGACGACCACCCCGGCCACCGCGAACCGCCACGGCCTGCTGCCCGCCGTGGACATCACGCGGTCACCCCCGTCCGTGGCGTGAGCCGGTGCGCCACCAGGTCGGCGCCCAGGTTCAGCACAACGGTGAGTACGCCGAACACCACGGCGAGACCCTGCACGACCGGCACGTCCCGTTCGGCGACTGCGTTGAGCAGTACCGTGCCGAGCCCGGGGATCACGAACAGGGCCTCCACGACGATCACCCCGCACAGCAGCCAGTCCACCGTGCGGGCGAGCTGCTGCACGGCCGGTGCCAGGGCATTCGGCAGGGCGTGGGTGTAGCGGACCCGGGCACCGCCGATGCCGTGGCGCGTGGCGTGGACGGTGTACTGGGCGGAGAGCGCCTCGGCCATGCCGGCCCGGACCAGGCGGGCGATCGAGCAGACCGGCCGGGACAGCAGGACCAGGACCGGCAGGACGAGGACGGCGGGCTGGGCGAGCAGGTCGGTGCCGTGGCCGACGGCGGTCGGCGGCAGCCAGCCCAGGCGCAGCGCGAAGACCGTCACGAGCAGCACACCGAGGGCGAACTCCGGTACGGCGTAGACGGCGAGCGTGGCGGAGCTGATCAGCCGGTCGGCGGGCCGTCCCTCGTGGCGGGCGGCGAGCACACCGAGGCCGAAGCCGATCGGGACCAGCAGGACCAGGGTGAGGCCGGCGAGCAGCAGGGTGGGGCCGAAGCCGTCGGTGAGGTACTGGGCGACGGGCCGGCCGGAGATCAGGGAGGTGCCGAAGTCGCCGTGCGCCAGGCCGTACGCCCAGTCGGCGAGCCGTTCGTGGGCCGGCCGGTCCAGGTGCAGGGTCTCCCGGATCGCCGCGATCCGGGCCGGGTCGGGCTGGTCGCCCGCCAGCGCGACGGCCGCGTCGCCCGGCAGCGCCTCGGTGAGCGCGAAGACCAGCAGCACCACGGCCACGGTCTGGGCGGCGCCGAGCAGCAGCCGCCGGGCGACGAAGGAGCCCCGGGGGCTCAGGGTCACGCGAGCCACACCTTGTCGAACCGGGCCCAGTCCAGGGTGTTGGCGGGGGCCTCGCGGGCGACGCCCCGGACCGTGCGGGCGGTGCCGAGGATCCAGTCGGCGAAGCCCCAGATCAGGAAGCCGCCCTCGGTGTACAGGCGGCGCTGCATCCGCTCGTAGACGGCCGCGCGGTCCTGCTCGTCGCGGGTGGACTGGGCCTGCTGGTACTGGGCGTCGAAGTCCTTGTGGGCCCACTTGGTGGCGTTGGTGGAGGAGTCGGTGAGCAGCCGCTGGGAGATGTGTGCCTCGATGGGCATGGCGCCGGAGCGGTAGCAGGACAGGGTGCCGGAGTCGAGGATGTCGCTCCAGTAGGAGTCCTTGCTGCCCATTCTGACGTCGATGGTGACGCCGGCCTTCTTGGCCTGGTCGCGGAAGATCCCGGCGGCCTCGGTGAATCCGGCGGCGACCGCGGAGGTGTCGAGGGTGACCTTCAGGTCCTCGGCGCCGGCCTGCCTGAGCAGGGCGCGGGCCCTGTCGAGGTCCTGTTCGCGCTGGGGCAGGCCGTCGGCGTAGTACTCGTAGCCCTTGCCGAAGAGGTCGTTGCCGATCTCGCCGGCACCGGAGAGGGCGCCGTCGAGGAGTTCCTGGCGGTCGGCGATGAGGAAGAACGCCTGGCGGACCCGCTTGTCGTCGAAGGGCGGCCGGTCGGTCTTCATGGCGAAGGCCTGCATGGCGCTGTTGCGCAGCCGGACGATCTCGATCCGGCCCTTGCCCTCGTGGGCGCGGCCGGTGGTGGGGTTGAGTTCGTGGGCGTACTCCACCTGGCCGCCGAGCAGTGCGTTGATCCGGGCGGTCTCCTCGTTGGCGACGACGAACTCCAGCTCGTCCAGGTGCGGGGCGCCCTCCCAGTACGCGTCGTTGCGCCGGAAGACTGCGGAGCGGCCGGGCGCGAAGGAGACGAACCGGAACGGGCCGGAGCCGACCGGCTTCTTGTCGAAGTCGTTCGCCCCGTCCGGGACGATGTACGCGCCGAACGCGGCCAGGATGTTGGGGAATTCGGCGGTCGGCCGCTTCAGGACGAACTCGATGCCCCGTTCACCGGTGGCGCGGCTGGCCTCCAGGTCGATGGGCTCCAGCGAGGCCTTGGCCCGGTAGGCGCCGGCGGGGTCGGCGATCCGGCGGTAGCTGTAGAGGACGTCGGCGGCGGTGACCGGTGTGCCGTTGTGGAAGGTGGCGTCGCGCAGGGTGATCTGCCAGCGGTCCAGGGTCTTGTTGGACTCCCACTTCTCGGCGAGGCGGGGCCGGGCGGCGAGGTCGGGGCCGTAGTCGGCGAGCTTGTCGTAGAGGGCCTTCGCGCGGGCCACGTCGAGGAAGAGGTTCGCGAGGTGGGGGTCGAGGGTCTCGCTCGCGCCGCCGCCGGCGAACGCGGCGCGCAGTCGCCCGCCCTTCCTGGGTGTGCCGTCGTCCTTGCCGCCGTCTGCCGTGTTCTCGGTGGAGCCGCAGCCGGTCAGGGCGAGCGCGCCGAGCGAGGCGGCGCCGGTGGCGGCGAGGAAGCCCCGGCGGCGCAGGCCGGGGAGGCTGTTCTTGTCGTGCATGAGGGTTCCTTGTGTGTCGGAGGACTTGGGAGGTGGTCAGCGGGCGCGGCGGGCGACCAGGTGCAGCCGGTCGGCGTCCGTCGTGGAGCCCGGGAGCAGTCCCTCGCGCCAGGGCGGTTCGGTGCGCGGGCCGGGGCCGTCGTGGAGTTCGAGCACCTCGAAGCCGTGTGCGGCGAGCAGGGCGTGCGCTTCCTGTGGGAACAACAGGCGCCAGGCGGAGCGCTGTTCGACCGGGGGCATACCGTCGGCGGAGGTCCAGACGCGGACGCGGCGCAGCAGTTGGGCGGTGCGGTCGACGGTGAGGGTCGTGGTGGAGCGGTAGTGGACGCCGTGCCAGGTGAAGGAGTTGACGGCCGGTGTGTCCAGCAGGTCCGTACGGCCCAGGAAGTAGGCGCCGTTGCGCATCTCGGCGACGAGCAGCCCGCCGGGGGCGAGTGCGCGGTGGCAGGCCGTGAGGAAGCCGGCGAGCTGGTCGTTGGTGTGGCAGTAGAGCAGCGCGCTGTCGAGGCAGGTGGCGGCGTCGAACTCGCCCAGGTCGAAGTCGTGCAGATCGGCGTGGACGTAGGACGGCCCCGGGTGGTGGGTGCGGGCGTGGTCGAGCATCGCCTCGGACAGGTCGGCGCCCGTGACCGTACGGCCGCCGCCGTGCAGGTGGGCGGCGTCCCGGCCGGTGCCGCAGCCGAGGTCGAGGACGCGGGGGCCCGCCCGGTGGCGGCGCAGACAGTCCTCGGTCCAGCGTGCCGCGAGCCGGTCGGGGTCGGGGAAGCGGGCCTCGTACAGCTCGGGGTTGTCGGTGAGCAGGTTGTGCGCGGTCATCCGGCTCCCCCTCACACGACGGCCGGTACGGCGGGCCGGGGCAGGGCGTCGCGGCGGTGCAGCCATCCGACGCCGAGGGCGGAGGCCAGTCCGAACAGGGCGCAGGCCGCCCAGGGCAGCCATCCGGCGCCGCTCTCGCCGGCGTCCATGGCCCAGCCGACGACCGTGTTGCCGACGGCGGCGGCGATGCCGGAGACGACGTAGAAGATCCCGTAGTAGGTGCCGGTGAGTTCGGGGCGGCCGAAGCCGGGGATCAGTTCCATCACGAACGGCTGGGCGATCATCACGCCGACGTGGAGGAGCAGGGCGCCGGTCAGGACGGGCAGGGCGCGCAGTACGGCGTCGGCGGTGCCGTCGGGACCACCGGACGCGTTGCCGACCAGGGCCGGTGGGAGAAAGGCCAGGGCCATCAGAGAGAGTCCGGCGGAGATCCAACGGGCCCTGCTGCCGCGGCTCTTGAGCGCTCTGGTGATGCGCAGTTGCAGGGCGAGGTTGGCGAGGGTGCCGACCAGGAAGACCAGGCCGGCCGCGCCGTCCCAGCCGGTGGCGTGCCGGGCGCCGGCGGGGAGCAGCAGGTAGAGCTGGTTCTCCAGGGTGAACATGCCGACCATGGCGAGTGCGAAGGCGAGGAAGGCCCGGTTGCCGAGGACTTCGCGCCAGTCGGCGAGGACCCCGGCCTTGCCCGGCTGGACCTCCCGGCCGGGCAGGACCAGGGCCTGCGCGACGGTCAGCACGGCGAAGACGGCGGCGGCGGTGAGCGCCGAGGTGCGGAAGTCGACGAGCAGGAGCGCGCTGCCGAGCAGGGGGCCGATCAGGGCGCCGGTGGTGGCGAACACGTTGAACAGCGCGAACACCTCGGCCTTGTCGTCCCCGGCCTCCTGCGCGAGATAGGCCCGCACGGCCGGGTTGAACAGCGCCCCCGCGAGTCCGCTCAGCACGGACGCGGCGAGGAGCACGGTCAGGCTGTCGCCGAGCGCGAACAGTCCGAAGCCGACGGTCCGCAGGGCGCACCCGGCGATGATGACGCCGCGTGCGCCGAGCCGGTCGGAGGCGGAGCCGCCGATGATGAACAGGCCCTGCTGGCTGAGGTTGCGTACGCCGAGCACGATGCCGACGACCGCGGCGGACATCCCGAGGTTCTCGGTGAGATGGGTCGCCAGGTAGGGGATGAGCAGGTAGAAGCCGATGTTGACGCCGAGCTGGTTGACCAGGAGGAGCCGTACGGCGAGCGGGAAGCGGCCTATCTCGGAGAGGGTGCTCACGCGGCCGACACCTCCTGCCGGGTTATCTCCTCGACTCCGAGGCCCGGCCGGTCACTTGCGCGGACGAGTCCGTCGGTGCCTCCGATGCCGGTCCACGGGTCGTGCGCGAGCAGCAGATGGCCGTCGAGGTCGGCCCAGCGGGCCCGGTCGGCCAGGTGGACCGCGGGCGCGAGGCCGAGGCTGCTCGCGGTGAGGCAGCCGAGCATCAGCTCGGTTCCGCTGCCCTCGACCGTCTCGGCGATGCGCAACGCGGCATGCACACCACCGCACTTGGCGAGTTTGACGTTGACTCCGTGGACTCGTCCGGCGAGCCGGCGGACGTCGTCGAGGCTCACGGCGTCCTCGTCGGCGACGACGGGCAGTGGTGAGCGTTCGGCGAGCCGGGCCAGGGCCTCCGGGTCGCCGGGGGCGAGGGGCTGTTCGACGGCCTCGACCCCGAGTTCGGCGTAGCGCGGCAGCAGCGCCTCGGCCTGTGGGACGGTCCAGGCGCCGTTGGGGTCGAGGAGGATCCGGACGGCGGGGGCGGCGTCGCGGACCACGCGGACCCGTTCGATGTCGTCCTCGGGGTCGGGTGTGCCGGCCTTGAGCTTGAGGATCCGGAAGCCGTTCGCGGCGAGTGCGCGTGCCTGGGCGGCGGCGTGCACGGGGTCGGTGATGCCGATCGTGCGGGCGGTGGCGGCGACCGGCGCGGCGGGCGCGCCGAGCAGGGTGTGGACGGGGCGGCCGGCCCGCTTGCCGACCAGGTCGAGCAGGGCCGCGTCCACGGCGGCGGTGACGGCGGGCGGGGTGTCGCCCGCGGCCCACTCCCCCGCCCGCAGGGCTTCGAGGGCGCTCTCGGGGTCGGGGAACCGCGCCGGGTCCAGGGCGGCGAACCGCCCTTCCAGGAAACGGGCGTCGAGGCCGTAGTAGACGCTGGTGACGGCCTCTCCATGGCCGTACAGCCCGTCGTGTTCGAGGGTCAGCCATACGGCGTCGCGGGCGGACATGGTGGAGCGGGAGATGCGCAGCGGCTCGGTGAGTTCGAGCCGGACGGTGCGCCGGGTGGCCTTCACAGGGTGTCTTTCGTGGTGTGGAGCGTGGCGGTGTCGAGGGGGTCGGCGACTCGGGTGCAGCGGACCCAGCCGGTGGCCTCGGCGGCGTGCGGGTGCGGGATCTCCACCGGGCGGGTGGCGGCGGTGGCGGGGTCGAGTCCGTGCGCGGTGGTGAAGTCGTCGTCGTAGACCGTGCCGAGGTAGCGGTGCGGGCCGTCCGGGAAGACGGTGGCGACGATCGCGCCGGGGTGGACGCGGGCGGCCCAGGCGGCGACGCGGGCGACCGCGCCGGTGCTCCAGCCGCCGGTGACGAAGCTGTCCCGGGCGAGCCGGCGACAGCTGTCCACGGCCTCGGCGGGGCCGATCCAGTGCACCTCGTCGAACGCGTCGTAGGCGACGTTGCGCGGATGGATGCTGCTGCCCAGGCCGCGCATGAGGCGGGGTCGGGCGGGCTGGCCGAAGATGGTGGAGCCGGTCGCGTCGACGCCGACGAGCCGCAGCCGCGGCCAGTGACGGCGCAGCGGGGCGACGATGCCCGCGCTGTGTCCCCCGGTGCCGACGCTGCACACCAGGATGTCCAGGTGGTCCAGCTCGACGGCCAGTTCGGCGGCGAGGGAGGCGTAACCGGCGGCGTTGTCGGGGTTGTTGTACTGGTCGGGCCAGTAGGCGTCGGGCAGTACGGCGAGCAGTTCGCGCGTCCTGGCGAGGCGGGCCGCCTGCCAGCCGCCCTGTGCCGCCGGGCGGTCCACGATCTCCAGACGGACGCCGTGGGCGCGCAGCAACTGCCGCATGGACGGCTCCAGTTCACTGTCCGCGACCAGCACGACCGGATGGCCGAGGGCCTGTCCGGCGAAGGCCAGGCCGACACCGAGGGTGCCGGAGGTGGACTCCACCACGGGGGCGCCGGGCCGCAGTTCGCCGCGTTCACGGGCGCCGAGCAGCATCGACACGGCGGCCCGCGCCTTCATCCCGCCGGCGCCGAGCCCTTCGAGCTTGGCCCAGAAACCCGGGTGCGGCTGCGGCAGCTGGGCCGTGATGCGCGCGAGCGGGGTCCGCCCGAGCAGGGCGAGCAGCTCGGGCCGGGCCGTGACGTGTACGTCGGTGACGGTCATCGTGCGCCTCCGGGTCCCGGTCCGGTGTAGCGGTGGATGACGCCGGGGCCGCCGTCGAGCCAGAAGAACGGGTAGGGCTCGGCGCAGACCGCGGTGACGCCGTGGCCGAGGAACCGGGGCAGGACGGCGCTGCCGGTCTGGGCGAACATGACGAGCTGCTTGTGGTGGGTGAGCGCGTGGCGGCGCAGGGCGTCGAAGGTGCCGTTGCCGAGGGTCATCCCGGACACGAGCAGCGCGTCGCAGTGGTCGGCGGCGGCGAGGGCGTCGGTGACGACCGGGTCGCCCCACTCGGTGACCCCGCCCTTGAGGTCGCACGGCAACGTGCCGAGGCCACGCGAACGCAGCGCCTCCAGCAGAGAGTTGACGACCCCGACGACCAGCACGGTGGCCCCGGCGGGCAGGTCGATCAGGTCCACCACGGCACGCGCGCGGGCCCGGGACTTCTCCAGGGACGACCCGGCGGGCAGGCGCACCGGGTGGGCTCCGTGCGCGGGCGTGTGGGGGCGGACGTGCATGAGGTAGGCGTCGAGGGCGGCCACGCGGACCGGGGTCAGCGGGTGCTCCAGGAGGCTCGCCACATCCGCGCCGACACAGTCGCCGAGCGCGTCGTCGGGCAGCTCGCCCGGCTCGACCGCGCAGGAGCCGACGGCTTCGGCGAGACGGACGCTGAGCACCTCGTTGCGGTATCCACCGGCCCGTCCGTCGTGCCGGACGGCCTGCCGGGTGGTGAAGGCGACGGAGATACGGGTGGTGGCGGGGTCGGGTCCGTGGGCACCGGAGCGGACGCGGGCGATGAGGGCGGGGAGGGAGAGGTTGGCCGAATCGGGGGCGGAGTCCGTACCGGGGACGGGGGCGGGGGCGGAGTCCGCGCCGGGGGCGAGGGCGAGGGCGGCCAGCACCTCGGGGTGGGCGCCGGGGACGAGGGCGAGGGCGGAGTCCTGGCGGGGGACGGCGGCAGGGGCCGGGACGCGGGCAGGGGTTGAGCCCGCGGCAGCGTCGGATGCTGGGAGTTGGACGCCGCCGGAGCCCGAGGCAGGGTCAGGGGTGGTGGACGTACAGAGGTCGGCGGTCGTCACCGGATCACCAGTCCCGCCCGCAGTCCGTCCAGCAGTTCCTCGACGCGGGCCCGTGCGCCGGGCCCGTCGGCGTCTCCCGCCATCACGTGCCCGAGGTACTCGTTGTTGCTGCCCGCCGCCCTGACCGCCTTGCCGGGCTCGGCGAGCTGCACCTCCAGAACGCCGGGGGCGTTGACGAGTCCGTCGGCGTCGAGGGTGTGGAGGGTGCCCGTGCGGTCGGGGACGAGGAAGCCGATGGCCGCGCTGCGCAGCCCGGTGTCCGTGCGCCGCAGGTCGGGTGTCCGGCCGAGGGCCACGTCGACGCAGGCGGCGGCGAGATCGATGCCGGTGACATGGCGTACGAGCTCGGTGATGCGGTTGCCGGCGGGACGCGGGTTGACCTCGACGAGACGGGGTCCGGCGGAGGTCAGCTTGATCTCGGTGTGCGCGACCACGCCGTCCATGAGGCCGAGCGCCTTCAGCGCGTCCAGCGCGGTGCGTTCGGCGTCGTCCAGATCGGCGGGCGGGAGAGCGGCCGGGAACATGTGGCCCGTCTCGATGAACGCGGGCGCGCCGCCGACACTCTTGTCGGTCACACCGATCACCTCGACCGTACCGCCGTACGACACGGTCTCGACGCTCACCTCGGGCCCGTCCAGCAGCTCTTCGAGGAGTACGGCCGGGTCGCGGCGCTGGCCGCGTGCGTTGACCGGGAACTCGGCCAACGCACGGAAGGCAGCGGCGAGTTCGGTCTCGTCGGCCACCTTGCGCACGAACATGCCCGCGCACAGGTCCACGGGCTTGATCACCAGCGGATAGCCGATCTCGCGTGCGGCCCGATCCACTTCGGCCCACTCGGCGTGCACGGCGAACCGCGGACCGGGCACCCCGGCCTCGGCGAGAACGCGGCGTGTGGCGTCCTTGCGGCAGGCGTTCTCGACGGCCTCGAGGCCCGGTCCCGGCAGCCCGAGCCGGCCGGCGATCCGCGCGACCGTCGGCAGGTAGTAGTCGCAGGACGTGACCACCCCGTCGAAGCCCAGTACCGCGTGCAGCCGCTCGACCTCGGGCAGCAGGGTCGCCGGGTCGTTGGTGTCGGCGGTGAGCACATGGCGCGCCCCGAGCAGTGGATGCGCGGTCCCCTCCGGCGCCGAGCGCAGATAGTGGTGCAGGTCACGAGTGAGGAAGGTGAACTCGTGGCCCGCCTCCCGAATCGCGCGTGGCAGCAGCCTGCTCATCGAGCCGACCCAGCTCTCGACCACCAGCAGATGACCCACAACTCCCCATTTCGCTTTCGTGACCGCAGGTGCGGCCTGACGTGCATCCGGTCGCGTCCGGACATGGCTCCGGGCGCACGCGGTCCCCCACGCGCTCCCGCCCCGGTGCGCATTCGGTCCACGCACCCGGTTGTGCGCCGCACACGTTATCGATAATGATTCCCATTGTCATCTGAGCCGTAAAAACTTGTCCCGGAGTTCCTGTGATCCCTGCGCCTCGCCGCACGGCCCTGCTATGTGCCCTCGTGGCCGGAGCCGCCACCCTCACCCCCACCTCAACCGCCGGAGCCACCGCCGCCCCAACGACCTCGCTGCGATTCGGCGCCTGCCCGGACTCGGTCCCGGCCCCACCCGCACCGGAGCGCGTGGAGTGCGGCAGCGTGACCGTGCCCCTGGACTGGAACCGCCCGCGCGGACCACGGATCGAGATAGCCGTCTCGCGCGTGCGGGCAACGGGGACGCCGGCCGAGCGACGCGGCGCACTCCTCGTGAACCCGGGCGGCCCCGGCGGCTCCGGACTGCCGTACGCGGTCACCAAGCGGGCCAAACTCCCGGAGAGCGTGCGGCGTTCGTACGACGTCGTCGGCTTCGACCCGCGCGGCGTCGGCCGCAGCGCGCCCGTGGACTGCGGGCCGATGGGCGGTCTCTTCGCAGCCCCGGGAACGGAGCCCGTGCCGGTCGGACCGACGGCCGAACGGGCCTACCTGGGCGCTCTGAAGGACCTCGCCGACGACTGCGCGGCGGGCGCCGGGGACGTGTTGCCGTATCTGTCGACCGAGCAGACCGCGCGCGACATGGACGCGATCCGGGCCGCGCTCGGCGAGCGGAGGACCAACTTCCTGGGTGTGTCGTACGGGAGTTACCTCGGCGCCGCCTACGCCGCGCGCTTTCCGCAGCGGGTGGGGCGCATGGTGCTGGACAGCGTGGTCGGGCCGTGGGACTGGTACGACTTCGACGTGATCCAGAGCCGGGCACTGCTGCGGCAGCGCGACACGCTCTTCGGATGGGCCGCCGGGCATGCAGAGCGCTTCGGGCTGGGCAGCGACGCGGAGACCGTGCGGGACGCGTATCTGCGGGCGAGGCGGGGGCTCGGGGCGGCACCCGTGGACAGCTTCGGCGCGGCCGAGTTCGACCGGGCCGTGTACCGGGCGCTGGGTCGGACGGAACGCTGGGCCGGGCTCGTCGACGGCATACGGACGTATCTCCGCGACGGCACGGTGGCGGGGCTGCGGCCCTCGACCGCCTTCGACAGCGCGGACTCCCGCAACTACGAGGCGGCCAACCGCGTGGTGAAGTGCGCCGACGGTCCCGGGCCCGAGCCGGGCCGGATCCTGGCCGACGTCGCGCGCACCCGTGCGGTCGATCCACAGCCCGTACTGACCGGCATGGAGGCCTCCACGTGCGCGTACTGGTCCTACCGGCCCGCCCGGCGCACCCCGCTCGGCAGTCCCGAGGCGCCGCCGCTGCTGCTGGTCGCGTCGGCGCACGACCCCGTGACGCCCGTCGCGGGGGCCCGCGCACTGCGCCGGGAACTGCCGGGCTCCCGTCTCGTCACACTCGACGACGACTACTCTCACGGGGTGTTCGCCAGTCGGGGCAACGCGTGTGTGGACGGGACGGTGGCCGCGTATCTGGTGGGCGGGACCGTGCCGGAGGCGGACGTCCGGTGTGCGGGGGCGGGGTTGCCGGGGGTGAGCTGAGGGGTTGGGGTCACCGGGCGTGGGCCATGGGACCGGGCCTGGCCGGCTCTCGGCCGAGGAGCCGGAGGCGGCTGGGGGTGGCCGGGCGGTGAGCCTGGAGGGGGCGGCCTCGTTGGGTCCTGACAGGGGCGGACGTAGTACTCTGCCCGTAGTGATTTGACTCGTGCGACCGACCCCCGGAGTGGCTCCATGGTGCGCAGAAACCCGCAGCGGCGGACCGCTCTCGTCGATGCCGCGATCGAGGTGCTGGCCGCCGAGGGGGCGCGGGGGCTGACGTTCCGGTCGGTGGACACCACGGCCGGGGTACCGGCCGGTACGGCCTCCAACTACTTCGCCAACCGGGACGACCTCCTCACCCAGGCCGGCGCCCGCGTCTACGAGCGGCTTGTACCCGACGACGCGACCTACGAGCGCCAGCGCGTGGCCGCGCCGGACCGGGAGACGTACGCCGAGCTGATGCGTGAACTGGTGGGCCGGGTCAGCTCGTTCCGCAGCGGATATCTCGCGCTGCTGGAGCTGCGGCTGGAGTCCACCCGGCGTCCCGAGCTGCGCAAGATCCTCACCCAGCGGGTCCGGGCCGACCTCGACGCCAACATCTCCTACCACCTGGCGTCGGGGCTGCCCGGCGACTCCACGTCCGTCGAGTTGCTGTACCTCGCCCTCAACTGGCTGATCGTCGAACAGCTCACGCTGCCGGACGTGTTGTCGGAGGCGGAACGGGAGCGGCTGGTGACGGCGGCGGTGGAGCGCATCGTCGTGGTGTGAGGGTTCCGGGGTCAGTCACGGGCGACCGGCTCCCTCGCGACGGCCGCGTATGCGGTCGCGGCGAGGAGCGCGACGGCTGACGCCAGGGCCAGAGTTCCGGGCAGTGACCAGCCGGACGCCGCTCCGGCGGTGGCCACGCCCAGGGCGAACCCGGTGAGCTTCAGGCTGGCCCCCGTGGTGAAGATCTGGCCCCGCAGCCGCTCCGGGGCGTCCCGGTGCCGTACCGCGAACAGAGCCGTCAGCTGCGGGCCCTCGCCGACGCCGAGCAGGATCGCGGCGGCGATCAGCAGGGCCGGGCGGCCGACGACGACGCCGATACGGACGCGGTCGTCGGCGTACTGCGTGCCTACGGCGAGACCGGCCCCCTCGCGCTCACGCCCGAGGACGTCACGGCGATGCGTGCGGCGGCCGGCCTGCTCCGGGAGGTCTTCACCCACGAGGGTGTGGACGAAGTGGCCGGCACGCTCAACCGCCTGTTGCGGGAGCACACCGGGCCCCTGCGGCTCACCGCACACGGCGGCGGCACTCCGTGGCATCCGCATCTCGACCGCGACGACGACGGCCCCTGGGACGAGTGGCTGCTCGCCTCGTCCTGCATGGCGCTGGCCGTCCTGCTCTGGGACCACCAGCGCCCACCGGGCCGTGCCTGCGCCTCGCACGCCTGCGGCGATGTCTTCATCGCCCACGGCAGCGGGCCGGAGCGCCGGTACTGCTCACGACGGTGTGCCACACGCGAGCGTGTCGCGGCCCACCGGCGTACACACGCGGCACGCTGAGACGGCCCTGCTCAGCCGACGGTCACGGACCGACGACGACCCTGCGTACGGGTGAGCTGCGCCAGGTCCAACTCCCCTGCTCGCCCCGCAAGTTCGAGACCGCGATCCTCCGCCCGTGCCGTCCAGGGCGACCTCGCCCCGAACACCTCCCCCTCGCCTCCGGCGACGACGACCACGGACCCCTGCACGCCGGCCCGCCGCATGCGGTTGAGTACCTCGAAGGCGGCCCACAGGCCGTGTCCGGCCGACAGGCTCGCCAAGTGGCCGGTGACGGCGTGCAGATGACGCAGTGCGGCCAGGGCGGAGGTGTCCGGCACGGGGATCGTCAGGTCGCCGACGTCCTGGGCGAGGGCGGGCTCGGCGCCGGGCCGGGTGGCCAGGGCGAGGTGGGCCGTGGGGCGGAGCAGGCGCAGACACCGGCCGACGGAGAGGGAGTTGAGGCCATCTGTCATCACGACCCAGGCCGGTGTGGCGTCGGAGAGGATCTCCGCGCCGAGGGCGTACGGACCACTCCAGTCCACGGCGTCGTCGGCCCGGTGGACGTGGTCGAGGAAGTGGCCGTTGCTCAGTTCGGCGAGTTCCCGCGCCCGCTCGGCCGCACCCGACGGAGAGGCCGCGGTGTACCAACGGCCGCCCCACGCCTCGATCCTGCGCAGTTCGGCGCGGTCCGTCCGTTCCGGGACCACCGCGGTGTACTCCAGGCCGAGGAGCCGGGCGAAGTACGCCTGGGCCACCGCCGTGTCACCGACGGCCGCGTCGAACAGGGCCGTACCGCGGTCGACACGACCCTCGCCCAGTGCGTCGAGCAGCAGATCGCGGGCGGGGCCGTGCTCCGAACTGCCGCTGGGGCGCCGGGACTCGTCCTTCAGGAACAGCGCCGTCCCGGGCCGACCCGGCAGCGGGATCGGGTCCAGTGGCGTGGACGGTTCGGCCGCCCGGTCCGCCACCAGCAGATCCGTCGCCCGGCGTGCCCAGGCGCTCGGGGCCTTGTCAGCGCGTTCGTGTGCCATGCCCACCTCCTTCGTGCGGGCCCCGATGCTAATGCGAGGTAAGTGCCGAATAGGCGGGACGCGCTGGGGAGTTGGGCACACAAGGCAACCAACGAGTGACGCACAGTTGTCCGTATCCGAGCCCCGTGGCCGGGTCCGGGTCCGTGGCCGGGTGCGGGTCCGTGGCCGGGTGCGGGTCCGTGGCCGGGTGCGGGTGCGGGCCCCCGTACTACAACCCTCGCGCTCCCCCGCCGCACATCGACCGCCGTGAGCGCCAACGCCAGTGGCCCCGGTGCCAGGAACGCCAGCGGCAGCATCATCCACGCGCAGGCCGCGGCCGTCGCCACCGCCAGCACGATCAGGGCGCTGCCGCCCGCGTCCCCGGCCGTGTCGTGTGCCGCGGCGCGCAGTGCGGCCCGCCAGTCGGTGACGGACTCGGGGCGGGCGCAGGCCCGCAGGCCCACGACCAGCGCGGCGAGTCCGATCGCGGCGGCCGTCACGGCGAACAGGGGTGCGCCGGGCAGTCCGGCGCGGGCGAGCGCCAGGTCGGCGGCGAACCAGAGCGCACCCGCCACCGCGACGGCACCGGCGAGCAGGCTCGCCCGCCCGGAACCGGCGGCGCAGCAGGGTGAAGTAACGGCCCGCCGTGGCCGGCCGGTCCTCGCCCGCGCCCCGCAGTACCGCGCAGGCCGTCGACAGCGCGGCCGGTGCGGTCACCAGCGGCAGACAGGACACCGCCGTGGCCAGGCCGACGCTCAGTACGTCGGCGAAGAGCGTCATGCGCGGGCCGAACACCTCGCCCGTGTCGCGTGTCCGCATGCCGGTCACCCCTTGAGTCCGGAGCTGGCCATGCCCTCCACCAGGAACCGCTGGAAGGCGAGGAAGAAGAGCACGATCGGCAGCAGCGCGATCACCGACATGGCGAACATCGGGCCGAACGACGACTGGCTGGAGGCGTCCACGAACGACCTGAGGGCGAGGGTCAGGGTGAACTTGTCCGGGTCGAAGAGGTAGATCAGCTGGGTGAAGAAGTCGTTCCACGTCCAGATGAAGGTGAAGATGGCGGTGCTGATCAGCGCGGGCCGGGTGAGCGGCAGGATGATCCGGTAGAAGATGCGGAACGGGCCGCAGCCGTCGATGCGGGCCGCCTCCTCCAGTTCGCGCGGCAGTCCGCGCATGAACTGCACGATGAGGAAGACGAAGAACGCCTCGGTGGCGAGGAACTTGGGCAGGATCAGCGGCCAGTAGCTGTTCACCATGCCGAGCTGGTTGAAGATGATGTACTGCGGGATCAGTACCGCGTGGTGCGGCAGCATGATCGTGGCGATCATGAACGCGAACAGCGGGCCGCGCATCCGGAACCGCAGCCGGGCGAAGGCGTAGGCGGCGAGCGAGCAGCTGATGACGTTGCCGAGGACGGCGCCGCCCGCGATCAGTACCGAGTTGGACAGCAGCCGCCAGATGGAGATGTCGTTCACGCCGTCCAGGGCGGTGGTGTAGTTGGACCACTCCAGGGTGCTGGGCAGCAGGTCGAGGCTGGCGATGACCTCGTCGGCGGGCTTGAGCGAGGTGGCGAGCAGCCAGGCCAGCGGGTACAGCATCACCAGGAGCGCGGCGAGGCAGCCGAGGTGCAGGGCGACGCGTCCCCAGCGAACGGGCTTGTCCGCGACGGTCGTTGAGCTCATCGGTCCCCCTCGGAGGCGTAGAAGACCCAGGAGCGCGAGGTGCGGAACAGCACCGCGGTGACGGCGCCGATCACGATCAGCAGCACCCAGGCCATGGCGGAGGCGTAGCCCATGTGGGAGGCGACGAAGCCGCGGTCGTAGAGGTACATGGTGTAGACGAGGGTGGAGTCGGCGGGGCCGCCCTCGCCGCCGCTGATCGCGAAGGCAGGGGTGAAGACCTGGAAGGCCTGGATGCTCTGGAGGACCAGGTTGAAGAAGATCACCGGTGACAGCATGGGCACGGTGACGGACAGGAACTGCCGCCATTTCCCGGCGCCGTCGACGGCCGCCGCCTCGTACAGCTCGCCCGGGATCTGCTGGAGGCCGGCGAGGAAGATGACCATCGGGGCGCCGAACTGCCAGGCGGTGAGCAGGACCACGGCGAGCAGGGCCCAGCCGGGTTGGCTGACCCAGCCGCCGGTGCCGAGGAGGTTGTCGACCGGGCCGCCGTCGTTGAAGATCGCCCGCCAGACCAGGGCGACGGACATCGAGGCGCCGAGCAGCGAGGGCGCGTAGAAGGCGGTGCGGTAGAAGCCCTTGCCGCGCTTCATGGACTTCAGGGCGAGCGCGACGGCGAGGGCGAGGGCGAGTTGCAGGGGGACGGCGATGACGACGTAGGTGAGGGTCGTGGTGACCGAGCGCCAGTAGCGCGGGTCCTCGGTGAACATCTGCGTGTAGTTGCGCAGGCCGATCCACTGGGGCGGGTTGAACATGTCGTAGTCGGTGAACGACAGGTACAGCGAGACGGCCATGGGCAGCACGGTGAGCCCGACGGCGCCGAGCACCCAGGGCGAGAGGAACACCCAGGCGGCGCCCTCGCGCCGGCGCCGGGGGCGGCGTGGCGAGGGGGTGGCGGGGCGGGGCCCGGCGGGGGCCGGGGGGATGTCGGTGGTGGTCATGACCTCAGCTCCGCCTTCGCTTCGGTGATGTAGTTCTCGGCCGCCTCGCGGGGGCTCATCAGCTCGTACGACACCTGGTCGTAGTCGCGCTGGAAGGTGGTCTGGAGGGCGCTGTCGCCGGACGGCGGGGCCGGGGGCGGGTCCTCCAGCCTGCCTTCGACGGTGGCCTGGTAGTCGGAGATGATCCGGTCGAAGTCCGTGAGCTGGGGGTCGATCTCCTTGCGGACGGACTCGTTGACGGAGATGCCCCGGGTGGCGCGCAGGATGTCGCCCGCCTGCGGGTCGTTGATCATGAAGTCGATGAACTGGACGGCTTCGTCGGGGTGTCCGGTCTCGGCGGAGGCGCCGAGGAACATCGACGGCTTGAAGTACTGGCCGCGTCTGCCGTCGGGTCCTGTCGGCATCGGGGTGAGGGCGATGCCGCCTTCGACGAGGGCCTGGAAGCCGCCGGCCGGCGCGTCCCAGTTGGAGTCGGTGACGGCGAGGCCCCGGCCTAGCGGGGTGTTCTCGACGCTGCCCTCCAGCTGGGTGGTCTGCTCGGCGGGCGAGACGGCCTTGTCGCGGCGGAGCCGGTCGGTGAACGTCCACCAGCGGGTCAGGTCGGCCGTGGTGAAGCCGAGCGCGCTGCCGTCCTCGGTGTAGAGGGACTTGCCCTGGCCGCGCAGCCAGACCTCGAAGGCGTCCTCGCTCTGCCCGGGGTCGGTGGCGCCGGGTTTGCCGGTCTTCTTCGCGAGGGCCCGCATGGCGTCGGCCCATTCGTCCCAGGTCCACTCGCCGTCGGGGAGCGGGACGCCGGACTCCTTCCACGTCTTGACGTCGTAGACGACGGTCTCGGTGCCGCGGCCCTGCGGGACGGCGTACTGCGTGCCGGCCACGTTGCCGGTGGCGAGCAGGCCGGGGTCGATCTCGTCGGTGCGCAGCGTGTCCCGCTGCGTGCCGAGGTCGAGCAGGACGTCACCGGAGGCGTACTGGTCGATCTGGCGGTAGTCGAGCTGCATCACGTCCGGTGCGTCGCCGCCGGCGGCCTGGGTGGCGAGTTTCTGCTTGTAGGCGTCGTAGCCGGAGAACGACGTCTGGATGTCGATGTCGGGGTTTCTCTTCTCGAAGAGGTCGACGGCCTGTTCGGTGCGCTCGGCGCGGTCGGGGTTGCCCCACCACGTGTAGCGCAGCACGACCTTGCCGCCGGCCGACTCCCCGGATCCCCCGCATCCGGCCAGCACGGCGCACAGCGCCAGCGCGGCGGCGGACGCGCAGAACCCCTTTGTCCTGTGTCCGGGCATGCCAGGGCCACTCCTCTCGTGGAACGTTCTGTTGAAAAGCCCCCTGGAAGCCCGTGGGACGGGCGGGTGGTTACTCCTCGCCGTACGGGAGCGTGGTTCCCGGCAGCGCGTACTCGTCGCGGCGGCCGCACATCCCGAAGCCGCCGGTCCTGCTGGGCGTGGCGCGGAACGCGGTGGCGTCCGCGAGGTACGCCGGTTCGCCGTCCGTGAGCGCGTCGAGCTGGGCGCCGGTGCGTTCGGCCGTGGCCAGGGCTCCCGCCTTCCACAGCTCGCGCCAGGTGGGCACCTTGTCGCGGACGAGGCGGGCGGCCGTGCGCTGGAACTCGGCGTACGGGCCGGGGTCGCCGTTCTCCATGGCCTGCCGCAGGTCGAGATAGCCCTCGACGGCGAGATCGCGGCGGCGGCGTGCGGCGGTCTCGGTGTCCGGTCCGGTGCCGGGCGGCAGTGTCGCCGCGGCGGCGTATCGGTCCGGGTCGGCGAGCACCTCGGGCGGGAAGGTGAAGACGGCGTCGCCGGCCTCGGGCAGTCCGCTGTTCTGCATGAGGACGGTGATCCGCAGATCGCCGCCCTGCACCATGCGGTGCACGGTGCCCGGTGTGAACCAGGCGACGGAGCCGGCCTCCAGCGGGATGTCCCGGTAGCCGTCGGGGCTCAGGGTCTGCACCGCGCCCCGGCCGCCGGTGACGACGTAGGCCTCGGTGCACACCAGGTGCAGATGCGGGCTGCCGCCGCAGACGCCGTCGGCGGCCTCCCAGGTGTAGGCGCTGAGATGGGAGAGACCGATCGCGCCGGGCAGGGCGCTGTGTCCGGATCCAGGTCCAGGTCCAGGTCCGGGTCCGGTCACCACGGCAGTCCCTCCAGGTGGGCGGCGACGCGGTCGCGGTCCCAGGCGCCGTCCGCGAACACCACCCGGTAGCGGTAGGCGAAGGACTGTCCGGGCGCCAGCTCGAACTCGTCGAAGAACGCCCAGGAGAAGGCGACCGTGGGGATCGGGTCGGCGCGCACGAACCAGTGCGAGGCGTGGATCGCGGTCTTCTCGTCGAGGTTGTCCGGGGCGTGCGCGAAGATCAGCGTGGAGTGGCCGTCGACGTCGTCGTGTTCCGCCGTGTAGGCGAGCCAGGGGCCCTGGCTGCCCATCAGTTTCTCGGCGCCCTCGCCGTCCGGGGCGAACGCGGTGCCGCCGGTGAAGTCGCGCGGCCCGCGCCAGTGCAGCCCGGTGTAGCCGGCGGCCTCGCGGCCCTCGGTGGTCGGAGAGCCGAAGCGCAGCGGCTCGTCGCGGACGTTGGTGAGGCGGATCGCCCAGTCCAGGGCCCAGGCGCCGGCCTGTTCGTCGACGGAGTGCACGGTGACCCGGCGCACTTCGCGCGCCCATTCCGCGCCGCCGTTCTCGACCCAGGTCAGGTCCTCGGTGAAGGCGAGGCGGTCGTCCTCGACGGTGAACTCGGGGAAGCCGTCGTGCCGCATCGAGCCGACCCGGTCACGCAGGACGAGATAGCCCTCGCCGTGGACGTAGCTGTTGCCGCCCCAGAAGTTCTGCCCCGACAGATGGCTCGCCGTCATCTGGAGGCCCTTGTGCCAGCGGTGGTCGCTGGGGCGGTAGCCGGAGACGGTGCGCCCGGCGAGGGTGCGCAGCGGGTGCGCGTACGGCTTGCGGGCCTCGAAGGCGTCGGGGTCGGGCCGGTAGACGTAGCGGAGGATCTCGGTGCCGTTCCCCGCCGCCACGGCGACATGGTCGCCGTGTGCGTGGGTGACGCGGATGGTCATACGGTCTCCTTGGGTGCCCAGTCGGGGTGGTCGCCGTGCATGGCCCGGTGGAAGGGGTCGCCGGGCGCGATCTCACCGGCGTGCACCGGGCTGCCGGTGAAGGCCGACTTGTAGAGGGCGGCGGCGAACTCGAGGGTGGTGCGGGCGTCGGGCCCGCTCCCGGGCGGCCGTACGCCGCGGTCGTGGGCGTCGAGTACGGCGCCGAGCTGGGCCGCGTGCGAGCTGGGCACGTCGTCGGCCGGGGCGCGCCAGGCGGCGGCGCGCGCGGGGTCGACGTCCGGGGCCGGGGTGTAGACCCAGTCGTCGTTGCGGTGCCCGTACAGGTGGGTCAGCTCCACGGTGGCGTGGGCGCAGTCGACGCGGATGCGGCTCATCTCGTCGGGCGAGAGCACGCTGTTGACGACAGTGGCGAGGGCGCCGCTCTCGAACCGTACGAGCGCGGAGGAGACGTCCTCGCTCTCGGTGGTGTGCACCAGCCGTCCGGCCATGGCCCGCACCTCCGCCCATGGCCCCAGCAGATGCAGGAGCAGGTCGTACTGGTGGATGCCGTGTCCCATGGTGGGCCCGCCGCCCTCGCTGGCCCAGCGACCGCGCCACGGCACCTCGTAGTACGCGGTGTCGCGGTGCCAGGTGGTCTGGCAGTGGGCGACCAGCGGGGCGCCGAGCTCGCCGCTCGCGATCAGCTCGCGCGCGTGCCGGGCGCCCGAGCCGTAGCGGTGCTGGAAGACCACCGAGGCGTACGCGCCGGACGCCTCCTCGGCGGCGGCGATGTCGTCGTACTCGGCGAGGGACAGACACAGCGGCTTCTCGCACAGCACCCAGGCGCCCGCCTTGAGGGCGGCGACGGTCTGTTCGCGATGCAGCGAGGGGGGTGTGCCGATGACCACGAGGTCCGGGTGTACGGCGTCGAGCATCGCCTCGACGGACCCGTACCCCGCGACGCCGTCGCCCGCCTCGGCCCGGAACGCGTCCAGCCGGGTCTCGTCCACGTCGACGGCGGCGACCAGCTCCACCCGGTCGGCATGGGCTCTGAGCGCGGGCAGATGGCTGCTGCTGACGATGGAACCGGTCCCGACGACGGCGACCCGGCGGCGGCCTGGGGGCACGGACATGGGGCACTCCTAGACGTCCGGAGAACAGAGCACAAACTGGCAGAAAGCGCTTGCTCCCAGCTCTTCCGAGGACCATAGGCGCGACCGAATGTCAGGACAAGCCCTGTGCGGCGAAATCGACGAGGAGTTGCCCGGACGGGCAGCCGGGGCGGACCACTTCTGGGGGTTCGGGGCCGTACGTCCCCATGGGCGGGGCGCGGGCCGTGAGTTTCCCCGGGTTGGGCGCGGGCCGTACGTTGCCCTGGATGGGGCGCGGGCTCTACGTCCCCCTGGGTGGGGCGCGGGCCCTACGTTTTCCCAGGTGGGGCGCGGGCTCTGCGTTGCCCCAGGTAGGGCGCGGGCTCTGCGTTGCCCCAGTTCGGGCAGGGGCCGTGCGAGGGGGGCCGCCGATCAGAGGGCCGGTACGCGGGTGAAGCGCTCGGCGACGTGCAGGTCGGCCTCGATGGCGGCGGCGGTGTCCCGCAGCTCGGGCAGCACCTCGCCGCGGCACTGCTCGGGGGTACGCCGGCTGCTGTGCAACGTGACGTTGACGGCCGCCACCGGGGCGCCCGTACGGTCCCGGACCGGTACGGCGATCGAACGCAGGCCCTCCTCCAGCTCCCCGTCGACCAGCGAGAACCCGTCGGCCCCGGCCCGGTCCAGGACGGCCGCCAGATCGGCGGTACCGGTGACCGTGCGGGCGGTCAGCGCGTCCCTGCTCGACCGTCCGAGCAGCGCCGAGCGTTCCCCGGGCGGCAGCGCCGCCAGCAGCACCCGGCCCGCGGACGTGGCGTACGCGGGCAGCCGCGCGCCCACCGCGATGTCGACGTCCATGATCCGGCCCGTGGTGACCCACGCCGTGTACTGCACGTCCTCGCCGGCCGGCACCGCGAGCGCGGTCGCGTCCCCGACCCGCCTGCTGAGGGCCACCAGATGGGGGTGGGCGACCCGGGTGAGCGTGGTGCGCGACAGGCACGGGAAGCCCAGGGCGAGGACACGCGGGGTGAGCCGGAAGGTCCGGCCGTGCGCGGTGACGCACCCGAGGTGCTCCAGGGTGATCAGGGCGCGGCGGGCGGTGGCGCGGGCGAGTCCGGTGGCCTCGGCGACGGCGGTGAGCGTCAGTTCGTCCCGCCCCGCGCCGAACGCCGTCACGACGGTCAGACCGCGCGCCAGCGACTCGACGAACTCCCGGCCCAGTTCCTGCTTGGAGGCGCCCGTCCAGCCGGCCAGCCCCGAGGGGGCGGGCGGGGCCGCGGGGGTGCGAGCGGCGGACAGTTCGCGCTCCATGGCGGCGACCGTCGTCCGCAGCCGGGGCAGCAGGGTCTCGCGCAGGGAGTCGGCGCTGTGCCGGCTGGTGTGGCTCACGACGCTGGCCACGCAGGCGGCCCGGCCGTCCGCCGCCCGCACCGGCGCGGACAGGGCGATCAGTCCGGGCTCGATCAACTGGTCGTCGAGGGCCCAGCCGTGCGCCTCCGCCTCCTTCACCGCGGCCTCGAAGTCACCAGGTGACAACGGGTGCCGGCGCGGCGGTACGGCGGGGAAGCCGCGGTCGTCCGGGTCGGCGGCCCGGCGCTCGTGCCAGCGCTCCCAGTCCGCCGGGGCCCACTCGACCGCCAGCAGAGGGCCGGGCGCGGTGCGTTCGGCGGGCAGCAGATCGCCGATCCGGAAGCTGAGGGACAGCGCGCGGCGCCGGGTCGCCTGGTGGATGAAGCGGATGCCGTCGCCGTCCGCCACCGCGAGCGACACCGACTCGTCCAGTTCGTCGGCGAGCGCGTCGGCGTGCGCGCTCAGCAGGGCGGGCAGCCGCAGCGCGTCCAGATAGGCGTTGCCCAGCTCCATGAGGCGCGGGGCGAGGACGACGTCACGGCCGTCCTGGCGGACGTAACCCATTCGGGCGAGCGTCGAGACGATCCGGTCGACGGTGGACCGCGCGAGTCCGGTGGCCCGCTCCAGCTCACCGAGTCCGGCGGAGCCGCCCGCGTCGGTGAGCCGGCGGAGGACCGCGATGCCGCGGATCAGGGGGGTGACGGCCTCCGGGGACGGGGCCGGAGACGGGGACGGCGAGGGGGCCGGAGGCGGCGGTGTCGCGGTGGCGGGGGACGACGACCGGGGGTGGCTGGGCGGCATGGGATCTCCGTGTCGGCGTCGGGGCGGCGAGCGGGCGGCACGCGGCCGCGGGACCGTTGACAGGGCCGAGGGCCACGCGCAGACTCACCCTCGTACAGTGTGAACTATTTTTCACCATACGAACAGTGGGTGTCCGGCTGTTCGACGACGAGGAGAGGCCTCATGCACACCACCGTCGGGATCGTCGGCGGCGGCCCTTCCGGGCTGCTGCTCGCCCGCCTGCTGCACAACGCCGGTATCGACAGCGTGGTTCTGGAGCGGCGCGACCGCGCCTACGTCGAGCAGCGCCAGCGCGCCGGAATCCTGGAGCAGGCCACGACGGACGTGCTGATCGCGGCGGGCGCCGGAGCACGCCTGGAGCGTGAGGGGATCCCGCACGACGGCATCGAGCTGCGCTTCGGCCGCCGCGCCCACCGCCTCGACTTCCCGGCCCTGACCGGCGGCCGGCGTGTGTGGGTCTACGCCCAGACCGAGGTGGTGAAGGACCTCGTCGCGCTGCAACTCGCCGAGGGCGGGCCCCTGTTCTTCGAGGCCGAGGTGCACGGCATCGAGGGCGCGGACACCGACCGCCCACTGATCCGCTACACCCACGACGGCCACGAACAGACCCTGACCTGCGACTACGTCATCGGCTGCGACGGCTTCCACGGCGTGGCCCGCACCGCGCTCCCGGAGCGGGCACGGACGACGTACGAGCGGACGTACCCCTACTCCTGGCTCGGCATCCTCGCCGACGCGGCACCGGTCTACGACGAGCTGATCTACGCCCACTCCGAGCGGGGCTTCGCCCTGGCCAGCATGCGCTCCCCCACCGTCAGCCGGCTCTACCTCCAGGTGCCCAACGGCACCGACCCGGACGACTGGCCGAACGAGCGGATCTGGGACGAGCTGGACGCCCGTTTCGCACTCGACGCGGAGCCCGGGTGGCGGCTGAAGCGCGGGCCGGTGACGAGCAAGTCGGTGCTGCCGATGCGCAGTTCGGTGACCGAGCCGATGCGGCACAGCCGGCTCTTCCTCGCCGGGGACGCCGCGCACATCGTGCCGCCGACCGGCGCCAAGGGTCTCAACCTCGCCGCCGCCGACGTGGTGGTCCTGGCCCGCGCCTTCGCCCACCTCAAGGACACCGGCTCGACCGAGCTGCTGGACGCGTACTCCGACACCTGTCTGCGGCGGGTGTGGCGGGCCGAGCACTTCTCCTACTTCATGACCACGACCCTGCACACGGACCCGGACCAGAGCCCCTTCGGGACCCGGCTCCAGCTCTCCCAGCTCGACCGGATCGCCTCGTCACCGCACGCGGCCGCGGAACTGGCCGAGAACTACACCGGGGTGCCGCTGCCGGGCACGCCGTGAACATCCCGTGCTGAGCCCGGCCCCGCTGCGACCTGCCGCTCCGCCTGCTGGGAGGATGACGCGGACCGGAGGGACGGGCGGCCGCGAGCGGCCCGGACGAGAGACCGGGGGAAGAGGGAGCGTGTAGTGATACTGGTCCTGATCGGCGTGCTCGTCGTCGTCGCCGGAGGGTGCGCCTGTGTTGTCTGGGCGGCACGCGGCGGCCCTCGCTGGGCACGCGGAGTGGCCACGGTGACGCTGGCGGCGGGCGAGCTGGTCCGCAAGTCGAACCGCCGCAACCGTTCGCGGTCGAACTCCGGCTACGCCGACAGCTGACGGGTGGCGGGCACGGGTGGCGGGGGCGCCGGGGATACGCGTGCGGCTTCCGGCAGGTGACGGGCGCGCGGGGCACGGCGGGTGGCGGCGGGGCCGCCGGTCCGTTCACCGCCGTCCGCCGGGCTCCACGCACCCGGCCCGCGCTCAGCCGTTCTGTTCGGTGATGTTGACCATCCACGAGACGCCGAAGCGGTCCAGGCACATGCCGAACACGTCGCCCCACATCTGCTTGTCCAGCGGCACGGCCACGGTGCCGCCGTCGGACAGCTTCTCCCAGTAGCCGCGCAGCTCGGTCTCGTCGTCCCCGCTGAGGCTCACGGAGTAGTTGGTGCCCGGGGTGTACGACATCCCGGGCGGGGTGTCGGCGCCCATCAGCGTGAAGCCGTTCGGCGCCTCCAGCATGCCGTGCATGATCTTGTCGGCGTCCGGAGTGTCCTCCTGGCCGAACTGACCGAAGGTGTTCAGCGCCAGCTCGCCGCCGAAGACCTCCCTTGTAGAACTCCATCGCCTGACGGGCATCGCCGTCGAAGCTGATGTACGGATTGAGTCGCGAGGCCATGATTCCTCCCGGGAACGTGGCTGAAAGCCGTCCCCTCGGACGCTAGCGCGCCGCACCGGTACTCGCCGCTCAGGGTGCGAAAACCGGCGCCAGATCCAGTACGACCCGGAGGTCCGTGATCCGTCCGTCGGGCCCGACCCGCCATATCGTCACCGCGGGCAGGGTCGCTTCCCCGGCGTCGAGCCGTGTGTACGTGACGTCGGTGACGGCGATGGTCGTGCCGTCGACGGTCCAGGTGTCGAGGATGTGATGGCTCAGACCGGCGATGGTCTGCATAAACGCGGCGTTGCCGGCCAGGATGGCCTCGCGGCCGACGAGCGGGGAGCCGTTGCCGAAGACCATGGTGGCGTCCTCGGCGAAGAGGTCGGCGACCTCGTGGAGCTGCTGACGGTCGATCTTCGAGAAGAGTACGTCTGCGGTGATGGTGGCGTCGGCGGTCGTCATGTCATCTCCTTTCCGGGACCGGGACCAGGACCAGGACCAGGACCGGGGCCAGGACCGGGACCCGCGATGTCCGCCCCGTACGCCCGGGTCAACTCCGCGAGGCGGCCGAAGTCCGACGGGTCCAGTGGCGGTGCCTGTTCCCCCGGCCGCGCGGGTACGCCCGCCTCCTCGAAGTAGCGTTCGAAGCCGGCCGGCGCGGTCAGGATCAGCATCCGAGCCGGGTGCACACCCCGGTTGGTGAACCCGTGCACGATTCCCCGCGGCAGATATACGAAGTCGCCCGCGCGGGCCTGGAGCGTGGACTCCCCCGTCAGCACCTCCAGCTCACCGTCGAGCAGATAGAACGCCTCGTCCTCGCGTCCGTGCACATGCGGCGGTGGTCCGCCGCCGGGCGGGACCGAACCCTCGATCAGCGCGAACGCTCCGTTCGTCGTGTCACCGCTCGCCTTGATCGTGTAGGTGTCCCCCACCACCCACAGCGACCGGCCCTCGCCGGACCGGACCAGACGGGCCCCCGACTGCTCCTCGTAGACCGGGTTGACCGAGTTGATGTGGTTGATCGCGGTCATCGTGTTCCTCTCCTCTTGTCCCCCGTGGACTTCTCAAGTCCCTCAAGAACTGCCTGCTCACGACCGTAGGGGCGGGCCGGGCCGCTTCCCATACCACTTTTCTGGTGTTCTGCCCGGGACCCGTCCGTGCCACGATGGAGGCGTGAACCACAGCACCCGGGCACGCGCCCACGAGCGGGTGGCAGGTCTCACCGGCGCGCGACTCGATCTGCCGACCTTCCTCCACGAGGCGTCCGCGCTGCTCGCGAAGGCCCTGCCGCACGACGCGGCCTGCTGGCACACGATGGACCCCGCGACGCTGATCGAGACGGGCTTCTACCTGGAGCACATGCCGAAGACGCCGGACGCGCAGGTCGCCGCACTCGCCTATCTGCCGGACGACTTCAACTCGTTCGTCGCGCTCGCGCGGGCCGACCGGCACAGCGGTGTCCTGAGCACGGCGACCGACGGCCACCAGGACCGCAGCCGTCGTTACCGCGAGCTGCTGCGCCCCAACAACATCACCGGCGAGCTGCGCACCTCCTGCGTCGTGGACGACGTCTGCTGGGGCAACTTCGCCTTTTTCCGGGAGGCCCCGGCCGACTTCAGCGAGGACGAGCAGGGCTTCGCCCACGATCTCGCCCCGCTGCTGGGCAGTGGCTTCCGGGCCGCCGTCGTACGGGCGAGGAGCGGCGGCGACAGCGCGGGGCTCTGGCCCGGACTGCTGCTGCTCGACGAGCACCGGCGGGTCGAGTCGGCGACCGACCCGGCACACCACTGGCTCGGCGAACTCGGCTTCCACGGCGTTGTCGCCGAGGACCCGCTCCCGTACGCGCTGCTGATGGTCGCCGAACACGCCCGTGGCGCCGGGGCCGACGCGAGCGTACGGGTGCGGGGCGCGTCCGGTACCTGGGTCGAACTGCACGCGTCGCCGGCGTCCGGCGGCGGACCGGGCAGGATCGCCGTGATCCTCCAGTCCGCCGCCGCCCCGTCGGTCAAGTCGCTGCTGTCCGCCGCCTACGGTCTGACCGCGCGCGAACGCGAGGTGGTCGACCTGGTGTTGCAGGGCTGCGGGACCGGCGAGATCGCGACGCGTCTGTTCATCTCACCGCACACCGTCCAGGGGCACCTCAAGTCGGTGTTCGCCAAGACGGGTGTGCGCAGCCGACGGGAGCTGGTCACCCGGGTGTTTGTTCCGGATCGCAGCAGCCGTCCCGTCGCATCACACGGCTGACCTCCAGCCAGTCCGGGGCACCTGCCACGGACGTGTCCCTGCGCAGGGTGTCCCCCTCGGCTCCCTCGAACGCCCCGACCAGGTCGGCCTGTTCGAAGACGGTGCCGCCGCGGACCACCGCGACCGTACGGACGAGTGTGGCGAAGTCGGTGAACGGATCGCCGTCCACGATGGTGAGATCCGCCAGCTTGCCCTCCTCCGCGGTACCGAGGTCGGCGTCGGCACCGAAGACCCGGGCGGGCAACAGCGTCGCGGTGCGCAGTACTTCGGCCGGTGACAGTCCCGCGCGGTGCAGGGCGCGCAGCACCAGATGCAGGTGCAGGCCGACCGCGACGAGCGGCTGGTCCGTGCCGACGGCGACCAGGCCACCACCGGCGAGGATGCGCCGGTAGATGTCCATCTCCCGTGCGAGCGTGGCGAGTTGAGCGGCCGTCGGGGGCACGGCGGCCTGCTGGTTCACGAGCGCGACGTCCCACGGCGGCATCAGGGCGGTGACGCGCGGGTCGTCGGCGAGGTCAGGGTCGGCGCCGAGCAGTGGTCCGGCGGTGAACGGGGTGGCGACGAGGTGGAAGTCGGTGGCGGTGTAGATCTCCTTCAGGTCCTGGTAGGAGCGGCCGCCGGCCGAGGTGGCGTGTCCGAACTCCAGTCGCTGGGTGGCCTGGAGATGGGTCGTCAGGTCCTGGCCGAGCTGCACGCCGGGACTGCACAGATGGCTGCCGCTGCGCACACCGAGCCGCTGGTGCCCGTGTTCGGCGGCCTCCTTCATCACCCAGCCGGGCGCCCTGACGTAGGTCTTCACGAAGTCCCAGTCGAGCGCGGTGGCGCGGGCGAGGGTGCGGTGCAGGCCCTCGCGGGTGCGGTGGGCGCGGCCCATGCTGTAGGCGACGCGGGCCCCGTCGAGGAGTTCGCCGGTGGCGAGCAGCCGGGGTCCGGCGAGGGCGCCGGCGGCGACGGCCTCGCGGATGCGGGCCTGTTCGTAGGCGAATCCGCCGAGGGAGACGGCCGTGGTGACACCGTAGGCGAGTTGCAGGACGGTCTGGCGTCCGCCGTAGGTGGACTGCCAGGGGTGGGTGTGGGCGTCCCACAGGCCCGGGATCACGGTCCGGTCGCTCGCGTCGACGCGGTGGGTGGCGGCGCGGCCGCTGCGGTGCGGGGAAACCTCGGCGATCCGGCCGTCACGGACCACGATGTCGATGTCCTCGCGGACCTGCGGCCCGGTGCCGTCCCAGAAGCGGCCCGCGTGCACGACGGTGTCGGCGGGGCGCGGCCTGCGGTAGTCGAACGGGACCCGGACCGTACGGGCCTTCCCGCTGTGGATGTCGATCAGCCGCAGCCGGCCTGCCGAGAGGTACAGCACGGTGCGGGCGTCGCCGGACCAGGACGGGTGGTCGGCGGGTTCGGTGGTGAGCCGGCGCGGCTCGCCGTCGGGGGTGCCGTCCGGGCGCACGGGCAGCAGCCAGAGCGCCGACTCCGCGACGACGGCCATCCAGCGGCCGTCCGGTGACCAGACGGGTCCCGAGTCGTAGCGGTCGGAGAGCGAGGTGTGCGGGGCGAGCGCGTGCAGGGCGTCGGTGCCGGTGGTGGTATCCACGACCCGGATGAGGTTGTAGCCCTCGCGGAACCGCCGGTTGAGGCGGTTGCGGTCGCAGAGGGCCACGTACCGGCCGTCGGGCGACCAGCTGGGCCGGCCGGGGAGTCCGCCGGTGCCGAGGGCGGCGGCGAGGACCCGTTCGGTGCCGTCGGACAGTTCGCGCACCAGCAGACTGCCGGCCATGTCCAGACAGGCCAGCCGGCTCCCGTCGGGCGAGAGGGCGGGGAAGACCCGGCCCCCGTCGGCGAGCACGGTCTCCTTGCCGGTGCGCAGGTCGCGGCGGCGTACGGAGAACAGGCCGTCGCGGTCGTCGGCGTACACCAGTCCCGAGCCGTCCGGCGTCCAGGTCGGGGCCAGCACATAGCGGGTGGCGGGGGCCTGGAACACCTTGCGGGGTGCCGTGCCGCCGGTGGTGTCCGCGGTCCACAGCGCGTTGAGCGCGGCGAACACGACGGAGTCGCCGTCGGGCGAGAGGGCGGGCAGGTGCAGCGACCGTACGGCGCGGGCGCCGCCGCTTGCGAAGTCGTACTCCTTGTCGCGGTAACGGGGCCGGTCCACCGGGAGCGCGGCGGTGAACGGGATCGGCTCGCCGTCGCCGGGCGCGTCGGGGTCGACGAGGCGGAACTGTCCGTCGACCGTGAGCAGCAGCCGCCGGTCGTCGGTCCAGCGGGGCGGCGCCGGGAGGACGTCTCCGTCGACGGCGACCCGTTCGCCGTCCACGACGAGCGTGCAGGAGGCGGCGGGCGCGGGCGTGGTGCGCAGGTAGGCGAGGCGTCCGCCGGGTGAGACGGCGGGGGTCGTCAACTGGGCGCCGGAGCTGTCCGTGTGCTCGGTGGTGACCGGTCCGGAGCCGTCGGCGGCCACCGCGGCGACGGTGCCGGCGTTGAGTCCGCCGGTGGCGGTGACGGTGGCGCGGACGAACAGCACCCGCTCGCCGTCCGGCGACCAGGCGGGATCGGAGTCCTCCCAGCCGCCGTCCTGGCCGGGGCCCTGCTGGCCGGGGCGGCCGGTGAGCCGGGTCAGCCCGCCCGAGCGCACGTCCACGACCCAGACGCGGTACGGGGATCCGGTCACGGTGTCGCCGCCGCGCTCGGAGGCGAAGGCGATCCGTGTGCCGTCCGGGGACCAGGCGGGCGCCCGGTCGTCGAACGGACCGTCCGTGAGCTGCCGGAGACCGCTGCCGTCGGGCTTGAGCGTCCAGAGGTGGAAGCCGCCGCCGCGGTATGCGCACACAACAAGGGTGCGGCCGTCGGGCGAGAACTGGGGGCGAGTGGGTTCGAGGCCGACCGGGGTGAGCGCCACGGCGTCGCCCCCGTCGCGCGGGACGGACCAGAGCACGCTCTGGACCTCGGCGACCAGGGGCCCGCCCGCGGGAGCGAGGGTCGCGGAGCCGCCGGTCGCGGCGGTGAAGGTGAGGGTCGTGGCGGTGGTGCCGGGCGCGGTGGGCGTGCCGGGCGCGGTGGGGGCGCCGCTGGTGGCGGCTGCCGCTGTCGGCGCGCCGGCGGTGGCGAGCGCTGTGGCCGAGGCGGCGGTGAGGGCCGTGGCCGACGCGGTGGCCCGGAGGAATCCGCGACGCGAGAGCGGGCCGATTGGGGGGACGTCTGAGCTGCCTTCGAAGTCCAAGGATGCTCCCAGTGCACGGGGTTGCGGTGCCGGACAGGAGAGACCACTGGGGGCAACGTACGGGGTGGGACGTACTCACGGATCCGTGGCGACGGATATCGGCCGATCTTCACCCCTGGCGGGCCGGGGGGTGGGGGGGAGGGCGGGGGCGCGGGGAGTCGACCGAGGCCGACCGGCGGGAGCGTGCGGGGCCGACCGGCAGGTGTCGGCGGCAGCGACCGGCGTGGGCCCGTAGGGCTGTGCGCGGCACCCCGTACACCTGGCCTAATCTATGGCGCGTGAACACACCGGGTGACGTGGTCGACGAACGGTTCGAGCTGCTGGAGCGGCTCGGCAGCGGAGGCATGGGCACGGTGTGGCGCGCCCGTGACCTGGTGCTGCACCGCGAGGTCGCCCTCAAGGCCGTACGCCCGGACATCGAGGCCACACCGGCGATCCGCGAGCGGGTGATGCGCGAGGCGCGGGCGCTGGCCCGGCTCAGCAACCCGCACGTGGTGTCCATCCACCAGATCATCGCGGCCGACCCGCACCCGTGGATCGTGATGGAGCTGGTGCCGGGCACAACCCTGCAACGACGGCTCACCGACGGCCCGTTGGGCCCGACGGAGGCGGCCCGTCTCGGCCGGCAGGTACTCGCCGGGCTGCGCGCCGCGCACGCCGCCGGCATCCGGCACCGGGACGTGAAGCCGGCCAACATCCTGCTGCGTCCCGACGGCAGCGCCGTCCTCACCGACTTCGGCATCGCCGCGCTCCAGGGCGCGTCCGCGCTGACCATGACGGGCGAACTCGTGGGCTCCCCCGAGTACATGGCCCCCGAGTGCCTGCGCGGCAACGACGGCGAACCGGCGTCCGACCTGTGGTCCCTGGGTCTTGTCCTGTACGTGTGCGTGGAGGGTGTGAGCCCGCTGCGCCGCCAGACGACCTTCGCCACACTTGCGGCCGTACTGGAGGACGCGGTGCCGCCGCCGGTGCGCTCCGGTCCGCTCGCCCCCGTACTCCAGTCCCTCCTGGTGCACGACCCGGCGGCCCGCCCCGACGCCGCCCGGCTGGACGACATGCTGGCGCAGGTCGAGTCCGGCGCCACGCCCTACTGGGCCGCCGCCCCCACGCTGATCACCCCCTCGCCGACGCCACCGGTCCCGGAACCGGCCACCACACCCACGGCGACGCCCACCCAGCTGGACACACCTCGGCCGTCCCGTCCGGCCCGCCGCCGTGCCCCGGCGCTGATCGCCGGTGCCGCGGTGCTGGCCGTCGGCGCGGTCGGCGCGCTCGTGATCGGGCTGCTCCCGCCGGACGACAGCGCGAACAACGCCAACGAGACAACGGCAGGCACCGGAAACAGCTCGGTGCCGACACCGTCCAAGGACCCCGGCGACTCCACATCACCCCCGTCGTCCTCTCCCTCTGCCGGGGAGTCGCCGTCGGCGTCCGCGCCGCCCGGTGGTGGCGGCTGGGTCGCCCAGCTCTTCTCGGAACCGACCTCCACGGGTGTCGCGTCCCGCGACAAGCGCCTGGCCCTGATCCGCGAGACGGTCCCCGAGGCGGTCTACGTCCGCAGTGACGACTACGCCTCGCTCCGCCCCGGCTTCTGGGTGATCTACGCCCCGGGCCCGTTCGCCGACGGCCGAGCCGCCCTCGACCACTGCGCAAAGCTCGGCCGCACCTCCCTGAACGACTGCATGGGCCGCTACCTCAGCACCAACGCCTCCGACTACGACCTCCAGTGCCGCCCCCCGGCAGCCAGCCCGACGGGACGCTGCACGCGGGAGTAGACCGCGACCTTCACGGGCGCTGGTCAGTGGGGGATGCCACGGCCGAGGAACGCGGCCACCTGGTCGAGGGCCGGGGCGGAGTCAGGTGTAGGTCGCGCTGGGGCGAGGGACCCGCCGGGGGTGCGTGGCAGGGCGCCGTAGATCTCGCGGACGACCGGCAGGGCGGCGCGCGCGACGGCGGGCTCCAGGTCGCGGTCGTGGCCCAGGGCTGCCGCGAGGTCCCAGCCGTGCACCAGCAGCTCGACGAGGAGCTGCTCGACCAGACGGCGGCCCGGTGCGGGGCCGAACGAGCGCTCCAGCAGGCCCGGTTGGCGGAAGGCGGCGCGGGCCTCGGCGGCGGCGGTGTCGAAGGCGGCGATGTGGTCGTCACCGAGGTGGTCCTCGGCGTGCCCGTCGGTGGGAGGCGTGCCCTGGGCGAGGCCGCCCCAGATGATGTTCTCCCACACGAGGTGGTCGAGCAGATCCCGTACGGTCCAGTCCTCGCAGGGGGTCGGCAGGCCGAAGTGCTCCGGCGTGGCGGCGCGTACGAGCGTGGCGACGGTGTCCTGGACACGTGTGAAGGCGTCCAGGACACCGCCCGGCCAGGGGTCGGTGTGGTCGGCGTAGAGGGCTTCGAGCTGGGCGTCGCGCTCGCCGGGCGCGGGGTTGGCGCGCAGTGCGGTGATCAGCCACTGTCCTTCGTCGGCGATGCCGGCGGGGGCGGGGTGGCCGCCGAGAACGCACAGCAGTTGCCAGAAGCGCTCGACGGCGGGTTCGGCGGCAGCGGTGAGCTGGTCGCGCAGCCGCTCGCGTGCCGCGGCCCCGTCCGAGGTCACGGCGGGGGTGATGTTCGCCCGGCTCGGGAGCCAGGCCGCGACGATGTCCGCGACGACCTGGTCGGCGGCCGGGGAGTCCGCCGCCGTACCGGCCCGCATCGCGGTGCGCACGCGTGCGGTCCAGGCGTCGGTGAGGGCGCGCATCTCCTCCGCCGTGGCGGAGTCCTGCGCCCCCTGCGCGTGCCGGGCGCCGTACTCCGCGATCCGCCGCATGGCCGGTCGCAGCTCCTCACCGGCGAGCAACTCACCCAGCTCCAGCCATGCTTCGACCTGCTCGTCGGTGGGGTCGTCCGGAAGGTCGGCGCCGGCCGAGAGCAACCCCTCCCGGAAATGGGGCACTTCCAGATCGCCGAGCGTGTTGGTGAGGAAGTCGTGGACGAGCTTCCGTCGTTCGTCGGGGGACATGTGGGCGGTACGGGTCATCAGGGCGAGTCCTTCATGAGTGGTACGGCGTGTGACGGTGCGCAGGACGGCCTGGCGGGTCCGCAGGCCGCGGATCTGCGCCTCCAGTGCCTCGACGTGCGCGGCCGCCACCTCCGACAGCCCGTTCTCGCGGTCCAGGGCGGCCCGGATCTCACCGAGCACCATCCCCAGGTCCCGCAGAGTCCGGGCCAGGTGCAGCCGGGCCACGCCCGCGGTGTCGTAGCGGCGGTATCCCCCGGCGGTCCGGCCGACCGGCACCACCACCCCCACGTCCGACCAGTGCCGGACCACCTTCACCGGCAGCCCGACCTGCCGCGCCACGGCCCCGATACTCCACGTCGGCCGCGAGCCGTCGTCCCTACGCATGTCCCTCACCCTCGACTCTCCCTCCATGGGAGAGTCAAGCAGCCGGGACCGCGGAGGGCGCAAGCACCAAGGCTCCGGTCACCGAGACGAGAGCCACACCGAGCGCGACCGGGAGGGCTCACGTCCTGATGCCACCCCGGACGAATTCGCCGGCAAGCTGACGGACTCCCCCAGAAGGTCGAGACTGGTGTGGGCCGCGTCGCACAGGGGGTAACTCGCCGTGGATCGTGGGGGCAATACCAACAATGCGATGTCTGGCACGGCACACAACGTGGTGCAGGGCCGCGACTTCTACGGTGGCGTTCACCTGCACACGCATGACACCGTCCGGCCCGAAACGCCGCGCCATCTGCCGCCCGATGTCACTCACTTCACCGGTCGACGTGAATCCATCGCGGTGCTGGACTCTCTGCTGGCGGAGGCCGGGGGCGGCGGAACGATGGTCATCGCCACCCTGTCCGGCATGCCGGGGATCGGGAAGACCGCGCTCGCGATTCACTGGGCGCACAGAGTGAGAGACCGTTTCCCGGGCGGTGCCGTGTACCTGGATCTGCATGGTTACGGCACAGGTGTTCCGGCGAGCCCCACGGACGTTCTCGAGGGTCTTCTGTGGACCATGGGGGTGCCTCCCGAGCGTGTCCCGCCGGATCCCGAAACGCGGTCCGCGATGTATCGAACACTGCTCGACGGTCAGCGAACACTCGTTGTTCTCGACAACGCCCACAGCGCCGAACAGGTCCGTCCGTTACTGCCCGGCTCCCCGGGAACCATGGTGGTGGTCACCAGCCGCAGCCTGCTGTCCGGGCTCGGCGCTCGCGAGGGAGCACGGCGGGTCGTACTGGACTCGTTGTCCGAGGAAGAGGCCACCGACCTGCTTCGGCGGATCAGTGGCGCCGCCCGTTCGCACGCCGAGCCCGAAGCGATCTCGCTCATCGCCCGCCATTGCGCGTATCTGCCGCTCGCCCTTCGCATAGTCGCGGAACGCGCGGCAACCCGCCCACGGTTGTCTCTGATGGAACTGGCCCATGAACTCACGGCGGAGCAACACCGGCTGGACGCCATCGCCGTCCCCGACGACGAGCTCAGCGAAGTGCGCACCGTGTTCTCCTGGTCGTACCGGGGCCTGCGCCCGGAAACCGCGAAGGTGTTCAGGCTGCTGGCACTCCCTTCCGGCACGGACATCTCCGCCGAGGCGGCCGTCGCGCTGACGGGTGTGGCTGCACGGGACCTGCGCCGCCAACTGGAGACCCTGGCCGGCGCGAGTCTTCTCCGCGAGGACACGGCGAGCCGGTACCGCTTCCATGACCTACTGCGCGCCTACGCGCGAGAACAAGCCGTCGTCGACGAGCCCGCACAGTCGCGAGAGCAGGCCGTGAGCCGCCTGCTCCTCTGGTACGCGCATACCGCGGCCGCCGCCCGCTCCGCGGTCTCGGCACGCCGTCCCCAAAGTCCTTTCGCCCTTCCGGAACGGTTCGATCCGCCGCCCGATCCGGTTCTCGGGTTCACCGACGCCGAGCAGGCCATGAAGTGGTTCGACGCCGAAGCGGACAACCTGGTGGCGGCCGTGCGCCAGGCCGCCGACGCGGCACGTCACGACATCGCCTCCTGGCTGCCGGTGGCCTGCCAGACCTACTTTCAACGTCGAATGTCACTCGGCCCTTGGACAACCACGCACACCCTCGGCGTGGAGGCCGCCCGCGCGGCCGACGACCAGCACGCCGAAGCGGAGCTGCACCGGGGACTCGGGGGTGCGCTGTATTACCTCGGCCGAGCCGAGGAGTCCTACGATCACCACCGCCTGGCGCTGGAGGGCTACCGGCGGCTCGGCTGGCCCGGAGAGATTCTCCTCGTCAATCTCGGCAGTGCCTGCGCGGCACTGGAACGGTACGAGGAGTCGCTCGACTGGCTGCACCAGGCGCTCGCCGCGGCTCGACGGACGGGATACCGCAATGCCGAGGCCTACGCGTTCCAGGGCCTTGGGTCCACGTACCACCGGATGGGGAGACCCACATCGGCGGCGGAGCACTGCCGCAGGGCTGTCGCGGTGTTCCGCGAGACGGGCGACCGCTTTGGTGCCGGCATCGCCCTCGGCCGGCTCGCCCTCGCCTGCCTGCTGTTGGGAAGGGCCTCGGAGGCCGTGGAATATCTCCACAAGGCCCGCACCAACGCCGAGCAGATCGGTGACCGGTCGGGAGAGGCGTGGGCACTCGAGACCCTGGGCACGGTCTTCCACAGTGCGGGCGGCAGGGAGAAGGCATGCGAGCACTGGCGCAGCGCGCTCGCCCTCTACGAGGTGATGCTGGACGGCAGCGGCGTCGCGCGAACGCGCACCTGGCTCGACGACCCTCGTGCCGTCGTCCCGATGCCGCAACCACGCCCGTGACCGGTACGAGCGACCGCATGCCGGCAACTGAACGCGTCCGTACGAAGGGGGAGTCAGGATGGATCCAATATCGGTGGGGCTGTTGGCGGCACTGGCCGGCGGAGCCGGAGGTGAGCTGGGCCGACAGTCCTGGGCAAGCCTGACCGATCTTCTACGGCGCCCGTTCCGGATCGGACGCGCTCCCGACAACACGCAGGCTCCTGAGATCAGTTCTGGGGAAGCGGAGCTCATCGCGTTGGGCCGGGCACCGGCCGATCCTGCACGCGCGCATGCCCTGAGTATCGCTCTGGCAGCACGCGCGGCAGTGGACGACGGCATACGCGCGGACTTGGAGCAGTGGTACGAGCAGGCCAGGTTGGTGCGGACCGGGGACGGCGAGGTGCACAACACCGTCAGCGGCGGAACCCAGTCCGGGCCGGTCATACAGGGCCGCGACTTCCACGGGATCTCGTTCAACGGCCCGCTGCCGACGCCGACCGAGCAGCCCGGGGGCAATGCACCGCCACCGCAGGGCTGACTCACCCTCCGCCAGACCTCGTTCGCACCTCGATCCACCCCCGGATCGCGGACGCCGTCGTCTGGGCGTGTTCGGTCATCATTGTCAGGTGGTTGCCCGGCACGTCGACCGTCTCGTGGGGCAGGGGCCAAGACGTCCGCCAGTCGGCCGGGGTCTTGGTGGCGGCCATCGCCGGGGTGGGTTGGGTCGCGCGTACGAGGAGGGTGGGGGTGTCGACCGGTTCGGGGTGGTGGTCGAGGAAGATGCGGTGGTACGCGCCCATCGCGGCCAGCGTGCTGTCGTCCTCGCCGGTGAGGGCGGGCTGTTCGGTGTGCGGCCGGGGTGGGCCCGCAAGGGACAGCAGCCAGTCCTTGCCGCTGTTGTCCCGCGTGACGCGGTACGTGTCCAGCAGCACCAGTCCGAGCGGCGCACGCCCGGCCCGCTCCAGTCGACGTGTCACCGCGTGCGCCACATTGCCGCCGGCGGACTGGCCCACGATCACCAGCGGCCCGTCCCCGACCGACCGCAGCACGCTCTCCGCGTGTGTGACGGCGAGCGCGGCCACGTCCTCCGGTACCGCGGTGCCGGCGCCGATGCCGGGGTGGGGGAACTCCATGACGTCCAGGTCGTTGCGGAAGGCGCCGTGGAAGCGTGGGTGGTCACCGCCGGGAGAAGGGTGGGACGGGTGGTGGGCCGGGAAGTAGACCACCGTCGGTCGGTCGGGGCCGCCGCCTTGGGCGCGTGAGCGGTGGATCGGGGGCAGGGCGTGCGTGCGGCCCTCGGCTCCGGTGAAGGTGGGGAGCGCCCACGAGGCGGTGACGAGCAGATGTGTGGCCGCGACCGGCTGCCCGGCCGCGCTCACCTGGTGGAACAGGGCGGCGAGGGTGTGCGTGGGGCGTTCGGGCCGGGACGGCTGCGGCGCCGGTGCCTCGTCGTCCAGGAGAGTCAGTACGTGCCGTGCCAGTTCCTCCGTCGTGCGGTGCTCGAAGACCATCGCCGCCGGGAGGCGGAGCTTCAGGGCGAGGCTCAGCCGGTTGCGGACCTGTACCGCGGTGAGGGAGTCGAAGCCCAGGTCGGCGAGGTTCTTCCCCACGGGCAGCGCGTCGGCGCCCGGATATCCGAGGACGGCGGCGATCTCGGCTCCCAGCAGCTCCACGAGCGCCGACTCCCGCTCGGCGATGGGGAGTTGAGCCATCCGCTCCAACCAGCTGCCCGGCTCTGACGTGGTTTCCGACCCGGAGGCGGCGGCCGAGGCGGCGGTTGGCCTTCCGGGCACTCGCACCAAACCCCTTAGCAGCGGCGGCAGTTGTGCGCCCGCCGACCGTAGCCCCGCCCGGTCCAGCAGGATCGGTGCCAGCACCGGTTCGCCGTCCCGCAGCGCCGCGTCGAACAGATCCAGACCCTGCCGCGTCGACAGCGCGGTGAACACGTCACGGCCCTGCCTCACCGGTACGGCCATACCGCCGGCGTGCTCCCAGGGCCCCCACGCCAGCGACACCGCCGGCAGCCCCTCGGCGACCCGGCGCCGGGCGAGCGCATCGAGGAAGGTGTTCGCCGCCGCGTAGTTGCCCTGGCCCGCCCGACCCAGCAGACCGGACACGGAGGAGAACAGGACAAACGCCGACAGGTCCAGGTGCCGGGTGAGTTCGTGGAGATGCCACGCCCCGTCGGCCTTGGGGTGCAGTACGCCGGCCATCCGTTCGGGGGTCAGAGCATTCAGTACTCCGTCGTCGAGCACGCCCGCCGCATGCACCACCGCCGTCAACGGCGGCTCGCACTGACTGATCAGCTCGGGCAGCGCGGCCCGGTCGGCGGTGTCGCAGGCGACGATGTCGGCCTCGGCGCCCAACTCCTCCAGCTCGCGCCGGAGTTCCTTCGCACCAGGCGCCTGCGGGCCACGGCGCCCGGTCAACAGCAGGTGTCGTACGCCGTGTTCGGCGACGAGGTGCCGGGCCACTTCCGCGCCCAGCGCGCCGGTGCCGCCCGTGATCAGAACCGTGCCGTCGGCCGAGAGGCCAACGCCCGCACCCGGAGCACCGGTGGCCGCGGCAAGCCGCTCCACGCGCGCCCGCCCGGCCCGCAACGACAGCTGGGGCTCCCCCGATGCCACGGCCGCCGGCAGCAGCCGTAGCGACTCGGGCCGTCCGTCCACGTCGATCAGGACGATCCGGCCGGGCAGCTCCGACTGTGCCGCCCGCACCAGCCCCCAGACCGCCGCTCCGGCGAGATCCGGCACCGGCGCGGTGGCATCCCGCGTGACGACCACGAGCCGGGCCTCCGCCGTCGCCGGATCGTCCTGCCACTCCTGGAGCACCGGGAGTACCGCACCGGTCAACTCGTGTACGGCGTCCAGCGGATCGGAGTCCACCGCGGCCGCCGTGACGGCGACGAAGTCGTGCGGGGTGGCCGTCGCCGCGGGCAGGAACCCGGCGAGGCCGAGCGGGTCCGGCCCCCGTACCGCCCAGGTCCGCGCCTCCGCCGGGTCGGGCAGGGCGACTTCGCTCCAGTCGGGCCGGAGCAGGGCCCTTCGTACGATGTCGTCCGCCATGTCGGTGCGTGTGGAAGGGAGTTCTCTCGTCGTGAGCGAGCGCACCTGGGCGACCGGACCGCCCGCCGGGTCGGTGAGGGTGAGCGAGACCGTGTCGGGTCCGGCCGGGGTGATCCGCACCCGTACCTCCGTCGCACCGGAGGCGTACAGGCTCACCCCGCTCCACGCGAACGGCACCCGCACCGCGTCCGGCGCGTCCGGCGCGGCACCGGACACGGCGAGGACGGACGCGTGCGACGCGGCGTCGAGCAGGGCGGGGTGGAGGCCGAAGGTGCCGGCGTCGGCAGCCGTCGTCTCGGGCAACCGCACCTCCGCGAAGATCTCCTCGCCCCGCCGCCACAGGGCACGCACTCCCCGGAAGGCAGGCCCGTAGGCGAGTCCGAACTCCGCCATGTCTGCGTAGGCGTCAGTGATGTCGGCCTCGGCGGCATCCTGCGGGGGCCACTGGGTGAGCTGTGGCTCCGGTGGTACGGGGACTGCGGCGAGGTGGCCGGTCACGTGCCGCGTCCAGGACACGTCCCGGGTGTCCCCCGCGCGCCCTGCCTCCTCCGCGTCACCCGCGTCATCGGCGTCACCCGTGTTGTCCTCGGGCCGCGCATATATGTCGACCGAGCGTCTGGCGGAGTCGTCCTCCGGCCCGACCACCACCTGCACACGGACCGCCACCGCACCGGGCACCACCAGCGGCGCCGAGATCACCAGCTCCGCCACCTCCCCGCAGCCCACCGCATCGCCCGCCCGCACCGCCATCTCGACAAACACGGTCGCCGGCACAACAACCCGCCCGGCGATCACATGGTCGGCGAGCCAGGGATGGGTCGCGACGGACAGCCGGGCGGTCAGCACGGTCCGGTCGGTGCCCGGCACCTCGAACGCCGGTCCCAGCAAGGCCGATTGATCGCGGGCGGCCCCCACCCCAACGGCCGGGGACACGTCCAGCCAGTACCGCTGCCGCTGGAAGGCGTACGTCGGCAGGTCCACGCGCCGCGCGCCCGAACCCGCCAGGACCGCCGTCCAGTCGACTGCCGCGCCCCGCACATACAACTGCCCCACGGCGGAGAGCAGAGTCCCGGGCTCATACGCGCCGCTCCGCGTGGCCACCACCAGCAGCCGTCCGCCCCGCCCGCCGGCGGCGGCCGACTCGTCCTCGCCGGTCAGACAGTCCTCGGCGCTCGCCGTGAGCGCGGGCCCGGGGCCGATCTCCAGGAAGGCGGTGGCACCGTCGTCCGCGAGCCTTCGCACGGCATCGGCGAAACGCACCGGCTGCCGGGCGTGCCGCACCCAGTACTCCGGGGAGGACAGTTCTCCGGCTTCGGCGGGACGGCCCGTGAGTGTGGAGATCACCGGGATACGTGGTGACCGGTAGGTCAACCCGTCTGCCACACGCCGGAATTCGTCGAGCATCGGTTCCACCAGCGGGGAGTGGAAGGCATGGCTCACCCGGAGCCGTACGGCCCTGCGCCCGCGTGCCTCGAAACCGGTGGCCACCGCGAGCACCGACTCCGATGCGCCCGAAATCACCACGGAACGTGGGCCGTTCACGGCGGCGATCGACACGGACGGGCCCAGCTCCCCGAGCACAGCACGCACTTCGTCCTCGGCGGCCTCCAGAGCCACCATCGCCCCGCCCTCCGGCAACGCCTGCATCAGCCGGCCGCGCGCCGCCACGAGTTCGGCGGCGTCGGGGAGGTCAAGTACACCGGCGACATGCGCGGCAGCGAGTTCGCCGACGGAGTGGCCCACCAGGTGGTCGGCGTGTACTCCCCACGACTCCAGCAGCCGGAACAGCGCCACCTCGAACGCGAACAGACCCGCCTGCGTGAAGTCCGTACGGTCCAGCAGTGCCGCTTCCGGCGAACCCGGCTCTGCCGACAGCACACCGCTCAGCGGCTGTTCGAGCCGGTCGTCCAGGTGTCGGCACACCTCGTCTAGGGCTTCCGCGAAGACCGGGTACGCGGCGCGGAGTTCGCCTCCCATCCGGGCACGCTGGGACCCCTGCCCCGTGAAGAGGAAGGCGGTGCGGACCTCACGATCCGCCAGGCCCCGCAGAACACCGGGCGTGTCCCGGCCCACTGCCAGTGCGCGGAGGGCGTCCAGCATGTGCGGCCGGTCGCCGTGCGGGATCAGCGCACGATGGGTGAGCGCGGCCCGCGACACGGAGAGTGTGTGGCCGACGTCGAGGGACAACAGGTCGGGCCGGTCGGCCAGTTCGGCGGCGAGGCGCCCTGCCTGGGCGCGGAGAGCTCCCTCGTCGGCGGCGGAGAGCAGCCAGGGGACGGGGGCCGGGGCCTTGTTCGCCGGGCCGCCGGTCATGGCAGCCGTCTCGACCGGGCACGTCTCCGCCCCTGCGGCAACGGTCTCCGTCCCTCCGACAACGGTCCCCGTCCTTCCGACAACGGCCCCCGTCTCTCCGACAACGGCCCCCGTCCCTCCGGCCACGGTCCCCGTCCCTCCGACAACGGCCCCCGTCTCCTCGGCCAGAGCGCCCGCCTCCGCCAGGATCACGTGCGCGTTCGTCCCTCCGATGCCGAACGCCGACACTCCCGCCCGGCGCGGCCGGTCCGTCCGAGTGGGCCAGGGCCGGGCCCGCGTCAGCAGTTCCACCCGGCCCGCCGTCCAGTCGACGTGTGGTGTCGGCTGTTCGGCGTGCAGGGTCCTCGGCAGCTCGCCGTGCCGCATGGCCTGCACCATCTTGATCACGCCCGCGACGCCCGCGGCGGCCTGGGTGTGCCCGAGGTTGGACTTCACGGACCCCAGCCACAGCGGCTGTTCGCGCTCCTGGCCGTAGGTCGCGAGGAGGGCCTGCGCCTCGATCGGGTCGCCGAGCCGGGTGCCCGTGCCGTGGGCCTCCACGGCGTCCACGTCACTCGGGCGCAGGCCCGCGTCCGCCAAAGCCTGTGTGATCAGCCGTTGTTGGGCGGGTCCGTGGGGTGCCGTGAGGCCGTTGGACGCGCCGTCGGAGTTGACGGCCGAGCCTTCCAGTACGGCCAGTACCGGATGGCCGTGGCGGCGGGCGTCGGAGAGGCGTTCCAGGAGGACGAGTCCCACGCCCTCGCCCCAGGCGGTGCCGTCGGCCGTCGCCGAGAACGACTTGCAGCGGCCGTCGGGCGAGAGGCCGCGCTGCCTGCTGAAGGCGAGGAAGGAGTTGGGTGTCGCCATCACCGTGACTCCCCCGGCGAGCGCCAGTGAGCACTCGCCGGAGCGCAGCGCGCGGGCCGCCCAGTGCAGGGCCACGAGGGAGGACGAGCAGGCCGTGTCGACGGTGACGGCGGGGCCGTTGAGCCCGTACACGTAGGAGATCCGGCCGGAGGCCACGCTGCCGGTGGAGCCGAGGCCGAGGTGGGCCTCCAGTTCGTGGGCGGGGCCGACGCGGGTCGCGTAGTCGTCGTACATCACTCCGACGAAGACGCCCGTGTCGCTCTCGCGCAGTGCTGCCGGGTCGATTCCGGCCCGCTCCCACACCTCCCAGGACGTCTCCAGGAGCAGTCGTTGCTGTGGGTCCGTGGCGAGTGCCTCGCGGGGCGCGATCCCGAACAGGTTGGCGTCGAAGTCGGCGGCCCGGTGCAGGAATCCGCCGCTGCGGGTGTACGTGGTGCCGATCCGGTCGGGATCGGGGTCGTAGAGGGTGTCGAGGTCCCAGCCGCGGTCGGCCGGGAACTCCGAGGTGGCGTCACGGCCTTCGGACACCAGCTCCCACAGGTCTTCCGGGGAGGCGATGTCGCCGGGGTAGCGGCAGGCCATGGCGACGATCACGACGGGATCCTGGTCGTGGGCGTCACGGTCGCCGACGAACTCCTGCGCAGAGTCCGCCTGTTGGGTGGCGAAGAGCAGGGTGTGCACGTGCCGGACGACGTCCGCCGGGGTCGGATGGTCGAAGACCAGGGTCGTGGGCAGGGGAAGGCCGGTGAGCGTACGGAGTCGCTCGACGAGTTCGACCGCGCCCACGGAGGTCAGCCCCAGGTCGATGAACGGGCTGTCCGGGTCGAGCGGTTCGTCCGTGCCGCGTCGGCAGGCCTCGGCCGTCCGGGCCAGTACCGCGTCCCGCAGTGCGCGTTCCCGCTCGGCGGGCGGCAGGGACCGCAGCCGCTCGGACAGGGCGGTGTCGGACGGCGGGGCGACGGGCGGGCCGGTGACCACCGCGTGGCGGGCGATCTTGCCGGACGCGGTACGGGGCACCGCTGCGATCTCGCGGATCTCTGCGGGCACCTTGTAGTCGGAGAGCCGGTCCCGGCACGCGGCGAGCACCTGGCGGGTGTCGAAGCCGTCGGGCCCCGGCACGACGAACGCCACGGGGACCTCACCGAGGACGTCGTGCGCCATCCCCACCACCACGGCGTCGGCGACGCCGGGGCACGCCAGGATGACCTGTTCGATCTCCGTGGGGTGGATGTTCTCGCCGCCGCGGATGATCACTTCACTGACCCGGCCGGTGATCCGGAGGTGTCCGTGCTCGACGCGCCGGCCCAGGTCGCCGGTCCGGTACCAGCCGTCGCGCAGCGCGGCGGCGGTGGCCTCGGGCTGGTCGTGGTAGCCGGTCATGAGGCTCGGGCCGCGCACCCAGATCTCGCCCTCGGCGCCGTCCGGGAGGTCACCGCCGCCGGCCGGGTCGACGATCCGTACGTCCATCCCGGGCGCCGGTGGTCCGCAGGAGCCCTCGACCGTGGGCGCGCCGGGACGGTTCACGGCGATCATGCCGCAGGTCTCGGTGGAGCCGTAGGCGTCGAGCAGCGGTGCCCCGAGGTGCTCCTCGACCGCCCTGCGCAGCGCGGGCGGGCTGGGCGCTCCGGCCACGACACACATGCGCGGCGCGGGGCGGGAGGTCTCGTCGGCCGACGGGTCGGCCGAGGCCACCAGCTGGTGGTACGTGGCCGGGACGCCGGCCAGCATGGTGAAGGGGCCGCCCAGCCCCTCGTACCGTGTGCGCAGTTCCTGCCACAGGCCGCCCGGGGGGAGCGGGACGGGGGCGATGTGGGCGCTCGCGCCGACGGCGGTGACGCCGAGGATCGCCAGGGAGTGCGAGAAGCTGTGGAACAGCGGGAGGGGCCACAGGAGGCGGTCCTGGGGCGAGAGGCCGAAGACCGGGGCGTAGGTGGCGGCCGTGGACCACAGGGCGGCGCGCTGGGTGGACAGCACACCCTTGGGGCGGTGGGTGGTGCCGGAGGTGTAGAGCATCCAGGCCGGGTCGTCGAGCCCGAGCCCGTCGATGTCCGCGCACGGGTCGCCCTCGACGGCGTCCCGGAACAGCCCGGTGCCGTCGGGCGCGTCGGCCGGGAGGGTGTCGGCGCCGGTGACGAGGAGCCCCAGGCGGTGGTACGAGGGTCCCAGGCGCCGCAGCCGGGCGAGGTGCGCGGCGTCGGTGATGACGTGGGCGGCGCCGCTGTCCTGAAGGAAGTGGGCGAGTTCGGCGTCGGAGGAGCGGGGGTTGAGGGGGACGCCGACCGTGCCGGCCCGCAGGACGGCGAGGCAGCTCTCGACCATGTCCACGCGGTTGCCCAGCAGGATCGCGACCCGGTCGCCCCGGCGCAGTCCGGTCCGGGTCAGATACGCGGCGAGCCGGGCGGTCCGGTCCTCCAGGGCGGCGTAGGTCACCGTGCGTGACGCGTCGCTGAACGCGACCCGCTCCCCCGACCGGCGCGCGTGCGCCTTCAGAAACTCGTGTACCGGTCGGATCAGCTCGTCCCGCGCCATGCTTCCGCCTTCCGGCCTCCGCGAGGCCCCCGCCAAGTGCCCCGTGGCACATCCCTGTTGAGCCTACGCGGCGGAGATCCGTAACAGCCGGGAAAGATCCAATAAGGCGGGGACGGACGGCGTTTGGGCCGTTGGCTCAGGAATCGTCCTGCTCGTGAGGCACTGGAACCGGACATTCGGGGAACTGTTGCTGTCGGAAAGGCGTTGGGTCCGGGGAGACGTCCGGTACCGGGGAGTAGTCGCACTCCATACCCGGTGCCGCCGTCGGTACCTCCGCCGCCGTTCACGTCGAGAGGGCACGTATCGGGCATGCGCTGTTGCTTCTCCGCTCCCTTCAGAGCCCTGTCGGCTCTCCCGTCCCCCTGCGAAGTCGTACGGTCCGGCGCGCTGCTGGCACCCGCCGTCCTGCGGGCCACCGCCGACGCACTGCACGGCCCGGCCCACCGGCGCGAGCCCCGTCGCCCCGGTGTCCCCGCGGCCGTCCATCTGGAACTCGTCACGCTCACCGAGGACCACGCGGTCGTCTCCTGGTACACCGGCCTGCCCGGCACCGACGACGGCTCCGGCCACATGCTGCCCGCGGTCACCGAGGGCGAGGTCGTGTACGGCACACATCCGTCGCGGCTGATCCACACCGCCTCCGAGGGCCACCCCACCGCTCACCATCTCGTCGAGCTCACGCATCTGGAGCCCGGCCAGACCTACTACTACCAGGCCCGTTCACGAGGTGTGCCGGCGATCCCCACGCCACTGCACCTCGTCCGCGGCAACGCGGTCGGCACCAACCGCCACGGCTTCGGCTCGGCGGGACCGTACTCCTTCACCACACCCCAGCCGCCCCCGGGCCGGCACCTGCTGTCGATCGCGCTCTGCAACGACCTGCATCTCGGCGAGACCACGGCGGGTCTGGTCGCCGGTGTGCCGCTGCTGCGCGGGGTGTCGCAGGAGCTGGGACGTACGCCGTATCCGCAGATCATGAGCCGGGCGGTGGTGGCGGAGGCCCGGCGGCGGGGTGCGGACGTGCTGCTCGCCGCCGGGGACATATCGGCCGACGGCAACCCGTTCGACCTGGCCGACGCCAAGCGGATCCTGGACGGCTTCGGCACCCACCGCCGGGACTACTTCGTGGTGCGCGGCAACCACGACCGGGCACGCGGCGGCGGCTGCGGGCCGGGCAGTGGCTGCGGGACGTACGACGAGGGGTACTGGTCGTGCGACGGCAGCTGCCGGGACGGGTTCCGTGAGGGGTTCCTGCGCTCCGGGGAGCTGTCCTACTTCCTGCGGGACATCGGCGGGCTGCGGATCGTCGGGCTCGACACCTACGACAAGCTGGGCAACGGCGGTGACGCGGGAGGGCTCGGTGCCGAGCAACTCGCCTGGTTCCACGCCCGGTTGCGGGAGAGTCGGGACCAGCCGACGGTGGTGTTCGGCCACCATCCACTGACCGTGCAGGGCTCGGTGTTTCCCGTCACGCGCGGTCAGCGGGTCGAGCGCCGCCAGGCGCGTTCCATCATCGACGCCTACGCCGCCGCTCCCGGTGTCTTCCTGCACCACGCGGGTCACACACACCGCAACAAACGCACGGTCCTGCCGGGGGCCCCGCACGTCACCATGCAGGAGGTCAGCGCGGTCAAGGACTATCCGGGCGGGTTCAGTCTTCTGCGGATCCACACCGGCGGGTTCGCCCTCAACCACTACAAGGCGGGCGGTGCCGCGGCCCGTGAGTGGACCGAGCGCAGCCGCCGGGTGGCGGGCGGTCTGTGGCCGCACCACGCGCTCGGCCGGTCGGTGGCCGACCGCAACAGCGTCCGCGCCCACGATCTGTCGGGCATCACCCGTCCCGTGCCGCAGCGGGCCTCGCAGGGGTTGTGCTCCTGGCCGGCCGGCCCGGTGGTGACGTAGGAGGAGGCGTTCGGCAGTCATTCACGGCCGCATCACCTCGGGGCGGTTGCACCCGCCGACGGTCGAACTACCGTCGTGGGGTCGTACCAACCCGTCATGAGTGAGGTGCCGATGTCCGCAAGACGAGTCCTCGCCGGTCTGGCCCTGGCCCCGGTGTTCACGGTGTCCGCCCTGCCCGCCGCCGCGCAGGCGACGACGTCCGACGGTGCCGGAGTGCCGCCCCGGAAGGCCGTGTTCGATCTTCAGGCCCACCGGGGCGGTCTCGGGCTGACCACCGAGGAGTCCCTGGAGGGGTTCGGCAAGGCGCTGCGGCTCGGGGTGTCGACGCTGGAGCTGGACACCCAGATCACCAAGGACCGGAAGGTCGTCGTCACGCACGACCGGCAGGTCAGTGCCACCAAGTGCCGTGACACGGGCCCCATCACGCCCGGCGACACGATGTACCCGTACGTCGGGAAGTACATCAAGGACCTGACGCTGGCCCAGATCAAGAGCATGGACTGCGGATTCCAGCAGCTGCCGGGCCATCCGGAGCAGGAGGTCGTCAAGGGCTTCCGGATGGCCGAGCTGAAGGACGTGCTGAACCTGGTGAAGAGCTACCGCGCGTGGGGTGTGAAGCTCAACATCGAGACGAAGGTCGAGGCGGGCGCGCCCGAACAGACCGCGCCGCGCGAGCTGTTCGTACGCCGGGTGTACGAGGAGATCCGCAGGTCCGGCATCCAGGACCAGGTCACCATCCAGTCCTTCGACTGGGGCGCGCTGAAGGCAATGCACAAGCTGGCGCCGAAGTGGCCGCTGGTCGCGCTCACGAACTACGACTTCCTCCAGGTCGGCAAGGAGGGCGCCTCCCCGTGGCTCGGCGGGATCGACGCCGACGACTACGGCGGCGACTTCGTGAGGGCCGCCGCCACGATCCGCGGGGTCAAGGCCCTGTCGCCGAACTACGGCTTCCCGCAGAACGGCAAGATCGGCGACCCGGGCTTCCGGTTCTACCCCGACCCGAAGATGGTCGCCGACGCGCATGCCCGGGGCCTGAAGGTGATCCCGTGGACCTGTGACGACCCGGCCACCATCGAGGCCCTGATGGACCTGGGTGTCGACGGCATCATCACCGACTACCCGGACCGGGTCCGGGAGATCATGGCCGACCGCGGGATGCGGCTGCCGAAGCGGTATCACCGCCGGTAGTCGGTCGGGGCCGGGGGTCCGGGGCCCGGTGGTCCAGGGGGCCCGGTGGTCCAAGGGGCCGGTGGTCCAGGGGCCCGGGGGCCCGGAGGCCCGGAGGCCCGAGGGGCCGGGGGTCCAGGGGGCTGGAGGCCCGGGGGCCCGGGGGCCCGGGGGCCCGAGGGGCCGAGGGGCCGGGAGGCCGGGAGGCCAAGGGGCCGGGAGGCCGGGAGGCCAAGGGGCCGGGAGGCCAAGGGGCCGAGGGGCCGGGGGCCGGGGGCCGGGGGGCCGGTCCGGGGGCGGGGCGCCGACGTCCGTTTCGTTCAAGACGGTGTCGGCGCCCGCTGCGTACGGTCGGGGTCATGGAGACCGCAACCACGTACTCGAAGCACATCAGCACCCACATCGACCGCACCGCGGAGGAGGTGTACGCCTACGCGTCGGTCCCGTCCCATCTGCCCGAGTGGGCGGCGGGTCTGGGCCGGTCCGTGGAGGAGGTCGACGGGCGCTGGGTCGCGGACTCGCCGATGGGGCGCGTGGTGGTCGTGTTCGCGCCGCCCAACGAGTTCGGTGTCCTGGACCACCATGTGACGCTGCCGTCGGGCAAGACCGTCCACAACCCGGTCCGGGTGATCGCCGACGGCCCCGGCTGCGAGGTCGTCTTCACCCTCCGCCGCAGGCCGGAGATGAGCAACGAGGAGTTCCACCGGGACGCGGCCGCGATCACTGCCGACCTGGCGACGCTGAAGGGGCTTATGGAGCGCGGGTAGAGGTCACCGGCCGCCGGGGCGCGACTCGGCGCGGCGCACGGGCGGCCTTCTGGAAGGCTCCGCCCGAAGGGCGACCCCGGCCCGCACGGTGCGTACGGACCCGGATTTCGTCCCTGCGCGCTGACGCGCCGACCGGGCCGGAGCCCTTCCCCCACGGGCCGCCGAGACCGGGGCCCGTCTCCATTGACTACCGGGGACCGGGGCCGGGGCCCGGCTCCACGGGCTGACCCGGTCGGGAACGGCCCGACGGGCCCCCGCCCGACAGACCCCCGGGCCCCCAGACCCCCGGGCCCCCGGGCCCCCGGCCCGTCAGGCCGTCCCCTCCGCCGTCGCCAGTCCCGGTGTTTTCTCCTGGACCGTGAAGCGGACGCGAGTGGTGCAGAGGGAGACGAGGACCGCGCAGGCGGCGACCACTGCCATGCCCCAGACCAGGCTGCTGAAGCCCGCCACGAAGCCGATCAGCGCGGGGCCGGCCAGCAGGCCGGTGGTGCCCATGGCCGCGACGAGGGACAGGGTGTCCGGGCCCTCGGCCGCGGCGGCGACGTAGAGGCACGGGGTGACGAGGGCGACGCCGAGTCCCACGAAGGCGAAGCCGATGAGGGCGGGGACCGTGCCGCCCGCCAGCAGGGCGAGGGCCAGGCCGATGCCCGCCATCGCGCTGCCGCCACGGACCAGCCGGGCGTCGCCCCAGCGGCTGCGCCAGCCGTCGCCGAGCAGACGCGCGGCGACCATCATCACCGAGACGACCGCGATGCCCAGCGGCGCCACCTGAGCGGAGGCGCCGGCGATCTCCTTCATGTAGAGCGCCGACCAGTCGTTCATGGCGCCCTCGACGACGGTGCCGAACACCATCGCCAGGCCGAGCCACAGCGTGATCTGGCTCGGCCGGGTCAGGGTGCGGCGGCGCTTGGTGTCCTTCTGCTCGGCCGGTGCCTCCTGCGGTGTGTCCGGCAGCAGCCGGGGCCGCGAGCCCACGAGCAGCAGCACCAGCAGCAGGCCCGCGGCGGCGAAGTGCGGGACGAGGTCGTGGGTCAGGGCGTTCATGCCGGACGCGACCAGGGCGGCGAGGAACGACCCGGCGCTGAAGGTGGCGTGCAGCTGGGCCATGGCGGTACGCCCGTACGTCGCTTCGAGGGCGGCGCCCTGGGCGTTCATGGCCACGTTGAGGCAGCCGACGAGCATGCCGTCGACGAAGAGGATCAGCAGCGCCACCGGGTAGTTGGGCGCCACGCCCAGCCCGAGCAGGACGGCGACCATACCGAGGCCGGAGGCCAGGGCGAGGCGGCGCGCGCCGAGCCGTCTCATCAGGAACGTGATGAGCGGGAAGGCGACCGCCGCCCCGACGCCGCAGGCCATCAGGAGCAGGCCGAGTTGTGACTCGTCGAGGTCGAGCCGCTCCTTCAGCGCGGGAAGGCGCGAGGCCCAGGTGGCGTACTGGAACCCGAGAAAACAGAACAGCGCGGCGATCGCCAACTGCGCGCGTCTGAAGTCGTCTAGGACACCGAGCATGGGAACCGGCTCACCTCCTTCGAACCACCGGTGCCGGTTGCGGGCACCTCGCTGGACATGTAGACGGCGTCGTCGCCGTAGCTCTCGGGCAGGCCGACCTCGGGGTGGGGCCGGTAGCCGCGCGCCGCCCAGAACGTCGCCATCCCGTCGACGGCGACGAGGGAGATCCGCTCGTACGCCGGACTCGCGGCCGCCGTCAGACGGTTCACGAGGCCGGTGCCCCAGCCCCTGCCCCGCTGCTCCTCGGCGACGACCACGTCGTGCAGATGGAGGTTCCGGGACCGGTGGACGGGCTCTTCCGTCTGCGCCAGATGCGGGTACTGGAACAGCGGATAGGGCAGGGAGAGCAGATAGCCGCGAACGTGTCCGTCGAGTTCCAGCACGAAGCAGGTGTCCGGCGAGGCGCGCCCCTTGGACTCCAGCGCCGCCTGTCCTTCGACGAGCGACGAGCCGGCGTACGTCCGGGCCTCCAGGGCCGCGATGCCGGGCCAGTCGCCGTGGAGGACCGGGCGGATGTTCACCTGTGCGGTCACCGGCTCCGCCCTCCGGCCGCCGCCCCCACCAGGGCGCTTCCGTCGTCCGTCGCGGTGTACGGGAGCGGGCGGAAGCCGTTGAAGCCCTGGGTCATGTAGCTGGTGGCGTAGGCGCCGGCGGACAGGATCCAGACGGGGTCGCCGGACCTGAGCGTGCTGGGCACGCGCTGGTGCGGGGCCCGGTAGGCGTCGTCGCTGTCGCAGGTGGGACCGGCGACGTAGGCGGACACGTAGGGGCCGCTGTCGTGGCCGGGGAAGACGAGCCGGTGGCAGAGTTCGTCCATCTCGTAGAGGCCGTTGAACTTGCCGCAGCTCAGGTAGAGCCAGTGCACGGACTCGCCGTCGGACTGCCGGCGTTCGGTGAGCCGGTAGACGTGGGCCCGGACGGCGCCGTGGTCGGCCACGAGGTGGCGGCCGGGCTCCATCACGAAGTCGAGGGGCGCCGCGTTGAGGATCCGGAGGTGTTCCATGCCTTCGCGGATGACGGCGAACATCTTGTCCAGCGGGGGGTCCAGCCGCTTTCCCCGCCGGTCGAGATAGCCGAGCGCGGGCAGTCCGCCGCCGAAGTTGACGTGGTCGAGGACGATCCCCCGGCCGCGCAGCGCGACGAGGGTGTCGGCGAGCAGGTCGGTGGCCTGCTGCCAGGCCTCGAACGTCATCTGCTGCGAGCCCACGTGCACGGAGAGCCCGGCCGGTACCAGACCGGCGTCGCGGGCCGCCGTCAGCACCCGGACGGCCTCGTCCTTCGAGCAGCCGAACTTGCGGCTCAGGCCCCACAGGGCGCCGTCCCCGCTGGTGGCGAGGCGGCAGTAGACGCGGGCGCCCGGCGCGTGCGCGGCGATGGCCGCCACGTCCTGGACGCTGTCCGTGGCGAAGGTCCGTACGCCGAGCCGGTGGGCCTCGGCGATGGTCTCGTCGGACTTGACGGTGTTGCCGTAGTGGATCCGGTCCGGCGGCACGCCGAGCCGGAGGGCCTGGGTGATCTCGACCGGGCTGGCCGCGTCGAGGCCCGCGCCCCGCTCGGCGAGGCAGGTCAGCACCTCGTCGACGGAGCACGCCTTCATCGCGAACCGGACGGCGGTGCCGGGCAGTTCACGCATCAGGCGGTCGTACTGGTCTGCGATCCCCGTGAGGTCGAACACGATGCTGTCCGACGACGCGGCCGCCAGTGCGGAGGACAGCCGCGTGTGCAGGTCCGTGCTCACCCGTCGGCACTCCCGAGTCCGGTGTCGCGAGCGGCACGCACCAGCGCGGGCCAGACGTCGATCAGCAGGGCGAAGTCCCGCATGTCCCACTCCGCCTCGTCGAGCAGCTGGTCGCGGCGCTCGTCGAGCAGTGCGGCGAACTCCTCGTAGCGGCCGCCCAGTTTGCGGTACGAGGTGCTCACGCGGTCGAGCCGCCAGAGGTTCTCGGTGCGGTCGAGCGAGGTGCTCTCCCGGATCAGGGCCGCGAACACGTCGCCACTGACGTGCTCCTGGTCGTCCAGCAGTGTGCCGGCGCCGGCGGTGCCCATCCGGTCGTAGACGAAGTTGAGGTAGAGCATGGACAGCAGGAACTTCACGAACCGCAGCTGGTAGGCCACGAATCCGGCGTCGGTACGCCGTTCCGGCGTGTAGAAGTTCTCGATGTGCCGGTTGTGGAGCACGCCGGGGAGCTGGGCGTCGTGGACCACGTGGATGAGGAAGTAGTCGCTGCCGATGGTGTTGGTGGCCGGCGGCAGCGGTATCCGCTCGTAGACGCCCTGGTCGAAGCTGATGTTGAGCATGTCGACGCGCATCGGGTCGACGAGGGTGAGTGTCGAGTGGTCGCCGGTGAACGGGTCGGTACCGGCGCCGCGGAAGGACTCGTCGACCAGGGCGCGCTTCTGCTCGTCCGACCAGTCGCCGGGCGCCCACAGGCTGACCACGTCGTGGTAGATGCCCGCGTCGAGCTGTTCGATCTCGGCGATGTCGACGGACAGTTCGCCGATGAAGGAGGCGCCGACCATCGAGACGGGGCGGTGGGTGTGCGCCGGGTCGAGGTCGGTCTCCGACACGCCGGCCGCGGCGTCGGTAGCCGGCCTGCTCAGCGACATCACTTCGTGGTGGATGGGGAAGATCTGTTCGCCGTCCAGCACCTGGTAGTTGCTGTCGGAGTCCCTGCGGTGCATCGACCGGCAGCCGAGCGCGCTCGCGATCAGGAAGGCGCGGTTGGTGCAGGCGCCGTAGGAGAGGGCGTCCGGCAGCATGAGGTCGAGGATCCGGTCGGGTGCGTCGAGGCCCGCCTCGCGGATCGCGCCGGCCAGGAAGTCGCGCTGCCGGGCCTCGTTGAGATGGTGCACGTTGACGTGCTCGACGGCGGGCAGTGCGGCCACCACCCGGGCGTGTTCGGCCCAGGTTTCCTCGTCGCAGGAGTCGAGGATCACCAGTTCCACCTCGACGCCGAAGGTACGGGCCGCGTAGACGGCCTCCTCGCCCATGGCGACGATGGTGCGGGAGCACTCCCGGTTGGTGGGCAGGGTCAGGCAGATGCGGTCAGTGCTGGTCTGTCGGCTCACTTCGCGCTCTCTTGTCCGCTCCAGGACTCAAGTCCCAGGAGCTTCTTGCCCAGGTCGTTGAGTTCGGCGGCGCCGTAGCGGTCCGCTTCGGGCCGGTCCGCGTCGCCGAGGAGCGTGCCGTTCCAGTCCGGGGTGCTGAGCGTGCGCCAGGAGTCGACGCGGGACGCGCGCAGCGCCTCGTGCTCCTCCAGCGCGGGCATCATCGACAGGTACTGCACCGCGCGGACACCGTTCTCGGAGTAGTTGCCCGCCACTCCGTGGGCCAGCAGACCGTTGAAGATCAGCAGGTCGCCGGCGTGCAGGTCGGGCCGGACCACGGGGAACTCCGTGCGGTCGACCGAGGGCCTGATCGGGTCGCGGCCGGCCGGCTGGGCGATCCGCCACTCCTCGAACTGCCGGAACAGTTCGGGGTTGCACTGGAATCCACCGAGCTCGGGCTGGGTGTCGTTGAGGGCGATGATGCCCTGGACGCGCTGCGGCAGTACGCCGAGGGTGGTGTCGACGTCCCAGTGCAGCTCGATGTCGAAGCCCTCGTCGGTCGGCTCGATGAGGGAGCGCGAACGAGTGCCGCGGTTGGGCGGGTTGAGGTTCAGCCGGTCGAGCGTGACCCACAGCTCGTCGCAGTCCCAGACGTCCGCGAAGGCGTCGTAGACCCGCTGGGTCTGGCGGTTGTCCCACATCAGCTGGTGGTGGTAGGCCTCGACGAAACCGTAGACGTGCAGGTCGCGGTCGAGGTCGGAGCGGAACTCCCGCTCCTGGTACCAGGATTCGGGCCGGTCCGGGTCGAGTCCCTGGAACTCCCAGGCGAACTCGAGCAGGCTCTTGGCGGCGCCGGGCGAGATGGCGTTCCGGACGACGACGTAGCCGTACGTCTTCCAGAAGGCGTAGTCCTCCTCCGACAGCGCGCGCAGGGGCCGCGTCTTGTCGATGTCCCGCAGCTGCGTCTGGGCGAGGTAGGTCTCGCCGTCGGCGCTGAAATAAGGCCGTTCCGTCAAGGCCCTGTACAGGTAAGGGGCAGGCTTCGGCATGCGATCACTCCAAGGCTCTGGTCCTCAGTGGCCGAGTGGTACCTCAGCCGCCACATTGATCGAACTGAGGTTCCCCAAAAATGGGCTAGACCACTTGGGGGTGTCAACAAGAACCAGCCGAAACTGCCGCCAACTGCCTGTGAGTTGCCGGTTGCCGAACACGCTGGTAGCGGCGCCGTCACCCGCTGTTTCCGTACGACGGCATCGCGCCCCCCGGGCAGGGGCGTCGCGCCCCCGGGCCGGCACCGCGGGGCGCCGGCCCGTACGAACGCGTGCGTTCAGCCGGCGACGATCCGCTCGGCCGCCGCCACCCCGCACACCCGGGCGGCGCCGTGTGTGGCGATGTGCACCGCGCCTCGCGGCGGGGCCTGCGGTACGCCCATCTCGACCACCACGGTGTCCTGCCGGGCGGCGAGCAGCGCGTCCAGGGCCGAGCCCATCCAGGAGTGCCGGTGCTCGTCACGGACCACCGCGACCACCCGGCGCCCGTCCGCCGCCCGCAGTGCCGCGCCGGCCGCGTCCTCGGCGGTGAAGGTGCCGCTGCGGGTGCCCGGCAGCAGCCGTTCGAGGTCGGCGTCGACACCCCACGGCGTCACGTTCCCGACGGCGATGTTCGGCGCCGGGTTGAACGTCGCGACGAAGACGGGCTCGTCGAGCGGCGCGGCGGGAGCGGTGCGGGTCACCTTCAGGGCCCGGCGGGCCGCGATCAGTCCGACCTCCGGGTCGGGGGCGGCGCCGGCCCGCGCTGTCTGCGCGGCCTCGGCGGTCCACCGGGCCTCCCTGCGGACCCGGGCGGCCGCGTCCGCCAGCCGCTCCTCGGGCAGTTGACCGGAGCGTACGGCGGCCACGAGCGCGTCCCTGAGCCTGAGCACGGTGCCCTCGTCGCAGAGCCCGCCGCCCACGCAGATGGCGTCGGCGCCCGCGGCGATCGCGAGGACCACGCCGTTCTCCAGGCCGTAGGCCGCCGAGATGGCCTGCATCTCGATGCCGTCGGTGACGATCAGCCCGTCGAAGCCCAGTTCACCGCGGAGCAGATCGGTGAGGATCCGGTGCGAGAGGGTGCCGGGGCGCTCGGGGTCCAGGGCGGGGACGAGGATGTGCGCGCTCATGACGGCCCGGGTGCCGGCCTCGATGGCCGCGCGGAACGGCACCAGTTCGCGGGTGCGCAGGGTGGTCTCGTCGACGTCGATGCGCGGCACCGCGTGGTGGGAGTCGACGTTGGTGTCGCCGTGCCCCGGGAAGTGCTTGGTGCAGGCGGCGACACCGCTGGACTGGAGCCCCTGGACGTAGGCGGCGGTGTGCCGGGCCACGAGGTCGGTGTCGGCGCCGAAGGCCCGGACGCCGATGACCGGGTTGTCGGGGTTGGCGTTGACGTCGGCGGAGGGCGCCCAGTTGAAGTTCACACCGCACTCGGCGAGGCGCCGGCCGAGTTCGCGCGCGACCCGCCGGGTGAGCTCCGGGTCGTCGACGGCACCGAGGGCGAGGTTGCCGGGGAACGCGGAGCCGGTGCGGACGTCGAGGCGGGTGACGTCGCCGCTCTCCTCGTCGATGGCGACCAGGAGGTCGTCCCGTTCCGCCCGCAACTGTGCGGTGAGCTCCGCCACTTGATCATGGGCGACGACATTGCGGCCGAACAGGGCGACGGAGGCCAGTCCCTCACCGACCCGGCGGCGCACCCAGTCGGGGGCGGTGGTGCCGTCGAACCCCGGTTGCAGCACCGCGAGAGCGTCTCTGGTGAGGGTGTCGTCGAGGGTGGCGAAAACTGTCATCGGAGGGGTCATCCCTTCACGGGGCCGTCGGCCGGCCGCTCGCGGCGCGTGGCTCGGCGACTCGCGGCCTTTGCATTGCAGAGAAGCGGGGTCGGGGTCGGCTCGGACAGCACGCCGGCGGCGGTCGCGCCGACGCGGCACCACGGTCGTCGTCGAGCGCGGTGCGGTGCGGGCCGACACGGGATCGCCGAGCGCGCCGCCGCCGCGGGCTGCTCCGAATGGTGTAGACCTGCACGGGGGAGCTTGGCCTAGACTTTTCGCAGCGTCAAGGCGGCCCAGTAGGCCGCCGTGGCGCTTCCGGGAAGGTCGCCGGGCCGTCCTCCACCCGGAACACACCCCCAGAGTTGGACTAGACCACAGGGCGGTTGGGGGCTTATAACGAGAGACCTGCGAGAGCGCCCGGAAGGCAAGTCATGACCACCGACGTCAGCAGCGCCCAGCACGTCACCGGGGCTCCCGGTGGCGTCGCCCGCGTGCCGAAGTACTACCGCGTGAAGCAACAGGTTCTCGACATCGCGGAGTCGCTGATGCCCGGTTCGCGGATGCCCGCCGAGCGGCTACTGGCCGTCCGGCTCGACACCTCGCGCACCACCGTCCGACACGCGCTCCAGGAGCTCGTGGGCGAAGGCCGGCTGGACCGCGTTCAGGGAAAGGGCACGTTCATTGCACGGCCGAAGCTCTACCGCACGCTCCAACTCACCTCGCACACCGAGGACATGCAGGCCCAGGGCCTCGAACCCGCCTCGCAGGTGCTGGACATCGGCCACATCGACGCGGACGAGAAGCTGGCCGGCCTGCTCGGCATCGAGCCCGGGGAGAGCGTGCTGCGAATCGAACGGCTGCGGCTGGCCAGCGGCGAGCCCATGGCGATCGAGACGACACATCTGTCGGCCCGGCGGTTCCCCGGTCTGCGCGAGTCGCTGGACCGGCACAGATCCCTGTACTCGGCCCTGTCCGAGGTGTACGGCGTGCACCTGGAGCAGGCCGAGGAGGGCATCGAGACCTCGCTCGCGACCCCGCGCGAGGCCGCGCTGCTCCGCACGGCCGTAGGCCTTCCGATGCTGCTGCTGTCCCGTCACTCGCACGACGAGGAGGGCAGACCGGTCGAGTGGGTCCGTTCCGTGTACCGCGGCTCCCGCTACAAGTTCGTCGTGACCCTGATGCCCACCGCGGACTGAACCGCACGGCCCCCGGATCCGTCTTCTCTTCCACCACACACCGTCCACGGCACCCGTGGACACCGCCGGCCCCCCACCACCCGACCGGACCGCCGACACGGTACGGCCCGACGCGGCAGGCAACCGGCGGTGTCACCCCCTCCCAGGGTTCGCCTCCACCGCTCCCCTTCACCCCTTCCTCACGATGACGACCGCGTCCGCTCCGACGACCGCACGGAGCGCACGCCGCGCCCGGGGCCCCACACCCCGCGGCGGACAGCACGGGGACCCTGCCCCACCACATCGATACTGGGAGTGTCGTGACGCAACAGGGCGTTCGCACAAGCCGAATGCAAGCCGACCGGACTGTGGCGACCGAGGGGACGGTGGTGTCGTGACCGAGAGACCGTCGTTGAAGACACTCGCGCAGGCCCTGGTCCACGCGCGCGAGGCGGCCTGTCTCACCCAGGAGGATCTCGCGGAGCGCTCCGGGGTCAGCGTCCGGGCCATCCGCAACCTGGAGACCGGTCAGACCTCCCGGCCCCGAAAGCAGTCCCTCCTGCTGCTGGCCAAGGCGCTCGGGCTGACGCCGGGCGAGATGGGACGGCTGCTGCGCAGGCCACTCGCCGAGCACCCCCGCGAGCAGCCGCCCGCCCTGGTCCCGGCGGAACTTCCCCCGGCCCCCCGCCACGAACTGGCCGGCAGGAAACCGCACATCGACGCCCTGCGGGCCCATCTGTCCGCCGGGGAACGGCTCGAACTCGGAAAGCCCGCGGTCGTCGTCGGCCCCCCCGGCGCCGGCAAGACCGCGCTGATCCTGCGGACGGCCCACACCGTGTGCGCGAGATTCCCGGACGGACAGGTCTACGTCGATCTCCAACCGGCGTCCGCCGCCGCACCGTTCACCCCGGAGGAGGTCGTCCGCCGGGTGCTGCGCTCGCTCGGCGGCGCGCCCGTCGCGGACCATCCGGAGGAGGCGAGCGCCCAGTTGCGGGACGCGCTGAGCAGACGCCGTGTCCTCGTCGTCCTCGACAACGTCGACAGCGAGGCACAGGTCCGCCCGCTGCTGGTCGACGGCGGGCGCAGTGCCGTACTGGTGGCGGCGCGGCGCGAACTCCCTGCCCTTCCGGCGCAGTTCAGGCAGCGGATCCACGCCCTCACCGAAGGGGACGCCCACCGGCTCCTGGAGGATCTGCTCGGCGCCGAACGCACACACGCGGAGCGGGCGTCCGCGATGAGCATCGTCCGGTCCTGCGGACGGCTCCCGCTCGCCCTGCACATCGCGGGCCTGTGGCTCCTGGCTCGGCCGCACCGCACCCTGCGCGAACTGGCGGACCGGCTGGCCCCGGAGCAGGACCGCATCCGGTTCCTGCGCATAGGCGACCTGTCCCTTCAGGCGAGCGTCGCGGCCTGCTACTCCTCGCTCCCGGCTCCGGCCAAGGCCTCACTGCAACGGCTGAAGTCCGTACGCGGTGACTTCGGCGTCGACGACGTGGTGGCCCGGGTGACCCCGTCCCGGGGCCTCGCGGCGGACCTCCTCGACGATCTGCTGGACCGGCAGATGATCCATGTCGGCGGCGTCGACGACGAGGGCCGGTTCCACTACCGGATGTACGACGCGGTACGGCAGTACGTGGCGTACAGCCCACCGGAGTTCCGGGGCGCGCTCGGAGCGGCGGCCCAGATCTGGCTGCCGCAGCAGGCCAACGGCGGCCCGCGCGCCATCGGCCCGCTGAGCGGCACGAGCCTGCCCCACCCGAACCGGATCACCCCGGGGCCCGCCTCCTGGGCCGAGGGAAGGAAGTGAGCCGCTCGGGGCGGACTCACCCGGCGCCGGCCCGGGCACCGGGACCGGCAGCGCGAAGTCCCAGGACAACGACCTTGCCCCAGCCCGGGACCCCACCTAGCCTGAGTTTGTGCCGCGAATAAACAAAGCCCGATCGCACAACGGAGTGCCGGGCGACTCCCTCGTCCGCCTCCGTGTCGCCCTGACCGTCTTCTTCGCCCTCGACGGCTTCATCTTCGCGGGCTGGGTCGTCCGCATCCCCGCGATCAAGGAGCAGACCGGAGCCTCCGCCGGCACGCTGGGCCTGGCGCTGCTCGGCGTCTCCGCCGGCGCCGTCGTGACCATGGTGTTCACCGGCCGACTCTGCCGGCGCTACAGCAGCCATCTGGTCACCGTCGTCTGTGCGGTCCTGCTCTCCCTCAGCGTCGCCCTGCCCCCGCTGACCCACTCGGCACTGGCTCTCGGCGCCGTACTGCTGGTCTTCGGCGCCGCCTACGGCGGAATCAACGTCGCCTTCAACAGCGCCGCCGTCGATCTCGTCACCGCCCTGCGGCGGCCGATCATGCCGAGCTTCCACGCGGCGTTCAGCCTGGGCGGCATGACCGGCGCGGGACTCGGCGCGCTGGTCGCCGGTTCACTCTCCCCCACGCAGCATCTGTTCGGGCTGACGGTCATCGGCCTGCTGGTCACCGCCTTCGCCGGCCGGGCCCTGCTGCGCATCGAGCCTCCCCGGCCGCCGGAGCCGGTGGCCGACGCGGGCAAGGACGGCCGACGCCCCCTCGACAGCCGCAATCGCCGGCTCGTTGTGGTCTTCGGGCTCATCGCGCTGTGCACCGCCTTCGGCGAGGGCGCGATGGCCGACTGGGGCGCGCTCCATCTGGAGCAGGACCTGGACGCCTCGATGGGTCTGGCGGCGGTTGGTTACTCGTGTTTCGCCCTGGCCATGACGATTGGCCGGCTGTCCGGCACGACCCTGCTGGAGCGGCTCGGCCGTACCCGGACGGTGGTCGCCGGCGGCACCGTGGCCTCGGCCGGCATGCTCCTCGGCTCCTTCGCCCCGACCGTCTGGGCGGCCCTGATCGGCTACGCCATCACCGGGCTCGGCCTGGCCAACCTGTTCCCCGTCGCCGTAGAACGCGCAGGCACCCTGGCCGGACCCAGCGGTGTAGCGCTCGCCTCCACCTTCGGCTACAGCGGCATGCTTCTCGGCCCGCCGGCGATCGGATTCATAGCGGAGTGGTTCTCCCTGACCGCCGCACTCACCAGTGTCGCGATCCTGGCCGGGGTGGCCGCGCTGATCGGCTTCCTCACCCGCCACGCGACGGCGGCGGCCACCCCGACGGGCCGCCCGGTCACGGTCGAAGCACCGAACGAGAGCTGCCGAAGCGAGTAACCGACGCCCCAGGGCGTCACCACCCCCCACGTCACCGCACACCCGCGCCACCGCCCCCGCCGCGCCGCCGGTCACCCCGCCGCCTCGCCCTCCCCGCCGCACCGCGCCGCCGGTCCCCACCGCCGCCCGCCCCACCGCACCGCGCGCCCGTCACCGGCGCAAGGGCGCCACCACCCCGGTGATGCCCTTGCCTGCGAGCGCACTTCATCCGGCAGACTCGCCCCCATGGACACCGCCCGCCTCCTCGAACGACTCGACGCCGAGGGCCGGCTGCTGGCCGCGGCCGCCGAGCGTGCCGGAACCGCCGCCGCCGTGCCGACCTGCCCCGGCTGGCAGGTACGTGACCTGCTGCTGCACACGGGGAACGTGCATCGCTGGGCGGCGGGGTTCGTCGCCGAGGGGGTCATGGAGCGACGCCCCTTCGGACCGTCGCCGCAGCTCGACGGGGCCGAGCTGGTGGACTGGTACCGGGAGAGCCACCGCAAGCTGGTGCAGACCCTGGAGGCCGCCACGCCGGACACCGCGTGCTGGGCGTTTCTGCCCGCGCCCTCCCCGCTGGCGTTCTGGCGGCGGCGCCAGGCGCACGAGACGACCGTGCACCGGTTCGACGCGGAGGCGGCGCTCGGCGTACCGCACTCCCCCGTCGGCACCGAGTTCGCCGTCGACGGCATCGACGAGCTGCTGCGCGGGTTCCACGCCCGCTCCAGGAGCCGAGTGCGCACGGAGGAGCCGCGGGTGCTGCGGGTGCGCGCCTCGGACACGGACGCGGTGTGGACCGTACGGCTGTCGCAGGAGCCGCCCGCGGCGGTGCGGGGAGCCGTGGGGGACGCGGAGTGCGAACTGTCCGGTCCGGCCGCGGAGTTGTATCCGGCGCTGTGGAACCGGGCGCCGCTGCCGGAGGTGACGGGCGACCCGGCGCTCGCGGTGCTGTGGCGGGAGAAGTCGGGGGTGGGTTAGCTCGCCGGGACCGGCCCGAGGAGTGCGCGGACTCAGTCCGCGTCGGCCGCCAGCATCCGGGTCAGGACCGCCCGCTGCACGGGCAGTACGTCCCCGTGCAGGTCACGGCCCTTCGTGGTGAGCACCACACGGACGCCGCGCCGGTCCTCGACACACATGGCGCGCTCCACAAGACCCTCGCGCTCCAGGCGGGCGATCAGGCGGGACAGGGCGCTCTGGCTGAGGTGGACCCGGTCGGCGATCTCCTGGACCCGGAACGAGCAGCTGCCGTCGTCGGCGATGCCCTCGGAGAGCACGTCCAGCACCTCGAAGTCGCTGGCGCCCAGGCCGTGTTGATGCAGGACGCGGTCCAGTTCGCACTGGGTGCGGGCGTGCAGGGCGAGGATGTCGCGCCACTGCTCCACGAGGGCCCGGTCGCCGTTCGTCACCGACATGAACCGCACCGTAGCAGAGCGGAAACTTTATTGCATCTGAATTAAATGCGTTTGCATTGAATGCATGCGCATGTAGTGTCTGGCGCATGACCTCTCCGCTCGCCTCCCCCGCGGACCCGTCACCGACGGTTCGCTGGACCCCCCGGCTGTGGGGCACCCTGCTGGTGCTCTGCGCCGCGATGTTCCTCGACGCGCTCGACGTGTCGATGGTCGGCGTCGCCCTCCCGTCCATCGGCGAGGACCTCGGCCTCTCCACCTCGACCCTGCAATGGATCGTCAGCGGCTACATCCTCGGCTACGGCGGCCTGCTGCTGCTCGGCGGCCGCGCGGCCGACCTGCTGGGCCGGCGCCAGGTCTTCCTGATCGCGCTCGGCGTCTTCGCCGTCGCCTCGCTGCTCGGCGGGCTCGTCGACTCCGGCCCGCTGCTGATCGCCAGCCGCTTCATCAAGGGCCTGAGCGCCGCGTTCACCGCACCCGCCGGCCTGTCGATCATCACCACGACCTTCCCGCAGGGCCCGCTGCGCAACCGGGCGCTGTCCATCTACACCACCTGCGCCGCCACCGGCTTCTCCATGGGCCTGGTCCTGTCCGGCCTGCTCACCGAGGCCAGCTGGCGCCTGACCATGCTGCTGCCCGCGCCCATCGCCCTGATCGCGCTCTTCGCCGGTCTGAAGCTGCTGCCGCGCAGCTCCCGCGAACGCGACCACAACGGCTACGACGTCCCGGGCGCCGTCCTCGGCACCGCCTCGATGCTGCTGCTGGTCTTCACGGTCGTGGAGGCCCCCGAGGTCGGCTGGACCTCGGCCCGCACCCTGCTGTCCTTCCTGGCCGTGATCGTGCTGCTGACCGTCTTCGTGCGGGTCGAGCGCCGCTCGCCCGGACCGCTGATCCGGCTCGGTGTACTGCGGGCCGGCTCCCAGGTGCGGGCCCAGCTCGGCGCGATGGCGTTCTTCGGCTCGTACGTCAGCTTCCAGTTCCTGGTCACGCTCTACATGCAGTCGCTGCTCGGCTGGTCGGCGCTGCACACCGCGCTGGCCTTCCTGCCCGCGGGCGCCCTGGTCGCGCTGTCGGCGACGAAGGTCGGCTCGGTCGTCGACCGCTTCGGCACCCAACGCCTGATCGCGGTCGGCTTCGCGCTGATGCTCGTCGGCTACGCGCTGTTCCTCGGCGTCGACCTCGATCCCGTCTACGCCCTCGCGATCCTGCCCAGCATGCTGCTGATCGGCGCGGCCTGCGCCCTGGTCTTCCCGTCGCTCAACATCCAGGCCACCAACGGCGTCGACGACCACGAGCAGGGCATGGTCTCCGGCCTGCTCAACACCTCGGTGCAGGTCGGCGGCGCGATCTTCCTGGCCGTAGTGACGGCGGCGGTGACCGCCGGCGCCCCGGAGAACGCCACCCCGCAGGCCGTCCTCGACAGCTACCGCCCCGGCCTGCTCATCGTCACGGGAGTCGCGGCGGCGGGCCTGCTGCTCTCCCTGACCGGCCTGCGCGTCCGACGCGAGCGCTCCTCGCTCGTGGTCGCCAAGTCCACCACCGAGGAGGCGCCGGAAGCGGAGCGGGTGACCGTCCGCGACTAGGGGGAACGCCTCCGACACGAGTGCCCGGCGGGGTTGGCTTGCCTCGCCGGGCACTCGGCCGTGACACTGCGGGGATGAGCACTTACGGGGGACGGCGCTCGCAGGGCGAACGCGACGCGATGACCATCGAGATCGGCTACGCGTTGGCCAGCGCGGCGTTCGCGGCGGCGCTGCTGTTCGCGGTGGTGGCCGGTCCCGCCCTGCTGTTCGACCTGTCCCGGACGCTCGAATCCGTGCTGCTGCGCACCGGTTCGGTGCTCGCCCCGGTGCTGTTCCTCGCCCGGGTGGTCAGTGTGCTGCTGCGCTTCGGCCGGCGAGGCGGTCAGCCGAGCCAGCCGGGCCGGACCAACCCCGACTCGTAGGCCAGCACGACGAGTTGGGCCCGGTCGCGCACACCGAGCTTCACCATGGTGCGGCTGACGTGGGTCTTCGCGGTGAGCGGGCTGACGACCAGACGGCGGGCGATCTCCTCGTTGGACAGCCCGATCCCGACCAGCGCCATCACCTCCCGTTCCCGCTCGGTGAGCCGGCCGAGGGTCTGTGCCGCCGCGGGTTCCTTGGAGCGGGCGGCGAACTCGGCGATCAGCCGCCGGGTCACCCCGGGCGACAGCAGGGCGTCACCGGCCACCACCGCCCGTACGGCGCGCACGAGTTCCTCCGGCTCGGTGTCCTTCACCAGGAAGCCCGAGGCGCCGGACCGGATCGCCTCGAAGACGTACTCGTCGAGTTCGAAGGTGGTCAGCATGACCACCTTGACGTCGGCCAGTTCGGCGTCCCCGGTGATCCGCCGGGTCGCGGCGAGACCGTCGAGGACCGGCATCCGGATGTCCATCAGGACGACGTCCGGCCGCAGTTCGCGCACCTTGCGCACGGCCTCCTCGCCGTCGGGCGCCTCCGCGACCACCTCGACGTCCGGCTGCGCGTCCAGCAGGGCGCGGAACCCGGCCCGTACCAGTGACTGGTCGTCGGCGAGCAGTACGCGGATCACCGGTCGTCCTCCTTGCGCTCCTGGTCCGACAGGGGCAGTACCGCCAGCACCCGGAACCCGCCGTCGGCGCGCGGGCCCGCCTCGATGGTGCCACCGAGCGCCGCGGCCCGCTCCCGCATTCCGGCCAGCCCGTTGCCGCTGCCACCCGCGTCGGTACCGGTCGGGGGGCCGTCGTCGTCGACCCGCAGCCGCAGCGCGCCGCCGCCGTGCTCCAGGCGGACCCGCGCCCGCCGGGACCCCGAGTGCCGTACGACGTTGGTGAGGGCCTCCTGGACGATCCGGAAGGCGGCGAGGTCGGCGCCCGGTGACAGGCGGGGCGCCTTCCCCTCGACGTCGACGGTGAGTCCGGCGGAGGCCGCCTGCTCGACGAGTTCCGGGAGCCGGTCGAGGCCGGGGGCGGGCGCGCGGGGGGCGTCACCGGGGGTGCGGAGCGTGTCGAGGACCTGGCGGACCTCGCCGAGCGCCTCCTTGCTGGCGGACTTGATCGTGGTCAGCGCGGTCCGCGCCTGTTCCGGGTCGGAGTCGAGGAGGGCGAGACCCACTCCTGCCTGGACGTTGATCACGGAGATGCTGTGCGCGAGGACGTCGTGCAGTTCGCGGGCGATCCGCAACCGCTCCTCGTCGGCGCGCCGCCGGGCCGCCTGGGCGCGTTCCTCGCGCTCCTTGTCCCACTGCTCGCGCCGTACCCGGGTCAGCTCGGCCACCGCCCCGATCGCCGCGAGCCAGGCCGCGACCACCACTTCCTGTCCCCAGGGCGCGGCGTGGTCGCCGGACCGCGGCAGCCACTGGTAGAGCCAGTGGCCGACCAGCACATGACCGGCCCAGAGCATGGCGACGGCACCCCACGCGGCCCGCCGGTGCCCCGCCACGAGCGCGCTGAAGAACCCCAGCGCCACCGTGAAGAACACCGGCCCGTACGCGTACCCGGCGCCCAGGTAGAGCATCGCGGTCAGTGCCGTACCGAACGCGACGAGGACCGGCCGGCGTTTGCGGAACAGCAGCAGCGCACAGCCGACGATCAGCAGCACCCGCGCGAAGGGGTCCAGTGCCACACGCTCACCGGCCTGCGCCTCGGAGGCGAAGTTCGACCCGACGAGGACGAAGACGGTCAGCGGCAGGGTGGACCGCCAGGGCAGCCGGCTTGTGCTCTCCCCGTCCCAGCGGTTCCACCACGGCGGCCCCTGCCGCCACCAGCGCGGCGCGGCGGCCCATCGCCCCTGCTCCCTGTCCATGTCCGCCACGCTAGACGCCGCCGGCCGTCCCCGACGTCAGCCGGGCGGCGTGATCACACGTACTCCCGCGGAAGTACGTCGTCGCGCGCCGGGGTCTGCTCCCTGATCCGCAGCCGGCGCAGCGCGCGTGGCGCCCACCAGTTGGCGCGGCCCGCGAGCCGCATGGTGACCGGCAGCAGCACCACCCGGATCAGGGTCGCGTCGACGAGGATCGTCAGGGCCGTGCCGATACCCATCTCCTTCAGGAAGACGACGCCTCCGGTGGCGTACGACAGGAAGGACAGGGCGAGGATCCCGGCCGCGGCGGTGATCAGCGGGGCGCTGCGCCGGATGCCCTCGCCGACCGCGCGCACGGTGTCGCCGGTGCGTTCGTGCTCCTCCTTGATGCGGGCCAGCAGGAACACCTCGTAGTCCATGGAGAGCCCGTAGGCCACGCAGAACATGAGGACCGGGATGCTGGGCTCGATCGATCCCGCGGGTGTGAAGCCGAGCAGTCCGGAGAGGTTGCCGTCCTGGAAGACCCAGACCAGGCAGCCGAACATCACGGACAGGCTGAGCAGGTTGAGCACGGTCGCCTTGAGGGGCAGCAGCACACTGCCGGTCATGAGGAAGAGGATCACGTACGTCGCCACCAGCACGATCCCGACGGCGAGCGGGAGCCGGTCCAGGAGGGTGGCGCGGAAGTCCGTGGTCTCGGCGGGATAGCCGCCGACGAGCGCGCCGGCCGGGGCCGTGGTGTCCCTGAGCCGTTCGACGAAGGCGGGCACGTCGCCGTACATGGTCCGCTGTTCGGGTACGACCGCGAGGCGTACACGGCCGTCGTCGCCGGTGAGCCGGCCCTGTCCGGGCGGGCCGGTCCGCTCGCCGTCGTGGTAGGCGCCGGAGGGCGCGTCGACCTGGAACACGCCCGGGACACGGGAGAGTTCGGCCGCGTAGGCGCGGGTGTCGGCCGGTTCGGTGAGGACGATCTGGACGGTGTCGGTGGGCTCGGCGGCGAACTCGCGGTGCACGATCTCGGCAGTGGTGCGCGAGCTGGTGCCCTCGGGAAGCGTGCGCTCGTCCGGGAGGCCGAAGCGCAGGCCCAGTACCGGCGAGGCGGCGACGAGGAGCACGGTCAGGACTCCCGCCCCGGCGAGCAGCGGGCGGCGCATGGCGAGCAGGGCGGTGCGGTGCCAGAACCCCGAGGCGGGCGCGGCGGGACGTTCGACGCGGTGGCCCCAGCGGGCGAGGGCGGCGGGCAGGAGGAGTACGGCGCCGGTCACCGCGGTGAGGACAACGAGGATCCCGGCGTAGGCGAACGAGCTCAGGAAGAAGAACGGGAACACCAGCAGCGCGCTCAGCGAGACGGCCACGGTGACCCCGCTGAACAGCACGGTCCGCCCGGCGACGGCGGTGGCGCGCAGCACGGCGTCCTCCTGCGCCCGGCCGGCGGCCCGTTCCTCCCGGTACCGGTTGATCATGAACAGGCTGTAGTCGACGCCGAGTCCGAGACCGAGGACGAGTGCCAGGTTGGCCGCGAACGTCGACACCTCGGTGAACTGTGCGATCGCGCGCAGCCCGGCGAGGGTGCCGAGCACGGCGAAGAGTCCGACACCGAGCGTCAGGAGCGCGGCCGTTGTGCGCCGGTAGACGAGGATCAGCAGCAGGAGTACGGCGGGCAGCGCGAAGACCTCCGCGCGCAGGAAGTCGGCCCGCGCCTGCTCGCCGACCTGCCGGCTGATCTCCTCCTGACCGCCGACCCGTACGGCGAGTTCGGCGGTGGTGCGGGTCAACTCGGGCGAGAGTGTGGCGAGTTCCTGCCGGGTCTCGGTGGCCGTCCCCACCAGGTGCACGAGGATCAGCGCGCGGCGGCCGTCCTCGCCGCGCAGCGCCGGACTGTCGCTGTCCCAGTAGGAGGTGACGTCGCCGACGAGGGGCAACCGCCCGACCTCGGCGGCGAGTTCACGGGCGGCCCGGGTGGTGACGGGGCTGTCGACGTCGCCGTCGCGGGCGGTGACGAGCAGGGCGAGATTGGGGTTTCCGGTGCCGAAGTGGTCGCGGACCTGCTCGCCCGCGCGCACCGACTCGGTGCCGGGCGAGTCCCAGCGGGAAAGTTCGAGATCGGCCTGCGCGCCGGCGCCGTAGGCGGCAAGACCGAGAAACGCGATCAGGAAGCCGAGCAGCACGGCACGGCTGTGCCCCACCGCCGGACGGCCGAGCCGGGTGAGCATCGTGGAGCCTTTCGCCGGAGGTCACTGTCCCGCTCACCGTCGGCGAGGCCACTGGAAGGCCCGCTGGAAGATCCACTGGAAGACGCGGCCCGGGATAGGCTCGACGCATGGCTGAGGCGAGTGTCGGACCGGTGGACGCGGACACGCTGCGCTTCGAGATCCTCGGCCCCCTGCGCGCCCTGCGGTCCGGCACCGAGATCCCCCTCGGCCCGCCCAGACAGCGCGCCGTCCTCGCCGTACTCCTCCTCCAGGAGCACCACCCGCTCTCCTACGACGGTCTGGTCGAAGCCGTCTGGGGCGGCACACCGCCCGTGCATGTGCGCAACCTCGTGCAGAAGTACGTCTCCGGACTGCGCCGCGCGCTGGGCCCGGGGCCGGAGCTGGCGTGGACCGGCGCCGGATACCGGCTCTCCGGCACGGACCTCGCCGACCTGCGCGAGCGCCGGCGTCTCGTCGACGAGGCACTGGCCGCGCGGGACGCCGGTGAGGTCGAGCGGGCCGTTGGACTCGCCCGGCGGGCCGAGGAGTTGTGGCGCGGCGACTTCGCGGAGGGACTTGCGGCGCCGTATCTCGCGGCGGAGCGCCTGCGCTGGGCCGAGAAGCGGCTGACCGTCCTGGAGGCCCGGCTGACCGGCGAGATCACCCTCGGCCGCTCCTTCGAGTACGTCCATGAGCTGGTGCGTCTGGTCGCCGCGCATCCGCTGCGCGAGCGCCCGGTCGAGCTGCTGATGATCGCGCTGTGCCGGACCGGCCGCCCCACGGACGCCCTCACCGTCTACGAGGCGGCACGACAGCGGCTGGCGGAGGCGATGGGCGCCGACCCGGCGCCGGCCCTGCGGTCACTGCACACCCGGATCCTGCGTCAGGACCCGGAGTTGCTGCCGCTGCCCGCGGTGCCGGTGTCCTGAGACACGGCGGCCACCGGTCCCTCACCCGGCCGCCTCGCGTGCCCAGTCGGCGAGGAGTCTGCCCGCCTCGTCCCGCGCGTGCCCGATCGGATCCGGGAAGACCCGGACCCCGTGGGCGACCAGCGCACCTTCGTGCAGCAGCATGAGCGTCCGGGCCCGCTCGTCCGCGCGGTCCGGGCCCAACTCCCCCACCAGCCCGGTGAAGAGGGCCAGCATCCACTGCTTCTGGGCGGTGATGATCGCGAACGCCGGATGGACGGGGTCGCTGATCTCTGCGTGCGCCTTGACCATGCTGCATCCCTTGGCGCCGTTCTCGGACATCCAGGCACGGGAGGCTTCGAAGACCGCCAGGACACGGTCGGCGGGCCCCGCCCCCACCTCTGGGGTCCGCTCGGCGAGGAACTGCCGCCAGCGCTCGTCCCGGGCGGCGAGGTACTCGACGACGAGCTGCTCCTTGGAGCCGAACCGGTCGTAGAGCGTCTTCTTCGTCACGCCCGCCTCGGCGGCGATCAGGTCCACCCCTACGGCGTGGATTCCGCGCTCGTAGAAGAGCCGGGACGCCGCCTCCAGCACCCGGCGGGCGCCGGGGGTCATCGTGATCCGCCTGATGCTCATGACACCAGACTATACCGATCTGTATAGTGGATTCCCCGAGGCAGGTATACAGATCGGTATAGTCACGGGTCCGCCGAGTCACGAGCGTCCAGACGTCACCGAGGGAGCGCATCATGAACGTCCTCCTCTCCGCCGCGTTCGTCCTGTGCTGGAGCTCGGGGTTCGTCGGCGCGAAGCTCGGTACCGGACAGTCCGGTGCCGTGACGCTGCTGATGTGGCGCTTTCTGCCGTTGGCGGTGGTCCTCGGCGCCGTGGCGGTGATCCGCGGCCGGGACGCGTGGCGACGCCTGACCGCGCGCGACCTCGGCCGGCAGACCGTGATCGGACTGCTCTCCCAGAGCGGCTATCTGCTGACCGTCTACTACGCGATCCAGCTCGGTGTCTCCAGCGGCACCACGGCGTTGATCGACGGCACCCAGCCGCTGGTCGCCGGGGCGCTGGCGGGCCCGCTGCTGCGGCAGTACGTGTCGGGGAGGCAGTGGCTCGGGCTGGGGCTCGGCCTCGCCGGGGTCGTGGTGGTCAGCACGGCCGACGCGGCGGCCAACGGTTCCGTCGCCCGGTGGACGTACCTCGTCCCGTTCGCCGGGATGCTCTGCCTGGTGGCGGCCACCTTCCTCGACGAGCGGTCCCGGACGCCGGTCGCGCCCCTGGTGTCGATGACGGTCCACTGCTCGTCCAGCGCGGTGGTGTTCACCGGCGCCGCCCTGGTGACCGGCGCCGCCGCACCGCCGGCGACGGCGTCCTTCTGGATCGCGACCGTGTGGCTGGTGACCCTGTCGACGTTCGGCGGCTACGGCCTCTACTGGCTGGTGCTGCGGCGCTCCGGGGTGACCCGGGTCAACACGCTGATGTTCCTGATGGCACCGGTGACCGCCGTATGGGGCGCGCTGATGTTCGGCGAGACGTTCACCATCCAGACCGGCATCGGCCTGGCCGTCGCCCTGGCGGCGGTCGCCGTGGTGAACGGGACGGGCCGGCGGCAGCGCGACGGGGCGGGCAGCCCAAGCGAGTCGGACAGCCGAAGCGGGCCGGTCACCGACCGGCCCGCGTCCACGACGGACGCCCCTCTCAGGCGCCCTTGCCCGTCTCCGGCTCCTCCGCGGGCTCCGGCTCGGGCTTCGACAACTCCTCGGCGTCCGTCGGCTGCTGGGCCTCCGCCGCCCGCCGGTCCATCATGTGCAGCGCCCGCTGGGCCATCGGACGGCTGCGGACGAGCTCACCGAGCGTCGTCGCGCCGCGCGTGATGTCCATGAACGACTTCCACGCCGGACGGAACCCGGTCAGCGCGGCGTGGAAGAGCCCCGGCCGCCGCTCGAAGATGCTCAGCATCCGCTTGCCGACGGCCATTTCGACACCCAGGCCCGCCTTGACGGCGAACGCGTAGTTCAGTGCCTGGCGGCGGGCGTCCACCGCGTCGTGCGACTCGGCGATCCGGACCGCCCACTCCCCCGCGAGCCGCCCCGACCGCAGGGCAAAGGAGATGCCCTCGCGCGTCCACGGCTCCAGCAGCCCGGCCGCGTCCCCGCACACCAGCACCCGCCCGCGCGACAGCGGCGAGTCGTCGGCGCGGCAGCGGGTCAAGTGGCCGGACGAGATGCTCGGTTCGAAGCCGGCGAGGCCGAGCCGCCCGATGAAGTCCTCCAGATACCGCTTGGTGGCGGCGCCCTCGCCGCGCGCGGAGATCACGCCGACGGTCAGGGTGTCGCCCTTGGGGAACACCCAGCCGTAACTGCCGGGCATCGGACCCCAGTCGATGAGGACCCGTCCCCTCCAGTCCTCGGCCACCGTCTCCGGCACCGGGATCTCCGCCTCGAGACCGAGATCCACCTGGTCGAGTTTGACCCCGACATGCGCTCCTATGCGGCTGGCGCTCCCGTCCGCGCCGACCACCGCCCGCGCCAGGAGCGTCTCGCCGCCCTGGAGGACGACCGCGACCGTACGCCGGTCGGGCACCGCCGAGCCGTGCTGCTCGACCCGCGTGACCGTGACCCCGGTCCGCAGTTCGGCACCCGCCTTCTGCGCGTGCTCCACCAGCTGCTGGTCGAACTCCGGCCGGTTGATCAGGCCGAACAGCATCTGCTTGGAGCGCCGCGTGCGCGTGTAGCGGCCGTTGTTGGAGAAGGTGACCGCGTGCACCCGGTCCTGGAACGGCAGTTCAAAGCCCGGCGGAAGCGCGTCGCGCGAAGGGCCGATGATGCCGCCGCCGCAGGTCTTGTACCGCGGCAGCTCCGCTTTCTCCAGCACAAGGACGCGCCGTCCCGCGACCGCCGCCGCGTATGCGGCCGAGGCACCCGCAGGTCCCGCGCCCACCACGACGACGTCCCACACCTGCCGCACGTCGTCCGCCGAAGAGTTCTCGCTGCTCACGATGGTCTACTGCTCCCGATCCGCCGCCTGCCGACTGTCCCCCGCATCCTACGGCGGAGGCGCCGCAGGTCACTGTGGGAGGATCGGCCCGTATGCGCCCCGCACACCAGGGCGCGCCTACATCCGTGCGGTCAACAGTGCGCAAAAGCGTGATCCGTCCGTGCGGAGAAGCGTCCACACAAGAACCAGACTGCACTTCGCGGCGTCTGCCGACCGCGCAGACCCGTACAGAGAAGTACAACGTCGCACCTACGAGGAGCGTGCCCATGTCGTCGAATCCGGTCGCCGAGACCGTCGCCTCGCTGATGCCCACGGCGAAGGCGGAGCTCACCGAACTGGTGGCCTTCAAGTCGGTGGCGGACTTCGACCAGTTCCCGAGGAGCGAGAGCGAGGGTGCCGCGCGCTGGGTCGCGGACGCGCTGGGCGCCGAGGGTTTCCAGGACGTCGCCCTGCTCGACACCCCCGACGGCACGCAGTCGGTGTACGGATATCTGCCCGGCCCCGAGGGCGCGAAGACCGTGTTGCTCTACGCGCACTACGACGTGCAGCCGCCGCTGGACGAGGCCGCCTGGACGACCCCGCCGTTCACGCTGACCGAGCGCGACGGGCGCTGGTACGGGCGCGGTGCCGCCGACTGCAAGGGCGGCGTGATCATGCACCTGCTGGCGCTGCGCGCGCTCAGGGCCAACGGCGGCGTGCCGGTACACGTGAAGGTGATCGCCGAGGGTTCCGAGGAGATGGGCACCGGCGGCCTGGAGCGGTACGCCGAGGAGCACCCGGAGCTGCTCGCCGCGGACACCATCGTGATCGGCGACGCCGGCAACTTCCGGGTCGGCCTGCCGACGGTCACCACCACCCTGCGCGGCATGACGCTGGTCCGCGTCTCGGTCGACACCCTCGAAGGCAACCTGCACTCGGGCCAGTTCGGCGGCGCCGCCCCGGACGCGCTGGCCGCGCTGATCCGCGTACTGGACTCGCTGCGCGCCAAGGACGGTTCGACCACCGTCGACGGGCTGAGCGACGGTCCCGGCTGGACGGGGCTGAGCTACGACGAGGAGCAGTTCCGCAAGGACGCCAAGGTGCTGGACGGCGTGGAGCTGATCGGGTCCGGCACGGTCGCCGACCGGATCTGGGCCGCCCCTGCGGTCACGGTCCTCGGCATCGACGCCCCGCCGGTCGTGGGCGCCACCCCGTCGGTGCAGGCGCGCTCGCGGGCGCTGGTCAGCCTCCGGGTGCCGCCGGGCGTCGACGCGGCCGAGGCGACCCGGCTGCTCCAGGCCCACCTGGAGCGGCACACGCCGTGGGGCGCGCGGGTGAGCAGCGAGCAGATCGGGCAGGGCCAGCCGTTCCGCGCGGACACCACCAGCCCGGCGTACGCGGCGATGGCCGAGGCGATGGCGGTCGCGTACCCGGACCAGGAGATGCAGTACGCGGGCCAGGGCGGCTCGATCCCGCTGTGCAACACCCTCGCCGCCCTCTACCCGGACGCGGAGATCCTGCTCATCGGCCTCAGCGAGCCGGAGGCGCAGATCCACGCGGTCAACGAGAGCGTGTCCCCGCAGGAGCTGGAGCGTCTGTCGGTGGCGGAGGCCCTGTTCCTGCGCAACTACGCGGGGAGCTGACGGAGGGGCGGGCGCGGGTCCCGGGCTACGAACCGCGGGCAGCACCCGCCGACGCCGGACTCCTGGGCGGGGGGTGACCCCCCGCCCTCACCGCCGCCCACCCGACGCCGATCCGGAGACCCCGCCTCAGACGCCCTCACCGCCACCCGCCCGGCGCCGATCGGACAGTGCCTCGCTCCGATGCCGGTGACGGACACCCCGTGCGACTCGCTCGCGGACGGCGCCGGGGAGCACGCGACGGGCTTCCGCCGTCTGCCGGGCCTCCGCCAATTGCCGGGCCACCGGACTGCCGGGCCGCCGAGCTCCCAGGCTGCCGGGCCGCCGGACTCCCGGACTCCCGGGCTGCCGGGCCGCCGGGCTCCCGGGCCGCCGGACTCCCGGACTCCCGGGCTCCCGGACTCCCAGGCCGCCGGGCCGCCGGGCCGCCGGGCCGCCGGGCTGCCGGGACGCCGGGCTGCCGGGACGCCGGGACGCCGGGACGATCCTCTCCGAGTGGTCGGCACGCGGACCGGTGGCACCCCTGGGCTCCGAGTACTTCGGCGGTACCGGCGAGCAGCGGGCCGCCGTGCGGGCGCCCGGCACCGGCGAGGACGAGTCACGGCCGCAGGTCTGCACCGGCATCGTCGCTGCGGGAGCCGGCTCGGCCGACACCCGCCTCAGGCCCCCGCCCCCACCGGCACCCCCGCCTCCAGATAGAGGGCCGCGCCCCGCTCCCGGGCCCGCAGCGCCCAGCGCAGTCGTTCGTAGCGCACAGGGGGCAGCAGGTGGGCGGCCTCCTGTTCGGTGACGAACCGGCAGTCGCGCAGTTCGGGGCCGGGCAGCAGCAGCCGCGCCGCTTCGGTGGAGTCGAGGCTGCCGCCGTCGAAGAGCAGCCGCAGACCACCGTAACCGGGTGGTGCGGGCGGTTCCCAGTCGACGACGAGCAGCCGGGGTACGCCGTCGAGGCGGACGCCGGTCTCCTCGGCGACCTCGCGGATACCGGCCTGTGCGGGGGCCTCGCCGGCCTCGACGACGCCGCCGGGGAACTCCCAGCCGGGCTTGTAGGTGGGGTCGACGAGCAGCACGCGGTCCTGTTCGTCGAAGAGCAGCACACCGGAGGCGACGGTCTCGGCGGTGGGTTCCGGGGTCTGCACGATGTCGCTGACGGGCGCGGTCCCGGAGCCGACGGCCTCGGCGATGCGCACGGCGGTGTCGTACGGGGTGAGGGTGCCGTTGTCGACGGGGTGCGCGTCTGCGGCGAGCCAGCCGGCGAGGGCCGCCCGGAACGGCTCTATGTGGTCGTACGACCACTGCCGTACGCGTATCTCGCCGTCGGGGAGGTCGGCGGGTATCTCCCGCTGGGCTATGCGCTCGCGCAGGATCGTTTCGGCCGGGGTCAGAAGCAGATGGCGGACGCTGATCCGACGGGCGGCGAGGCCACCGAAGATCTCGTCGCGGTAGTCCTGGCGCAGCAGGGTCATGGGCACCACGAGGGTCCCGCCGAGTTCGGCGAGCATCGCGGCGGCCGTGTCGATCACCAGGCGGCGCCAGATCGGCAGGTCCTGGAAGTCGCCGACCTCGGCGAGGCGTTTGGGCGGCAGCAGATGTGTCAGCCCGCCACCGATGACCTCGGGGTCGAAGAGCGTGCTGTCCGGGATCAGCTCGATCAGTTCCCGTGCGGTGGTGGTCTTCCCCGCACCGAACGCGCCGTTGATCCAAACGATCACGTTTCCCCCTCTTCTGTTGGCCCCCTGAGGCTTGCCCGCTCCACCCTGCCACGGAAACCAGCCCCAGTTGAGGGTGCGTGAAAGCGCCGTGGGGGGGGGGGCCCCGGCGGGGGGGGGGGGGCCCCCGCGCGGGGGGGGGGGGGGGGGGGGGGGGGGGGGGGCGCCCCCCCGGCGGGGGGGGGGGGGGCGGGGGCGGGGGCCCCCCCCCCCCCCCCCCCCCCCCCCCCCCCCCCCGCGGGGGGGGCGCCCCCCGCGGGGGGGGCCCCCCCCCCCCCCCCCCCCCCCCCCCCCCCCCCCACGGCGCTCGGTCGGCGGTGCGGTCACTTGGCCTCGGCGCCGCCTCCGAGGGGGTTGTGGTCCATGGCCAGGCTCTCGCTGGCGATGGTCTTCTCGACGGTGTTCAGGGTGCCCGGCACGTCGACCTCGGTCAGATCGCTGCCGAGCCCGTGGGACGGGGTGACGGCCGCGACGACGAAACCGGTGGCGAGGGAGGCGATGGCCAGCATGCTGCGCTTCTTCATGCACGGCTCAACTGCACAGACGCCAGAGGGTCACGGCTGCCCCTTCGGGCACGGCAAAACAAACGGGATCCAACCCCTTCCAACAGACTCGGACAGGATCTACCGTGACCGCACGGATGGCATGGGCATGCTGTCATCCGATCTTTCGCGTTGGGAGGAACGTAATGACGCGCTACCTTCACCACCGCACGGCACGGAGACTGGTCGGACTGCTCACCGCCGGACTTCTCTGTACGGCGGGACTCGCGGCGCCGTCCGCACTGGCGGCCACCGCGCCCGCGGCCTCCGCCGAGGAGGCGACCACCCCGCCCGCCGCACCGGCCGCACCCACCCTGGACGACGGTCTCGCCCTCACCCCTCCGATGGGCTTCAACAACTGGAACTCCACCCACTGCCGTGCGGAGTTCAACGAGGCGATGGTCAAGGGAATCGCCGACATCTTCGTCGAGAAGGGCCTCAAGGCCGCCGGCTACGAGTACGTCAACCTCGACGACTGCTGGGCCCTGCCCTCCCGTGACGCGAACGGCAAACTCGTCCCCGACCCGGTCCGGTTCCCCAACGGGATCAAGGCCGTCGCGGACTACGTGCACTCCCGCGGCCTCAAGCTCGGCATCTACACCAGCGCCGGAGTGAAGACCTGCAACACCGCGGGCTTCCCGGGCGCGCTCGGCCACGAGTACAGCGACGCCCAGCAGTTCGCCGACTGGGGTGTCGACTACCTCAAGTACGACAACTGCAACAACGAGGGCGTGGACGCCGAACTGCGCTACACGACCATGCGTGACGCCCTGAGGGCCGCGTCGGCCACCACCGGCCGCCCGATCGTCTACAGCATCTGCGAGTGGGGCGAGAACCGGCCCTGGGAGTGGGCGCAGGACGTCGGCCATCTGTGGCGCACCACCGGTGACATCACCGACGAGTGGGGTTCGATGCTGTCGATCCTCAAGCGGAACCTGCCGCTCGCCCCGTACGCGGGGCCGGGCAACTGGAACGACCCCGACATGCTGGAGGTCGGCAACGGCGGCATGACGGACACCGAGTACCGCACCCACTTCTCCATGTGGTCGATCATGGCGGCGCCGCTGCTCATCGGCAGCGATCTGCGGGAGGCGTCCGACGAGACCTTCGAGATCCTCGGCAACCGCGAGGTCATCGCCGTCGACCAGGACCCGCTGGGCAAGCAGGGCGCGGTCGTGTCGTCGGAGGCCGGACGCTGGGTCGTCTCCAAGGAGATGAAGGACGGCAGCCGTACGGTGGCGCTGTTCAACGAGACCGGCACCGCGCAGCGCGTCAGCACCACCGCCAAGGCCGTCGGCCTGAAGGGCGCCTCCGGGTACACCGCCCGCGACCTGTGGCAGCACCGCAGCTACAACACCGCGGGCACGATCGCGGCGACCGTGCCCGCGCACGGCACGGTCCTGCTCCGCGTCCGGGCGGACTCCCGCTGGGCCACGCACCCGCCGGCCGTCGAATTCGGGCTGGACGCCCGCCCGTTCGTCGTCGGCGGTCAGCCGGCCACGCTCACGAGCCATGTCACCGACCTCGGCCGGACGGCCGCGAAGGACGTGTCCGTCTCTCTGCGCGGCCCCGAGGGCTGGAAGGTCCGCGCCACCTCGCCGACCACCGCCCGCTCGCTGCCGACCGGCCGCTCCCTCACCACCCGCTGGAAGGTCACCGCACCCGAGGGCACCGAGCCGGGCTCCTACGATCTGACGCTGCGCACGCGCTATCGCTCGCCGGACGGCCAACGCGTCCAGAACGAGCTGCCGTTGACCGCGACCGTGGCCGTGGCGCCGCCCGCGGGCACCTCGGCCCTGAGTGATCTGCCCTGGCTGTCGTCGGTCAACGGATGGGGGCCGGCCGAGCGCGACATGAGCAACGGCGAGCAGGCGGCGGGCGACGGCGCGCCCCTGACCATCGAGGGCACGGTGTACCGGAAGGGGCTCGGTGTGCACGCGGAGAGTGTGATCGAGTACTACACCGGCGGTCAGTGCGAGACGGTCACCGCGCACGTCGGCGTCGACGACGAGGCGCACGACACGGGCAGCGTCGCCTTCGAGGTCTGGGCGGACGACGAACGGACCGCCGCCAGCAGTGTGCTCACCACCGCGATGCCCGCCGAGTCGCTCACCGCGGACGTCACCGGCGCGACCGTGGTCCGGCTCCTCGTCACCGACGGCGGCGACGGCTCCACCTGGGACCACGCGGACTGGGGGGACATCCGTCTGAGCTGCTGACCCCGGCTTCCGGACAGGAGCGTCCCCGTCACCACGACGGGGACGCTCCTGTGCGTCGGGGCGTAACCGACGACGCCACCGACGGGGAGTCCGGCGTGCCGCGGGGAGCCGGCGCCCGGCACTGTCCGACTTCCGCCAGGTACTCGCTCATCGCGTCGCGGTTGCGGACGAGTACCTCGATCCGCTCGGTGAGCCGGTCCCGCTCGGCGGCCAGCAGGGCCAGCATCTCCGGGGTCGCGTCGGGAAAGTGGATCGAGCGCGGTTTGTCCAGGCACGGAAGGATCTGCTTGATGATGCGCGTGGGGAGGCCCGCGTCGAGCAGGCCGCGGATCTGGTTGACCCGGTCCACATAGCGGTCGTCGTAGTCCCGGTACCCGTTCTCGCCCCGGTCCGGGACGATCAGCCCCTGCTCCTCGTAGTAGCGCAGCAGCCGACGCGACGCGCCCGTCAGGCGCGACAGTTCACCGATCCTCACACCAGCCACCGATCCTCACACCCGCCGAAGCTACCCGGCACATCCGGGCTTGACCATCACACCTGTGTGAACGTTTCAGGATGCGGTCCATGACCACCACGTCCTGTGACCCACAGCCTCGTGCGCGACAGTCCGGCCTGCCCTGGTCGGCGCTGCTGGCCCTGGGCACCGCCGTCTTCATCACAAGCCTCACGGAGACCCTGCCCGCCGGTGTGCTGCCCGAGATGTCGGCCTCGCTGGGCACCAGTTCAGGTGCCACCGGCCAGGCCGTCACCGTCTACGCCGCCGGTACGGCCCTGACCGCCATCCCGCTCGCCGCGGCGACGGCGTCCGTTCCACGCAAACCACTGCTGCTCGGCGCCATGGCCGTGTTCCTGGTGGCCAACACACTGACTGCCGCCGCCCCCGGATACGCCGTCCTGCTCGCGGGCCGCTTCCTCGCCGGCGTGGCCGCGGGCCTCGCGTGGGCGATCCTCGCCGGCTACGCCCGCCGTATCGCACCCGCCGGTATGGAGGGGCGGGCCATCGCGGTGGCGATGGCCGGGATCCCGGTGGCGTTGTCCCTGGGAGTTCCCGCGGGCACCCTCATCGGTGAACAGGTGGGCTGGCGGGCGGCGTTCGGCGCTGTCTCCGTAGTCACTCTCGCCGTCATCGGCTGGATCGGCGCGTCCGTCCCCGGCGTGGGTCGGCCCGCCCCCGAAAAGGCGGACACCAACCATCCGGGCCCCGCGTCAGCGTCAGCATCAGCGAAGTCTTCCCTGCGACAGACCCTCGCGGTGCCCGGTGTCGCGGCGATCATGGCCACGGTCACGACGTTCGTCCTCGGGCACACGATCATCTACGCCTACATCGCGCCCTATCTGCGGCACGCCGGGCTCGGGGCGGCAACGGACGCGGTTCTCCTCGCCTTTGGTGTCGCCTGCCTGCTGAGCATCTGGTACGTCGGACGCCATGTCGACCGGCGTCCAAGGACGTTGACGGTCGCCGACGCGGCGCTGTTCACCCTCGCCACGGCGGCTCTCGCCGTCACCACCGCACACGCCATCGTCTGGATCGCCGCTGTCCTCTGGGGCCTGGGGTGGGGCGGTGCGCCGACCCTGCTGCAAACCGCGGCCGGACAGGCCGGGATGCGACGCGGCAGCGCCGCCGCCGACAGCGCGCAGGCCGTCCTCGTCACCCTCTGGAACGCGGCGATGGCCCTGGGCGGCATCATCGGAGGTCTCCTGCTGCAAAGCGCGGGTGTCTCCGCGGTCGCCGCGTCGGCCGCCGCCCTCGGAGCAGTCAGCCTGCTCATCGTCACCGGGGCCCGACACCACGCGTTCCGCAACATCCCGGCACTACCAACGCACCCCTGAAGCGGCGCCCGCCCCTCGCGCCGGCCACCGCAGAGAAGCCTCCGTACAAAGGCTCGGCGTCAGGAGTACCCACTTCACTCCTGGCGCCTCGGAGACTGTCATGGCGGCGTCCACGCGAGCCGGCGGCCCACGTGAACGTTCCTGCCCCGACCGACCGGCCCTAGTCTTCTGAGTCGGGAATTCTGTTCAGATAAGAGGCGAGGCGTTCAAGGATCTCGTCTGCGGTCTTGGTCCAGAGGTAGGGCTTGGGGTCGG
>NZ_JBIVNC010000009.1:0-205816 GCF_044753385.1 Streptomyces sp. NPDC088387
TTACATTCCGAACCCGGAAGCTAAGCCTTACAGCGCCGATGGTACTGCAGGGGGGACCCTGTGGGAGAGTAGGACGCCGCCGAACAATTATTGAGAAAACCCCGCATCTTCGGATGCGGGGTTTTCTGCGTTTAGGAGGTCAATAAGGGGCTTCCGCCCCGCCTTTCTCAGAGACGACCCGCTGTCTTCAATGCCAGATACGCGTCCGCCAGCGCCGGTGCCAGTTCGTCCGGCGTCGCGTCCACGACCGTAACTCCGTGGCGGCGCAGTTGTTCTGAAGTGCGTCGGCGTTCTGTCTGGGCCTGGGCTGCGGCTGCCGCTTCGTAGATCGCGTTGACGTCGCCTCGGGCCTTCGCCATGCCGGCGACGTGGGGGTCGGCTACCGATGCCACCAGGACGGTGTGGCGCTGGGTGAGTTGTGGGAGGACGGGGAGCAGGCCCTCCTCGACCGGGGCCGCGTCCAGGGTGGTGAGGAGCACGATCAGGGAGCGGCGGGGGGCCGTACGGAGCGCTGTTGCCGTAAGGCCTCGGGCGTCCGTCTCGATCAGCTCGGGTTCGAGGGTCGCCATGGCGTTGACGAGGGACGGCAGGAGGTCGCCGGCGGTGCGGCCCTGGACGAGGGTGCGGACCCGGCGGTCGTAGGCGAGCAGGTCGACGCGGTCGCCCGCGCGGGAGGCCAGTGCGGCCAGGAGCAGTGCCGCGTCCATGGCGGAGTCCAGGCGTGGTGCGTCGCCGACGCGACCGGCGGAGGTGCGGCCGGTGTCCAGGACCAGCAGGATGTGGCGGTCGCGCTCGGGGCGCCAGGTGCGTACGGCGACGGTGGTCTGGCGGGCGGTTGCGCGCCAGTCGATGGAGCGGGTGTCGTCGCCGGGGACGTACTCGCGCAGGCTGTCGAACTCGGTGCCCTCGCCGCGGGTGAGGACGCTGGTGCGGCCGTCGAGTTCGCGGAGGCGGGCCAGCTTCGAGGGCAGGTGCTTGCGGCTGGTGAACGGGGGCAGGACGCGGACCGTCCACGGGACCTTGTGGGTGCCCTGGCGGGAGAAGAGGCCGAGGGGGCCGTAGGAGCGGATCGTTACGCGGTCGGCGTGGCGGTCACCGCGTCGGGTGGGGCGCAGACGGGTCGTGACGCGGCGGCGTTCGCCGGGCGGGACCGTCAGGTGGTGGCGTGAGGACTCCACTTCGGTGCCCGGCTGCCAGCTGCTGGGGGGCCAGGCGTCGCGGATGTGGGCCTTCAGGGGGCGCCGGGACGGGTTGGTGACCGTCAGGGTGACGTCCGCGGGCTCGCCGAGGCGTGCGGAGGTGTCTCCGGAGCGGGACAGGCCCAGGCGGCGTACGGGGGCCGCCAGGGCGAAGTCGCAGGCGCAGGCGACGGCCAGGGGGACGTTGACGGTGAGCAGGCCCGTGAGGCTTGGGTCCCAGAGGCCGATGGGGACGGCGCCCAGTGCCGCGACGAGCGCGGCGCGTCCGGTGAGCGCCATCAGCGGGGGACGGGGACGTGGGTGAGGATCGCGTTGATGACGGAGTCGGCCGTCACGCCCTCCATTTCGGCCTCCGGGCGGAGCTGTACGCGGTGCCGGAGTGTGGGCAGGGCGAGGGCTTTGACGTCGTCGGGGGTGACGTAGTCGCGGCCGGTGAGCCAGGCCCACGCGCGTGCGGTGGCCAGGAGTGCCGTGGCACCGCGCGGGGAGACGCCCAGGGTGAGGGACGGCGATTCGCGGGTGGCGCGGCAGATGTCCACCACATAGGCGGTGATCTCGGGGGAGACCGTCGTCTTGGCGACTGCCGCGCGGGCGGCTTCCAGGTCGGCGGGGCCTGCTACGGGGCGGATGCCGGCGGCGTGCAGGTCGCGCGGGTTGAAGCCGTCGGCGTGTCGGGTCAGGACGCCGATCTCGTCCTGGCGGGACGGGAGAGGGATGGTCAGTTTGAGAAGGAAACGGTCCAGTTGGGCTTCGGGGAGGGGGTAGGTGCCCTCGTACTCGACCGGGTTCTGGGTGGCCGCGACGAGGAACGGGTCGGGCAGCGCGCGTGGGGTGCCGTCGACCGTGACCTGGCGCTCCTCCATGGCCTCCAGGAGGGACGACTGGGTCTTCGGGGGTGTGCGGTTGATCTCGTCGGCGAGGAGCAGGTTGGTGAAGACCGGGCCGGGCTGGAAGGAGAACTCGGCGGTGCGGGCGTCGTAGACCAGGGAGCCGGTGACGTCGCTCGGCATGAGGTCGGGGGTGAACTGGACGCGCTTGGTGTCGAGTTCGAGGGCGGCGGCGAGGGCGCGGACGAGCAGTGTCTTGGCGACGCCGGGGACGCCTTCGAGCAGGACGTGGCCGCGGCACAGGAGGGCGACGACGAGGCCGGTCACGGCGGGATCCTGGCCGACCACGGCCTTCGCGATCTCGGCGCGCAGGGCTTCCAGGGAGGCTCGGGCGCTGCCCGCGTCCCCGCTCGGCCCGGCGTTGTCAGTGGTCGGGTCCATCATGGACGGCGTACCTCTCTTTCGAGGGCGTCGAGTTGGTCGGCGAGGGCGATGAGTGCCGCGTCGTCGCCGGGCGGCGGTCCGAACAGGAGAGCGTGCAGGTCCCGGCCTTCGCCCCGCAGATGGGCGGAGAGCGCGGGGAGCAGGGCTTCGGGCGTGTGTGCCCGGGTGGCGGCGAGGCCTACGAGGGGGGCGAGGCGCGTGCGGGTGGTGGAGCGAAGAGCGGTCGCGGCGCGGTCGCGGGCGTTCGCCTTGCGGTAGAGGCGGGCGCGGCCTTCGACGGTTTCGGAGGCGCGGATCGCGACGGGGAGGTTTTCCGGCACGAGGGGGCCGAGCCGGCGTGCCCGCCACAGGGCGGCCAGGACGGCGGCGACGAGGAGTTGCGCGGTGCCCGCGATCCAGCCGGAGGGGATCAGTTCGAGGAAGCCGCGTTCGTCGTCGTCCGTGGCGCTGGTGTCGGAGAGCGAGGGGAGGTACCAGACCAGATGGGGGCGGGAGCCGAGGAGTTGGAGGGCGAGCGAGGCGTTGCCCTGCTTGTCGAGGCGGTCGTTGAGGAGGATGTCGGGCGCGCCGAGGATGACGGTGTCGCCGTTTCCCTCGGGGTGCGGGATGCGTACGAGGGTGGCGAGCCGCTGGCTGGGGTAGCACTCGTCGGCGTCGGCGTGGGTGGTGGAGTAGCGCAGGCCGCCGGTGTCGGCGGCGCCCGCGCGCCGGGCGGCGGGCAGGGCGCACTCGGGGTCGAGTGTGGAGTCGAAGGTGGTCGCGGGGTCGACGTAGACGCCGGGGGCGAGCCGGTCGACGGAGGAGCTGCCTGCGGCGACGAGGATCGTGCGGCCGCCGGTGGAGGCGGTGCCCTCGTAGAGGCGGGACTGCTGACGGGGGGTCAGCAGGTCGGGTTCGGCGACCAGGATTGTGGTGTCGGAGCCGGCGGCGGCGCGGGCCTCGTCGAGGGTGGTGACCACGCGGGTGGACACCCCGCGGTCGGCGAGGAGTTCGGCGACGGCGCGGCTGCCCTGTTCGTCGGCGGAGCGCGGGTCGAGGTGGCCCCGGCGGGCGTCGGACTGGAACAGGGTGATCGCGACGGCGGCCGCGACGAGGACGACGGCGGCGAGTGCGATGCCTCGCGCGCGGGTCCACACCTGACGCGGGGTGGGCGAGGCCGAGGTGGACGGGAGCGTGGCCTCGGTCGTCATCCGGCGGCTCCCTGGCGGGTGTTGTGGTCCGCGCTGTCGGCACCGGTGCTCGCGAGTCGGGGTTTGCTGCGCCGGAGGTCGCGGTCGAGTTCGGCGATGCGTCCGTACGACGTCTCGGTCGCCGTACGGCCGCCGTATGTCACGTCGTCGAAGTCCCGGGCCGCGGCGCGCAGTCGGTCGGCGTGGCCGGGCAGGGCGCGGCCGGCTTCGGCGGCGGCCTCGTCGGCGGTGCGGCCGGGGCGGATGTCCAGGAGGGCGCGTTCCTCCAGGGAGCGGACGATGGCGCGCATGCGTTCCTGGACGGCCTGGTTCCAGTGGCCGCGGGCGGCGTGGGCCTCGGCGGCGGAGCGGTGGTCGGCGGCGCTGCGGGGGAGGTCGTCGAACAGGGCGGTGGAGGAGACGGGTTGGCGGCGGGGGGTGCCGAGGCGCCACCACAGGGCGGCCAGCACCGCCACGACGACCAGCACGATGACGACGAGGCCGAGCACGCCGCCGGGGGTCGCCGACGAGGTGCTGTTGAAGAACTTCTCGACCCACTCCCAGAACTTGTCGAAGGCGCGTTGGAAGAGTCCGGGGTCGTCCTCGTGGTACAGCCGCTTGGCCAGTTCCCGCTCGGCCGCCTCCCGCGCGGGGTCGCGCGGGACGGTGAGCGGCGGTTCCTCGGCGCCGCGCGGCAGTGCCGCGAGTGCCGACAGCGCAGTGGCAATTCCCCCCGCCGGGCTCACCGCATCAGCTCCCGGGGGTGGCGCCGGCGCCGTAGCCCTGGACGCCGGCGGCGCGGGCCAGGTCGAGGTCGAGTGCCTCGCGGCGGATGCGCTGGTCGATGTAGAGCAGCACGGTCACGCCGGCCGTGATCGGGAACGTGATCATGGAGCCGATCACCGACCCGATGCCGCTGATCACGAGGAACGTCCAGCCGAGGTCGGAGTTGGCGTCGACGAGGCCGCTGAGGCCGTCGCCGCCGGCCACGGTGCCGATGAGGGCGAACGGCACCACGATGATCATCGCGATGATGTTGGCGATGATCACGGCGAGCAGCTGGATGCCGAAGACCCGCCACCAGGAGCCGTTGACCAGCTTCACGGACCGGCTCATCGCCTTGGTGATGCCCTGCTTCTCCAGCATCAGCGCGGGCGAGGCGAGCGAGAAGCGGACCATGACCCACACCGCGACCACGGCGGCCGCGAGGATCACCAGGACGGACAGGGCGACGCCGGCGCCGCCACCGCCCGCGACGGCCACCAGGATGCTGGGCACGGTGCCCACCGCGATGATGCCGAACGTGATGAGCAGCAGCAGGAAGATCAGGCCGAAGAGCTTCAGGATCTGAGGCCGGGCGTCGCGCCAGGCCTCCGCGGTCGTGACGGGCTTGCCGAGTACCGCGCGGCTGGTGACCGTCGTCAGCAGGGCGGTCGCGGCGACCGTGCCGATGAGCGAGATCACGAAGATGACGAGGTTGCCCAGCATGGCCTCGCCCATGGCGCGGCCGAGTTCGCCGACGGACGCGTTCGGGTCGTCGAGGACCGAGGTGTCGGCGAGGTCGTCCAGGACGAAGCCCTGGAGCAGGACGACGACGATCTCCGTGAGGACCGCGACGGTCAGGGAGATGCCGAGGACCGTGCGCCAGTAGGTGCGCATGGTGGAGACCGCGCCGTCGAGGATCTCGCCGACGCCGAGGGGGCGCAGCGGGATCACACCGGGCTTGGCGGCCGGCGGGGGTCCGCCCCAGGGGCTGCCCCAGCCGCCGTACGGGCCACGTGGGCCGCCGCCGGGTCCGCCCGGTCCGGCGGGACCGCCGGGGCCTCCCCAGCCGCCCTGACCGCCTCCGGGGGCTCCTGGGCCGCCAGGTCCGCCAGGTCCGCCCCAGCCGCCTCCGGGAGCGCCGGGGGGCGGGGTTCCCCACCCCGGGCCGGGCGGCGGGGGCGGTGGGGTCCGGCCCGGGTTCTGGGTGCCGGTGGGCGCGGACCACTGGGCCGGCGGCGGCTGTTCCTTGGACCACTTCGGACCGGGGCTCTGCGGGTCCGTGCCCGGCTGGTCGGACGGCTCGGTGGGGCCGGGCCGGTCGGACGGCTCGGCGGGACCGGACGCGCCGGGTTCCCGCCCGTCGGACGGGGCGGATCCGGGCGAGGCCCAGCCCGGAGTGTCGTTCATCGTCGCTCCTTCACAGTGCCCGTGCGCGGTCGCGTCAGCAGGTTGGCCCACATCGTGCCATGGGGCCGATGCCGGGTGACCGGCCGCGGTATGGGCTTCCTGCCTTCAATTGTCCGCCGTACTCGGGGCAGACTGACCGCATGGCTGATCAGTACGCGCAATCCGGCGAGGACAACCGGCCCACCGACACCCCGGCGCTGCGCTGGGACGAGCCACCGGAGGGGCCCGTGCTGGTTCTTCTGGACCAGACGAGGCTGCCGGCCGAGGAGGTCGAGCTGGTCTGCACGGACGCGCCCGCGCTGGTGGAGGCGATCCGTTCGCTCGCCGTGCGCGGGGCGCCGCTGCTCGGCATCGCCGGGGCGTACGGGGTCGCGCTCGCCGCCGCACGCGGGTTCGACGTGGAGGAGGCGGCGAACGCGCTCGCGGGCGCCCGGCCCACCGCGGTGAACCTGTCCCTCGGTGTGCAGCGGGCCCGCGCGGCCCACCAGGCGGCCCTCGCGCGCACCGGCGACACCCGGCAGGCCGCGACGGCGGCGCTGGCCGCGGCCCGGCAGCTGCACCGCGAGGACGCCGAGGCCAGCGCGCGGATGGCGGAGCACGGACTGGCGCTGCTCGACGAGCTGCTGCCCGGCGGCGGGCACCGCATCCTGACGCACTGCAACACCGGAGCACTGGTGTCGGGCGGTGAGGGCACGGCCTTCGCGGTGGCACTCGCGGCGCACCGCGTGGGGCGGCTGCGCAGGCTCTGGGTGGACGAAACGCGTCCGTTGCTGCAAGGTGCTCGCCTGACGGCTTATGAGGCGGCGCGCAGCGGGATGGCGTACACCTTGCTCACCGACAACGCGGCGGGTTCGCTGTTCTCGGCCGGGGAGGTGGACGCGGTGCTGATCGGTGCCGACCGCATCGCGGCCGACGGATCGGTGGCGAACAAGGTGGGAAGCTATCCGCTCGCGGTGCTCGCCCGCTATCACCATGTGCCGTTCATCGTGGTGGCGCCGGTGACGACGGTCGACGCGGACACCCCGGACGGGGCGTCCATCGAGGTCGAACAGCGCCCCGGATACGAGGTGACCGAGGTCACAGCACCGCAGGTGCCGGTGACAGGAGCGGGAGGCGGGATTCCGGTGGCACCCCTGGGGACCCAGGCGTACAACCCGGCGTTCGACGTGACACCCCCCGAGCTGGTGACGGCGATCGTCACAGAGGAAGGCGCTGTTTCACCCGTGACGGCTGAGGCTCTTGCCGAGCTGTGTGCCAGGTCACGCCAGGTAACGATTAGCTAATGGGATGATGTCGTTTATGAAGGGACGAGTCCTTGTCGTCGACGACGACACCGCACTGGCCGAGATGCTCGGCATCGTGCTGCGTGGTGAAGGTTTTGAGCCGTCTTTCGTAGCCGACGGCGACAAGGCGCTGGCCGCTTTCCGTGAGGCCAAGCCCGATCTGGTCCTGTTGGACCTGATGCTGCCGGGCCGCGACGGTATCGAGGTGTGCCGCCTGATCAGGGCGGAGTCCGGGGTGCCGATCGTGATGCTCACGGCCAAGAGCGACACCGTCGATGTCGTGGTGGGCCTGGAGTCCGGGGCCGACGACTACATCGTGAAGCCGTTCAAGCCGAAGGAGCTGGTCGCCAGGATCCGGGCCCGGCTCAGGAGGTCCGAGGAGCCGGCGCCGGAGCAGCTCGCCATCGGCGATCTGGTCATCGACGTGGCCGGGCACTCGGTGAAGCGCGAGGGGCAGTCGATCGCGCTGACGCCGCTGGAGTTCGACCTGCTGGTCGCGCTGGCCCGCAAGCCGTGGCAGGTGTTCACGCGTGAGGTGCTCCTGGAGCAGGTCTGGGGCTACCGGCACGCGGCCGACACCCGGCTGGTCAACGTGCACGTCCAGCGGCTGCGCTCCAAGGTTGAGAAGGACCCGGAGCGGCCGGAGATCGTGGTGACCGTCCGTGGTGTCGGTTACAAGGCGGGGCCGAGCTGACATGTCCGGGGACAGTGCCGCTTCGGCGCCCGGCAGGACCGGGGCCCGCGCGGAGCGGCCTGTCGGCCGGAAGGCGGCCGGCTCCCGCTGGGGACGCTTTCTGGAGGGCGGCCTGCTTCAGGGCGGCGTCCAGGGCAGCCCCGTGCTGCGGCTGTTCATGCGCTGGGTGCGTCGGCCGCTGCTGCCCGTCATGCGGCTGTGGCGGCGCAACATCCAGCTCAAGGTCGTCGTCACGACCCTGCTGATGTCCCTGGGCGTTGTGCTGCTGCTCGGCTTCGTCGTCATCGGGCAGGTGCGCAACGGCCTGCTGGACGCCAAGGTGAAGGCCTCGCAGAGCCAGGCCACCGGCGGCTTCGCCGCGGCCCGGCAGCAGGCCGACGAGGCGTTCGGCGGGACCGGCGACGACACCGCCACCGTCGACGGCCGGCCCGCGCAGAACGTCATCCAGTGGATGAGCGACCTGGTGTCGTCGCTGTCCAGCGGCGGCCAGGGCGCCTTCGACGTCGTGACGCTGCCCGCGGGCGACGACAGCGGCAACGGGCGCGGGCCGCGCGCCTCCGGTGGCGTCGACCCCAACAAGAGCGTCCCCGAGGACCTGCGGACGCGGATCAACACCAGCACCGCCGCCGCGCAGAGCTACACCCGCATCATCTACAGCGGCACCGACAAGGCGGCCCAGCCGGCCCTGGTCATCGGCAAGGAGGTCACCGACCCCAACGGCGACCCGTACCAGCTGTACTACCTCTTCCCGCTCACGCAGGAGGAGAAGTCGCTGAGCCTGGTCAAGGGCACGCTGGCGACCGCCGGGCTCTTTGTGGTCGTCCTCCTGGGGGCCATCGCCTGGCTCGTGGTGCGCCAGGTCGTGACGCCGGTACGGATGGCGGCCGGGATCGCCGAGCGGCTCTCCGCGGGCCGCCTCCAGGAACGTATGAAGGTCACCGGCGAGGACGACATCGCGCGCCTGGGCGAGGCCTTCAACAAGATGGCGCAGAACCTCCAGCTGAAGATCCAGCAGCTGGAGGAGTTGTCGCGGATGCAGCGGCGGTTCGTCTCCGACGTCTCGCACGAGCTGCGCACACCGCTGACGACCGTGCGGATGGCCGCCGACGTCATCCACGAGGCGCGTGTCGACTTCGACCCGATCACCGGGCGGTCGGCGGAACTCCTCGCCGACCAGCTCGACCGGTTCGAGTCGCTGCTCTCGGACCTGCTGGAGATCAGCCGCTTCGACGCCGGCGCCGCCGCGCTGGAGGCCGAGCCGATAGACCTGCGCGAGGTCGTCCGGCGGGTCGTCAGCGGGGCCGAGCCGCTCGCCGAGCGCAAGGGCACCCGCATACGTGTCGTCGGCGACCTCCAGCCCGTCGTCGCCGAGGCCGACGCGCGGCGTGTCGAGCGGGTGCTGCGCAACCTGGTCGTCAACGCCGTCGAGCACGGCGAGGGACGGGACGTCGTCGTCAAGCTCGCCACCGCGGGCGGCGCCGTCGCCGTCGCCGTACGCGACTACGGTGTGGGCCTCAAGCCCGGCGAGGCGACCCGCGTCTTCAACCGCTTCTGGCGCGCCGACCCGGCACGCGCGCGTACCACCGGGGGAACGGGCCTCGGCCTGTCCATCGCCCTGGAGGACGCGCGGCTGCACGGCGGCTGGCTCCAGGCCTGGGGCGAGCCCGGCGGCGGTTCGCAGTTCCGGCTGACGCTGCCCAGGACCGCGGACGAGCCGCTGCGCGGCTCCCCGATACCGCTGGAGCCCAAGGACTCGCGGCGCAACCGCGGTCTTCATGAGGCCGGTGTACCGCGCGGGGGCGAGAAATCCGCCACCGTGCCCGTGCAGCCCAACGGCGAGACCCCGCTGACCCGGCCGGTCACCGCCCCCACCGCCGACCCGACGGCACTGCCCGGCAACGGCGCGCGTGTGGTGCCCAGGCCGACCGGCGGCGCCGTACGACCACAGGACGACACCGCCGCCCCGGACGGGCCGCGCGGCACGGCACCGCACCGCCCGGAAGCCCGGGCGGAGGAGCCGGACAGACAAGGGGAGGCATCTCGTGGGCGCTGACCGCGAAGGGGGCGCCGACCGCGGGCGAGGGGCCGACCGCGAGCAGGGGGTCGACCGTGAGCTGGGGGTCGACCGCGAGCGGGTGGCCGACCGTAAGCGGGGCGCCCGGCGTGGGTCGCGGCGCGCGGTGGTCTACGCCGCCGGCGGCGTCGTCCTGCTGGCCGGCTGCGCCTCGATGCCCGACAACGGCGATCTGCGCGGCGTCGAGTCCACACCACGACAGGACACCCAGGTACGGGTGTTCGCCGTGCCGCCCCGCGAGGACGCGGCGCCCCCGGACATCGTGCAGGGCTTCCTGGAGGCCCTGACCAGCGACGATCCGCACTACGAGACCGCGAAGCTGTATCTGACGAAGGCGGCCGCGAGCGAGTGGGACCCGGAGGCGTCCACCACCGTGCTCGCCGACGGACCGGCCACCACCGCCGACCCGGCGGGCGGGCGCGAGGACGGCACCGACTACTCGTTCACGCTGACCGGCGACCGTATCGCCCTGGTCGACTCGCAGCAGTCGTACGCGCCCGCGGTGGGTGACTACGCGCGCCAGGTGCATCTCACCAAGGACCAGAAGACCGGCCAGTGGCGCATCGACGGACTGCCGCCGGGCGTCGTCATGGGCCAGTCGGACTTCCAGCGCAACTACACCTCCGTCAACAAGTACTACTTCGCGTCCAACGCCGCCGCCGAGAGCGGCACACAGCCCGCCGCCGTCGCCGACCCCGTGTACGTGCGCCGGCGGGTGGACCCCATGACGCAGATGGTGAACTCCCTGCTCGCGGGACCCACGACCTGGCTCGACCCGGTGGTCAGGTCGAGCTTCCCCAGCGGTACGGAGCTGGCGAAGGGCGTCACCTCGCTCACCACCGACGACCAGAACAAGCTCACCGTGCCGCTCAACGCCAAGGCGGCCCAGGTCGGCCTCACCAAGTGCAACGAGATGGCCGCCCAGCTGCTGTTCACGCTGCGCACGCTCACACCGGCCGTGGACCGGGTCGAACTCCAGGCGAGCAACCGCCAGTTGTGCGTCCTCAACGAGGAGAGCGCCGAAACGGTCGCCGCGCGGGGCTCCGCCGAGCGGCCCGACTACCTGTACTTCCTCGACGGCGAGCACCGGCTCGTGCGGATCGCGGGCGGCAGCAAGGAGACCTCGGCCGACCCCGTGCCCGGTCCGCTCGGCACGGGCGGCCGCGCGCTGCGGTCGGTGGCCGTGTCGCGCGACGAGAGCACGGCGGCCGGGGTCGGCATCGACGGCAAGGGGCTCTACATCGGCTCCATGGTCTCCGACGACCCGCTGGGCGAGCCCGTCGTCGTCAGCCAGGGCAAGACCGAGGACGACCGGCTCACCACACCCAGCTGGGACACGCACGGCGACCTGTGGGTGGCCGACCGCGACCCCGGTCACCCGCGGCTGCTGCTGTTCCAGAACGGCGAGGGCGAGCCGATCGAGGTCGGGACACCCGGCCTCGACGGCCGTATCGACTCCCTGAAGGTGGCAGCCGACGGTGTGCGGATCGCGCTCGTCGTCGAGAAGGGCAACCGGCAGTCCCTGTTGGTCGGACGGATCGAGCGCGACGACAAGGCCGGCGAGCAGCCGGTGGTGACGGTCAGGGAGATGCGCTCGGCGACCCCGAAGCTGTCGCAGATCACGACCATGTCCTGGGCCGGCGACAGCCGCCTCGTGGTGGTCGGGCGCGAGCAGGAGGGCGTCCAGCAGATGTCCTACGTCCAGGTCGACGGCTCCGTCCCCGAGGTACCGGCCCCGGACGCGCTCACCGGCGTGAAGGAGATCGCCGCCTCCGAGGACGAACGGCTGCCGCTGGTGGCGTACTCGGAGGACGGGATCGTGCGGATGGCCACGGGCGGGCAGTGGCAGAAGGTCGTCAAGGAAGGGACCTCGCCGGTCTATCCGGGGTGAGGGCGGGGCCGGGGATCTGGTCCTCCGGGCCCGGTGATCTGGTCCCCCGGGTGTGTGATCTGCCCCGGTGCGGGCAGGAGTTGAGTTGTCCACAGGGGTTTTCCACAGGGGTGGCCCGTGTGCCCCGGTGTTGGCACAGTGGTGGACATGCGGGGGTGGTGGCAGGACCTCACGGACCTGGTGCTGCCGGCCGAGTGCGGAGGCTGTGGGACGCCTCGTACGGTGCTGTGCGCGCAGTGCCGTGCCGCCCTGAGCGGGGCCGCACCGCGCCGGGTGCGACCGGTGCCGGAGCCACGTGGACTGCCGGCGGTGTACGCCGCGGGCAGGTACGAGGACGAGGTGCGGGCCACGCTGCTCGCGCACAAGGAACGGGGCGCGCTGGCGCTCGCCGCGCCGCTCGGCACGGCCCTCGCGGGGGCGGTACGGGCGGGACTTGACGGTGCCGGCGGCAATACCGGTGTTGGTGCCGGCGGCAGTGTCGGTGGCGGAGCCGGTGGTACGGGGTCGCAGCCCGTGCTGCTTGTTCCCGTGCCGTCGGCGCGCGGGGCCGTCCGGGCGCGGGGGCACGATCCCGCACGCCGGATCGCGCTCGCGGCAGCGAGTGAGCTGCGGCGGGCCGGGACGCCGGCCCGGGTGCTCGCCGTGCTGCGGCAACGGCGGCCGGTGGCCGACCAGACGGGGCTGAACTCGTCGCGGCGGCTGGCGAACCTCACCGGGGCGCTCGGTGTGGCACAGGGCGCGGACGGGCTGCTGCGCGGTGGCCGGATCGTGCTGGTGGACGACCTGATGACAACCGGGGCGTCGCTCACGGAGGCGGCCCGGACCGTACGGGAGGCGATAAGTGTGGAGCGGAACCGGATTGGGCAGGGAACGCCGGTAGTGAAACAGCCGCACGAAGTGGTCTGCGCGGCCGTGGTCGCGGCCTCGCCAGATTCTTTCGAAATAAACTGGAACTGACTGCAAAGTTGCATCGTTGCAGGTAGTGAAGGGGTTAATTCACTGGAACGGAGGTACGCGCCAGTAGAGGGTGACGACATCCGTCCGGGCGAGATATGTTCGGTTGTGGGAGAAAGGCGCAGGCCATCCCCCGCATATCCGAATGCCGTGCTGCGGGTTTTCTGCAATCACCCGGGCCGGCCGGGGTGGAGATCTTGCTCCGGGGGAGGAGGAGGTGGAAGTCACCGAGTCCGAGGTTCCGGAAGTTACCGGGACCAGGTGCACAAGGGAGATGCTCCGCCGTCGATGCGGAGCAATCCGGGAACGGAGTTCTGCGTGGACATCGTCGTCAAGGGCCGCAAGACCGAGGTGCCCGAGCGGTTCCGCAAGCACGTGGCCGAGAAGCTGAAGCTGGAGAAGATCCAGAAGCTCGACGGCAAGGTGATCAGCCTCGACGTCGAGGTGTCCAAGGAGCCCAACCCCCGACAGGCCGACCGCTGCGACCGAGTGGAGATCACGCTCCGCTCCCGCGGTCCGGTGATCCGGGCGGAGGCCGCGGCCAGCGACCCCTACGCCGCTCTCGACCTCGCGGCGGAGAAGCTGGACGCCCGGCTGCGCAAGGAGCACGACAAGCGTCACACGCGCCGAGGTGTCCGCCGGCTCACGGCGGCAGAGGTCCCGGACCACGTCCCGGACGCGGCGACGCTCAACGGCAACGGCCACACCTTCGAGGCCGACGAGCCGGTTGTGCCCACCAAGAAGATCGGCTCGCTCGAGGTGCAGGGCGAAGGCCCCCTCGTCGTCCGTGAGAAGACCCACGTCGCCGCTCCCATGACCCTTGACCAGGCCCTCTACGAGATGGAACTGGTCGGGCACGACTTCTATCTGTTCGTCGACTCCGAGACCAAGGAGCCCAGTGTCGTCTACCGGCGGCACGCCTACGACTACGGCGTCATTCACCTGAGTACGGACACGATGGTGACCCAGGCGCCGTCGCCCGACGCGGGCGGCTCGCTTGGTGGCTGACCCACCCGGGCGCCCACCCGGGCGACAGTGAAGCGGTGCCCCTGGAGCGCGTGTGCGCCCCCAGGGGCACCGGTGTGCGACCAGTTCGCTTCCCGCTCTGTCACCGCGGTGTCGGCCAGGCATGGAATCATGGCGGCAACGGCTCAACCGGTGGGCCGTTGCCTTGGGTTGGCGATGGCACAGAACCACAGGCCACAGCCTTCAGGGGGAGGAACGATGGCGGACAGCTTCGGACCGATGCAGGACGGCGACGCAGACGACGGTGTCGCCGCCGTGAGCCCTGACGCGGGCGCATCACGCAAGGAGCCGATCCGTGTCCTGGTCGTGGACGACCACGCCCTCTTCCGGCGCGGCCTGGAGATCGTGCTCGCGGCCGAGGAGGACATCCAGGTCGTAGGCGAGGCCGGGGACGGCGCCGAGGCGGTCGACAAGGCGGCCGACCTGCTGCCCGACATCGTGCTGATGGACGTACGGATGCCCAAGCGCGGCGGGATCGAGGCGTGCACCTCCATCAAGGAGGTGGCGCCCAGCGCGAAGATCATCATGCTGACGATCAGCGACGAGGAAGCGGATCTCTACGACGCGATCAAGGCGGGCGCGACCGGTTATCTGCTGAAGGAGATCTCGACGGACGAGGTCGCCACGGCGATTCGCGCGGTGGCCGACGGACAGTCGCAGATCAGCCCGTCCATGGCGTCCAAACTGCTCACCGAGTTCAAGTCGATGATCCAGCGCACGGACGAGCGGCGACTGGTTCCCGCGCCGCGGCTGACCGACCGGGAACTCGAAGTCCTCAAACTGGTCGCGACGGGGATGAACAACCGGGATATCGCCAAGGAGTTGTTCATCTCCGAGAACACCGTGAAGAACCACGTCCGCAACATCCTGGAGAAGCTCCAGCTGCACTCCAGGATGGAAGCGGTCGTCTACGCGATGCGGGAGAAGATCCTCGAGATTCGGTGAGGCCGGAATCCCGGGACGCCCGGTCGCGGCCTGCCCGACCGCACCCCGCCCGGGGACGGGCCTTATCCGAGAAGCGCCGCGAGTTCGCTCGTGAGGGCCTCGCGCAGTTCCGGCGCGTCCACCCGCTCCACGCGTACGTCCGTGCAGTCCACCCAGCTCGCCGCCTCGACGAGCGCCTGAGCCACCGCGGGGACCGCCTTGGGGCCGTCCAGCGTGATCTGCCGGGCGACCAGGGTGCGGCCCTCGCGCGCCGGGTCCACCCGGCCGACGAGTTGGCCGCCGGCCAGCACCGGCATCGCGAAGTAGCCGTGGATCCGCTTCGGCTTGGGGACGTAGGCCTCCAAGCGGTGGGTGAAGCCGAAGATCCGCTCCGTGCGCGCGCGTTCCCAGACCAGGGAGTCGAACGGGGACAGCAGGGTGGTGCGGTGCCGTCCGCGCGGCGGGGTCTCCAGCGCCGCCGGATCCGCCCAGGCCGGCTTGCCCCACCCCTCGACCGTGACCGGCACCAGACCGGAGTCGGCGATCACCGCGTCGACCTGCTCGCCCTTGAGGCGGTGGTAGTCGGCGATGTCCGCGCGGGTGCCGACACCCAGCGACTCGCCGGCCAGCCGGACCAGCCGGCGCAGGCACTCGGCGTCGTCCAGGTCGTCGTGCAGCAGCGCCTTGGGGACGGCGCGCTCCGCCAGGTCGTACAGACGCTTCCAGCCGCGGCGCTCGACGCACACCACCTCGCCGTACATCAGCGCGCGCTCCACGGCGACCTTCGCGCCCGACCAGTCCCACCACTCGCTGGTCCGCTTGGCGCCGCCCAACTCCGTGGCCGTGAGCGGGCCCTCCGCGCGGAGCTGCTTGATCACCTGGTCGTAGGCGCCGTCCGGCAGGTCGTGGTTCCAGTGCGGGCGGGCGCGGTAGGCGCGGCGGCGGAACGCGAAGTGGGGCCACTCCTCGATGGGGAGGATGCACGCCGCGTGCGACCAGTACTCGAACGCGTGGGTGTCGCTCCAGTACGCCGCCTCCACCGTCTTGCGGCCGACGGCGCCCAGGCGCGCGTACGGCACGAGTTCGTGGGAGCGGGCGAGGACGGAGATCGTGTCGAGCTGGACCGCGCCGAGATGCCGCAGGACGCCGCGGACTCCGGCTCTGCGGTCGGGACTGCCCAGGAAGCCCTGGGCACGCAGGACGAGGCGACGGGCCTCGGCTGCGGTGAGCTCTGCGGTGGGGCGCGGGGTCGTCATGTCTCCGCACGATAGGGGGTGGCACTGACAATGGGGCTGACCTGGGGGTTCGAAGGCGCAGCTCCGGCCGTCGGCGCGGGCAGGTAGGGCGCGGTCGACGGCAGACCGAGGTCCGACGGGAGCAGGGAGCCGACCCAGACGTCCCGCAGCACGCCGTGGTTGTTCATCGCGGCGCGCAGTACGCCCTCGACGGTGAAGCCGGCCTTCTCCGCGACCGCGCGGGAGGCGAGGTTGCCGACCTCCGCGCGCCACTCGACGCGGTCCATGCGCGCGTGCACGAAGGCCCAGCGGGAGGCGGCGACGGTGGCCTCCGTGATGTAGCCGTGGCCGCGGTACGCCTTGACGGCCCAGAAACCGATCTCGCCGACGCCCAGGGAGCGCATCGTGATGCCGAGCATGCCGGCCAGGTCGCCCTCGGGGAGGAAGACGCCGAACGTGAACATCGCGCCCGTGGTCCAGCCTTCGGGCGACATCTGCTCGGTGAAGCTCTCGGCGTGCTCGGGCAGGTATGGCGACGGGATCGTGGTCCAGCGCTGGATGTCGGCGTCCTGGCACGCGGCGTACACCGCGTCCGTGTCCTGCGGGCCGACCGCGCGCAGCCGGAGCCGGTCGGTGTACAGCGTGACGGGTTCCATTGGCCGATTCTGCGCGCGAGGCGGAACGGGCGCCATCGGTTTGCCGTGTGTGATCGGGTGATCACGATTCGCGCAATTCCCCGCCGGGATCCGGCACCATCCGGGAATCCCGGCCGTTGTCACAGGTGAAAGGGCGGATCGGTGACGGATCCCGCGCGGTGCCGACCGGTGTTCGTCACGGGATCCGCGGCAGCTCCCGCTGCGGATGTGAAGGCGGTGACGGCCGTCGTCCGTGCAGGCCTCCCGGCACGCCCGGGTCCTCGCATACGATAGCCGTTGCTCAGTCACGTCCAGTGGTACCGACAGTCCCAGGCCCGATCGGCAAGGAGACCAACCCCCGTGTCCGTCCTCTCGAAGATCATGCGTGCAGGCGAAGGCAAGATCCTGCGCAAGCTGCGCCGCATCGCGGACCAGGTCAACTCCATCGAAGAGGACTTCGCTGACCTCTCCGACGCCGAGCTGCGGGCCCTCACCGATGAGTACAAGCAGCGTTACGCAGACGGTGAGAGCCTGGACGACTTGCTGCCCGAAGCCTTCGCCACTGTGCGTGAGGCGTCCAAGCGCGTCCTCGGCCAGCGTCACTACGACGTGCAGATCATGGGCGGTGCCGCCCTGCACCTCGGCTATGTCGCCGAGATGAAGACCGGTGAGGGCAAGACCCTCGTCGGCACCCTGCCCACGTATCTCAACGCCCTGTCCGACAAGGGCGTGCACCTGATCACGGTCAACGACTACCTGGCCGAGCGCGACTCCGAGATGATGGGCCGGATCCACAAGTTCCTGGGTCTGAGCGTCGGCTGCATCCTCGCCAACATGACGCCGGCCCAGCGTCGCGAGCAGTACAACTGCGACATCACGTACGGCACGAACAACGAGTTCGGGTTCGACTACCTGCGCGACAACATGGCCTGGTCGAAGGACGAACTCGTCCAGCGCGGCCACAACTTCGCCGTGGTCGACGAGGTCGACTCCATCCTCATCGACGAGGCCCGTACACCGCTGATCATCTCCGGCCCGGCCGACCAGGCCACCAAGTGGTACGGCGACTTCGCCAAGCTGGTCACCCGTCTGAAGCGCGGCGAGGCCGGCCAGCCCCTCAAGGGCCTTGAGGAGACCGGTGACTACGACGTCGACGAGAAGAAGCGCACGGTAGCCATCCACGAGTCCGGCGTCAGCAAGGTCGAGGACTGGCTGGGCATCGACAACCTCTACGAGTCGGTGAACACCCCGCTCGTGGGCTACCTGAACAACGCCATCAAGGCGAAGGAACTCTTCAAGAAGGACAAGGACTACGTCGTCATCGACGGCGAGGTCATGATCGTCGACGAGCACACCGGCCGTATCCTCGCAGGCCGCCGCTACAACGAGGGCATGCACCAGGCGATCGAGGCGAAGGAAGGGGTGCCGATCAAGGACGAGAACCAGACGCTCGCCACGATCACCCTCCAGAACTTCTTCCGCCTCTACGACAAGCTCTCCGGCATGACCGGTACGGCGATGACCGAGGCCGCCGAGTTCCACCAGATCTACAAGCTCGGTGTGGTCCCCATCCCGACCAACCGCCCGATGGTCCGCGCGGACCAGTCGGACCTGATCTACCGCACCGAGGTCGCGAAGTTCGACTCGGTCGTCGACGACATCGCCGAGAAGCACGAGAAGGGCCAGCCGATCCTGGTCGGCACCACCTCGGTCGAGAAGTCCGAGTACCTCTCGCAGCAGCTCAGCAAGCGCGGCATCCAGCACGAGGTGCTCAACGCCAAGCAGCACGACCGGGAGGCGCAGATCGTCGCGCAGGCCGGCCGCAAGGGCGCCGTCACCGTGGCCACCAACATGGCCGGCCGTGGTACGGACATCAAGCTCGGCGGCAACCCCGACGACCTCGCCGAGGCCGAGCTGCGTCAGCGCGGCCTGGACCCCGAGGAGCACATCGAGGAGTGGGCCGCCGCCCTTCCGGCCGCGCTGGAGCGGGCCGAGAAGGCCGTGCGGGCCGAGTTCGAAGAGGTCAAGGAGCTCGGCGGGCTCTACGTGCTGGGCACCGAGCGGCACGAGTCGCGCCGCATCGACAACCAGCTGCGCGGTCGTTCCGGCCGTCAGGGCGACCCCGGCGAGTCCCGCTTCTACCTGTCCCTCGGCGACGACCTGATGCGGCTGTTCAAGGCGCAGATGGTCGAGCGCGTGATGTCCATGGCGAACGTGCCGGACGACGTGCCGATCGAGAACAAGATGGTCACGCGCGCGATCGCGTCCGCCCAGTCGCAGGTCGAGCAGCAGAACTTCGAGACGCGTAAGAACGTCCTGAAGTACGACGAGGTCCTCAACCGGCAGCGCGAGGTCATCTACGGCGAGCGCCGCCGCGTCCTGGAGGGCGAGGACCTCCAGGACCAGGTCAAGCACTTCATGGACGACACCATCGACGCCTACATCGGCGCCGAGACCGCCGAGGGCTTCGCCGAGGACTGGGACCTGGACCGGCTGTGGGGCGCCTTCAAGCAGCTCTACCCGGTGAAGATCACCGTCGACGAGCTGGAGGAGGAGGCCGGTGACCGCGCGGGCCTGACCGCCGAGTTCATCGCCGACACCATCAAGGACGACATCACGCAGCAGTACGAGTCGCGTGAGGAGCAGCTCGGCGCGGAGATCATGCGTGAGCTGGAGCGCCGGGTCGTGCTCAGCGTCCTGGACCGCAAGTGGCGCGAGCACCTCTACGAGATGGACTACCTCCAGGAGGGCATCGGCCTGCGCGCGATGGCCCAGAAGGACCCGCTGGTCGAGTACCAGCGCGAGGGCTTCGACATGTTCACCGCCATGATGGAGGGCATCAAGGAGGAGTCCGTCGGCTACCTGTTCAACCTGGAGGTCCAGGTCGAGCAGCAGGTCGAGGAGGTCCCCGTCGAGGACGACGCGCCGAGCCTGGAGAAGTCGGACGCCGTGCCGGCGCAGGCGGGCGGGCGTCCCGAGATCCGCGCCAAGGGCCTGGACGCCCCGCAGCGGCGGAACCTGCACTTCTCCGCGCCCACCGTGGACGGCGAAGGCGGCACCATCGAGGGCGACTTCAGCAGCGAGGACGAGCCGGTGCGCTCGGAGGCCGACGGTCTCACCCGCGCGGAGCGCCGCAAGCAGACCCGTGGCCGCCGCCGCAAGAAGTGACGGCGGCGCCTGAGGCGTCGTAGGGAAGGGAAGGGCCGGTCATCCTCGGGGTGACCGGCCCTTCGCCGTGGGCGGGCTCAGTCGGTGGTGTCCTGGGGCATACGGGGGCCGCCCAGTTCGACGGCGGTGCAGCGCCAGCGGCGGTCACGGCCGAGTTCCAGGCGGAACGCCATCGCGCGCAGCCGGTCGCCGGCGCTGATCCGGGCGAAGGCCTCGATGGCGCCGGGACGGGGCTCGCACCAGCCGATGTCGCGGACGACCGGGCGGACGCCGCGGGTCGTCCGCAGCGGGCTGCGCTCGGCGAGCCAGGTCAGCTCGTCGTACGCGCGGCCCGCGGTGTGACCGAGCATGAAGTGCACGGGACGCAGGCCGCTCAGCACGGCCAGCAGCCGTTCGGCGAAGCTGTCGGTGGGCAGGGCGACGGCGGGCACACCCACGGGCCTGCGGGGGGACTGCTCGGGGACGCGGGGGTGGGCCGTGGTCGCCCCTGGTGCGGCCTGCGGGGTGCCCGTCGGGGGCGCCGGGCGGGTGTCGGTGGCCGTCCTGCGGGTGGTGCCGTCGCCCGGGAGGCGGGGCGAGGTACTGCCGGGGCGGCGGGGGTCGCGGCGGCCCGGCGGGCGGGTGCCCGGGTGGCGCTGTGCCCTGGTCATGACCTTGTTCATGGTGGTCCCCGTTCGACCGGCCCGGCTGATACCGGGCAGTAACTTGCTGTTGGGGATCTTGTACGGGGACGGGGTCCCGGGCGGCAAGCGGACGCGAGCTCGCGCGGCGGCGCCGGAATCTTCACCTATCAGGGTGGAAAACGACCCCTCAAGCCCATGATCACGGGGGTGCCCCGGGTGAGTTTTCGGCGTGGGGTGGACGCCCTGGAGGGGGTGGGTGGGGACTCGAAAGGGGACCCCAGACGTATCCTGGGGCCGTCCCACGGCGTTCCGCGAGGTCCTGCGGGAAGGTCCGGCGAGGGGCGCTGTGAGCCTTCGACCACACCAAGTCCGACCACACGAAGTCCGACCACGAGAAGTCCGACCACGAGAAAGCGGCCAGCCATGCGCGTCTACGTCCCCCTGACCCTCCCCGGTCTCGCCGAGGCGTACAAGGCGGGCGAAGTCGGTGCCGGGCCGCTCACCGCCTACGCCGTCACACCCGGACTGCGCGAGTGGTACGTCTCCGACGACATCGAGGAGCTGGAGTACGCCGCCCTCAGCCGGGCCGCGCTGGCCTCCCTGCGGCTGCTCGCCGCCGATCCGGACGCCGCCCGGCGCCGGGTCGTGGTCGCCGTGGACGTGCCGGACGGTACGGCGACCGACGACCCCGACCGGGGACTGGACCCGGACGCGCTGGGCGAGGTGCGGATCGCCGGTGCCGTGGCGCTGGCCAGGGCGGCGGCCGTGCATGTCGACGCCGACGACGCGGAGGCGGACGTGACCGCGGCGGCGGGGGCGGTGGAGGCGGCGGCCGGCGGGGACGACGACGCGCAGTTCGTGGTGGACGGGGCCGAGGACCATGAGCTGCTGTGGTTCGCGACGCAGGAGATTCCGAACCTGGTGAACCCCGTCTGAGCGGGCGGTCTCTTGATTGTCAGTGGGGCCGGGTACGTTTTCTGACATGGGGATGCAGACAGGGACGCACATCGTCTGGGACTGGAACGGCACGCTTTTCCACGACAACGAGGCGATCATCGGGGCGACGAACGCGGCGTTCGCCGAGCTGGGCATGGCACCGATCACGATGGAGCAGTACCGGGCGCTGTACTGCGTGCCGGTGCCGAAGTTCTACGAGCGGCTGCTGGGGCGGCTGCCGACGGACGCCGAGTGGGAGGTCATGGACGAGACCTTCCACCGGTACTACACCGAGCACCGGGTGGGGTGCGGGCTCACCGAGGGTGCGGCCGAGCTGCTCGCCGGGTGGCGGTCGTCGGCGGGGCGCAGCCAGTCGATCCTGAGCATGTACGGGCATGACGAACTGCTGCCGCTGGTGCGGGGGTTCGGGATCGAGAGCCACTTCATACGGGTCGACGGGCGGACCGGGCCGTCCGGGGGGAGCAAGGCCGAGCACATGGTGCGGCATCTTGCTGCGCTGAGTGGGGTGGAGGCTGAGCGGACCGTGGTGATCGGGGACGCTGCGGATGATGCGGTGGCTGCGCGGTATGTGGGGGCGCGGGCCGTGTTGTACACCGGGGGGTCGCACGGGCGGGCCAGTCTTGAGGCGGTGGGGGTGCCGGTGGTGGATTCGCTGGGGGAGGCTGTGGCTCTGGCGGAGGGGATGGCTGCGTAGGGTTTGCCGGGTGCCTGTGCCGATGCCCCGGGTTGGGGCTCGGGGCGGGGGGTTGCGCAGCCCGGCGCATACGGGGTGCCGCTGCGCCCACCCGTGCCGCCCTGCGGCACGACTGCCCGCAGCTGCGGTGGGAGGGTGGGCAACCGCCCTGCGGCACGACTGCCCGCGGCTATGTCGCTCTTTCTGTGCAGAACGTCAAACTTCTGGGCCGGGTTTTGTACACATACGGCTCATGACGAGGGGCCCGTTCGGGGCGATAGCCTTGGTGCCGTGATCAGCGCGATAGTTCGCGGGGGTACTCGTACCCCTGCCCCGCGCCCGGTGCGCACGGCAGACATCCGTGTCCGGGCGGCGGTCGCTGGTCCTCGCGGGCGCGTGGAAGCGCCTCGCACATCTGTGATCGTGGCGCCGCCGAGAGCAGCGTCACATCCCTCGGGCGCGTCGGGAATGGCTGATATCCCCCCGCCCATCTCACCTCGCGGCATAGCGTCGGAGCAGACCGGATACCCCGCGTCTGGGCGTGACGCCACAAGGGCAGAGACCGTACTTCCTTCTACGTCGCGCAATGGCGCGCGACAGGAGCCAGAGGACAATGCAGACCAAGCTGGACGAAGCAAAGGCCGAGCTGCTCGATCGGGCCGCCCGGGTAGCTGAGAACAGCCCGGTCGGGGGGCACCTACCGACTGGGGCGACGGACGACGGCATTCCCGACCGGGACGCCGTGCTCGCGTTCCTCCGGCGTTACTACCTGCACACCGCCCCGGAGGACCTGGGCGACCGAGACCCGGTCGACGTCTTCGGAGCCGCCTACTCCCACTACCGGCTGGCCGAAACCCGACCACAGGGCACGGCCAACGTACGGGTGCACACCCCGACGGTCGAGGAGAACGGCTGGACGTGCAGCCACTCCGTCGTCGAGGTGGTGACCGACGACATGCCCTTCCTGGTCGACTCCGTCACCAACGAGCTGACCCGGCAGGGACGCGGCATCCATGTGGTGATCCACCCGCAGATCGTGGTCCGCCGCGATGTCACGGGCCGGCTCATCGAGGTGCTGCCCGCCTCGCCCGGCGACGACCTTCCGCACGACGCGCACATCGAGTCCTGGATCCATGTGGAGACGGACCGCGAGACCGACCGCGCCGATCTCAAGCAGATCACCGCCGATCTGCTCCGGGTCCTGTCCGACGTCCGCGAGGCCGTCGAGGACTGGGGCAAGATGCGCGACGCGGCCGACCGGCTCGCCGACGAGCTGCCCAAGGAACCCGCGCCCGGCGATCTGAACGAGCAGGACATCGAGGAGGCCCGCGAGCTGCTGCGCTGGCTGGCCGCCGACCACTTCACGTTCCTCGGCTTCCGCGAGTACGAGCTGCGCGACGACGACTCCCTCGCCGCCGTCCCCGGCACCGGCCTCGGCATCCTGCGCGCCGACCCGCAGCACGCCACGGACGAGGCCCATCCGGTCAGCCCGTCCTTCGAGCGGCTGCCGGCCGACGCACGCGCGAAGGCGCGCGAGCACAAGCTGCTGGTGCTGACCAAGGCCAACAGCCGCGCCACCGTGCACCGGCCGTCGTATCTCGACTACATCGGCGTCAAGAAGTTCGACGCGGACGGCAACGTGGTGGGGGAGCGGCGCTTCCTCGGGCTGTTCTCGTCCGCCGCGTACACCGAGTCGGTGCGGCGGGTGCCGGTCATCCGGCGCAAGGTGCAGGAGGTGCTGCGCCGGGCCGGGTTCTCGCCCAACAGCCACGACGGCCGCGACCTGCTCCAGATCATGGAGACGTACCCGCGCGACGAGCTGTTCCAGACGCCCATCGACGAGCTCCAGTCCATCGTCACCTCGGTGCTGTACCTCCAGGAGCGGCGCCGGCTGCGGCTGTACCTGCGCCAGGACGAGTACGGGCGCTACTACTCGGCGCTGGTCTACCTCCCGCGCGACCGCTACACCACCGGCGTCCGGCTGCGGATCATCGACATCCTCAAGGAGGAACTCGACGGCATCAGCGTCGACTTCACCGCGTGGAACACCGAGTCGATCCTGTCCCGGCTGCACTTCGTGGTCCGCGTCCCGCAGGGCACCGAGCTGCCCGAGCTGTCCGACGCCGACAAGGAGCGCATCGAGGCCCGCCTGGTGGAGGCCGCGCGCTCCTGGGCGGACGGCTTCGCGGAGGCGCTCAACGCCGAGTGCGGCGAGGAGCGCGCGGCCGAGATGCTGCGCAAGTACGGCAACTCGTTCCCCGAGGGCTTCAAGGCCGACCACACCCCGCGCGCGGCCGTCGCCGACCTGGTGAACGTGGAGCGGCTGACCGAGGAGAACAACTTCGCGCTCAGCCTCTACGAGCCGGTGGGCGCCGCCCCCGAGGAGCGCCGCTTCAAGATCTACCGCAAGGGCGACGCGATCTCCCTGTCCGCGGTGCTGCCGGTGCTCAACCGGCTCGGCGTCGAGGTCGTCGACGAGCGGCCCTACGAGCTGCGCTGCTCCGACCGCAGCATCGCCTGGATCTACGACTTCGGCCTGCGTATGCCGAAGTTCAAGAACGGCGACTTCCTCGGCGACGACGCCCGCGAGCGGGTCCAGGAGGCGTTCGCCGCGACCTGGACCGGCAAGGCGGAGAACGACGGCTTCAACGCGCTGGTGCTGAGCGCCGGGCTCAACTGGCGCCAGGCGATGGTGCTGCGGGCGTACGCCAAGTACCTGCGCCAGGCGGGCTCCACGTTCAGCCAGGACTACATGGAGGACACCCTCCGCAACAACGTCCACACCACACGGCTGCTCGTCTCGCTGTTCGAGGCGCGGATGTCGCCGGACCGGCAGCGCGCCGGGCACGAGATCGTGGACGCCCTGCTCGAAGAGGTCGACGCGGCCCTCGACCAGGTCGCCAGCCTCGACGAGGACCGGATCCTGCGGTCCTTCCTCACCGTCATCAAGGCGACCCTGCGCACCAACTTCTTCCAGGAGGCGGTCGGCGGCAAGGCGCACGACTACGTCTCCATGAAGTTCGACCCGCAGGCCATCCCGGACCTCCCCGCGCCCCGCCCGGCGTTCGAGATCTGGGTGTACTCGCCGCGCGTGGAGGGTGTGCACCTGCGCTTCGGCAAGGTCGCGCGCGGTGGTCTGCGCTGGTCGGACCGGCGCGAGGACTTCCGTACGGAGATCCTCGGCCTGGTCAAGGCGCAGATGGTGAAGAACACGGTGATCGTGCCGGTCGGCGCCAAGGGCGGCTTCGTCGCCAAGCAGCTGCCCGACCCGAGTGCGGACCGCGACGCATGGCTGGCGGAGGGTGTCGCGAGCTACAAGACCTTCATCTCGGCGCTGCTCGACATCACCGACAACATGGTGGCCGGCGAGGTCGTCCCGCCCGCCGACGTCGTCCGGCACGACGAGGACGACACCTACCTCGTGGTCGCCGCCGACAAGGGCACGGCGACCTTCTCCGACATCGCCAACGACGTCGCGAACAGCTACAACTTCTGGCTCGGCGACGCCTTCGCCTCCGGCGGCAGCGCGGGCTACGACCACAAGGGCATGGGCATCACCGCGCGCGGCGCCTGGGAGTCCGTCAAGCGGCACTTCCGCGAGCTGGGTGTGGACACGCAGAGCGAGGACTTCACGGTCGTCGGCATCGGCGACATGTCCGGTGACGTGTTCGGCAACGGCATGCTGCTCAGCGAGCACATCCGGCTGGTCGCGGCCTTCGACCACCGGCACATCTTCATCGACCCCAACCCGGACGCGGCGACCTCGTACGCGGAGCGCCGCCGGCTGTTCGAGCTGCCGCGCTCCAGCTGGGCCGACTACAACACCGAGCTGCTCTCGGCCGGCGGCGGCGTCTTCCCGCGTTCGGCCAAGGCCATTCCGGTCAACGCCCACATCCGCGAGGCCCTCGGCATCGAGGAGAAGGTCGCCAAGATGACCCCCGCGGACCTCATGCGGGCCATCTTCAAGTCGCCGGTCGACCTGCTGTGGAACGGCGGCATCGGTACGTACGTCAAGGCGGCCACCGAGTCGCACGCCGACGTCGGCGACAAGGCCAACGACGCGATCCGCGTCGACGGCGCCGACCTGCGGGTCAAGGTGGTCGGTGAGGGCGGCAACCTGGGCCTGACCCAGTTGGGCCGGATCGAGTTCGCACGGGCCGGCGGCAAGATCAACACCGACGCGATCGACAACAGCGCGGGTGTGGACACCTCCGACCACGAGGTGAACATCAAGATCCTGCTCAACGCCGTCGTCGCTGAGGGCGACATGACGGTCAAGCAGCGCAACAAGCTGCTCGCCGAGATGACCGACGAGGTCGGCCACCTGGTGCTGCGCAACAACTACGCGCAGAACACGGCCATCGGCAACGCCCTCGCGCAGTCCAAGGACATGCTCAACGCCCAGCAGCGCTACATGCGCCACCTGGTCCGTGAGAAGCGCCTCGACCGGGCGCTGGAGTTCCTGCCGACCGACCGCCAGATCCGTGAACGCCTCGGCTCCGGCGACGGCCTGACCGGCCCGGAGACGGCCGTGCTGCTGGCGTACACGAAGATCACAGTCGCCGAGGACCTGCTGCACACCTCGCTGCCCGACGACCCGTATCTGCGCGGGCTGCTCTACGCGTACTTCCCGGCCGCGCTGCGCGAGAAGTTCGCCGAGCACATCGACAACCACCCGCTGCGCCGCGAGATCACCACGACCGTGCTGGTCAACGACACGGTCAACACGGGCGGTACGACGTATCTGCACCGGCTGCGCGAGGAGACCGGCGCCTCGCTGGAGGAGATCGTGCGGGCGCAGACCGCGGCGCGCGCGATCTTCCGCTCGGCGCCGGTGTGGGACGCGGTGGAGAGCCTCGACAACACGGTCGACGCGGGTGTGCAGACCCGGATCCGGCTGCACTCGCGCCGGCTCGTCGAGCGCGGCACGCGCTGGCTGCTCAACAACCGGCCGCAGCCGCTGGAGCTCGCCGAGACCGTCGAGTTCTTCGCCGACCGGGTGGAGCAGGTCTGGGCGCAGTTGCCGACGCTGGTGCGCGGCGCGGACCTGGACTGGTACCAGCGGATCTTCGACGAGCTGACCGCCGCCGGCGTGCCGGAGGGTCCTGCCACGCGGGTGGCCGGGTTCTCGTCCGCGTTCCCGACGATGGACATCGTGTCGGTGGCCGACCGGATGGGCAAGGAGCCGCTGCACGTCGCCGAGGTGTACTACGACCTCGCCGACCGGCTGCGGATCACCCAGCTCATGGACCGGATCAGCGAGCTGCCGCGCGCGGACCGCTGGCAGTCCATGGCCCGTGCCGCGATCCGCGAGGACCTGTACGCGGCGCACGCCGCGGTGACCGCGGACGTCCTCGCGGTGGGCAACGGCTCCTCGACACCCGAGCAGCGGTTCAAGCTGTGGGAGCAGAAGAACATGGCGCTGCTGGGCCGGGCGCGCACGACACTTGAGGAGATCCAGAGCTCCGAGACGTTCGATCTGGCCAACCTTTCGGTGGCGATGCGCACGATGCGGACGCTCCTGCGGTCGCACGGCTAGCGGTAGTACCGGCGGGCAGTACCGCCGGGCAGTACGAAGACGGAGGCGCCCCGGGCCGTGTGGCTCGGGGCGCCTTTGTCTGCCGCCGGGGAGGAGGCGGCGTTCAGGAGGGCTGCGGCACCTTGGCGTCCGCGGGCTCGGCGTCCGCGGGCTGCGGCACTGGAGGCTGGGCGGCTGTGGTGGTGGCCGCCTTGGGCTTCGGCTTCGGCTTGGTGGTGGTCTTGTCGCCGGTGAACGCCTCGTACTCCTTCAGTACGTCGTCCGTCGGCCCGTCCATGCGCAGTTCGCCGCGCTCCAGCCACAGCACTCGGTCGCAGGTGTCGCGGATGGACTTGTTGTTGTGGCTGACGAGGAACACCGTGCCCGCGTGCTTGCGCAGTTCGCGGATGCGGGCCTCGGAGCGCTTCTGGAAGGAGCGGTCACCCGTGGCGAGGGCCTCGTCGATGAGCAGGACGTCGTGGTCCTTGGCGGCGGCGATGGAGAACCGCAGCCGGGCCGCCATGCCGGAGGAGTACGTCCGCATCGGGAGGGTGATGAAGTCGCCCTTCTCGTTGATGCCGGAGAACTCGACGATCTCGTCGTAGCGTTCGCGGACCTGTTCGCGGGACATGCCCATGGCGAGGCCGCCGAGGTGGACGTTGCGCTCGCCGGTGAGGTCGTTCATCAGGGCCGCGTTGACGCCGAGCAGGGAGGGCTGGCCGCCCGTGTAGATCCTGCCGTTCTCCACGGGGAGCAGACCGGCGACCGCCTTGAGCAGGGTCGACTTGCCGGAACCGTTGGTGCCGATCAGGCCGATGGCCTCGCCCTTGTACGCGACGAAGGAGACGTCACGCACGGCGTGCACGGTCCGGACCCCGGCCGCCTTCTCGGTCTGCTTGCGGCGCAGGATGCGGTTGAGCGCGGCGGTGGCGGAACCCCGGCCGGAACCGGTGCCGTTGACGCGGTAGACGATGTCGACGCGGTCGGCGACGACGGTGGGGATGGTCTCGTTCGGGTGATCAGCCACGGCCGTACGTCTCCTCAGCCTTCCAGAAGTAGATGAAGCCGCCGACTCCGGCGAGCAGCGCCCAGCCCGTCGCCAGTGCCCAGACGTGCGGGGGCAGCTGGCTCGCGTGGAAGCTGTCGATGAGGGCGAAGCGCATCAGGTCGATGTAGATGGCGGCGGGGTTCGCCTGAAGGGCGGTGCCCACCCAGGACGGCAGACTGTTGTGCGAGCTGAGCAGGTGGTCGAGGCTCCACATCACGCCGGACATGTACATCCAGGTGCGCAGCACGAACGGCATCAGCTGGGCGATGTCCGGGGTCTTGGCGCCCACCCGCGCCATGATCATGGAGACGCCCGCGTTGAAGGTGAACTGAAGGACCAGCGCCGGGATCGCCAGCAGCCAGGAGACGGCCGGCGGCACGCCGAACGCGAGCAGGATGACGACCAGCGCGGCCATGGAGAACAGCAGCTGCTGGAGCTGCTGGAGGCAGAACGAGATCGGCAGCGCGGCACGCGGGAAGTGCAGGGCGCGGACCAGGCCGAGGTTGCCGGAGATCGCGCGGGTGCCCGCGAGGATCGAGCTCTGTGTGAAGGTCCAGATGAAGACGCCGGTGACCAGGAACGGGATGTAGTCCGGGACACCCCGCTTGGTCTGGAGCAGCACGCCGAAGATGAAGTAGTACACGGCCGCGTTCAGCAGCGGTGTCATGACCTGCCAGACCTGTCCGAGCTTCGCCTGGCTGTACTGGGCGGTGAGCTTGGCGGTGGAGAAGGCGCCGATGAAGTGGCGGCGCGCCCACAGCCCGCGGACGTACTCGGGCAGCGTCGGGCGGGCGCCGCTGACGGTGAGGCCGTGGCGCGCGGCGAGTGCCGAGAGGTCTTCTTCGGCGGGGGGCGCGGCCTTGGTCAAGGGCGGTGTGTCGAGGACCTGGCTCACATCCGCTGCTTTCGCTCGGAGGGTGGGGGCGCGGCGTCCGGCCCGCGACGTTTCCTTACGCGTCTCTTTACGTACTCTTACGTCGGGACGGGACCGTATCGTCGTAACGCGAGCGTAGGCCCAATCGTCGTCGGAACGCAACCGTATCGTCGTAACGCCCCTATGCTGGACGGCATGACGACCAACACCGACGGACCACAGACGCGACCGCGCCGCCGGGCCCCGGCGGGGGCGGCCGTACTGCGTGAGGACGTGACCGAGGCGATCAGGGCCGCCGTGTTCGAGGAGCTCGCCGCCGTGGGGTACGCGCGGATGTCCATCGAGGGCATCGCGCGGCGGGCGGGGGTCGGCAAGACGGCGGTGTACCGGCGGTGGCGGTCGAAGCTGCATCTGGTGCTCGACGTGGTGTCGGCGATCGCCGTGCAGGGGTTGCCGGCGCCGGACACGGGGTCCCTGGAGGGGGATCTGCGGCTGCTCTACGAGGTCACGTCACGTGCCCTGCGGCATCCCATCGCCTCGCAGATCATTCCTGACCTTCAGGCCGAGGCCGCGCGGAATCCCGAGATCGCGGAGGCCATGCAGAAGGCTCTGCGGGACGGGCAGGAGGGGGTGGCGAGTGTGATCGTCGCGGCGGCCGAGCGGAGGGGGGAGGTGCGGGCGGGGGTTGATGACGAGTTGGCGCTCGACCTGATCTCCGGGCCGTTGTACTGGCGGGTGGTGGTGGTTCGTGGGCCGAAGCTGCCGAAGGGGTATCTGGGGGCGTTGTCGCGGGCTACGGCGGCGGCGCTCAAGGCGTTGTGACGCGGGGCGTTGTTGGGTGCGAGTGCGAGTGCGAGGGCGGGTGCGTTGTGGCTTGTCGCGCAGTTCCCCGCGCCCCTTTGGGGGCGTGCCCCGGTTGTCGGGTGCGGGTGTCGTGTGGTTTGTCGCGCAGTTCCCCGGGCCCCTGAGAGCGTTTCCTGGGGCCGTGTTTTGTTGTGCCCCCAGCGCGTGTTAGTTGTCCACCGCCGCGTCCAGTTGGGCTGTCAGGGTGTCCAGGCGGGTGCGTAGGTCGTTGATTTCGGCGATGTCGAAGCCTGTCGCGGTGGCGATGCGGGGCGGCACCTGGAGGGCCTGTTCGCGCAGGGCGCGGCCCTGTTCCGTCAGCCGTACCTCCACGGACCGCTCGTCACGGGCGCTGCGCTCCCGGCGTACCAGACCCGCGGCCTCCAGCCGCTTGAGCAGCGGCGAGAGCGTGCCGGAGTCCAGGCGGAGCTGCTCGCCGAGCTGCTTCACGGGAAGTTCGTCGCGCTCCCAGAGCACCAGCATCACCAGGTACTGCGGGTAGGTGATGCCGAGGTCCTTGAGGATCACGCGGTAGAGGCTGTTGAAGGCGCGCGCGGCCGAGTGCAGCGAGAAGCAGATCTGGCCGTTCAGCAGGAGCCAGTTCTCCTCGGGGGCGCCGGCGGCCGGCTGCGGCGGCGTGGGAGTCGGGGTCATGGGTCCAGGGTAACCCCTGCTCGCCATTTAGTTGCGCACAATTGAATTGCGTGCTCTAATTGTCTCTGTCGGCGGCCGGACAGGCCACCGCGACAGGACTTCGAGTACGACTCCGAGCATGACTTCGAGAGGGATGGACCCCATGGACGCGATCTACACCGCAGTCGCCACCGCCACGCACGGCCGCGACGGCCGCGCAGTCTCCTCCGACGGCAAGGTCGACGTGAAGCTGGCCCCGCCGGTGGAGCTGGGTGGCAACGGCGAGGGCACCAACCCCGAGCAGCTCTTCGCCGCCGGTTACGCCGCCTGCTTCGGCAGCGCCCTCGGCGTCGTCGGCCGCCAGTCCAAGGTCGACGTCAGCGACGCTGCCGTCACCGCCGAGGTCGGCATCGGCAAGCAGGGCGAGGGCTTCGCCCTCAAGGTCACCCTCCGCGTCGAGCTCCCCGACCACGTGGACCAGGCCACCGGCCAGAAGCTCGTCGAGGCCGCCCACCAGGTCTGCCCCTACTCCAACGCCACCCGCGGCAACATCCCCGTCGAGCTCGTCGTCGAGTAGTCCCACCACTCACGCCCCGCCGGCTCGGCCGGTGACCCGCGCCAGTACCTCCCCCGTCCGCCCGCTCCACGCCACGACCACCGCCTCCTCCGGTACCGTGCGCCGGCCCGTCAGCACCAGCCAGCGCACCCGGTACCGGTGGACGACGGCGGCGCGGTCCGCGCGGGTCGAGCCGGGGGAGAGGTACGCGCGGACGTCCGCGACCCGCCGCAGCCGCTCGGCCTCCTCCAGCGCCGGGTCCGGTACGGCGGGCGCCACCACGTCGATCCCGTGTCCGGCCAGACCGTGCACGGTGTCCCCGCCCTCGGCGAGCACCACGTCCCCCCGCCCGATGTGCTGCGCCGCCCACGCGTACGACGGTCCGCGCGGCGCCTGCGGAAAACCGACCGGATCCAGTGAGCGCGGCACCACCGCCCCGGCCTGCACGGTGAGGAACCCCGCGCACGCCCCGGCCACGGCCACCGCACCCAGCGCCCGCCGCCAGGACGGCCAGGGCCGCGGCGCCGCCAGCTCCACGGCGAGCGCGAACCACAGCGGCACCAGCGCGAGCCCGACCACATCGCCGTACGAGCCGCCGCCCCAACCGCCGTACGCCAGCAGCGCGCACCCCGGCACCGCCATCACCACCAGCGGATCCCGCCAGGCGCTGCGCCGCGCCCGCAGCCACAACGCCGGCAACCCCGTCAGCAGCGCCAGCCAGTACTGACCGAGTGTCGGTCCGGGCGCGGGCCGCCGTTCCGTACCGAAGGCCGCGAACACCTCGTAGTACGGCCAGCTCCACGCCACGACGGCCGCCGTCACGGCGGCCAGGCCCCAGCGGAGGAGTACGGCCGGTCGGCAGCCGGCGACCAGTGCCGCCGCCCCGGCGAACGCGCCCACCGCGACGAACGGATCGACGAGCAGGATCACCCCGTACACCGCGCCCAGCGCCACGTACCCGGCGGGACCCGGCAGTCCGCTCGGTCCCACGAACCGCACCCGCCCCGCTCCCGGGCGGACCCGCTCCCCGGTGACTCCCCACACCCACAGCGTGAGCCCCACCGCGAACAGCCACGGCCCGCCCATGCCGGTCGTCAGCGGAAGCAGCCCGAGCGAGCCGTCTCCACGGACCGGCCGGGTCCCCCACAGCAGGGTCGTCGCGCCCAGCGCGAGCACCGGCGCCCACGGGCGGGGGCTCAGCATGCGGGCGAAGCGGCCGACGCCCGCCAGCAGGACCAGCAGGTTCAGCGGACCGGCGAGCCGGACCACCTCCCAGCCACCCAGCCCGGTCAGCCGCGCGAAGAGCGCCTGCGCGAGGGCGTACGGCGAGTAGTACGGGCTGCCCGCGCCCGGCAGGTCGGCCGTCGGATGGCGCGGGTGCGCCAGGTCGGTGGCGAGGCGTTCGACGACCGCCGCGTCCAGCCCGGCGTCGCAGCACAGCGGCACCCGCCAGTACGCGAGCGACATCACCAGCCAGAACAGCAGGCCACAGGCCTGGTACGGGGTGGGGCGCCACATCCGGCCGCCGCGCAGGGCGGTCGCGCCGCGGACGGAACGCCCGGCGAGGACCGGAGCGTTCACCGGGCGGACGGGAGGAGTGGGGGAAGCGGGAGAGACGGGGGAGACGGGGGACACGGGGGAGACGGGGGAGGCCGACGCATTCGCCGTATGTTCCCGGCCGGGTCAACGGACTGACGTCGGATCACCACATCGAGTGAGCCCGTTCGCCCCGGGTCCCGCCCCGCCCGCCCGGCCCAGTCGGCCCGGTCAGCCCGGTCGGCCCGTCGGGCGCCAGGTGGACGGCCGGGTCGGCGTGGGCCGCGAGGTGCTGCGGATCATGCGGGCTCCCGAGAGCGAGGGGTCAGTGACGGCTGTCGGCGGGGGTCAGCGGTGCGGCGGGGCGCGGCACCGAGGCGTGCGGCGTCCGGTCCGAGGACTCCGCCGCCGACGGGACCGGATGCCGGCCCTCCACCGGGACGACCGGCGGCAGCCCCGACGCATTGTCCGTCTGACCGAGCACCACATGGCGTACGACCCGCTCGGCGGCGCGTCCGTCGTCGTACGGGCAGAAGCGTTCGCGGAACGCCGCGCGCAACTGGGCCGAGCGGGAGCCGCGCCAGTGGCCGGTGCCGAAGATGTCGATCAGCTCGTCCTCGTTGCGCGAGACCGCGCCCGGCGGGAAGGCCCGCAGGTCGAAGTAGGTGCCGCGGGCCGCCTCGTACGCCGCCCGGTCGTCGGCGTGGATCACGATCGGCCGGTCCAGGCCCGCGTAGTCGAACATCAGTGACCCGTAGTCGGTGACCAGGGCGTCCGAGGCCAGGCAGAGCGACTGGACGTTGGGATGGTCGGTGACGTCGATGATCCGGCCCGGGACGGTCCTCGCGAGCGGGCCGCCGTGGCGGTGGTGGGCGCGGGCCAGCACCACGAAGCGCGGGCCGAGCCGGCGCACCAGCCGCTCCAGGTCCAGGGCGGGGCGCTGGGTGCGGCGGTAGTCGCGGTGGGTCGGCGCGTACAGGATCGCGATCGCGCCGCGCGGTACGCCGAGCGACTCGCGCAGCCGGGCCACGTCCGCCGAGGTCGCCTGCTGGAAGACGTCGTTGCGCGGGCGGCCGTACTCCAGCGTGGTGTAGCTGCCCGGGTGGACGCGCTCCCAGGTGAGGGTGGAGTGACGGTTGCCGGAGACGACGTAGTCCCACTGGTCGACGGCGCGCAGTTGCCGGCCGAAGTCGATGCCGCGGGCCGCCGCCGGGCGCTCCAGCAGGTCCAGGCCGGTGTGGCGCAGCGGGGTGCCGCGGTGGGTCTGTACGACGGTCTGGCCGGGGCGTTTGACCAGGCGGGGGTCCAGATCGCCGTTGACGACGAGGTACTTGGAGCGGGCCAGCGCGGTCCAGTATCCGGCCGAGTCCGGTACGAGGCGGCGCGGGCCCGGCGGGACGGTGTGCTGGTGCTCGGGGCGGGCGATCCACGCGGTGCGGAGGTGCGGGGCGTGGGTGCGGAAGGCGGCCTCCAGGGCGGCCGGGTTGCAGCCGTGGCCGTTCACCGCGGTGAACACCGCCCGGTCCCGCAGCGGCAGCCGCCGCTGGACGCCGTAGTGCAGCCGAAGGGTGGTGGTGCGCAGGGCGCTTGCCATACGGCCCGCGAGTCTTGCCGTACGACGGCACGCGGCCACGGTCGTGCGCAGTGCGCGCAGGGTGCGGTGCACGCCGAAGCGGACCAGGGCGCGGCGCGGCGACAGGGCGCCGGGACCGCGATGGCGGCGGCAGCAGTCGCGGGCCCGGCGCAGGAACTCGGCGTGCGCGCGGCGCGGCAGCCGGGCCGCCTCCGCGCCGAGCCGGTCGAGCATGCGCCGGTACAACACCGGCTGCCATGCGGCCAGTCCGGGGTGCGCGGCGAGAAACGCGAAGACCCTGTCGTACTGATCGAAAAGCCCCTGCGGCGCGTGCTTACGCGCGTGGCGGTGCTCCCTGCGGTGGACGCAGACACGGTCCAGGGTCGCCAGGGTCTCGGCGGTGAGGAGGGCCTCGTACGCCCAGGCCAGGTCCGTGGGTGCGGCGAGGGCCGCGTGTTCGACGGCCTCGCGGCGGTACGCCTTGTCCCCTGCGTCCAGCGGCAGTTCGAGCAGTTCCGGGCGGTCGGTGAGGGCGAAGGGCACCGGGCCGCGCTCACCGAGCCGGCCCCCGTCCCGCGCGCGTACCGGCTCGCCGGTCCAGTCGACGCGGGCGTGGCCGAAGGCCAGGACGTCCGGTTCGCCGGTCTCCTTCAGACGGTCGGCGATCGTGCGCAGCGCGTCCGGGGCGAGGGTGTCGTCGCCGTCGAGGAAGAGCAGGTAGTCGCCGGTCGCCCGCTCCAGACCGGCGGCGCGGGCACCGCCGGGGCCGGTGTGCTCGGGCAGCCGGACGGGGAGGACGCGCGGGTCGGCGGCCGCGAACTCGTCGGCGATCTCCCCGCACGCGTCCGGCGATCTGTCGTCGACCACGATCAGTTCGAGATCGGCGTACGACTGCGAGAGCACCGACCGGAGGCACTCGTGCAGGTACGCCTGAACCTGGTACGCGGGGACGATGACACTGAACCTGGGCAAGGGGACATCCATGGGTCGGCTGGGTCGGCGCGGGGCGGTCCGGCCCGGCAACGGTCGAGTCGGCGCGGGCGTTCTGCCCGGCAACGGTCCGCGGAACCGGCCGGTTACGGCGTGTACGGCATACGGGGGAAAGAGAGGGGGCGGGCCGCTGCCGGCCCGCCCCAACGCCGTTGGACAACGGCTCACTTGACCCGGCGGATGCCAGGTGCCGTGTCTCCTCGGCTACTTCACCGCGCCCGCCATCACCCCGGACACGAACTGCCGCTGGAACGCGAAGAACACGATCAGCGGGATCACCATCGAGATGAAGGCGCCCGGCGCCAGCACGTCGATGTTGTTGCCGAACTGCCGGACCTGCGTCTGTAGCGCGACCGTGATCGGCTGGCTGCCGGCGTCCGTGAACACCAGCGCGACCAGCATGTCGTTCCACACCCACAGGAACTGGAAGATGCCCAGGCTCGCGATGGCGGGCCCGCCGAGCGGCATCACGACGGTCGCGAACAGCCGCAGTTCACCGGCGCCGTCGAGACGGGCCGCCTCCAGCAGCTCCCGCGGGATCTCCGCGAAGAAGTTCCGCAGCAGGAACACCGCGAACGGCAGACCGAACCCGACGTGGAACAGGATCACGCCCAGGATGTTGCCGAACAGGCCGATTTTGCCGAACAGTTCGGCGATCGGGATCAGCGCCACCTGCACCGGCACCACCAGCAGCCCGACCACCCCGAGGAACCACCAGTCGCGGCCCGGGAACTCCATCCACGCGAACGCGTAGCCCGCAAGCGAGCCGATCACCACGACCAGCAGGGTCGCCGGGACCGTGATGTAGATGGTGTTGAGCAGCGAGCCGGTGATGTCGTCGTTCTCCAGCAGCGTCTCGTACGCCTGGAAGGTGAGCTGCGACGGCTCGGTGAAGACGTTCCACCAGCCGTTCGCCGCCATGTCCTCCGGTGAGCGCAGCGACGACAGCAGCAGACCGAGCGTCGGCACCAGCCAGAACACCCCGACCACGATCAGGAACACCCGGACCACACCGCCGCTGAGCCGCGCGACGATCCGCGCGCCGAGCGAGGGCTTCGGTACGGCCGACGTGGGGGGCGGCACCTTCGTCGCGTCCTCCGCTTGAGCGGTCATCGCCGTGCCTCCCGCCGCAGTCGCCGGATGTTGAACCACATCACCGGGATCACCAGCAGCAGCAGGAACACCGCGATGGCGCTCGCGACACCCGGCTGGTCCTCGGAGAAGCCCTTGCGGTACAGCTCCAGCGCAAGCACGTTCGCGTCGTCCTGCGAGGAGCCCGGCGCGATGATGAAGACCAGGTCGAACACCTTCAGCACATTGATCATCAGGGTGACGGTGACCACCGCGAGCACCGGCGCGAGCAGCGGCACCGTGACCCGCCGGAACACCTGCCACTCGTTGGCCCCGTCGACCCGTGCCGCCTCCATCAGCTCCCGTGGCACACTCGCGAGCCCCGCCGCGATCAGCACCATCGCGAAACCCGCCCACATCCAGATGTACGAGCCGATGATGGCCGGGGTGACCAGGGATGGGCCCAGCCAGTCCAGCCCGTTGTACGCCTCCTTGAAGTTGTCGGCGGGCAGGCGGAGTTGGGCCCCGTCGGCGGCCGCCGGCAGGGTGAAGGTGCCGTCGTCGGCCGCCTTGGTGGAGGCGACGACCTCGCCGTCCTTGACGGCCTCGATCCGCATGCCGGGATAGCCGAACTCGCCGGCGTCCGGGGCGCCCAGCGTGCCCACGCCCTTGCCGCGGGTGAAGTCCTGCCAGGCGGTGCCGGTGACCCTGTCCGGCTCGGCCTTCGCCGCGACGGCGGTGGCGGCGTCGTCCGGCATCTGGTCGGGGGCGACACCGACGAGGGGCAGGCTCACCGGGGTACCGGCGCTGACCGGCTCCCTGGTGATGAACGACCCCTTCGACTCCGGGTCCGCGGCGAGCGGTGACTCCCGGCCCGGATGCGCCTTCGGGAACGCGGACGACTCGGCGAAGGTGTCGTGCACCCCCACCCACACCGCGTTCGCCACGCCCTTGCCGGGGTCCTGGTCGTACACCAGCCGGAAGATGATGCCCGCCGCGAGCATCGAGATCACCATCGGCATGAAGACGACCAGCTTGAACGCCGTGCCCCAGCGCACCCGTTCGGTCAGCACCGCGAAGACCAGTCCGAGCGCGGTCGCGATCGTCGGCGCGAACACCACCCAGATGATGTTGTTCTTCAGCGCCGTGCGGATGCCGTCGTCGCTGAACAGGGCCTGGTAGTTGTCGAATCCGGCGAATCCGTCGCCGGACTGGTCGTAGAAACTGCGGAAGACCGAGTACCCGATCGGGTAGACCACGAGCGCGCCGAGCAGCAGCACCGCGGGCAGCAGGAACAGCGCCGCCACCGACTTGCGGGTGCCCGTCACACTCTTACGACCATGGGGAGCGGCAGGGGACGTGGTGCCCCCTGCCGCCGCTGCCGACTTCATCGCCGGATCAGTTCCCGTACGCCTTGGCCGCTTCGGACTCCAGAGCCGCCTGAGCGCCCGCGACGTCCGTCGGGTTCTTCAGGAAGTCCTGGAGTGTCTTCCACTCGCCCTTGCCGGGCGTACCGCCGAAGGCCTGCGGGGCCTGGTCGGACATGTCGAAGCGGAAGTCGTCACCGGCCGCGACCAGCGCCTCCGCCATCTTCTGCTGCACCTCGTTCGGATACGCCGACGGGTCGACGTTCTTGTTCGGCGAGAGATAGCCGCCCAGCTGCGCCTGTACGGCCGCCGCGTCCGGGGAGGCCAGGAAGGTGGCCAGCGCCTGCGAGGCCTTCGAGTCCTCCAGGATGACCGCCGCGTCGCCGCCGGAGACGACGGGCGCGGTGTCGCCGACCGCCGGGAACGGGAACACCTTGGCGTCCGTGCCGACCTTCGCGTCGGTCTCGGCGATGTTCACCTGCACGAAGTCGCCCTCGAAGACCATGCCCGCCTTCGGCTGGTCGCCGCCGGTGAAGGTCTGGGTCACCGAGGCCGGGAACTCCGTCTGGAGCGCGCCGTCCGCGCCGCCCGCGATGTAGTCCTTCTTGCCCCAGATCTGCGCGAGGGTGGTGAGCGCGTCCTTCACGGACGGGTCCGTCCACTTGATCTCGTGCTGCGCGAGCTGGTCGTACTTCTCCGGGCCCGCCTGCGAGAGATAGACGTTCTCGAACCAGTCGGTCAGCGTCCAGCCGTCGGCGCCGCCCACGGAGAACGGTGTGACACCGGAGTCGTAGATCGTCTGAGCCGCGGTCAGCAGCTCGTCCCAGGTCTTCGGCTCGGTCGCGCCGGCGTTCTCGAAGACCTGGTTGTTGTACCAGATCAGGGACTTGTTGGCGGCCTTGTAGTAGACGCCGTACTGCTTGCCGTCGACCTTGCCGAGGTCCTGCCAGCCCTTCGCGTAGTTCTTGTCGATCTGCGCCTGCGCCTCGGCGCCGACGGGCTTGGCCCAGCCGCGCTCCACGGCCTGCTTGATGGCGCCGACCTGCGGCAGCATCGCGATGTCCGGCGGGGCGCCGCCGGCGATCTTGGAGCCGAGGAAGTTGATGATCGGGTCCTGTGCGGGGACGAAGGTCACCGTGGCTCCGGTGCGCTTCTCGAACTCCTCCAGCACTTTCTTGAAGTTGGCCTGCTCGGGGCCGGTCCAGACAGCGGCCACCTCCAGGTTCTCGCCGTCCAGCTTGGGCAGGGTGACCGTTGAGGCGGTCTCGGTGGCGCCGTCGGTGCCTTCGTCGCCGGTGTTGTCGTCGCTGTCGCCGCCGCAGGCGCTCAGGGAGAACGCGAGGGTTGCCGCGAGGGCGGCTGCGGAGAGGCGGGCGGTCCTTGTCGTCTTTTTGCTGCGCGTCCTGGTGTACGTGCTGCTGTACGTCCTGCTGTGCATCACGGCCCCGTTCTTCGTACCTCGATGAACGTTCGAGCGCTGCTCCGTGCGGTCTGGTCTACGCCGGGTGCGGGGGGTCGGCAAGAGCGCGCACAGTGTCAAGGGGGTGATCGTGACCGCGTCGTGACTGGCGGGGGTCGGTTACGCGGTTCGGGCGCGGGCCGGTGGGGGTGTTCGCGCAGTTCCCCGCGCCCCTGAAGGGGTGGTTGTTCGGGTGCGGGCTGGTGGGGGCTTGTCGCGCGGTTCCTCGCGCCCCTGGAGGGGTGGTTGTTCGGGTGCGGGTTGGTGGGGGCTTGTCGCGCGGTTCCTCGCGCCCCTGGAGGGGTGGTTGTTCGGGTGCGGGTTGGTGGGGGCTTGTCGCGCAGTTCCCCGCGCCCCTGAGAGCCTTGCGGCTTGTGCTCGTTGGAAGCGTGCCGCCGTGCGGTGCCCGGCTACGTGCCGCGGCCGCGGGCCGCCCGTACCCGCGTAGCGCGGCGGCAGCCCGTCGCGCCGGGCTGCGCGACGCCCCCGCCGGCACCCGTGCGCCGGTGCTACAGGAGGGACGGGACCTCGGAGGCCGCGACCTCGCGGGCCGCTCGTTCCAGGGCGCTGGCGAGGAGGGCCAGGTCGGTGGGGCCGTTGCCGAGTTCGCGGACGGGCCGGCGGGCCGGCGGATCACCCACCCGTTCCCACTCCACCGGCACCACGGTGGGCCGTAACGTCGCCGTCCGCGGAATCCGCCCCGTCACCCGCCCACCCTGAAACGCCGTGACCCGCCCCTCTCCGACCACCAGCCGCCCCCGCCCGGGCGAAGGCTCCTCCGGCCCCTCCACCACCGCGTCCAGCGCGACCCGCAGTGCGGCCCTCCGCACCGGCTCCGTCTCCGCCGTACGCCCACCCGGGTGCGCGGCGGCCACCAGATGGACCCCGAGCCGGTCGCCCTCCCGCGCCACCGCCTCCAGCGCCCGCATCACCGACCCCGCCGCCGGCCGGCCGGGCGAGCCCAGCGCGGGCGAGACCAGCGCGTCGAGGTCGTCGACCACCACGACCAGCCGTGGCAACGGCGGCGCCGCGTCCGTCGGCCGCCGCGCGGCAGCGGGCCGCAGCCGCAGCGTCGAGGTGGTCGGGGCGGCGTCCAGGTCACCCGACACCGAGTCGCCACCGCCACCGCCACCGCCTCCGCCTCCGGCACCGCCTCCGGCACGGCAACCGCCACCGCCACCGGTGCCGGTCTCCGCCGCACTACCCGTCCGCTGCGCGCCGATCCGCCCCGACATCTCCGGGGCACCCGCCGCCCCGGTCTGCCCCGCGTGCCACCCCGCGAAGTCCGTCCGCCCCACCAGCTCCGCGCGCCGTTTCAGCTCGGCGGCGAGGGACTGGGCGAACTCCCGCATCCGGACCGGGTCGTTGGCGGTGAGATGGGTCGTGACGTGCGGCAGGTCCGTGCAGACGCGCAGCCCGTCGCCGTGCCCCCCGCCCGTCCCGACGCCGTCCCGTCCGTCTATCAGGACCAGCCCGAGCCGGTCGGGTCGCTCGGCCGCGGCGAGCGAGGCGACGACCGCCCGCAGCAGCTCCGTACGACCGCTGCCCGCCGGTCCTTCGATCAGCAGATGCGGCCCCTCGGCCACCAGGTCCACACCGACAGGGCCGCGCGGACCGGCGCCGAGCACCGCACAGGCCCGTCCGCCGACCGCCTGCGCGTCGTCCGCCGCGTCGGCCCAGCGGGCCATCAGCGAGGCGGGCGTGGCCCGCGCCAGCCCCAACTCGTCCAGCAGTCGCGCCACTTGGGGCAGTGGTGCCGACACGCGCGCGTGCCCGCCACCGGAGCCCTCGGGGCGCAATGGTGCCAGCGCCCGCGCGAACCGCTCGGCCCACGCGGGGGAGACCGCGTCCACGGCACCCACCGTGCCATGTCCGACGGGCGCGCGTCCGGCGCCGTCGGCCGCGACGCGCAGCAGCCGCAGCGCCGTGGCCACGTCCCCGCTGAGCAGGGCGACCGTCCCGCACTCCCGGAACACCGGCACCGCCGCGTAGGCCGCCTCGAACGTCTCCGTCACCGGCGACGCGGGCGAGGCGGCGGCCGTCTCGGCCAGACACACGACATGGATCCCGGCCCGGGGGCCCTCCAGGGCGAGCCGCGCCACGGCCTCGTGCAGCCCGGGGCCGCCGGGGTCGCCGTCGACCACCACCACGGTGTACGGCCCGGGGTGGGCCGCGTCCGCGCGGGCCCACGACGGGCGGTGTGTCGCGCCCCGGCCGGTCTCCGCGACCGACGCGGGCACGTCGGCGCCGGCCGACGCCGCGTCCGCGAGGTGGTCCTCCAGCCGGCGCAGCAGCTCGTCCGTGCGCGCCGCCGCCTGCTCACGGTCGTAGGCGAGAAGGAGGCGGCAGTCCTGGCCGTGGCCCGGGCGGACGTGGGGCAGCCAGCCGAGCCAGGACCACTCGGCGGTGCGCTCCCGCACCGGGCGCGCGCGGTCCGTGCTGATCAGGACGATGTCCAGGCTGTCGGGCGAGTGCAGTGCGGCGAGCTGGGCCAGCACCGCGCGGGCGAGCCCCGCGAGCCGCGGCCGCGGCCCGGCCAGACCCAGGGCCCCGCCCTCGCGTAGATCGGCGGTGACCGGCACCGCCGCCAGCAGCCCCGAGCCGTCGGGTGTGGTGCGGTCGGCCGTGCCCAGCCGGACCGTGAGCGCCTCCGGGTGGCCGGGCGAGCGCTCCCACAGCCGTGGGCCGGGGCCCAGCGCGGTCAGCAGCAGCGCGGCCGGGTCGGGCCAGGTCTCCGGCATCCGGGCGGCGGCGGCCGGGGGCGCCTCGCGCGCGTCCGGCACCTCCTCGTCGTAGGCCCCGGATCCGTCCTGGTCCGGCTCCGGGCGGCTGCCGGCCAGGCGGCGGGCCCACGCCGAGAGGCCGCCGCGTCTGCGCACGCCCTGCGGTACGTCGGTGCCGCGCACCGGGGTGCCCTTGCGGCCGCCGGTGGCCGTCTCGCGCGGGTCCACGTCCAGGCCCGCGGCGTGGGTGTCGCCCTCGCCGACGACCGGGCGCCCGCCGGGCCGGCTCTCGATGCGGGGGGCGCCGGCCTGACCGGGCACGATCGGGGGTTCGACCGGCGCGTGCTCCTGGGCGCCGGGGGAGTCCCAGCCCGCCGTCGCGTGCGTGACCGGTGTGTCGCCGGGCGGCGGGCCCGAGGGGTCCTCGGCGCCGGTCGGGTCCTCGGCCGTCGTCGGCGACACGCGTACGTGCCCCTCGCCGTCCGGCTCCGTGCGCATCCGTGTGCTCAGACCGCCCGGCGGGGCGATCCGCAGGGCCGACTCACCTATACGCAGTAACGCGCCCGGCGTGAATCGCACCGGGCGGGTGCCCACGCGGGTGCCGTCCAGCACCGTGCCGTTCGTCGAGTCCAGGTCGGCGACCGCCACCCGGCCGTCCCCGGCGAGCGTCACCGAGCAGTGCAGCCGGGACACGTCCGGGTCGTCCAGCGGGACGTCCGCGTCGGCCGAGCGGCCCACCGTCACCTGGCCGCCGTGCAGCAGATGGACCCCGCCCGCGTCCGGCCCCGCGATCACGTCGAGCCGGGCCGGTGCGTCGTCGACCTCGGGATGCGGCTCGGGGTCCGCCGGGGCGCCCACGGACAGCACGGCGCCGTCGATCAGGGGTGGCTCGCCGAGCGTGCAGCGCTGGGTGTCCAGCCGCTCCGCCCCGGCGAACAGGATCACGGGCCCGCGCTCGGCACCCGCCTCCCCGGCGACCGCCGAGGCCAGGGTCGACGCCACCGCCGCCAGGGCAGTCCCGGCCGGAGCCGTGACCAGCACGTCGCGGCGCGCGGTGCGGCCACGGGCCTCGACAGGCGGGCCGAGCGGGTCTACGACGGTCAGCCGGATCTGCATCGCCGCCAGCGGTCCCTTCTGCACGGGCGCCCGGGACGGAAAGGAACCGGGCCGCGGTCCCCACCGCGACTTCCCCCACCGCACGAGCACGTCGGCCAGTACTGAAGGGCATCCTCGCATCTGCCACTGACAACACGCCCGCCGCCCACCGTCGAGTGATCTTGATTGGTCGGCTCTGCCCGCAAAAGTGCCTGACCAGTGCCCGACCGCAGACCACTTGAGATCGGTCACGCCCACCCCCGGCAACCAACCGGCCCGACCCGAGCGTCTTTCCATCGAACATGTACGGGAAGGGGTACGTAAGTCGCTTGTGACAGAACCGGCGCCGAGCACCGAAAGACGACAGCCCGGCACCGCGCGGGGCGGCACTACAGTGGGTCGGAACACCCCGTAGCACGCCCGCGGCGGTGATCGGACCAGGCAAGCAATCAGCAGGGAGCGCATGACGTGCGGCCGGTAGGCAGCAAGTACTTGCTTGAGGAGCCGCTCGGACGCGGCGCCACGGGCACCGTCTGGCGAGCCCGCCAGCGGGAGACCGCGGGCGCCGAGGCCGCCGTGGCCGGCCAGCCCGGTGAGACCGTCGCGATCAAGGTCCTCAAGGAGGAGCTGGCGAGCGACCCCGACATCGTGATGCGGTTCCTGCGGGAGCGCTCCGTCCTGCTCAGGCTCACCCACCCGAACGTGGTACGGGTGCGCGACCTGGTCGTCGAGGGCGAACTGCTGGCTCTGGTCATGGACCTCGTCGACGGCCCGGACCTGCACCGCTACCTGCGGGAGAACGGCCCCCTCACGCCCGTCGCCGCCTCGCTGCTGACCGCCCAGATCGCCGACGCGCTCGCCGCCAGCCACGCCGACGGCGTCGTCCACCGCGACCTCAAGCCGGCGAACGTCCTGCTCAAGCAGGACGGCGGCCGGATGCACCCGATGCTGACCGACTTCGGCATCGCGCGCCTCGCGGACTCGCCCGGCCTGACCCGCACCCACGAGTTCGTCGGCACGCCCGCGTACGTCGCGCCGGAGTCCGCCGAGGGCCAGCCCCAGACCTCCGCCGTCGACATCTACGGCGCGGGCATCCTGCTGTACGAGCTGGTCACCGGCCGTCCGCCGTTCTCCGGCGGTTCCGCCCTCGAAGTGCTGCACCAGCACCTCAGCGCCGAGCCCCGCCGCCCCTCGACGGTCCCCGAACCGCTGTGGACGGTCATCGAGCGCTGCCTGCGCAAGAAGCCCGAGGAGCGGCCCAGCGCCGAGAACCTCGCCCGCGCGCTGCGTGTGGTCGCCGACGGCATCGGCGTGCACGCGAACTCCGCGCAGATCGCCGCCGCAGAGGGCGTCGCCGCCTTCCTCGCGCCCGACCCGGACCCCGCGACCGTGCCCGGCACCCCCGGCGCCGCCGACCCGACGCAGGTCCTGCCGCACGGCGCGGGCGCCTACGACCCCAACGCCGCGACCAGCGTCCTGCCGCACACCGCCGGCCCGGCCGGCGCCGCCGACCCCACCGCCGTACTGCCGAACCGGGGTGCGGCCGACCCGACCGCCGTACTGCCGCCCGTGCCGCCGAACCAGCCCGGCACCCCGCCGGACGGCGAGCACCCCTGGCAGAACCAGCTGCGCGCCGCGCGGGACCGCAACGAGCAGACGCAGGTCCAGTACCTCGACCCCAACCAGGACCCGCTGCGCCGCCGTCCCCAGCGCCAGGTGTCCCGCCCGCAGCAGCCGCCGCAGCGCCAGCAGCAGCCCCGTCAGCAGCAGGCCCCGCCGCCCGGTTACGGCTATCCGCAGCAGCAGCATCAGCCGCAGCACCAGCCTCAGCAGTACGCCGCGCCGCCGCAGCAGCAGCCCCAGCAGCAGCCCCAGCGGTACGCGCCGCCGCCGGCCCCGCAGCAGACGCGCTCACAGCGTGAACCCCGCGAGCCGCGTGAGCCGCGCCGGCGCAGCGCCAACCCGACGCGGATCCCCGGCCTCGGCTGCCTCAAGGGCTGCCTGGTCACGCTCGTCATCCTGTTCGTGGCCGGCTGGCTGGTCTGGGAACTGAGCCCGCTCCAGGACTGGATCGGCACGGGCAAGGGGTACTGGGACCAGCTCAGCGACTGGTTCAGCACGGTGACGGGATGGATCGGGGATCTGGGAGGCACGGACTCCGGCGGGCAGTGACACCCCCTCGGACACGCTGATCCGTCTCTTTGTCGACATCTGGTGGGTGATTTCCGCCTCCGCGGTGAAGGTCGGCTCTTTGGACGCGTAGTTTTAGCGACAACACGCGTCTGTAGGAGCAGTCTTGGCACGCAAGATCGGCAGCCGGTACACCGCGAACCAGATCCTCGGACGGGGCAGCGCCGGCACGGTGTGGCTGGGCGAGGGACCCGAGGGGCCCGTCGCCATCAAGCTGCTGCGCGAGGATCTCGCCTCCGACCAGGAACTCGTCGGACGGTTCGTCCAGGAGCGCACGGCCCTGCTCGGCCTGGAACATCCGCACGTCGTCTCCGTACGCGACCTCGTCGTCGACGGCAACGACCTCGCGCTCGTCATGGACCTGGTCCGCGGCACGGATCTGCGCACCCGCCTGGAACGCGAACGGCGGCTCTCGCCCGAGGCGGCGGTCGCCATCACCGCGGACGTGGCGGAGGGGCTCGCGGCGGCCCACGCGGCCGGGGTCGTCCACCGCGACGTCAAGCCCGAGAACGTCCTGCTCGACATGCAGGGCCCGCTCGGTCCCGGCGGCTCGCACCGCGCGCTGCTCACCGACTTCGGCGTCGCCAAGCTCATCGACACCCCGCGACGGACCCGCGCGACGAAGATCATCGGTACGCCGGACTATCTGGCGCCCGAGATCGTCGAGGGTCTGCCGCCGCGCGCGGCCGTGGACATCTACGCGCTGGCGACCGTGCTGTACGAGCTGCTGGCCGGGTTCACGCCGTTCGGCGGGGGGCATCCGGGCGCCGTGCTGCGGCGGCATGTCACGGAGACGGTCGTGCCGCTGCCCGGTATCCCCGAGGAGCTGTGGCAGCTGCTGGTGCAGTGCCTCGCGAAGGCGCCGGCCTCGCGGCTGCGGGCCTCGGAGCTGGCGGCGCGGTTGCGCGAGCAGCTGCCGTCGCTGGTGGGGATGGGGCCGCTGGACGTCGACGAGCCGGACTCCGAGGCGGACGGGGACGAGGGCGCGGCGGAGGCCGGGGACGGGGAGGACAGGCCGGTCGCTCCGCGGGAGCGGCGCGGGGCGGTGTCCCTGGTGCCGGGGGCCAAGCCGGACTCGAACCGGGACACACATACGTCGATGCGGGTGCCGGCGCCGGACGAGTTGGCGGGCGGGGCTCGGGGGACGGCTCGGGCGCCGCGTACGCCGGGGGCGCCCCGGCCGGGGTCCGCGCGGCATCGGGCCGCGACTCGGCGGCGGCGGATCACCCTCGGGGTGGCGGTGGTGGCGTTGCTCGCGGCCGCGGGGGTGGGTACGTGGGTGGCCACCGACGACGGTTCGGGTGGGAGCCCGGACACCGAGCAGTCGACGCCGGCGAGTCCGTAGGCCGGGTTTCTCGCCCCCGCCGCCCTTGCCCGTTCCCATCCCGAGGGGCTGCCGCCCCTCAGCCCCCCGCTCAGGGGGCTCCGCCCCTGGCCCCCGCTCCTCAAACGCCGGAGGGGCTGGATGGTGCCGGCGTTTGAGGACGAGGCCGTTCAGGCCGATGGGGGTTCGGGGCGGAGCCCCCGAGGTGGGGGCGTTCAAGGGGCCGGCACCTTGGTGGTGGGGTCGGACGGCGGAGCCGTTACGCTGGACGGTGTGGCAGTCGTCGATGTATCCGAAGAGCTCAAGTCCCTCTCCTCGACCATGGAGTCGATCGAGGCCGTTCTGGACCTCGACAAGCTGAGGGCAGATATCGCCGTGCTTGAGGAGCAGGCGGCCGCGCCGTCCCTGTGGGACAACCCGGACGAGGCGCAGAAGATCACCAGCAAGCTCTCCCACCTCCAGGCCGAGGTCAGGAAGGCCGAAGCGCTGCGCGGACGGATCGACGATCTCTCCGTGCTGTTCGAGATGGCCGACGAGGAGGACGACCCGGACACCCGGGCGGAGGCCGAGTCCGAGCTCATCTCGGTGAAGAAGGCGCTGGACGAGATGGAGGTGCGGACGCTTCTCAGCGGTGAGTACGACTCCCGGGAGGCGCTCGTCAACATCCGCGCGGAGGCCGGTGGCGTCGACGCCGCCGACTTCGCGGAGAAGCTCCAGCGCATGTACCTGCGCTGGGCCGAGCAGCACGGCTACAAGACCGAGATCTACGAGACGTCGTACGCGGAAGAGGCCGGCATCAAGTCGACCACCTTCGCCGTCCAGTCGCCGTACGCCTACGGCACGCTCTCCGTCGAGCAGGGCACGCACCGGCTGGTGCGCATCTCGCCCTACGACAACCAGGGGCGCCGCCAGACCTCCTTCGCGGGCGTCGAGATCCTGCCCGTCGTCGAGCAGACCGATCACATCGAGATCGACGAGTCCGAGCTGCGGATCGACGTCTACCGGTCCTCCGGGCCCGGCGGACAGGGCGTCAACACCACCGACTCCGCGGTCCGGCTGACCCACCTCCCCACCGGCATCGTCGTCTCCTGCCAGAACGAGCGCTCGCAGATCCAGAACAAGGCGTCCGCGATGAACGTCCTCCAGGCCAAGCTGCTGGACCGGCGCCGCCAGGAGGAGCAGGCCAAGATGGACGCCCTCAAGGGCGACGGCGGCAACTCCTGGGGCAACCAGATGCGTTCGTACGTCCTGCACCCGTACCAGATGGTCAAGGACCTGCGTACGGAGTTCGAAGTGGGCAACCCCGAGGCCGTGTTCAACGGTGAGATCGACGGGTTCCTGGAAGCCGGAATTCGCTGGCGCAAGCAGCAGGAGAAGTAAACGCGGGCAGGCGGCGGACCCATACGCCGCTTTGTCGACAAGGCAACTGTGGCCCTCAGGGGCGCAGTTGCCTTTCGTTTGCCCTCGATGTCTGGGTTTTACATCACACTCACACACCACTCCGCCCGGCATTCGCCCCGTACCCGGACATCGCGTACGCAACGGCCTTGACGTTGCTTTGAAACTTGGGAAGGGTGCAGCGTGGCATGCGTTTTCTCTGGGGCGCATGTGATCCGGAGGGTTCCACTTCCACCTCCGTCGATCACGGTCCCGAGCGCCGCCTCACCGACGATCAGCTACTGGGGGTAGCAGCTTTATGACCAAGAAGACGCGGATTCGTGTCGCGCGGGTGGCGGCGGGTGCCGTGATCGCCGTAGGCGCTTCGCTGACCGCCGCCGGTGCCGCTTCCGCAGCCGAGACCGACGACTGCCTCCTCGGCATTCTGTGCGGTGACGAGTCGCCGACTCCGACCCCCACGCCGACGGAGGAGCCGCCGACCCAGGTGCCCACGGGGGAGCCGACCCCCACCGGGGAGCCCACGGACCTCCCCACGGAGCCCACCGAGGAGCCCACGGAGCCGACCGAGGAGCCCACTCAGGAGCCCAGCGAGCCGTCCGACCCCACCGAGGACCCGGGTGACAACGGCAGCGCCACCGGTGGCAACAACGCCGACCCCGACGGCGGCTCCGGCGAGTCGGCCCAGGGCGAGGGCTCCTCGTCGCTGACCGACACCGGCACCGAGACCCCGGCCGGCTCCACCACCCCGCAGGGTGGCGGCGACGAGCTCGCCGAGACCGGTGCCAGCGAGACCACCTTCCTGGTCATCGGCGCGGCGACGATGATCGCCGGCGGTATCGGCTTCCGTATCCTGCCGCGCCTCGCGGGCGGCCGTGGCGGTGCGGCGGCCTGACCGCCGCCGTAGCCGCCTGAGCGCGCCGTGTGCGCGCCCGGAACGGTGAAAGGGCCCGGAGCTCAGGCTCCGGGCCCTTTCGTATGCCCTTGTGCGCCGCTGTCGGGCCGCGCGACCGTACGTGCGCGTGCGCTACGCGGTCTGGTGCGCCAGCAGCGCCACGGCGGCGATCAGCACGGCCACCAGCGCGATCAGTGCCATCGGGTTCAGGCCCGCGAAGGGGTTCTCCTGCTGGAGCCGCTGTCGGTTGGCCCGGCAGACGGGGCAGCGGCCCTCGCTCACGGGCGCGGCACAGTTCGCGCACACCAGGCGGTCGTACGTCATGCGCTCACCCTCCTAACCGGGTCGTCCACTGGCATCAACGGTTGTCGGTCGGGGAACGTTCCCCCTCCACTGTGCCAGGTTCCTCCGACGGGTGCGCCCTGTCGCCAGGAGTGGGACGCGTTCCCGCGCCCCCGCACACGCCCTCCCCGCGCCGGTGCGAAAGTCACCTCAGTACAAAAAGGCACAACTCTCGCGCAACCGCCACCGGTGACTGCGGGCGTGCACCCGGGTCGCGTATGGTCACGCACATCTACCCCCGGCTACCCGTGGTGCATCCGTGATCCGATTCGACAGTGTCTCCAAGGTCTACCCCAAGCAGACCCGCCCCGCACTCAGGGATGTCTCCCTGGAAGTGGAGAAGGGCGAGTTCGTGTTCCTCGTGGGGTCCTCCGGCTCCGGAAAGTCCACCTTCCTGAGGTTGGTGCTCCGCGAGGAGCGGTGCAGCCAGGGCCAGGTGCACGTCCTCGGCAAGGACCTCGCCCGCCTGTCCAACTGGAAGGTGCCGCAGATGCGGCGCCAGCTGGGCACGGTGTTCCAGGACTTCCGGCTGCTGCCCAACAAGACGGTCGCCGAGAACGTGGCCTTCGCGCAGGAGGTCATCGGCAAGTCCCGCGGTGAGATCCGCAAGTCCGTGCCGCAGGTGCTGGAACTCGTCGGCCTCGGCGGCAAGGAGGAGCGGATGCCGGGCGAGCTGTCCGGTGGTGAGCAGCAGCGCGTGGCCATCGCGCGGGCCTTCGTCAACCGGCCCAAGTTGCTGATCGCGGACGAGCCCACCGGCAACCTCGACCCGCAGACCTCCGTCGGCATCATGAAACTGCTCGACCGGATCAACCGGACGGGTACGACCGTCGTGATGGCCACACACGACCAGAACATCGTGGACCAGATGCGCAAGCGCGTCATCGAGCTGGAGAAGGGCCTCCTCGTCCGCGACCAGGCTCGCGGCGTCTACGGCTACCAGCACTGACGATCCACGACGGAAAGGCTTGACCAGACGCCATGCGCGCCCAGTTCGTTCTGTCGGAGATCGGTGTCGGTCTCCGCCGCAATCTGACGATGACCTTCGCCGTCGTCGTCTCCGTCGCCCTGTCCCTGGCCCTGTTCGGCGGTTCGCTGCTGATGAGCGACCAGGTGACCACCATGAAGGGCTACTGGTACGACAAGGTCAACGTCTCGATCTTCCTCTGCAACAAGAGCGACGCCGAGTCGGACCCCAACTGCGCCAAGGGCGCGGTCACCGAGGACCAGAAGAAGCAGGTCCTCTCCGACCTCGACGGCATGGCGGTCGTCGACAAGGTGACGTACGAGTCGCAGGACCAGGCCTACAAGCACTACAAGGAGCAGTTCGGCGACTCGCCGCTCGCCAGCTCCCTGACGCCGGACCAGATGCAGGAGTCGTACCGGATCAAGCTGACCGACCCGGAGAAGTACCAGGTCATCGCGACCGCCTTCAACGGCCGGGACGGTGTGCAGTCCGTGCAGGACCAGAAGGGCATCCTCGACAACCTCTTCGGGCTGCTCAACGGTATGAACGTGGCCGCGCTGGCCATCATGGCGCTGATGCTGGTGGTGGCGCTGATGCTGATCGTCAACACGGTCCGCGTCTCCGCGTTCAGCCGCCGGCGCGAGACCGGCATCATGAGACTGGTCGGCGCCTCCGGGTTCTACATCCAGGCGCCGTTCATCATGGAGGCCGCCGTGGCCGGACTCATCGGCGGACTGGTCGCCTGCGGCTTCCTGCTCGCCGCGCGGTACTTCATCATCGACCATGGGCTGGCCCTGTCCGAGAAGCTTGATCTGATCAACTTCATCGGCTGGGACGCCGTCCTCACCAAGCTGCCGCTGATCCTCGCGACCAGTCTGCTGATGCCCGCCCTGGCCGCTTTCTTCGCGTTGCGCAAGTACCTGAAGGTGTGACACACGCCCTGAGGGCCGTACGGTCAACCGGCCGTACGGCCCTTCGCGTTGTCCTAGACTCACCGCCATGTCAGGTCGTGACCTGTTCTGTCAGCCCCGCCGCATGCGCCGCGGGGCCGCCCTGACATTGGTCTTCGCGAGTGTGCTCGTGGCCGGTGCCGCGACCGGCACACTCCCCGGCGGCGAGCAGCGCGAGCCGTCGCCCGGCTCCACCCGCGCCGCCGCCCCGGCCGGCCGGCACAGCGAGATCGCCGAGGCCGCCGCCAAGGCCATGGCCGAGGGCAAGTCCCCGGTGGAGGCCGCCGAACGGGCGGTCAGCCGCAGTGGCAACCGCTGGGACGCCGTCTACACCGAGGGCGAGTTCGAGGAGTTCGAGGAGTCCCTGGACGGCGAGTACACCGGCGTGGGCCTCTCCGCGCGGCGCGAACGCGACGGCCGTATCGAGGTGACCGAGGTCCGTACCGGCTCGCCCGCCGCGTCGGCCGGGATCCGCGCGGGCGACCGGCTGGTGCGGGTCGACGGCGCGAAGGTCGAGGGCCGGCCGGTCACCGAAGTGGTCTCCTTACTGCGCGGCGACGCCACGGACGCGGACGCCGGCAGCACGGTCCGCCTCGGTCTGGAACGCGGCACGCGCGCGTGGGACACGGAACTGCGCCGCGCCCGCCTCACCACCGACTCCGTGACCGTCGGCGAGCTGGCCGACGGGGTCACCGTCATCAGGATCGCCGCGTTCACCAAGGGCTCCGGCAAGGCCGTGCGCGAGGCCGTGGAGGCGGTACCGGCGGACTCCGGGATCGTGCTCGACCTGCGCGGCAACTCCGGCGGGCTGGTCACCGAGGCCGTCACCGCCGCCTCCGCCTTCCTGGACGGCGGCCTGGTCGCCACCTACGACGTCGACGGCGAGCAGCAGGCCCTGCACGCGGAGAGCGGCGGCGACACCACCAGGCCCCTGGTCGCGCTCGTCGACGGCGGCACGATGAGCGCCGCCGAGCTGGTCACCGGGGCCCTCCAGGACCGCGGCCGCGCGGTCGTCGTGGGCTCGCGCACCTTCGGCAAGGGGTCCGTGCAGATGCCGACCGAGCTGCCCGACGGCTCCGTGGCCGAGCTCACCGTCGGGCACTACCGCACGCCGGCCGGCCGCGGTGTCGACGGCCGGGGCATCACGCCCGACCTGGAGGCGGACGAGCACGCCCTGGACCGCGCGGAGACGGTTCTCACCGGTCTCGGCCAGTCGTAAATCGGCTTTCCACGCACCCGGTCCGCAGTGCGAAAATGGATGCACTATGAGCAAGGGAATGTACGTACCCAAGGAGTCCCAGCCCAAGCAGGGCGCCGCCGCGAAGTCCAGGGACGGCGAGAAGGGCGGCAAGCGCAAGATCGTCGCCCAGAACAAGAAGGCCCGGCACGACTACGCCATCATCGACACCTATGAGGCCGGTCTGGTGCTCTTCGGCACCGAGGTCAAGTCGCTGCGCGAGGGCCGGACGTCCCTGACCGACGGCTTCGTCCAGATCGACCAGGGGGAGGCGTGGCTGTACAACGCCCACATCCCGGAGTACCACCAGGGCAGTTGGACCAACCACTCCGCGCGCCGCAAGCGCAAGCTGCTCCTGCACCGCGAGGAGATCGAGAAGCTGGCGGCCAAGTCCCAGGAGACGGGTCACACGATCGTGCCCCTGGTGCTGTACTTCAGGGACGGCCGGGCGAAGGCCGAGATCGCGCTCGCGCGCGGCAAGAAGGAGTACGACAAGCGCCAGACCCTGCGGGAGAAGCAGGACCGCCGGGAGTCGGACCGGGCGATCTCGGCGGCGAAGCGCCGGGAGCGGGGCGCCTGACGGGCGGGAATACAGTGGCACCGCCACACGTTGGTCGCGTACGATGGAACCAACACCGGACGAACCTCCGGTGTGCTCATTGAAAAAACAACATGGGGATGATCGGTTTCGACAGCGGCTGTCGAAGCAGGGGAAGCGTGTCGAGGAAGCGGCAATGATCTCGTAAACCATATGTCGCAAAAAATAATCGCCAATACCAAGCGCGATTCCTTCGCCCTCGCTGCCTAAGTAGCGACTTGCGAAGTGTCAGCCCGGGGGTGTTCCCGACCCGGATCCTGGCATCAGCTAGGGAACTAAACCTTGATCCCGGTCACGGGGTGAAGAGGGAAATCTAACAGTGACTGGGCCCGTCGGCGACTTGTTCGCGTGATCGCCGGGGCCGAGAAAATCACAGCGAACTGCACACGGAGAAGCCCTGATTCCGCACCGTTGGACGCGGGTTCGATTCCCGCCATCTCCACAATCTCCATGTTGAGGGCCCGGTGGTCACAGACCACCGGGCCCTTGCTCTGTCTCCAGCGCCCGCAGATGGTCCGCGACCGGCCCGAGCGTGAGCAGACCACTGCCGGCACCCGCGAGTTCCGTCGCGGCCGGGGCCAGTTGGACACGGGCGCGTGCCATGACGGCGGGCTCGTGCACGGCCGTCGCCGCGCGGGCGACCAGACACCACAGCGCCTCGAAGAGCAGATCGCGCGGCGGGGAGCCAGGCCGCGCAGCGCGTCCCGGGCCTCCTGGTGACGCCCCTCGTGGACCAGCAGCAGAGGACGGACCCAGGTCTCGTACGGTCCCCAGTCCGCCGCCGGATCCACGGTCGGCAGGGTGCCGCGGGACTCCACGGCGATGGTGGCCAGCAGCCGGCAGCGGGCCACGGCGTGTCCGTCGGCGGGCAGGGCGCGCAGGGTGCGCTCGGCGGCGTCGACCAGCCGCCTGGCCTGTACGGGGTCGTCGGAGCGGGGCCAGATCGCGGGGACGTCGTAGACGCCGATGACCCGGGCGGTGAGTTCGGGGTCGCCGAGCTCCTCCGCGGCGGCCACCGCGGCCAGCCGGTGGTGCCTGGCGGACTCCAGGCCACCGCCGCCCGTGACCGCGGTAGCGGGTTTTCAGGGGCGCGGGGAACTGCGCGATCAGCCCCCGCCGGGCCGCACCCGGTCTCCTGCCCGCGGTAGCGGGTTTTTCAGGGGCGCGGGGAACTGCGCGAACAGCCTTCACCGGGGCGCGCCCGAACCCCCGGCGTCAGCGCCAGCATCAGCGCCACCCCCGCCGCCCCGACCGGCAGGACATAACCCCCCGTCGGAGACACGTGTTCCGAGACCCACCCCCCGGCCGCCGCCCCGCAGGCGATACCCCCCAGCAGACCGGTCACCGCAAGCGTCATCGACTCATTGAGCCGCCCCTCCGGCGCCCGCGCCTGAACCAACGTCATCCCCGTGATCATCGTCGGCGCGATCGCCATCCCCGCCACCAGCAACGCCCCCGCCACCACCACCAACGACCCCGTCGCGGACGCGGCAACCAGCGGCAGCACCAGCAGCAAGGCCATCGCCCCGACGCACCACGGATACCGCCGCTCCACCGCCCCCGCCAACCGCACCGCGCCAAAGGCCAGCCCCGCCAAGAACGACCCGCCCGCCTGGAGCCCCAGCACCACCCCCGCCGCCGCGGGATGCCCCACCGCGTCCGCGAACGCGACCGTGACGACCTCCATCGACCCGAACACGGCACCCATCGCGAGGCACACCACCAGCAGAGGCCGCATACCCGGCGCGCGCAGCGGCGACCCCGACGACGTCACCCGCCCCGGCGGCGGCTCGGTCGAGCGCTGCGCCGCGAACAGCAGCACCCCGCTCACCAGCAGGATCACCCCCACCAGCGTCCCCGCCTCCGGAAAGAACGCCCCACACAGGAACGCCGCCAGCACCGGCCCGAGCATAAAACTCAGCTCGTCCGCGGACTGTTCGAAGGAGTTCGCGGTGTGCAGCGCCTCGGCGTCGCCCTTGAGGAGACGGGCCCAACGCGCGCGGGCCATAACGCCGATGTTCGGCGTCGTCGCGGTGGCGGCGTACGACGCGAACAACGTCCACGCGGGAGCCCCGTACCGCACACAGAACACCAGGGACAGACTGCCGAGCACCGCGCACAGCGTGGCCGGTACCGCGACCCGCGCCTGTCCGTGGCGGTCGACGAGCCGGGCGATCCAGGGCGCGACGACGGCCGTCGCGCCGAGCCCGGTCGCGGTGACGGCCCCGGCGAGCGCGTACGACCCACGCGCCCCGGCGATCATCACGACCGCGCTCACGCTGAACATCCCCATCGGCAGCCGCGCGAGCAGATTCCCGGCACTGAACGCGCGCGTGCCGGGACGGGCGAACAGACGCCGGTACGGGCCCGGCGGGCGTTCGGGCCGACGTCCGCGCGGGCGGAAGTCGGCGGCGACCAGCGTGTCGGCGGTGACCGTCAGGAGTGGCGGCGCGGCAGGGCGGACGCGGTCGTACGGGGGCTGCGGCATGCCCCCACCGTCGTCCCCGCCCGATCACCGGGTCCAACACCTTCTCCCCGCCCATTCACGCACCCCCGTTGTGAATCCTGCGGTAGCTTCGCCGGATGCCCGCCGACCTGGACCCCCGTCTCCTGCGCGGCTTCGTCGCCGTGGCCGAGGAGCTCCACTTCACCCGCGCCGCGGCCCGGCTGTACGTCTCGCAGCAGGCGCTCAGCAGGGACGTACGGCGGCTGGAGCGGGAACTCGGCGCCGAGTTGTTCGTACGGACCACCCGGCACGTCACACCCACCGGCGACGCCGAGCGGCTGCTGCCGTACGCGCGGCGGGTGCTGCGGGCGCACGACGAACTGCTCGCGGCGTTCGGCCCGGCCCGGCCGCTGCTGGTCGACGTCAACTCACCCGGACTCGGCACCGCCCGCCGCGTACTGCACCGGGCCCGTGAGCTCGCGCCCGACCACGAGCTGATGGCCCGCTACGAGAGCGGGCTGACCGGCGCGGCGGCGGAGCTGCTCGCCGGGCGGCTGGACGCGTCGTTCGGGCGGTACGCCGGACTCGAACCGGCGCTGCGGTCCGCCCTCGACCACCAGCCCGTCCGCTACGAGCCGATGGCCGTGATCCTCCCCGAGAACCACCGGCTGGCCGCGCTGGAACAGGTGCCCCTCGCCGCCCTGGAGGGCGAGACGGTCTACGCGGGCGACGGGAATCCGCGGACGCCGGAGTGGACCGACCTCGCCCGTCGCCTGTTCGCGGGACGCGGGATCGAGGTCGCCTCACCCTTCCCGCTGGCGATCGGCGAGGAGGAGTTCCAGCGGATGACGGCGAAGACGGGCAACCCGATCCTCGCCGTAAAGGAGTTTCCGGCCATGCCCGGGACCGTGCACCGGCTGCTCGTTGATCCCGTACCTCTGTCGCCCGTCTCACTGGTCTGGCGAAAGGGACTGGTCCATCCCGCGTTGACTACGCTCCGACAGGCTGTGGCCGAAATTAGCGGTCGGGAGGGATGGCTCCGGCGGCCCGTCGATGCGTGGATTCCAGCCATCGACATCGAGGCGATGACTGTCCACGAATGACACACGGCCAACACGAATCCCGCGCGTGCGCTACATTCGTGGCCCGAGCACGGTGTGGTAAGGGGGCGCTCGAACCGGGTGGGGGCCTGGTTCGGTCGACTGGTGCTCGGCGTCCTGAGCGCTTCCTGAACAGTCCCGTGGGGGGAAGTGCGCACGTGAACAATTGGCGAGAAGACGCCCAACCGGAGTGGCCCGAGGCCGCGGCCGCGACGGCTGAGATACCTACCACGGGGCGAACGTCCGCGGACAAGAGGGTCCAGGCCTTTGATCCATTTCGCGCCAATCGCGGGGTGGGGGCGGGGAGTTCTTCCGGGACTTACGGGACTTCAGGGACCGCTGGATCCGCTGGATCCGCTGGATCCGCTTCGGACCGGCCCCCGGTCGCCGAGAAGCCGTCCCGCGATTCCGCCTCTCCCACCACCTCGCTCCGCGACCCCTGGCAGGACCAGGACCGGGACCGGGACGAGATCGGCGGCGGCGGACCGCTCATCGGCGCGGTGCCGCGCCAGCCCGGCCCGCCCGGCGGCACCGGGTACGCCGAGCACTCCCACGATCCGCACGAGGTGACCGTCCAGCTGGACGCGGTCCAGCTCGGCGCCGCCGCGGCGGTGCGGGCCGTACCGCGCGGTGGGCACGAGGGTTCGGACGGGCCGGTGTTCGTCGACGAGACCGGGCGGCGCAGTCGCCGGTTCCGGCGGATCGGGATCGCCGTGGCGGTGGCCTGCGCGGTCTACGCCGTCGTCATCGTCGGCACCCTGATGTCGGGCAACTCCAACGCGCCCTGGCTGCCCGTACCCGGGCAGCAGGAGGGACAGCCGGCCGGACAGGTCGACACCTCACCGGTGCCCGAGCGGTCGGCCGAGCCCACCGACCCCGGCGCCACCGCACCGGGCAGCACACCAACGGCGACCGACGGCCCCCTTCCGTCGTCCGGAGCCGGCCTCGCCACCCCCGACGACGTCGCCACCTCCGCCGCGCCGGGCACCTCCGCCGACCCCGGTCCGACGAAGACGGGCGACGCGACCAAGCCGGGCACCGGCCCGACCGACGCGGACCCCGACCCGTCGGTCCCGGTCACCAACTCGCCCGACCCCGACCCGGACCCCACCGAGACGGTCACCACGTCCCCCGACCCCACCACGAGTGAAGGCGGCGCCGCGTCCGGCGGCACGGGTACGGGCACGGGATCCGACACAACGGCCAACGGACCGTCGATCAACCGGTCCTCGGTCAACGCCGCGTCCGGCACCGGCACCGGCACATCGGCCGTCGCCCTGCCCGCCTCCGCCGCTGCCGCCGGCACCGCCGCGCCCGCCGCGCGGCCCTCCGCTCTCTCCCCGTATCCGGAGTACGTCCTCTGATGGCATCCCGCACCCGCCGCCGGGGATCCGCACCCGCCGGCCTCCGGCGCCGCCGCCTGCCCATGCGCCTGCTGTTGCCCACGTTCGTCCTCGTCGCCCTGATGGCGATGCTGATGCTGCGCGGCTATGTGCACAGCGAGATCCTGGCCGACCACCGGGTCCAGGAACCGATATCGAAGAGCGAGGTGCCGCGGGACGTCCTCAAGGGCGGGCCCGTGATCGACACCCGCGACGGCCGCCGTACGAGTCTCGACGTCCCGGACAGGGAACTGGTCCTGACCTTCGACGACGGCCCGGACCCCAAGTGGACCCCGAAGGTCCTGGACGTCCTCAAGGAACACAACGCGCACGCCGTCTTCTTCATCACCGGCACCATGGCCTCCCGCTACCCGAAGCTGGTCCAGCGGATCGTCGACGAGGGCCACGAGATCGGCCTGCACACCTTCAACCACCCCGACCTCTCCCTCCAGTCCAGGGAGCGCATCGACTGGGAGCTGTCCCAGAACCAGCTCGCGCTCGCGGGCGCGGCCGGTATCCGCACCTCGCTGTTCCGGCCGCCGTACTCGTCGTTCGCGTACGCCATGGACAACGAGTCGTGGCCGGTCACCGAGTACATCGGCAGCAAGGGCTACATCACCGTCGTCAACGACACCGACAGCGAGGACTGGAAGCGGCCGGGCGTCGAGGAGATCATCCGGCGGGCGATGCCGGAGAAGGGCGAGGGCGCCGTCGTACTGATGCACGACTCCGGCGGCGACCGTTCGCAGACGGTGGCGGCGCTGGACCGGTACATCGACCGGCTCCAGGACAAGGGCTACCGCTTCGACACCCTCACCAAGGCGCTGAACGCGCCCAGCGCGCACACCCCGGTCGCCGGTGTCGAGGCGCTGAAGGGCGACGCCTGGATCCTGCTGGTGCAGGCGTCGGAGCGGACGACGGACGTGCTCGTCGTGGGGCTCGCGGTGATCGGCGTCCTGGTCTTCGCCCGGTTCGGGCTGATGCTGATCCTGTCCGCGCTGCACGCGCGCCGGGTCCGGCGCCGCGACTTCCGCTGGGGGCCGACCGTCACGGAACCGGTCTCCGTCCTCGTGCCCGCGTACAACGAGGCGAAGTGCATCGAGCAGACGGTCCGTTCGCTGGTGGCGAGCGACCATCCGATCGAGGTGATCGTCGTCGACGACGGCTCGAACGACGGCACCGCCCGCATCGTCGAGGACCTGCGGCTGCCCGGCGTCCGTGTGGTGCGCCAGCTCAACGGGGGCAAGCCCGCCGCCCTCAACCGCGGGATCGCCAACGCCAGTCACGACCTGATCGTGATGATGGACGGCGACACCGTGTTCGAACCGGCGACGGTCCGCGAGCTGGTCCAGCCGTTCGGCGACCCGCGCGTGGGCGCGGTGGCCGGCAACGCGAAGGTCGGCAACCGTGACTCCCTGATCGGCGCCTGGCAGCACATCGAGTACGTGATGGGCTTCAACCTGGACCGCCGTATGTACGACGTCCTGGGCTGCATGCCCACCATCCCCGGTGCCGTCGGCGCCTTCCGCCGCTCCGCGCTCGAACAGGTCGGCGGCATGAGCGACGACACGCTCGCCGAGGACACCGACATCACGATGGCCCTGCACCGCAGGGGCTGGCGGGTGGTCTACGCGGAGAACGCCCGCGCGTGGACCGAGGCCCCGGAGTCGGTGCAGCAGCTGTGGTCGCAGCGCTACCGGTGGTCGTACGGCACGATGCAGGCGATCTGGAAGCACCGCCGCGCGGTCGTCGAGAAGGGCCCCTCGGGCCGCTTCGGCCGGGTGGGACTGCCGTTCGTCTCCCTGTTCATGGTGGTCGCACCGCTCCTCGCACCCCTGATCGACGTGTTCCTGCTCTACGGGCTGGTCTTCGGCCCCACCCAGAAGACGATCCTGGCCTGGCTGGGCGTCCTGGCGATCCAGGCGGTCTGCGCGGCGTACGCGTTCCGGCTGGACCGCGAGCGGATGACGCACCTGATCTCCCTGCCGCTCCAGCAGATCCTCTACCGCCAGCTCATGTACGTCGTCCTGCTCCAGTCCTGGATCACGGCCCTGACCGGCGGCCGGCTGCGCTGGCAGAAACTGCGGCGCACCGGCGCGGTGGGGCTCCCCGGCGGGGGCTCCGCGGTGCCGCGCCCCGCCGACCGACGCCCGGTCGGCTGACCGCGCCGCCGCCCCACTCCGACCACAGGGACCACCCTTCATGTACGACGAGAAGCACCTAGGCAGCGCCGGGCCGCTGGCCGCGCCGCCGGCCCCGTCCAGCGCACCGGCACCGATACCCAAGCCCCCGTCCCGGGACCGCTACTTCGACCTGCTCCGCGCCCTCGCCCTCTTCCGGGTGGTCCTCTACCACCTGACGGGCTGGGCCTGGCTGCCGCTGGTGTTCCCGTCCATGGGCGTGATGTTCGCCCTCGCCGGCAATCTCATGGCCCGCTCCCTGAAGCGCCCGCCGGTGCAGGTCATCCGGGGCCGGGTCCGCCGGCTGCTGCCACCGCTGTGGGTGCTGGCCGTCGTCGGCATCGCGGGGATGGTCGCGCAGGGCTGGGGCCCGGACGCCGAGGGCCACCCCGGCTGGTGGTGGCAACACCTCCTCTACTGGGTCCTCCCGCTCAGCGACCCGCCGTACGCGGAGGGGCTGCCCGGCGTCCACGGTGTCGTCGGCGAGAACTGGGCGGCGGACTTCGCGGGCCCGCTCTGGTACATCCGCGCCTACCTCTGGTACGTGCTGCTGTCGCCGTTCCTGCTCAAGGCCCTGCGCGCGATGCCGCTGGTCACGATCCTGGCGCCGCTCGCCCTGTCGTTCGGCCTCGACCAGGCCTGGATCACCCTGCCCGGCGAGCGGGTTCCCTCGGCCCTGACCGACTTCAGCACCTTCGGCGCCTGCTGGATCCTCGGCATGGCCCACCAGGAGGGCATCCTCAAACGCCTGCCCCGCTACGTCGTCCCGTCCGTGGCCCCCGTCGTCGCGGGCATGGGCCTCTGGTACGCCGTGACCCACAACTTCTCCGAGGGCAACGACCTCGACGCGATGCCGCCGGCCCAGGCCCTGTGGTCCTTCGGCACGGTCCTGCTGCTGCTCCACTTCAGCCCGTCCTGGTCGGAGTGGCCCGCCCGCCTGCGCCGCTTCGCCCGCCCGATCACCCTGCTCAACTCCCGCGCGGTGACGATCTACCTCTGGCACAACATCTGCATCCTCGTCGCCGCGACCCAGTGGGACCGCCTCTGGGAATTCGACGTCATGTGGCAGCACTACACCTGGCTCCTGGAAAGCCCCTGGCCGGTCCTGGCGATCACCTGGCTCCTAATAGGCACCTGCATCATCACCTTCGGCTGGGCAGAGGACCTGGCGGCAAAACGCCGCCCGGAACTATGGCCGGACGGCCGGCGAACGAGAAGCGGAAAGGGCCATCGGCGGAGGCTGTGAGCCGCCCGTGTGGATCGGTTACGAGTACGCAGGCGTCCGGCAGGGCGGCGGCCCGCAGGACCTGCCGGACGGCGGCCGGCCCCCGGGCCACGGCAACCCCCTCGCGCCCGGCACCTGACGGCGCCGACCTCTCACCCCGCCCCCACCCCCCGTGAGACCAACGTTCCTTGGCAGTCACTCGTGGGCACAGGGGTGAAACGAGGGCTCCCTACCTTCGGGACTTGTCCGCACGTAGCGGAGCCCGAGTCCCGGAGCATCGTGGAGGCGTCATGACAGCCCCGAGTACGGCCCCCGTACCCCCGAGCAGGGGCGGTCGGTGGATTCAGCGGTGGGATCCCGAGGACGAGACGTTCTGGCGGGAGACCGGGGAGAAGGTCGCCCGGCGGAACCTCGTCTTCTCCGTGCTCTCCGAGCACATCGGGTTCTCGATCTGGACCGTGTGGTCGGTGCTGGTGCTGTTCATGGGCCCCGAGTACGGCCTCACCCCCGCCGACAAGTTCTTCCTCGTGTCCATGGCCACCCTCGTCGGCGCCGTCGTGCGCGTGCCCTACACCTTCGCCGTCGCGATCTTCGGCGGGCGGAACTGGACCATCGTGTCGGCGAGCCTGCTGCTCATCCCGACGGTCGTCGCGTTCGCCGTCATGGAGCCCGGGACCTCGTACGGCACCTTCCTCGTGTGCGCGATGCTCGCCGGTATCGGCGGTGGCAACTTCGCCTCCTCGATGACGAACATCAACGCCTTCTTCCCGCTCAGGAAGAAAGGGTGGGCTCTCGGGCTCAACGCCGGGGGCGGGAACATCGGCGTTCCGGTGATGCAGCTTGTCGGGCTCGCCGTCATCGGGGCCAGTGGCGGTCCGCGGGTGCTGCTCGGGATCTACATCCCGCTGATCGTCGTCGCCGCCGTACTCGCCGCGCTCTACATGGACAACATCGCGTCCCTCAAGAACGACACAGGGGCCGCCAAGGACGCCGTGCGCGAACGCCACACCTGGATCATGGCCTTCCTCTACATCGGGACCTTCGGGTCCTTCATCGGGTACAGCTTCGCCTTCGGGCTGGTGCTCCAGACACAGTTCGGGCGTACGCCGCTCCAGGCCGCCTACGTCACCTTCATCGGTCCGCTGCTCGGCTCCCTCATCCGTCCGCTGGGCGGCGCCCTCGCCGACAAGTACGGCGGCGCCCGGATCACGCTGTGGAACTACGTCGGCATGGCCGCCGCCACCGCTGTCATCATCGTCGGCAGCATGCGCGAGTCCCTCGCCGTCTTCAGCGTCGCCTTCATCGCCCTGTTCGTGCTCAGCGGCCTCGGCAACGGGTCGACGTACAAGATGATCCCCGGCATCTTCCAGAACAAGGCGCTCGCCCAGGGGCTCACCGGCGAGGCCGCGGCCGCGTACGGGCGGCGTCTGTCCGGGGCCTCCATGGGGCTCATCGGCGCGGTCGGCGCCCTCGGCGGACTCGGTATCAACCTCGCCTTCCGGCAGTCCTTCCAGACCGCCGGATCCGGCACCGGCGCCTTCGTCGCGTTCCTCGTCTTCTACGGCCTCTGCTTCGCCGTCACCTGGGCCGTATACCTTCGCCGCCCGGCCGCGCGGACGGCGGGCCCGGCGACCACGGAGACGAAGACGCAGCTCAGCTACGCCGAGGTGTGACGTAACACCGGTGACATCACACCGAACCGAGCCTGTCACGCGCCGTTGACAGGCTCGGTCGGCATGCGAGTACGGCATCCAGCGGTACGACGACCCAAGCGCGGGAACGAGAGCCATGTACGCCATGCACGACGCACAGCAGGGACCACCGGACCACGGGCCGTTGGCCGGGTTCACCGTGGGCGTCACGGCCGCCCGGCGTGCCGACGAGCTCGGCACGCTGCTCCAGCGCCGCGGGGCGGCCGTGCTGCACGCGCCCGCCCTGCGCATCGTGCAACTCGCCGACGACGGTGAGCTGCTCGCCGCGACCAAGGACCTCATCGCGCGCGTGCCGGACGTGGTGGTCGCCACCACCGCCATCGGCTTCCGCGGCTGGATCGAGGCCGCCGACGGCTGGGGGCTCGGCGAGGCCCTGCTCGACCGGCTGCGCGGTATCGAACTGCTGGCCCGCGGGCCCAAGGTCAAGGGCGCGATCCGGGCCGCCGGGCTGACCGAGGACTGGTCGCCGTCCAGCGAGTCCATGGCCGAGGTCCTCGACCGGCTGCTCGACGAGGGCGTCGACGGCCGCCGGGTCGCCGTCCAGCTGCACGGCGAGCCCCTGCCCGGCTTCGTCGAGTCGCTCCGGGTGGCCGGGGCGGAGGTCGTCGGGGTGCCCGTGTACCGGTGGATGCCCCCGGAGGACATCGCGCCCGTCGACCGGCTGCTGGACGCCGCCGTCTCGCGCGGCGTCGACGCGGTCACCTTCACCAGCGCGCCCGCCGCCGCGTCCCTGCTCTCCCGCGCGGAGGAACGCGGCCTGCTGCCGGAACTGCTCACCGCGTTCCACCACGACGTCCTGCCGGCCTGCGTCGGCCCGGTCACCGCGCTGCCGCTCCAGGCCCGTGGTGTGGACACCGTCCAGCCCGAACGGTTCCGTCTCGGCCCGCTCGTCCAGCTGCTCTGCCGGGAGCTGCCGGGCCGGGCCCGGGTGCTGCCGATCGCCGGGCGCCGGGTCGAGATCCGCGGGCACGCGGTCCTGGTCGACGGCGACCTCAAACCCGTACCGCCCGCCGGTATGTCCCTGCTGCGGGCCCTGTCCCGGCGCCCCGGCTGGGTCGTCGCCCGCGCGGAGCTGCTGCGGGCCCTGCCCGGCGCCGGCCGCGACGAACACGCCGTCGAGACCGCCATGGCCCGCCTCCGTACCGCCCTGGGCGCCCCGAAGCTGATCCAGACCGTCGTCAAACGCGGCTACCGGCTGGCCCTGGACCCGTCGGCCGACACGAAGTACGCGGATCTCTGACCCGTACGCGGATCTCTGCCCCGTACGCAGGCCGCACGCGCGCGTACGTGTGGGGCCCGCCTTGAGGCCGGCCCCACGTCTCCTCGCCCGTCTCACGAGAGCGATCAGCCCCGCGGATCCGGCCGCCCCCACCCCACCGGCCCCGGCGCCGTCGTCGAACTCATCGGTGCCGTCTCCCGCGCCGCCGCCCGCCGCTCCCGTCCGTACAGCAGCGAACCCCACGCCAGGAAGGCCAGCGCCAGCGCCGACGTGGCCGCGCGGATCCCGTTCCACAACACCCACGGGTCCTCGAAGTCCGCGCGCGCGGCCACCGGGTCGGTCGAGGAGACGAGGTCCTCGTTCAGGGGCACGTTGATGCCCATCGTGATCAGGAAGGTCAGGCCGTACGCCACCAGGGCCGCCCACATCCAGGCGCGCGGTCCTGGCCGGCCCCGCAGCCGCCAGGCCGCGACCGCCGTCAGCAGCAGCGCGGCCATGAAGGCGCCGAGGAACAGCGGGTTGTAGATCGCGTCGTCGATGTCCGACATGACCTGGACGTAGACGTCGTCGTCGCTGTGGGCCAGGGCCGGCATCACGGTGACGGCGAAGATGAAGAAGGTGCCGGCGATCAGGCCCACGGTGACGGTGGCCGCCCCGAGAACCGCGCCGGTGATCCGGTTCGGGTTCGTTTCCATACCTCCAGTGAAGGCCCGCACCCCCGGCCCGGCACATGGCCGAGAGGCTCCGGCGCATAAGCGGACGTCCAGGCGGTACGAGGGCTTCCGGCGGCCGGAGCGGGCAGGCACTGTAGGAGTGACGGTTCCCCACGCTCGTTCACCCCAGGTGGTGACAGGAACATGGCACTGGGTACGGCCACGGCCCCGCACGAGCCGAGGTTCGACGCGGGACGGATCTGCCTCGATCTGCTGGCGACCACACACCCCGCGGAGCGGCTCGGCTCCGTCGCGGAGCTGTCCGCCTGGATCGCCGGCTCCTCACTCGTCCCGCCCGGCACCTCGCTGGCCCACGCCGACACCTCCTGGCCGGAGGCCTTCCGTGAACTGCGCACCCACATCGGCCGGTTGATCCGCGCCGACCTGGCACCCGAGGTCCGCGCGCCCCTGGCGCTCGCCGCCTCCCTCACCCGCGTCAACACCCTGGCCGGCGCCGCCGCGCCCCCGGCACCGCGCGCCGTACGCGCCGAAGACGGGGGCCTCGTACGGGAACTGGGCGGTCCGCCGGAGTGTGCCGCGCTGCTCGCGGCCCTCGCCCGGGACGCCGTGGAGCTGCTCACCGACCCCGTCGCGCGGGCGGGGCTGCGGCAGTGCGCGGGCGACAACTGTCCCGTCGTCTATCTCGACACGTCCCGCGGGCGCCGGCGCCGCTGGTGCTCCAGCGAGGTCTGCGGAAACCGCGAACGGGTCGCCCGGCACCGTCGGCGCATGGCGCTGTCACAAGCCTGAGTGTCTCTTATGCGGCTTCTGTGGAACGAGTTGGGAAGTGATTTCGGCAACACCGGGTTTCCGCCCGGCCGTTCACGGGCAGCCGACGCGATCTTGAAGACGTGGCGGAAATGTGAAGATCACGCGGTGGGAATGTGCCCCCATGTCCCCCCTCGTCACGTCACCACGCGGAAAACTGTCACCCCACTTTGAACATCCGGCCCTTGGGGTCCGTACCCGGTGTCGAGCGACCGACTCGGGGGAACCCCCGGACACCGGAGGTGGGCGTGCGCAAGGATGCGGCCGTGGCCAATGAACGTGGAACGAGGGCCCGACATCGCATGTCCCAGCCCTCGGAACCGGATGAGGAGCTGATGCGTGCGCTGTACCGAGAGCACGCGGGTCCGTTGCTCGCATATGTCCTGCGCCTGGTCGCGGGGGACCGGCAGCGCGCCGAGGACGTGGTGCAGGAGACGCTCATCCGTGCCTGGAAGAACGCCGGTCAGCTCAACCGAGCGACCGGATCGGTACGCCCCTGGCTGGTGACGGTCGCGCGCCGCATCGTCATCGACGGCCACCGCAGCCGGCAGGCCCGGCCGCAGGAGGTCGATCCGTCGCCGCTGGAGGTCATCCCCGCGGAGGACGAGATCGACAAGGCGCTGTGGCTGATGACGCTGTCCGATGCGCTCGACGACCTGACCCCTGCCCACCGCGAGGTGCTGGTCGAGACGTATTTCAAGGGGCGTACGGTCAACGAGGCTGCCGAGACCCTGGGCATACCCAGCGGCACGGTGCGCTCCAGGGTGTTCTACGCCCTGCGTTCGATGAAGCTGGCGCTGGAGGAGCGGGGGGTGACGGCGTGATGAACACATACGGGGGATACGGATCGGGGGGTCCGGGTATGCCTGCTTCCATGCAGCAGGGAACAGCGGGCCCGAATGAGCACGAGACCGTCGGCGCCTACGCCCTCGGGATCCTCGACGACGCCGAGGCGAGCGCCTTCGAGATCCACCTCGCCGGCTGCGAGTGGTGCGCCCAGCAGCTCGACGAGCTGGCCGGGATGGAGCCGATGCTGGCCGCGCTGGCGGACCTGCCCGGCACCGGGACACCCGCGATCGGCGAGTCGCTGTCCGCCAAACCCTCGCCGCGCCTCGCGGAGAAGCTGGTCGACGAGATCGCCGAGCGCCGCGCGCAGAAACGGCGCCGGTCCTTCTACATGGTGGCGGCGGCCGCGGCCCTGATCGTGGGCGGCCCGTTCGTGGCCGTGGCGACCAACGGCGACGGCGGCGGTTCCACCCCCAACAACCAGGTGACGGCCGCGAGCCCCGCCAAGTCGGCGTTCGAGAAGATGCCCGACCGTGCGACCGCGACCGACCCGAGCAGCAAGGTCACCGGCACCGTCGCGATGTCGGAGAAGGCCTGGGGCACCGACGGTGTCCTGGAGCTCAAGAACGTCAAGGGCCCGCTCAAGTGCTCCCTGATCGCCGTCGGCAAGAACGGCGAGCGCGAGTCGATGAGCACCTGGTCCGTCCCGGAGTGGGGTTACGGCATCGACGGCGCCGAGACCCAGCAGGCGAGAAACCCGCTGTACATCCAGAGCGGCGCCGCCTTCAAGCCGGGCGAGATCGACCACTTCGAGGTCATGACGCTCGACGGCAAGAAGCTGGTGGAGATCGACGTCTGACGCTTGCGGCGGGGCCTGTCCGGTGTGACGGCGGACAGGCCCTGACGAGTGAAGCGGGTGTCAAAGGCCTGTCCGGTGCGATCAGCTCCGGGCGGGCCGTAGCCTTTCCCGGCTCCCTTCGCGTACGGTGGACGGCTGCCCAGCACGTCAGAAGGGGGCCCGGTGGCCGCTCAGGCTCCAGAGGAAACGGCGCTCGACTCCTTGCGAGACCGAGAGATCGGTGTCGAACAGGTGCACCTCGATCAGGTGTACCGACGCCTTGAGGAGAAGATCCACGAGGCCGAGTTCCTCATGCACGACGCGGCCCAGCGGGGCCAGGTCGGCACGCCCGGCGCGCTCGCCGAGCGGGACGCCCAGGTCTTCAGGGCCGGCGTCCATCTCAACCGGCTGAACAACGAGTTCGAGGACTTCCTGTTCGGCCGTATCGACCTGCTGCCCGGCAAGGACGGCAAGAAGGGTCCCGACGGTGCCTACACGGCCGTCGAGCCCGCCGAGGGCGCGGTCCGCGAGGACAACACGGCCGACATCGCCGAGACGCTGCACATCGGCCGGATCGGCGTCCTCGACCAGGACTACTCGCCGCTCGTCATCGACTGGCGGGCGCCCGCCGCGGCCCCGTTCTACCGCTCCACCCCGGTCGACCCGGGGCGGGTCGTACGGCGCCGGGTGATCCGCTCCAAGGGCCGCCGGGTGCTCGGTGTCGAGGACGACCTGATGCGCCCCGAGCTCACCGCCTCCCTGGACGGCGAGACGCTGGCCGTCATCGGCGACGGCGCCCTGATGGCCGCGCTCGGCCAGGCCCGCGGCCACACCATGCGCGACATCGTCGCCTCCATCCAGGCCGAGCAGGACCTGGTGATCCGGGCCCCCGCCTCGTCCGTGACCTACGTCGAGGGCGGCCCCGGCACCGGCAAGACCGCCGTGGCCCTGCACCGCGCGGCCTATCTGCTCTACCAGGACCGGCGGCGGTACGCGGGCGGCATCCTGATCGTCTCGCCGACCCCGCTGCTCGTCGCGTACACCGAGGGTGTGCTCCCGTCGCTCGGCGAGGAGGGCCAGGTCGCGATCCGCGCCATCGGCTCACTCGTGGACGGCGTCGAGGCCACGCTCTACGACTCCCCGGCGGTCGCCCGCGCCAAGGGCTCCTACCGGATGCTGAAGGTGCTGCGGAAGGCCGCGCGCGGCGCGCTGGAACTGGGCTCCGGGGCCGCTCCGGCCGCCACCGGCCAGCTCTCCTTCGGAGACGACGGGGACAACGGGTACGACGGGGGCAACGGGTACGACGAGAGGGCCGTACGCGGGCCGTCCGCCCCGCCGACCAGGCTGCGGGTCGTCGCCTTCGGGCGCCGGCTCGAACTGGAGGCGGCCGCGCTCGACCGGATCCGCCAGTCCGCCCTCGGCGGCACCGCGCCGGTCAACCTGCTGCGCCCGCGCGCCCGCAAGCTGCTCCTGGACGCCCTGTGGGACCAGTCCGGCGCGGGCGGCCGGCACACCGACCCGGAACTCGCCGCCGAACTGCGCTCCTCCTTCGACGAGGACCTCACCACCGAGGACGACTTCATCGCGTTCCTGGATGCCTGGTGGCCCGAGCTCACGCCGAAGGACGTGCTGGCCGCGATGGCCGACGAGCGGCGCCTGGGCCGCTGGGCGCGCCGGATCCTCAACCCGGGCGAGGTCCGCAAGGTCGCCCGTTCACTCGGCCGCGACGGGCTCTCCGTGCACGACATCGCCCTGCTCGACGAGCTCCAGGCGATCCTAGGCACCCCGGCCCGCCCGCGCCGCAAGCGTGACCTGGACCCGCTGGACCACCTCACCGGCCTGGACGAGCTGATGCCGGTGCGCGAGGAGACCCAGCGCGAGCGCGCCGAGCGGCTCGCCCAGGAGCGCACCGAGTACGCGCACGTCATCGTGGACGAGGCCCAGGACGTCACGCCGATGCAGTGGCGCATGGTCGGCCGCCGCGGCCGGCACGCCAGCTGGACGGTCGTCGGCGACCCCGCCCAGTCCTCCTGGTCCGACCCGGACGAGGCCGCCGAGGCCCGCGACGAGGCCCTCGGCACCCGCCCGTCCTACGCGGGCCGGGACAGCGCCACGAGCCGCTCCTCGCGCGGGCGCCGCTTCCAGCTCACGGTCAACTACCGCAACCCGGCCGAGATCGCCGAACTCGCCGCCAAGGTCCTGGCCCTCGCCATGCCCGGCGCCGAGTCTCCCCGGGCGGTCCGCTCCACCGGCGTCGAGCCGCGCTTCACCGCCGTACGGGAGTCCCTTGCCCGGACGGTCCGCGAGGAGTCCCAGCGCCTCCTGGACCAGGTGGACGGCACGGTCGGTGTCGTCGTGGCGATGAACCGCCGCGAGGAGGCCCGCCGCTGGCTCGCCGGGCTCGGCGACCGTGTGGTGGCCCTCGGCAGCCTGGAGGCCAAGGGCCTGGAGTACGACGCCACGGTGGTCGTCTCCCCGGCAGAGATCGCGGACGAGTCCCCGGCCGGCCTGCGGGTGCTCTACGTCGCCCTGACCCGCGCCACGCAGCAGCTCACGGTGGTCTCCGCGGACCGCGACGAGCCCAATGCCCAGGGGGTGCCGGACCTGCTCCGCGACTGACGCGGAAATGAACTTCCGGTACGGGAATGGCCGTACGGGATCGGTTTGTTAGCCTTGACGTGGCACCGGCCCGATCCAAGCCCCCGGGCCCAACCTTCGTCGCTACGAGCGACCACTTGCCGCGAGGCGAGCATGGCGGGTCGGTGTCACTGAACGGTGAGAGGTCCACGTCACGGATGTGACGTGGACCTCTTTCGTTGGGCCCCTCTCCACCGGCTGATCGAATCTCGTATGGTGGAAGAAGTTTTCCGAAAGTCATCCGGGTGCTGCGCCCGTCCGTGAACTCAATGAGCGCAACCCGGGGCGGCTACCACGTACCCGGCGGTAGGTGCGACGATCGGACGGCAGAAATCGGCGACACCGTGAAAGCAGAGGAAGTCGGCCATGGCAACGGCGCCCAGCGTCTCCTACTCGATGACCATCCGGCTGGAGGTGCCCGCGAGCGGAACGGCCGTCTCGCAGCTCACCAGCGCCGTGGAGTCCTCCGGTGGCTCGGTGACCGGCCTCGACGTCACCGCGTCCGGTCACGAGAAGCTCCGTATCGACGTGACCATCGCGGCCACCTCCACCGAGCACGCCGACCAGATCGTGCAGCAGCTGCGCGGCATCGAGGGCGTCACACTGGGCAAGGTCTCGGACCGTACGTTCCTCATGCACCTCGGCGGCAAGATCGAGATGCAGTCCAAGCACCCCATCCGCAACCGTGACGATCTCTCGATGATCTACACGCCGGGTGTGGCCCGTGTCTGCATGGCGATCGCGGAGAACCCCGAGGACGCCCGCAGGCTCACCATCAAGCGCAACTCCGTTGCGGTCGTGACCGACGGCTCCGCCGTGCTGGGCCTCGGCAACATCGGCCCCAAGGCCGCGCTGCCGGTCATGGAGGGCAAGGCCGCCCTGTTCAAGCGGTTCGCCGGCATCGACGCCTGGCCGCTGTGCCTGGACACCCAGGACACCGACGCGATCGTCGAGATCGTCAAGGCGATCGCCCCCGGCTTCGCGGGCATCAACCTGGAGGACATCTCGGCGCCCCGCTGCTTCGAGATCGAGGCCCGGCTGCGCGAGGCCCTCGACATCCCGGTCTTCCACGACGACCAGCACGGCACCGCCATCGTCGTCCTCGCGGCCCTCACCAACGCGCTGCGCGTCGTCGGCAAGGACATCGCGAACGTACGGGTCGTCATGTCCGGGGCCGGCGCCGCCGGTACGGCCATCCTGAAGCTGCTGATCGCCGCCGGTGTGAAGAACGCCGTCGTCGCCGACATCCAGGGTGTGGTGCACTCCGGCCGCAAGGACCTCGTCGACGCCGCCGCCGACTCGCCGCTGCGCTGGATCGCCGACAACACCAACCCCGAGAACCTCACCGGCACCCTCAAGGAGGCCGTTCGCGGCGCGGACGTCTTCGTCGGCGTCTCCGCGCCGAACGTGCTGGACGGGGACGACGTGGCCGCCATGGCGGACGACGCGATCGTGTTCGCGCTCGCGAACCCGGACCCCGAGGTCGACCCGGCGATCGCCCGGCAGACCGCCGCCGTCGTGGCCACCGGCCGCTCCGACTTCCCGAACCAGATCAACAACGTGCTGGTCTTCCCGGGTGTCTTCCGCGGCCTGCTCGACGCCCAGTCCCGCACGGTGAACACGGACATGATGCTCGCGGCCGCCACGGCCCTCGCGGACGTCGTCACCGAGGACGAGCTCAACCCGAACTACATCGTGCCCAGCGTCTTCAACGACAAGGTGGCGGGCGCGGTGGCCGGTGCGGTGCGGGAGGCCGCGAAGGCGGTCACCGGGACGCCGTCGTAGGCTGGCGGTGCGCAGTGGGGGCTGCGGGGCGGTGCGACGACGGGCCGGGTGCCAAGGTGTGCCCGGGTTGTGAGCATCGCCACGACAGCCCCCGCGTCGGCGCGTCGCGGAACCGGCGGACGTCGACAGCCCTCTAGGGTGTCGCCAGGCTCAGGCCCTCTTTTCGTGTGACTCCCACGGGTGTTCTCACGACGCGCGCGGGTGCCGGATTGGCATTCCCGCCGCAGGTAGGGGCAGGATGCGTCCCTGGGCGCGAGCGTCTGACGACGGGCCCGGGTCCGGGGACCGCCCGAGGGCCCTGACAGCATCGGCTCAGCTGTGCCCAATATGCGGCTCCGCCGCGTGGCACGCCTCAACAGCAAGATGAACACGGGAGTAACAACATGAACCGCAGTGAGCTGGTGGCCGCGCTGGCCGACCGCGCAGAGGTGACCCGCAAGGACGCCGACGCCGTGCTGGCCGCGTTCGCCGAGGTCGTGGGCGACATCGTCTCCAAGGGCGACGAGAAGGTCACCATCCCCGGCTTCCTGACCTTCGAGCGCACCCACCGTGCCGCTCGCACCGCGCGCAACCCGCAGACCGGTGACCCGATCCAGATCCCGGCCGGCTACAGCGTGAAGGTCTCGGCGGGCTCGAAGCTGAAGGAAGCGGCCAAGGGCAAGTAAGGGTCGCGCTACCGCCGTCGCGGCTCTACGCCGTTGGCGGCTGCCGGTCCGTCGTGGGCCGGTCGCGCAGTTCCCCGCGCCCCTTCCAGGGCGTTGCAGTGAATGCCGATGGGGCGCCTCCCGAGTTCGGGGAGGCGCCCCATCGGCGTGTTTGCTTACGGAATGTCAGCCCAGTGTTTTGCCGGGGAGTTCGACCTTGGCGCCGAGCTCCATCAACTTCTCCATGAAGTTCTCGTAGCCGCGGTTGATGAGGTCGATGCCGTGGACTCGGCTGGTGCCCTGGGCCGCGAGGGCGGCGATCAGGTAGGAGAAACCGCCGCGCAGGTCGGGGATGACCAGGTCGGCTCCCTGGAGCCGGGTGGGCCCGGAGACCACCGCCGAATGGAGGAAGTTGCGCTGGCCGAAGCGGCAGTTCGAGCCGCCGAGGCACTCGCGGTAGAGCTGGATGTGCGCACCCATCTGGTTGAGTGCGGAGGTGAATCCGAGGCGGGACTCGTAGACCGTCTCGTGGATGATGGACAGGCCCGTCGCCTGGGTCAGCGCGACCACCAGCGGCTGCTGCCAGTCGGTCTGGAAGCCCGGGTGCACGTCCGTCTCCAGCGCGATGGACTTCAACTGGCCGCCCGGGTGCCAGAAGCGGATGCCCCCGTCGTCGATCTGGAAGGCACCGCCCACCTTCCGGTAGGTGTTCAGGAACGTCATCATCGAGCGCTGCTGGGCGCCACGGACGTAGATGTTGCCCTCGGTCGCCAGCGCCGCGGACGCCCACGAGGCGGCCTCCAGGCGGTCCGGCAGGGCCCCGTGGTCGTAACCGCCGAGCTTGTCCACACCGGTGACGCGGATCGTGCGGTCGGTGTCCATCGCGATGATGGCGCCCATCTTCTGAAGGACGCAGATGAGGTCCTCGATCTCCGGCTCCACCGCCGCGTTCGAGAGCTCGGTGACGCCCTCCGCGAGGACGGCCGTCAGCAGCACCTGCTCGGTGGCGCCGACGGACGGGTACGGCAGCCGGATCTTCGTGCCGCGCAGCCGCTGCGGAGCCTCCAGGTACTGCCCGTCGGCCCGCTTCTCGATCGTCGCGCCGAACTGCCGCAGCACGTCGAAGTGGAAGTCGATGGGCCGGCCGCCGATGTCGCAGCCGCCGAGGCCCGGGATGAAGGCGTGGCCGAGCCGGTGCAGCAGGGGGCCGCAGAACAGGATCGGGATCCGGGACGAACCCGCGTGCGCGTCGATGTCGGCGACGTTCGCGCTCTCGACGTGCGTCGGGTCCAGGACGAGTTCGCCGGGCTCCTCGCCCGGACGGACCGTCACCCCGTGCAGCTGGAGCAGCCCGCGGACCACCCGCACATCACGGATGTCCGGAACATTGCGCAGTCTGCTCGGGCCACCGCCCAGGAGGGCGGCGACCATCGCCTTCGGTACGAGGTTCTTCGCACCGCGGACACGGATCTCGCCCTCGAGCGGGGTTCCGCCGTGGACCAGCAGTACGTCATCAGCGCCGTTGACGGTCATGAATCTCGCGTTCCGTGGAGTTCGGGTGGGGCCGGAGAGCAAGAGTAATCGCCGTCGACCCCCCTCCTGTAAGCCCAAGGACGGCTCAGCCCTGTCATAGCTGTGTCACAACACGAACCGCTCCCAATCGGGCACATGGGGTCACCGGCCCGTCCGTGCGCCCGGGATGCTTCTCTCCGCCCTGGCCTGCGTCGCCTCGCGTCCCCCCATTGCCTCCACACGTGACGGCAAGATGCGGGATCATGTCTGCCATGACCGAGGTGTCCTCGCTCACAGGGCGGCTGCTCGTGGCCACGCCCGCCCTGGCGGACCCGAACTTCGACCGCGCGGTGGTGCTGCTCCTCGACCACGACGAGGAGGGCTCGCTCGGTGTCGTCCTCAACCGCCCGACGCCCGTGGGGGTCGGCGACATCCTGGAGGCCTGGGCGGACTTCGCCGGCGAGCCGGGGGTCGTCTTCCAGGGCGGCCCGGTCTCGCTGGACTCCGCGCTGGGGGTCGCCGTCATCCCCGGCGGCGCGTCGACCGAGCGCGCCCCGCTCGGCTGGCGGCGGGTGCACGGCGCGATCGGCCTGGTCGATCTGGAGGCCCCGCCGGAGCTGCTCGCCGCCGCGCTCGGTTCACTGAGAATCTTCGCCGGGTACGCCGGATGGGGCCCGGGTCAGCTGGAGGACGAGCTGGTCGAGGGCGCCTGGTACGTGGTGGAGTCCGAGCCCGGCGACGTCTCCTCCCCGGAGCCCGAACGCCTCTGGCGGGAGGTGCTGCGCCGCCAGCGCAGCGAGCTGGCGATGGTGGCCACGTACGCCGACGACCCGTCGCTGAACTGATCGGCCACGCTCCCTGAACTGATCGGCGACCCTTCGCCGAACTGATCGATGTGAGCTTCAGTACTCTTGGTTTTATGAGCACTCTTGAGCCCGAGCGCGGGACTGGTACGGGGACCCTCGTAGAGCCGACGCCGCAGACCTCCCACGGTGACGGCGACCACGAGCGCTTCGCCCACTACGTCCAGAAGGACAAGATCATGGCGAGCGCCCTCGACGGGACCCCCGTCGTGGCGCTGTGCGGCAAGGTCTGGGTGCCGGGCCGCGATCCGAAGAAGTACCCGGTCTGCCCGATGTGCAAGGAGATCTACGAGTCCATGGGCGCCGGCGGCGACCAGGGCAAGGGCGGCAAGGGCGGCGACAAGAAGTAGCCGCCGGGAGAGAACTCGCGCAGGCCTCCGAGGTGTGTTCCGACACGCTCCGGGGGCCTTTGTGCCTTTTGGTGTCCTCTCTCCGTTTGCTCCCCCCTCTCCGTTGCATGGAGTGCGTCACCCGGTCACAGAGTGGTTGAGACCTCTTGTGGGCCCGTTCATCAACTCCTTAGCCTCCGCAGTGTTGTGCACAGCGAAACCGTCATTGCGCATGTTGCAACACCGTTCGGAGGAGTACTCCATGAAGTTGTCCGTCCGTATGGCCGCCCTGCTCGCCCCGGCGCTTCTGCTCACCGCCGCCTGCGCCCCCTCGACCTCCGACAACTCCTCCTCCGGTGAGGACGAGAAGACCGGAACCCTGCGGGTCTGGCTCTTCCAGGAGGTCAACAACAAACCCAAGGAACAAGTCGTCGAGTCAGTGATCGACGACTTCCAGAAAGCGCACGAGGACACCAAGGTCTCCGTCGAGTACATCCCCGTCGAGACCCGGGCCCAGCGCATCAAGGCCGCCTTCAACGACCCGAAGAGCGCCCCCGACGTCATCGAGTACGGCAACACCGACACCGCCGGCTATGTGAAGGACGGCGGACTCGCCGACGTCACGGCCGACTTCAACGCCTGGGACGAGGCCAAGGACTCCGACCCCACGGCCCGCCAGTCGGTCACCGTCGACGGAAAGGTCTACGGCGCCCCCTTCTTCGTCGGCGTCCGCGCGCTGTACTACCGCACCGACGTCTTCGACGAACTCGGCCTGAAGGCACCCAAGACGCAGGCCGAGTTGATCTCCACCGCCAAGGAGATCCACGCCGCCAAGCCCGACCTGTACGGCATAGCCGTCGGCGGCGCCTACACGTACGGCGCGATGCCGTTCATCTGGGCCAACGGCGGTGAACTCGCCACCGGCAAGGGCACGTCGTTCGCCTCCGCGATCGACAGCGCCGACGCCCAGAAGGGCATCAAGGCCTACACCTCCCTGTTCGGCGACGACAACTGTCCGGCCGCCAAGTGCGCGGGCATGGGCGGCAACGACACCGTCACCGCGTTCGCCTCCGGCAAGGCGGCCATGGCGATCGGCGGCGACTTCAGCCACCAGGCCGTCGAGGCCGGGTCCGTGAAGGGCAAGTACGCGGTGGTGCCGCTGCCCGGTGTCGAGTCCGGTTCGATCGCACCGGCCTTCGCCGGCGGCAACAACATCGGGGTCCTGAAGAGCACCTCGCACCGCACGCTCGCCGTCGACCTCATGCAGCAGCTCGCCTCGAAGAAGACCCAGGGCGAACTCTTCGACGCCATGGGCTTCCTGCCGACCTACGCCGACGTGCGGGACGAGGCCGCGGAGAAGGACTCCTTCGTCGAGCCGTTCGTCGAGACGCTCGGCGCCGAGACCAGGTTTGTGCCGGCGTCGCCCGCGTGGGCGCAGATCGACGCGTCGCTGGTGCTGCCGACGATGTTCCAGGAGATCGTCAGCGGCAAGAAGGACGTGGCCGCCGCCGCGGGGGACGCTGCCGCGAAGATGGACGACGCGTTTGGCTCCGCCGGGTGACGGGGGTTGCGCCGACCAAGGCGGGGGGTACTGAGCGCGGGCGGGTGCGGGCAGTCGTGGGTACTTCGCGCAGTTCCCCGCGCCCCTCCCGGGGTGCGCCTGGGCGGGGGTCCACGTGGGTGCCCTGGATCTATGTTGCTCCCGCGCTTGTGGTGCTTGCGGGGCTGCTCGTCTACCCCATCTACCAGCTTGGGCTGATCTCGTTCCTGGAGTACACGCAGGCTCAGGTCAGTGGTGGGGAGCCGACCACCTTCAAGGGGTTCGGGAACTACGCCGAACTGTTCCGTGACGAGCAATTCTGGCAGGTGCTGGCCGCGACCGTGGTCTTCGCCGCCGCCTGTGTGGTGTCCACCCTTGCCGTGGGCTGTGCGCTGGCCGTGCTGCTGACGCGGGTGCGGGCCCTGCCGCGGCTGGCGCTGATGCTGGCCGCGCTGGGGGCGTGGGCGACGCCCGCGGTCACCGGATCCACGGTCTGGCTGCTGCTGTTCGACCCGGACTTCGGCCCGGTCAACCGGATCCTGGGGCTCGGCGACCACTCCTGGACGTACGGGCGGTTCAGCGCCTTCTTCCTCGTCCTGCTCGAAGTGGTCTGGTGCTCCTTCCCGTTCGTGATGGTCACCGTCTACGCCGGGATCCGCTCCATCTCCACCGAGGTGCTGGAGGCCGCCGCGCTCGACGGCGCCTCGCAGTGGCGGATCTGGCGCTCGATCATGGCGCCGATGCTCCGGCCGATCCTGGTGATCGTCACCATCCAGTCCGTGATCTGGGACTTCAAGGTCTTCACCCAGATCTACGTCATGACGAACGGCGGCGGCATCGCGGGCCAGAACATGGTCCTCAACGTCTACGCCTACCAACAGGCGTTCTCGTCCTCGCAGTACAGCCTCGGCTCGGCGATCGGCATCGTGATGCTGCTGATCCTGCTCGCCGTGACGCTGGTGTACCTGCGGCTGCTGCGCCGGCAGGGGGAGGAACTGTGACCGTGCTGCGTTCCCTCGTACGACGTCCCTGGCGGCTGGCGGCCGAGCTGTCGGCGCTGCTGATCGCCGTGGTCGTCGCCTTCCCGCTGTACTGGATGGTGCTCAGCGCCTTCAAACCGGCCGGCGAGATCGAGTCGTCCCGGCCCAGGCCCTGGACGCTGGACCCCTCCCTGGATTCCTTCCGGCGGGTGTTCGGACAGCAGGAATTCGGCCGGTATTTCGTCAACAGTCTGGTCGTCGCGGGCACGGTCGTGATCGTTTCCGCGCTCATCGCGTTCCTCGCGGCGACCGCCGTGACCCGATTCCGGTTCCGCTTCCGGACCACCCTGCTGATCATGTTCCTGGTGGCCCAGATGGTGCCGATCGAGGCCCTCACGATCCCGCTGTTCTTCCTCATGCGGGACTTCAACCTGCTGAACACGCTGGGGTCGCTGGTCCTGCCCCACATCGCCTTCTCGCTGCCCTTCGCGATCTGGATGCTGCGGGGGTTCGTGAAAGCCGTGCCGGAGGCGCTGGAGGAGGCCGCGTATCTCGACGGGGCGAGCCGGGCACGATTCATGTGGCAGATCCTTTTCCCCCTGGTCTTCCCGGGCCTCGTGGCGACCAGTGTGTTCTCCTTCATCTCGACCTGGAACGACTTCCTGTTCGCCCGCTCCTTCATCATCAGTGACACCTCCCAATCGACCCTTCCGATGGCCCTGCTGGTCTTCTACAAACCCGACGACCCCGACTGGGGAGGCGTGATGGCGGCCTCCACGGTGATGACGATTCCGGTGCTGGTCTTCTTCGTACTCGTACAGCGGCGCCTGGTCTCCGGACTGGGCGGAGCGGTAAAGGACTGACGTGACTTCTCTGACGGATCTGATTCCCGGCCCGGCGCGGGTGACGGAGACCGGGACCGGCTTCCTGGAGCTGGGCCCGGCCACCGGACTGGCCGCCGCCGAGGGCGCCGAGAGCACGGAACGCTGGCTGCGGTCCGTGCTGGGCGCGGCCACCGGACTGCCGTTCCCCCAGGCGCCGGCCACACAGGACGGCGTGGTCCGGCTGTCCGTGGACCCGGCCGTCGGCGCCGAACTCGGCCCCGAGGGCTACCGGCTGACGGTCACCCCGACCGGGGTGGACCTGGTCGGCGGCGGCCAGGCCGGACTCTTCTGGGGCGCCCAGTCGCTACGGCAACTGCTCGGCCCGGACGCCTTCCGGCGCGCCGCGCTGCCCGGCCGTCAGTGGCGGCTGCCGCTGGTCGGGATCGAGGACGCGCCCCGCTTCCGCTGGCGCGGTCTCATGCTGGACGTCGCCCGGCACTTCATGTCCAAGGAAGGCGTGCTGCGCTATCTGGACCTGATGGCCGCGCACAAACTCAACGTCTTCCACTTCCACTTGACGGACGACCAGGGCTGGCGCGTCGAGATCAAGCGGTACCCCAGGCTGACCGAGGTCGGCTCCTGGCGGTCGCGCACGAAATTCGGCCACCGGGCCTCGCCGCTGTGGGAGGACAAGCCGCACGGCGGCTTCTACACCCAGGACGACATCCGCGAGATCGTCGCCTACGCCGCCGAGCGGCATATCTCGGTCGTCCCCGAAATCGACGTACCGGGGCACTCGCAGGCCGCCATCACCGCGTATCCGGAACTCGGCAACACCGACGTCATCGACACCGCCTCCCTCTCGGTCTGGGACAGTTGGGGCGTCTCCGAGAACGTACTCGCCCCCACTGACAACACCCTTGGCTTCTACGAGGGGGTGTTCGAGGAAGTGCTCGACCTGTTCCCCGGGGAGTTCATCCACGTGGGCGGCGACGAATGCAAGCGCGACCAGTGGCAGAAGTCGGAGGTCGCGCAGGGCCGCATAGGCGAACTCGGGCTCGGTGACGAGGACGGGCTCCAGTCCTGGTTCATCCGCCACTTCGACAAGTGGCTCGCCGATCGCGGGCGCCGGCTCATCGGCTGGGACGAGATCCTGGAGGGCGGGCTCGCCGAGGGCGCCGCGGTCTCCTCGTGGCGCGGCTACGGCGGCGGGATCGCCGCCGCGCGCGCGGGCCACGACGTCGTCATGTGCCCCGAGCAGCACGTGTATCTGGACCACCGTCAGCACGGCGGCCCGGACGAGCCCGTGCCGATCGGCTTCGTCCGCACCCTGGAGGACGTCTACCGCTTCGAGCCCGTTCCGGGGGAGTTGACGCCGGAGGAGGCGGAGCGGGTGCTGGGCACCCAGGCCAACGTCTGGACCGAGGTGATGGAGGACATCGCGCGGGTGGACTACCAGACGTTCCCGCGGCTCGCCGCCTTCGCCGAGGTCGCCTGGAGCGCGCTTCCGGCCCCGGCGGAGCGGGACTTCGAGGACTTCGAGGGCCGGATGGCCACGCACTACCGGCGACTTGACGCCCTCGGTGTCGCCTACCGGCCGCCGACCGGACCCAAGCCGTGGCAGCAGCGGCCGGGTGTGCTGGGGCGGCCGATCGAGGGGGCGCCGCCGAGGCGGTGACAGTCCGGGCGGTGACGGCCTGTGCCGTGGCGGCCGGGCGGTGACGCCTGTTGTGGGTCGCCTGTCGTGGGGCGCGTGTCGGGCAGTTCGCCGGCGCGCGCCTTCGCGCGCGTGCCCGTCCCGAACAAGCGGGAGAAAACCGCCGACCATCACCGAAGAGTGCCAATCGGTGCGCACGGGTAATGCCGTGCGAAACCGGACCATCTCCCCGGCGAGGTGGGCGAATGCCTCCTAGCGGACCCCCGCGTTCGGGTCCTGCGATGATGTGCCAGAGTTGCCACGTCCGCCCTGTCAGCACGTACCGTACGGCAGCACAGGTGGGACCAGGTGGGGCAGCGGGAAGGGGCAGCCGGTTTGAGCACGCACGCACCGCAGGCGGCGCAGGCCGTCACGCTGCCCACGACTCTGGACGAGGCCGTGGCGGCGCTCACCGCCATGCCCGCCGCCGTGCCCGTCGCGGGCGGCACCGACTTCATGACCGCGATCAACTCCGGTCAGCTCCGCCCCGCCGCGCTCGTCGGCCTCGGCCGGATCAGCGAGATCCGCGGCTGGCAGTACCAGGACGGCCACGCCCTGCTCGGCGCCGGTCTCACGCACGCGCGCATGGGCCGCCCCGACTTCGCCGCCCTCATCCCGGCCCTCGCGGCGGCCGCCCGCGCGGCGGGCCCCCCGCACATCCGCAACGCGGGCACCCTGGGCGGCAACATCGCCTCGGCGTCGCCCACCGGTGACGCGCTCCCGGTCCTCGCGGCCCTGGAGGCGGCCCTGGTCATCGCCGGTCCGGGCGGCGCCCGCCGGGAGATCCCGGTGTCGCACCTGCTGGCCGGCGTGGAGATGCTCCGCGCGGGAGAACTCATCGGCTTCGTGCGCGTGCCGCTGCTGCACGCGCCGCAGGTCTTCCTGAAGGCCACGGGCCGTACGGGACCCGGGCGCGCCGTCGCCTCCGTTGCGCTCGTCCTCGACCCCGCCCGGCGCGGAGTGCGGTGCGCCGTCGGCGCCATAGCGCCGATGCCGCTGCGCCCGCTGGACGCCGAGCAGTGGGTCGCGCAGCTCATCGACTGGGACAACGACCGCGCGCTCGTGCCCGAGGCGCTGAGCGCCTTCGGCGAGTACGTCGCCGCGGCCTGCATCCCCGACCCGGCGCCGGCCGAGGACGGCTCCGTACCGCAGCTTCCGCCCGCCGTACTGCACTTGCGCCGCACCGTCGCCGCGCTGGCCCGACGAGCACTGGGGAGGGCACTGTCGTGACCGACGACCAGCACGGAGAGGGCGCCCCCCAGGGCGCGGGGCGCTGGGACCCGCTGCCCCAGGGCGAGTACGACGACGGCGCCACGGCGTTCGTGAAGCTGCCCGAGGGCGGCATCGACGCGCTGCTCGCCGCGCCCGGACACGGCTATGTGCCGCCGCCCATAGCGCCCGCCCCGCCGGCCGACCCGGCCGCGAACGGCACCTGGTCCACCGCCCCGGCCGACGGCGCGCAGTGGCCGGCGCCGGACGCCGTGCCGCACGACACGGGCCGCCAGGACGGCGGCCGGCACAACGCGGGCGGGCACGACACGGGTCACCACGACACCGGGCAGCACCACACGGGTCACCACGACACCGGGCACCACGACATCGGCCGGCCCGAGCACTTCGCGTACAACCCGGGCGCCACCGGGCAGTGGAACTTCGAGGACGCCGCGGCGGGGGCGGTCGCTCCGGCGCCGGGTCACGACGTGACCGGCCAGTGGTCGATCCCCGTCGCCAATGGTGATCTTCCGGATGAATCGGGCGAGTTCACCACGTCGTCCCTGGTCGAGCAGTGGGGCGGCACACCGCCGGCCACGCTGCCGGGCGGCGCCGCCGCGCCGTGGGCGACCGAGGGCGGCGCGGGCGAGTCCTGGGCCCCGGCACCCGAGGCGCCCGACCTGTCCGCCGCGCCGGGTGCCCTCCCAGCGGAGGCGCCGGCCGCCCCTCCGGGCGTCAACGGGTCGCACGGAGTGGCTCAGGAGCCGCACGAGGCCACTGAGGGGCCCGCAGAGCCCTCGGAGGAGCCCGCGGGGGAGTCCCGGCCGACGGCGCTCTCCGCGGCGCCCGAGACGGACGTAGAGCCCGTTGCCGAGCCCGTCCCGGACGGCGGCGAAGGATCCGACGGGTCCAACGCCCCCGACGGCGAGGACGATCCGGGCACTCCGGACGCTTCCGGCACCCCCGTCGAGGCGCCCACACCCCCGCACGACGACCACCCCCTCGCGTCCTACGTGCTCCGCGTCAACGGCGCCGACCGGCCCGTTACCGACGCCTGGATCGGCGAGTCGCTGCTCTACGTGCTGCGCGAGCGGCTCGGCCTCGCGGGCGCCAAGGACGGCTGCTCACAGGGCGAGTGCGGCGCCTGCAACGTCCAGGTCGACGGCCGGCTCGTCGCCTCCTGCCTGGTGCCCGCGGTCACCGCCGCCGGCAGCGAGGTGCGCACCGTCGAGGGCCTGGCCACCGACGGACAGCCCTCCGACGTCCAGCGCGCGCTCGCCAAGTGCGGTGCCGTGCAGTGCGGCTTCTGCGTGCCCGGCATGGCGATGACCGTGCACGACCTGCTGGAGGGCAACCCCGCGCCCACCGAGCTGGAGACCCGCCAGGCGCTCTGCGGCAACCTGTGCCGGTGCTCCGGCTACCGGGGCGTCGTGGACGCCGTCAAGGACGTCGTCGCCGAACGCTCGGCGACCAGCACCGCGGGAAACGCCGAACACAACGGCGACGAGCCGCGTATTCCTCATCAGGCGGGCCCCGGAGCCGGAGGGGTCAACCCGTCGGCGTTCGAGTCACCCAGAACCCAGGGCCATGACCAGGCGTTCCGACCGGGCCCGGGACAGGACGGAGGCCAGGCGTGAGCAACGAAGCCGCCACCGCGACGACGGCGGAGGCCGTTCCCGCCGCCGAGCCGATCCCGCACGGCCTCGGCGCGTCGCTCGCCCCCGCCGACGCACGCGCGAAGACCGAGGGCACCTTCCCCTACGCGGCCGACCTGTGGGCCGAGGGCCTGCTGTGGGCGGCCGTACTGCGCGCACCGCACCCGCACGCGCGCATCGTCTCCATCGACACCACCCACGCGCGCGAGATGCCCGGCGTACGGGCCGTGATCACCCACGAGGACGTGCCCGGCACCCCGCTGCACGGCCGCGGCAAGGCCGACCGCCCGGTCTTCGCCTCCGAGGTCGTGCGCCACCACGGCGAGCCCATCGCCGCCGTCGCCGCCGACCACCCCGACACCGCGCGGATGGCCGCCGCCGCCGTCATCGTCGAGTACGAGGTCCTCGACGCCGTCACCGACCCGGAGCAGGCCTTCGAGGCCGAACCGCTGCACCCCGACGGCAACCTCATCCGCCACATCCCGCTGCGCCACGGCGACCCCGACGCGACCGGCGAGATCGTCGTCGAGGGCCTCTACCGCATCGGCCGCCAGGACCCGGCCCCGATCGGCGCCGAGGCCGGCCTCGCCGTGCCCAGACCCGACGGCGGTGTGGAGCTGTACCTCGCCTCCACCGACCCGCACAACGACCGCAACGCGGCCGCCGCCTGCTACGGCATCGAGCCCGAGCGCGTGAAGATCGTCGTCACCGGTGTGCCCGGCGCCACCGCCGACCGCGAGGACCAGGGCTTCCAGCTGCCGCTCGGTCTGCTCGCCCTCAAGACCGGCTGCCCGGTCAAACTCACCGCCACGCGCGAGGAGTCCTTCCTGGGCCATGTGCACCGGCACCCGACGCTGCTCCGGTACCGCCACCACGCGGACACCGAGGGCCGGCTCGTCAAGGTCGAGGCACAGATCCTGCTCGACGCGGGCGCCTACGCCGACACCTCCGCGGAGGCCCTGGCCGCCGCCGTCTCCTTCGCCTGCGGCCCCTACGTCGTCCCGCACGCCTCCATCGAGGGCTGGGCCGTACGCACCAACAACCCGCCCTCCGGCCACGTCCGCGGCGAAGGCGCCATGCAGGTCTGCGCCGCCTACGAGGCGCAGATGGACAAGCTGGCCAAGAAGCTCGGCGTCGACCCGGCCGAACTGCGCCTCCAGAACGCCCTCGCCACCGGCGACGTGCTGCCCATCGGCCAGACCGTGACCTGCCCGGCGCCGGTCGCCGAACTCCTCCAGGCGGTACGCGACTTCCCGCTGCCCGCGCTGCCCAAGGACACGCCCGAGGACGAGTGGCTGCTCCCCGGCGGCCCCGAGGGCGCGGGCGAACCGGGCGCCGTGCGCCGGGGCGTGGGCTACGGCCTGGGCATGGTGCACATGCTGGGCGCCGAGGGCGCCGACGAGGTCTCCACGGCGACCGTGAAGGTCCAGGACGGTGTCGCGACCGTCCTGTGCGCGGCCGTCGAGACCGGCCAGGGCTTCACCACCCTCGCGCGGCAGATCGTCCAGGAGACCCTCGGCGTCGACGAGGTGCACGTGGCCCCGGTCGACACCGACCAGCCGCCGGCCGGCGCCGGCTGCCGCGGCCGCCACACCTGGGTCTCCGGCGGCGCCGTCGAACGCGCCGCGAAGATGGTCCGTACGCAGCTCCTCCAGCCGCTCGCGCACAAGTTCGGCATGTCGACCGAGCTGCTCCAGATCGCCGACGGCAAGATCACGTCGTACGACGGTGTCCTGTCCACGACGGTCAGTGAGGCCCTGGACGGCAAGGAACTGTGGGCCACCGCGCAGTGCCGCCCGCACCCCACCGAACCCCTCGACGCGGCCGGCCAGGGCGACGCCTATGTCGGGCTCGCCTTCTGCGCGGTCCGCGCGGTGGTGGACGTCGACATCGAACTCGGCTCGGTACGGGTCGTGGAGCTGGCGGTCGCCCAGGACGTGGGGCGGATCCTGAACCCGGCGCAGCTCGCCGCGCGGATCGAGGCCGGTGTCACCCAGGGCGTCGGTATCGCGCTCACCGAGAACCTGCGCACTCCGCGCGGCACGATCCGCCACCCCGACCTCACCGGGTACGCGCTGCCGACGGCGCTCGACGCCCCCGACATCCGGATCGTGAAACTCGTCGAGGAGCGGGACGTGGTCGCCCCGTTCGGCGCGAAGGCGGTCAGCGCGGTACCGGTCGTGACGTCACCGGCGGCGATCGCGTCGGCCGTCCGGGCGGCGACGGGACGGCCCGTGAACCGGCTGCCCATCCGGCCGCAGGCCGCGGTCGTCACCGGGCAGTGACCGGAGCCGACGACTCCGGCTCCAGTGGGACTTGAGGTAATCGAGGGAGATTCGGCAACCGTTGGGGCGTTTCAGACGTCTGCTTGGGTGGCCGGACCACTTCATCTCTGGTTCGACGCCGGGCGCAGGCGTCTGTTCCCCCTACCCGGGAACGGACGGGGGGCGGGCCCGGCGAAGCAGGCGTCGTTATCCGCGTCCGTGCAGGTCAAGGCCCATTGTCAGTGGCACCGCGTAGTGTGCTGAGCAGTGGGGACGGCCGACGGAGCGGGCGGGCGGACCGGCCCCTGACAACCATGCACGGGGGAGCTATGAGCACGACCGGCGCCATCACCGCGGCGATCACCCTGACCGAGGACGACCTGAACTCCTACATCACCCACGCGCCCACCCGTGACTGGCTGACGGGCCCCGGACTGCCGGGCACCGGCGACCTGTTGACGTTCGAGACCCTGCGCGCGGACGGCCTGCGCACGGTCGCCGACTCCACCGGCGACGCCGACACCCTCACGGCCGAGCTGCGCGACCGGCTGGTGATAGGCGGCCTGCTCACCCCCGACGGCATCCAGGGCGAGTCGGTCCTGCTCGACGGCGCGACCGGCGCGGTCTCCACGGCCTACTTCCTGTACGACCGACCCGATCTGATGGACAGCCGCCCGCTCGCCCCCTCGCTGCGCGCGCTGGTGTCGTTCGCGGCGGCCACGGAGGAACTGGCGGAGCTGCGCGGCCAGTTCGCGGCCTACGCCGGGCGGTCCGGCACCAAGGCCGCCGCGGAGGCCTCACGGCAGCTCCTCGCCGTGTTCGAGGAGGGCGCGGACGGCGCCGTGCCGCCGTACTGGAAGATGGCGGCGCTGATCCGCCCGCTGGCCCTGGTGGCCGGTCCGGGTACCGGCTCGGGGCTGGCGCTGGACCTTCCGCAGCGGCTGCTGGACCGGGAGTTCGGCCCTGGGCGGGTGGCGCGGTTCGAGGACGTCGACTTCCCCGCCACGCTCACCCACGAGCCGACCCGCCGCTTCCTGCGTGAGACGGGCCTCCCGGAGAACGGCACACTGCTCTCCCTGGACACGGACGTCCCGCTGCCCACCCTCGCCGAGTACTACGGCGACGAGGACTGCACCGACGTCCGGCCGGCCCTCCCGCTCCCGGACCGTGCCGCCCAGCTGATCCGCCTCGGCCACCTCGTCGAGGGCCACAGCCTGCTCGTGGACGGCGCGACCGGCGAGGTCCTCGAGTGGAGCGAGCGGGACGCAACACTCCACCCGCTGAACACGGACGTCTCCACCCTCGCCTTCACCCTCTGGCTGCTGCACCGCGAGCGGGCCATCGACCGCGAGCTGGACCACGAACTCACCACGGACGCCTACGACCAGCTGGCCGCCACGATGATCCGCGTCCTGAGATCCGTCGACCCCACGGGTTCCCCCCACCGCCCGGTCGACTGGCACTACTGGACCCGCCTCTTCCAGAACGAGACAGCGGGCGTCCTCTGAACGCCGCGCGCCCCCCGGCGTCGACGGGGGGCGCGAAAAGATCTGGAGACCGTGGCGGGATTCGAACCCACGTAACTCGCTTTGCAGGCGAGCCCCTGAACCACTCGGGCACACGGTCGCTGGTGGAGATGGAATGACCGTAGGGCGGGGGAAGGCGGGGCTCAAGGGGATCGGCGGGGCTGCAACGGGACTGCCATGTGGCGTTCACAAGGAACGGGGCCGGCGGGCGGTGGTCGTACGACGAAGGTCTGAGGGGGAGGGGGTCTCTCGACAGGGGTAAAGCGGGGCTGTGGCCCTTACGCTGGCGGGCATGACGACCCCCGAGCCGCGCGACACCGAAGTCGCACATGTCCCAGAGACCGCAGGTAGTCCGTCCGGCGAGCACGGTGAGCCCGTTGCCCGGACGGAGGAGACCGTGTTGAGCCGGTCCTATCGGGCGCTCAGTCTGGGGATCGTCTCCGTGGTGCTGCTGATCGCCTTCGAGGCGACAGCGGTTGGGACGGCGATGCCGGTTGCGGCCCGGGAGCTGGACGGGGTGTCGCTGTACGCGTTCGCGTTCTCGGGGTACTACACGACGAGTCTGTTCGGGATGGTGCTCGCCGGGCAGTGGTCGGACCGGCGCGGGCCGTTCGGGCCGGTGACGGCGGGGGTCGCGTCGTTCGCCGTGGGGCTGCTGCTCGCGGGGACGGCCGGCGCGATGTGGCTGTTCATCCTCGGCCGGGCCGTGCAGGGCCTCGGCGGCGGCCTCGTCATCGTGGGGCTGTACGTCGTGGTGGGCCGCGTCTACCCGGAACGGCTGCGCCCCGCGATCATGGCCGCGTTCGCGGCGAGCTGGGTGGTGCCCTCGATCGTGGGACCGCTCGCGGCGGGCGCGGTGACCGAGCAGCTCGGCTGGCGCTGGGTCTTCCTCGGCATCCCCGTCCTGGTCGCCCTGCCGCTCGCACTCGCCCTGCCGCAGATACGCCGGCGGGCGGCGGGCCCCGTAGGAACGGACGCCGCTCCCGGGAAGGAGCGTCCGTCGTTGGACCGGCGCCGGATCCGGCTGGCGTTCGGCATCTCGCTCGGCGCGGGCCTGCTCCAGTACGCGGCGCAGGACCTGCGCTGGTTCTCGCTGGTCCCCGGCGTCGCGGGCGTCGCGCTGCTGGTACCGGCCGTCCTCGGGCTGCTGCCCCGCGGCACCTACCGGGCGGCGCGCGGACTGCCGTCGGTGGTGCTGCTGCGCGGTGTGGCCGCCGGATCCTTCATCGCGGCCGAGTCCTTCGTACCGCTGATGCTCGTCACCCAGCGCGGGCTCAGTCCGACGCTGGCCGGGTTCTCGCTGGCGGCGGGCGGCGGCACCTGGGCGCTCGGGTCATGGGTGCAGTCACGGCCCCGCCTTGAGCGGTACCGGCAGCCGTTGATGACCTTCGGTATGGTCCTGGTCGCCGCGGCGATCGCGACGGCGCCGAGTGTGCTGATCGACGCCGTACCGGTGTGGATCGTCGCCGTGGCGTGGGGCTTCGGCTGTCTCGGCATGGGCCTGGTGATCTCCTCCACCAGCGTCCTGCTGCTCCACCTCTCCGCCCCGAGCGAGGCCGGCACCAACTCCGCCTCCCTCCAGATCTCCGACGGCCTCTCCAACGTCCTCCTGCTCGCCGTCGGCGGCGCCGCCTTCGCCGCGCTCGGCGGCGGCACGGTGACCCACACGGCGACCGAGGCCTCCGGCTCGCACCCGGCGGCGTTCGCGGCGGTGTTCCTGCCGATGGCGGCGGTCGCGCTGGTGGGGGCATGGGTCACCACGCGGGTGCGGGCCGCCGTGGCCAAGTGAGCGCCGGTGGGCGGCCGGTTGTGATGTGGGTCCCACCCACGGGCGACCCGGCATTGTTCACGCGTTGACCGAGGAGGCCGCCGGTAGGGTGGCCCGGTTGTCATACGTAGCCGACCTCAGGGTCGTATCGAACAGCCGCCCGACCACCCCCCGGAGACCGTGACTACCACCGCCGCTTCCTCTGCCTCCTCGCCGTCTTCCTCCCATCACCTCTCGCCCGCCTTCCCGGGCCGCGCCCCCTGGGGCACCGCAAGCAAGCTGCGCGCCTGGCAGCAGGGTGCGATGGAGAAGTACATCCAGGAGCAGCCGCGCGACTTCCTGGCGGTCGCCACCCCCGGCGCCGGCAAGACGACCTTCGCGCTGACACTGGCGTCCTGGCTGCTGCACCACCACGTCGTGCAGCAGGTGACCGTGGTCGCGCCGACCGAGCATCTGAAGAAGCAGTGGGCGGAGGCGGCCGCGCGGATAGGGATCAGGCTGGATCCGGAGTACAGCGCCGGGCCGCTCAGCAAGGACTACCACGGCGTCGCGATCACCTACGCGGGCGTCGGCGTCCGCCCGATGCTGCACCGCAACCGGGTCGAGCAGCGCAAGACGCTCGTCATCCTCGACGAGATCCACCACGCCGGTGACTCCAAGTCGTGGGGCGAGGCCTGCCTGGAGGCGTTCGAACCGGCCACCCGCAGGCTCGCGCTGACCGGTACGCCGTTCCGCTCCGACACCAACCCCATCCCCTTCGTGGCGTACGAGGAGGGCGGCGACGGGATCCGGCGGTCCTCCGCCGACTACAGCTACGGCTACGGCCCCGCGCTCGCCGACGGCGTCGTGCGGCCCGTCATCTTCCTCTCCTACAGCGGCAACATGCGCTGGCGCACCAAGGCCGGCGACGAGATCGAGGCGCGGCTCGGCGAGCCGATGACCAAGGACGCGATCAGCCAGGCGTGGCGTACGGCGCTGGACGCGCGCGGCGAGTGGATGCCGGCCGTGCTGCGCGCCGCCGACCAGCGGCTGACCGAGGTCCGCAAGGCCATCCCGGACGCCGGCGCGCTGGTCATCGCGTCCGACCAGGACTCCGCGCGGTCGTACGCCAAGCTGATCCGGGACATCACCGGCAGCAGCGCGACCGTGGTGCTGTCCGACGACTCGGGCGCGTCCGACCGGATCGACGAGTTCAGCCAGAACACCGACCGGTGGATGGTCGCGGTCCGGATGGTGTCCGAGGGCGTCGACGTGCCGCGGCTCGCGGTCGGGGTGTACGCGACGACGATCTCGACCCCGCTGTTCTTCGCGCAGGCCGTGGGCCGTTTTGTGCGGTCCCGCAGGCGCGGTGAGACCGCGTCCGTGTTCCTGCCGACCGTGCCGGATCTGCTCGGCTTCGCCGGCGAGATGGAACGCGAGCGCGACCATGTGCTCGACAAGCCGAAGAAGGACGGCGAGGAGGACCCGTACGCCGAGGAGGACAAGCTTCTCCAGGAGGCCGAGCGGGAGCAGGACGAGGACACCGGCGACCAGGACATGCTGCCCTTCGAGGCGCTGGAGTCCGACGCCGTCTTCGACCGGGTCACCTACAACGGCGCCGAGTTCGGGATGCAGGCCCACCCCGGGAGCGAGGAGGAGCAGGACTACCTCGGCATTCCCGGGCTCCTTGAGCCGGACCAGGTGCAGCTGCTGTTGCAGAAGCGGCAGGACCGGCAGATCGCGCACAGCCGCAAGAAGCCGGCCGAGGAGGCGGACCTTCTGGAGATGCCGGCCGAGCGGCGGCCGGTCGTCAGCCACAAGGAGCTGATGGAACTGCGGCGGCAGCTCAACAACATGGTCGGCGCGTACGTCCACCAGACGGGGAAGCCGCACGGGGTCATTCACACCGAGCTGCGGCGGGTGTGTGGGGGGCCGCCCAGCGCGGAGGCCACCGCGGGGCAGTTGCGGCAGCGGATCGCCAAGGTGCAGGAGTGGGCTACGCGGATGAAGTGACGCCGGGGGCTCCGGGGTGGGGGGAGTCCCGCCTGCGGGCCGGTGGGGGCTGGTCGCGCAGTTCCCCGCGCCCCTTGTCGGCGTGCACATCACGGCGTCGCGTGGCGCCGCGTCCCTGATCGGGCGCTGTGTGCGCCGTATATATCGGGACGAAGGGGAGTGTCCGCGTCCGGCTGTGCCCGGATTCTGGACGGAGCCTTCCGCTGAGCGGACCGGCTCGCTACTGTCCCGCTACGCACACGCCCCGTGGCAGCGCCGCCGCGGAGCGCAGCCGTGAAGCGACTGGGCCCGGACGACCGGCCGGGCCGTCAGCCGATCGGCAGCCTCTGACGAGCGTCGCTGACGGGACTCGGCGACGCATCCGCCGCGACGAGGCTGCCGGCCTCACCACGAAGGAGTGGGCGTCGTGACCGCGGAGACCTCTCAGACGCTCGACCGGGGACTGCGCGTCCTCAAACTGCTGGCCGACACGGACCACGGGCTGACCGTCACCGAACTCTCCAACAAGCTGGGCGTCAACCGGACGGTTGTGTACCGCTTGCTCGCCACGCTGGAGCAGCACGCGCTGGTCCGCCGTGACCTGGGCGGGCGGGCCCGCGTGGGGCTCGGTGTGCTGGGGCTGGGCCGCCAGGTGCATCCGCTGGTACGGGAGGCGGCGCTGCCCGCCCTGCGCTCGCTGGCCGAGGACATAGGGGCGACGGCGCATCTGACGCTGGTGGACGGCGCGGATGCGCTGGCCGTCGCGGTGGTGGAGCCGACGTGGACCGACTACCACGTGGCTTATCGCGCCGGGTTCCGTCACTCGCTGGACCGTGGTGCCGCGGGCAAGGCGATTCTCGCCGCCCGGCAGCAGCCGACGGAGGATCCCGGGTACACGCTGGCGCACGGGGAGTTGGAGGCCGGCGCGAGTGGCGCTGCCGCGCCGCTTCTGGGTGTCACGGGCGTTGAGGGGAGTGTCGGCGTCGTTATGCTCTCGGACGCCGTGCCGGAACGCGTGGGGCTCCGTGTGGTGGATGCGGCGAGAGAGGTGGCGGAGGCTCTGCGCTGAGCCCCTGCGTGCGGCTGGCGCGGGATCGGCCGGGTGCGGGTCGGTGGGGGTCGGTCGCGCAGTTCCCCGCGCCCCTGGGGGTGGTGGCCGACGGGGGTGGGTGCGGGTCGGTGGGGGCTTGTCGCGCAGTTCCCCGCGCCCCTGGGGGGTGGTGGTGGGCGCCGGGGGTGGGTGCGGGTCGGTGGGGGCTTGTCGCGCAGTTCCCCGCGCCCCTGGGGGTGGTGGCCGATGCAGCCGTCCGGTGGCCCCTGGGGGTGGTGGTCGACGCAGCCGTCCGGTGGCCCCTGGGGGTGGTGGCCGGCGCAGTCGTCCGGTGGCGCCTGGGGTGGGGGACGGCGGAGCCGTGTGGTGTGTCTGGGGTGGCGCCCGGCGGAGGGGTTTGGAGTGGACGCCGTTAGATTGATCCTGTGCTCTCTCGTCTCACACGCCCCCGGGCCCTCGCCGTCTGCGCTCTGCCCGTCGTGGCACTGATCGCCACCGCGGTGTTCGCGCCGCTGCCGTTCTCGGTGGCGCAGCCCGGCATGACGGCGAACGTGCTCGGCGAGAACCGCGGCGACCCGGTGATCACCATCTCCGGCGCCCCCGTCCGGGACACCTCCGGCCAGCTGCGGATGACGACGATCGAGGCGACCGGCCCGGACGCGAAGGTCGGACTCGGCGACGTACTCGACAGCTGGTTCCGTACCGACCGCGCCGTGATGCCCCGCGACTCGGTCTACCCGAGCGGGGACAGCGTGAAGGAGATCGAGGAGTACAACGCCGAGCAGATGCAGGAGTCCCAGGACGTCGCGACCGAGGCCGCCCTGTCCCAGCTCGATCTCGACGCGAAGGACGTCAAGGTCACCCTGAAGCTCGCCGACGTCGGCGGCCCCAGCGCCGGCCTGCTCTTCTCCCTCGGCATCGTCGACAAGCTCGACGGTGACGGCAGCGGCGGCGACCTCACGGGTGGAAGGACCATCGCCGGTACGGGCACGATCAGCGCCGACGGCAAGGTCGGTGCCGTGGGCGGCGTGGCCCTGAAGACCCAGGCCGCGCACCGCGACGGCGCCACGGTCTTCCTGGTCCCGAAGGCCGAGTGCTCGGACGCCCGGTCCGAACTCCCCAAGGGCCTGCGCCTGATCCCGGTGACGACTCTGGACGGCGCCATCGACTCCCTCACGGCCCTGTCGACGGGCGCGGGCTCGGTCCCGAGCTGCTGACCCGGCCCCGGCCCGCCCTACCGCGCGAGCACCGGCCGCGCCGGGTTCGCCATCCGCAGTCCCACTTCCACGAGGGTCCAGCCGACCCGGGTCCGCAGGGCGCGCGGCTGCCGGACGGCCACCGCGAGCCGGTACGCGTCCGCTTCCGCGTGGAGGTCGGCGGCACGGGCGTGGTGCAGGGCGAGATGGGTCTCGGGGTGCGTCATCGGAGCGTGCCTCTCTCAGTCGGTGTTGAGCGGGAAGGCGTGCGTGTGGACGCGGACCGTCTCGACGCCGGGGGCGTCCTCGACGTGCTCCAGGTCGCGGTAGGTGTCGACGAGGTCGTGCATCTTCCGGATGAGTTCGAGCGTGAGTTCCGGTGTGAGCCGGAGCGTCATGCTGCTGAGGTCCGTACTGCGCACCCACTCCGGTGACCACTGCTCCCGGTTGCCGATCCAGGTCGACAGCTCCCGTCCCTGGGCGGTGGCGACCTCGTGCAGATACAGGTCGGCGGCGCCGCGCACGGCGGGGTTCGGGTCGTTGAACAGCTCGTCGTCGAAGTGCAGCCCCTTCACGGCCGCCTTCCACCACCGCTCGCGGCCCTTGCCCCGCTCCGGGTCGTCCTCGACGAACCCGTAGGCGGCGAGCTGCCGGAGGTGATAGCTGGTCGCGCCGCTCGACTCGCCCAGTTTCTCGGCGAGTTGGGAAGCCGTCGCCGGACCGCCGAGGCGCAGGGTGTCCAGCAGCTGCATACGCAGCGGATGCGCCAGCCCGCGCAGGGAACGGGCGTCGAGTGTGTGGACCTCGGGGGTCCTGGGTTCCTCCATACGTACAAAGATAACGTTGCAAAGAAATCCTTGCAAGTACTTCTTTGCAAGGAACCCTTTGGAAGCCGGGTCGAGTCAGCCCGGCGCCCCTCACCCCGCCCGCACGAACCCCTCGTCCTTCAGCCAGTCCAGCGCCACCTCGTGCGCGTCCTCCCCGTCCACGTCCACCCGCGCGTTCAGTGTCTGCGCCACGTCGTTCGTCAGCTTCTTCGTGATGGGGGCGAGGATGTCCGCGATGGCGGGCCACTTCTTCAGGGCCTTGGTGTTGATCTCGGGCGCCGCGTTGTAGTTCGGGAAGAACTTCAGGTTGTCGGCCATCACGGCCAGGTTCATGGACTTGATGCGCCCGTCGGTGGTGAACACCTCGCCGTACACGCAGGTGCCCTTCGCGGCCTGCGTGTAGATGATCCCGGTGTCCATCTGTGTGACGTCGCCCGCCGGGATGTCCATCCCGTACGCCTTCTCCATGCCCGGCAGCCCGTCCGCGCGGTTGGCGAACTCGCCCTCCACGCACAGCGTCACCGCGCCCGGATCCCGCTGGGACAGCGCGGCCACGTCGGAGAGGGTCTTCGTCCGGTACTTCCGGTAGTTGGACTGGTTCATGGCGAGCGCGTACGTGTTGTTGAGCGGGGCCGGCGGCAGCCAGGTGAGGCCGTTCTCGAGGTCCGCGTCCCGGACCGCCTCCCACTGCTTGATCGGGTCGGCGATGGGCTTGGCGTTGCCGAGGTACGTGATCCAGGCGGTGCCGGTGTACTCGTACATCCCGTCCGCCTCGCCCTTCTTGACGGCCTCGCGGGCGCCGATGGAGCCCTGGATGCCGGTGCGGTCGAGCACCTCCGCGCCGGCCGCCTCGAAGGCGATGCCCATGATCGCGCCGAGGATCAGCTGCTCGGTGAACTCCTTGGACGTCACGGTCAGTTCGGCGCCCTTGAGCGGCTCGCCCCTGCCGACCGAGCCCGGCTGTACGTCGTCCACCATCGGCGACCCGCTCGTCAGCCCGCATCCGGCCGCGCTCGTCACCAGCAGTCCGCCCGCAAGCACCAGACACGTCCGCCGTCGCATCCGCCGTCCCATGTCCCCGTCTCCGGCCCGCATGGCCCCAGTTCCCGCCCTCATGTCCCCACTTCCCGCCCTCATGTCCCCACCTCCAGCCCTCGTGGCCGCAGCATCAGTTCCGCGAGTGAGGCCAGCCAGTCGACGAGCAGGGCGAGGGCCACGGTGAGGACCGAGCCGAGGACCAGTACCGGCATCCGCTGGGTGGTGATCCCGGTGGTGATCAGCGAGCCGAGCCCGCCACCGCCGCCGAACGTCGCCAGGGTCGCCGTACCGACATTGAGGACCAGGGCCGTCCGTACACCCGCCAGGATCAGCGGGACCGCGAGGGGCAGTTCCACCCGGGAGAGCACTCCCATCGCCGACATGCCGATACCGCGGGCCGCTTCGAGGAGGTCCGGGTCGTTCGCCTTCAGGCCGGCGATCGTGTTGGAGAGGACCGGCAGCACCGCGTAGACGATGATGCCGATCAGGGCGGCCCTGCGGCCGATGCCCAGCCAGATCACCAGCAGCGCGAGCAGACCGATCGCGGGGGTCGCCTGGCCCATGTTGGCGAACGCCATCGCCACCGGTGTGGCCCTGCGGAACGCCTTGCGGGTCAGCAGGATGCCCAGCGGGATCGCGATGATCAGCACGAAGAACGTGGAGATCACGGTCAGTTCGACGTGCTGCCACAGCGCCTCGGACACCTGGCCGCCCGACAGCGCGTTCTCGGAGATGGTGTCCAGGTCGGCCTGGGCGAACCAGAGCCAGGTCGCCAGCAGCACCGCCACCAGGAACGCCGGCAGGAACGTCAGCTTCTGCCAGGTGATCCTGCGCGTCACCGGAGTCGGCGGGGGCGGCGGCTCCTGGTCGCCCGCGACCTCCCCCTCGTCGCGGAAGGGGTGGCCCTTGACGTCGTGCTCGCCCGGCGGCCGGCTCTGGTCCGAGGAGGTGGTCACGCGTCCTCCTCCCCGGCGACGCCCTCCTGTTCGGCGTGCGTGTGCTGGGCGCGCGCCTCCGCCAGTTCGTGCCGGTGCTCCATGGCCTCCAGCCGGTCCGCCTCCAGCAGCTCCTGCACGGAGTTCATCAGGACCTCCATGTCGACGACGCCGGTGTACTCGCCGCGCCGCCCGGTGACCGCGACCCGCCCCGCGTTGTCGGTGAGCACCGCCTCCAGCGCGTCCCGCAGGGTCGCGTCCCGGGTCACCGTGTCGTGCACCAGCGTCCCCGCCCGTGCGAGCGACCCCTTGGCCCGCATCAGGTCCCCGCGCCGCAGCCACTTGTAGGGCCGCCCGCGCCTGTCGAGCAGCAGGATCTCGTTGGTGCCGCTGGAACGCAGCATGTTGAAGATGTCCTGGAGCGGGTCGTCGACGGTCACCGTCGGGTAGTCGGTGATCTCCACATCCCTTACGCGGGACAGGTTCAGCCGCTTCAGGGCCGCGCCGGCGCCCACGAAACCCGAGACGAAGTCGTCCGCCGGGTTCGTCAGGATCGCCTCCGGTGTGTCGAACTGCGCGATGTGTGAGCGCTCGCGCAGGACCGCGATCCGGTCGCCGATCTTGATCGCCTCGTCGAAGTCGTGGGTGACGAACACGATCGTCTTGTGCAACTCGCGCTGGAGCCGGATCAGTTCGTCCTGGAGATGGTCCCGGGTGATCGGGTCGACCGCGCCGAACGGCTCGTCCATCAGCAGCACCGGCGGATCCGCCGCGAGCGCCCGCGCCACCCCGACGCGCTGCTGCTGCCCGCCCGACAGCTGGCGCGGATAGCGGCCGTGGAACTCGCCCGCGTCGAGCCCGACCAGATCGAGCATCTCCTCGACCCGGTCCCGGATCCGCGCCTTCGACCAGCCGATCATCTTCGGTACGAGCGCGATGTTCTGCGCGACCGTCATGTGCGGGAAGAGACCCGACGACTGGATCGCGTAGCCGACCTTGCGGCGCAGCTTGACCGGATCCATGTCGGTGACGTCCTCACCGTTGATCCGGATGCGGCCGCCGGACGGCTCGATCAACCTGTTGATCATCTTGAGCGTGGTCGACTTACCGCAGCCGGACGGACCGACGAGGATGACCGTCTCGCCCGCCTTGATCTCCATGTTGACGTTGTCGACGGCGGGCTGGGCGCTGCCCGCGTACCGCTTGGTGAGGTTCTCCAGCTCGATCGTGGCGCCGGTGGTGCTCCCACCGGAGCCCCTGACCGCCGACTCGTGCTCCTGCGCCTCCTCCTGCCGTCGCCGCTGCTCCTGCCCCGGAGCCGCCGCCCGCCCCTGCGACTGGTCCGCCCGCCCCTGCGACTGGTCCGCCTGCCCCCGCGGCTGGTCCGCCTGCCCCCGCGGCTGGTCCGCCTGCCCCCGCGGCTCGGCCGCCCGTCCCCGCGGCTCGGACCCTTCGGACGGCGATGGCCTGGACGCGTCAGACACGGATCCCCCTGGAGATGGTCAGCCGCCCGATCAGGACGTACACGGCGTCGAACAACAAGGCGAGGATGATGATCCCGAGCGTGCCCGCGAGCACCTGGTTGAGCGCGTTCTTGCTGCCCAGGGAGGCGATACCGCGGAAGATGAGGTTGCCGAGCCCCGGGCCGGAGGCGTACGCGGCGACCGCCGCGATGCCCATCAGCATCTGCGTCGACACCCGGATGCCGGTCAGGATCGGCGGCCAGGCGAGCGGCAGCTCGATCCGGACCAGCCGCATCACCCGGGACATCCCGATGCCCTTGGCCGCGTCCACCAGGGTCGGGTCGACGCCGCGCAGACCGACGATCGAGTTCCGCACGATCGGCAGCAGCCCGTACAGCGTCAGGGCGATCACCGTCGGCGGCACACCAAGACCGACGATCGGGATGAGCAGACCGATCATGGCCAGCGACGGAATGGTCAGGATGGTGGACGTGGCGGTCGTGGCGAGGTTGCCCGCCCAGTCCGAGCGGTAGGTGACCACCCCGATCACCACGCCGATCAGGGTCGCCACCACCATGCACTGGAACACGGCGCTGGCGTGCTGGTAAGCGTCGGTGAGCAGCTGCTGGTGGCGACTGCCCAGGTACTCCCAGAAGTTCACGCGCTCACCCCGGTCGGCCGGCCCGCCCATGTCCTCGCACGTCCGGCCCCGCGGCTCGCCGCGCGCGGCTCACTCCTGGAGCGCCGCCTGTTCCACCAGCGGGATGATCCGCAGCGGAACGGGGTTCTCCATGACGATCGCCGTGGAGGCCCGGACAATGCCATCAAAACCGACAACCCGGTCGATCACCCGCTGGAGATCGGCGTTCGAACGGGCGACCAGCCGGCACAGCATGTCGCCGGTGCCGGTGGTGGTGTGCAGTTCGAGGACCTCCGGCACGGTCGACAAGTGCGCCCGCACGTCCGGCCCTTGCCCCTGCCGGATCTGAAGGGTGGCGAACGCCGTCACCGGGTAGCCGAGGGCCGCCGGATCGACCTGGGGGCCGAATCCCCGGATGACTCCATTCGACTGAAGCCGGTCGAGACGGGCCTGCACGGTGCCGCGCGCCACCCCGAGCCGCCGGGACATCTCCAGTACCCCGATCCGCGGCTCACGGGCCAGCAGCACGATGATCCGCCCGTCCAGCTGGTCGATCGTCATGGCCACCCCGCCCGCCTCCGCGCCCTGTACAGAAGGCCCACTCCTACGACCTCCCGGCGGGCATTATGCCCAGCACGGACGCAGGCTACTGCACACGTTGCGCGGAGGTCGGCGGTTCACCCAGCCGTGCCAGCGCGGCCCGCGCGAGCGGCACGTGCAGCGGCGAGAAGTACGGATTGATCTGCAACGCCTCCCGCAGATGACGCCGCGCGGCCCCGTACCGCTCCAGCGACCGCTCGATCATCCCCCGGTGATACGCGTACAGCGCGCTGCGCACCCCACCCCCGTGCAGCGGTTCCGTGGCCCGCACCGCCAGCTTCAGCGCCTCCTTGTCCTGCCCGGCGGCGTGCAGCGCCCAGGCCAGCGCGTCCGCCACGGCGATCGACGGCTGCCGGCTCCACTGCGCCCGCAGCAGCCGCACCGCCTCCACCGCGTTCCCGTGGTCGGTCTCCATCCGTGCCAGCACCAGCTCCTCGTCCGCCCCGCCGGCGGCGGCGTTGCGCACCTGCGTCCGCAGCAGGTCGTACTGCACACGCGCCGCCTGCCCCAGACCCAGCGACTCGTACAACTCGCCCAGTTCCAGCGCGTACTCCGGCGCCGGCTGCTTCGCCAGCGCCACCCGGTAGGTGCTCAGCGCCTCCGACGTACGGCCCAGCGCGGCGAGCGCCCGCGCCTGGCCCGCCTGCGCGGCCCGCTGGTCCGGATCGGTGCGCACGGCCTCCGAGAAGTGCCGCAGCGCCGCCTCCCGGTCGCCCCGCTCCCACGCCAGCTGGCCGCCGCGCTCCAGCCAGGCCGCCCGCTCGGCCGGCTGCTCGGCCGCGGCCGCCGCGTCGGACAGCGCCGCCGCCGCGTCTTCGCGCCAGCCCAGATCCCGGTACACACCCGCGGCCCGCGCCCGCACGGCCGGCCCCGAGTGCAGCTCGTCGAGCCGGTCGAGACTCCGCTTGGCCCCCTTGTGGTCACCGAGCCCGGTACAGGCGTCGATGAGCAGCGGATACGTCGTCCAGCGGCGCGGTTCCAGCTTCAGCGCGGCCTGCGCCCACTTCCGCCCCGACCGGAAGTCCCGCCGCGCGTTGGACAGCGCCGCGAGCCCCTCAAGAGCGGGCGCGTTCCCGCGCGGACGTACCCGCAGCGACGTACGCAGCGCCTTCTCCGCCGTCGGATAGAACGCCGCGTCGGCCAGCCGCCGCCCCTGCTCGACATACGCCGTCCCCAGCACCGCCCACGACGCGGCGTCCCGCGGATGCGTCCGCACCCGGGTCTCGCGCTCGTCGATCAGCACCGCCAGATCCGGCAGCGCGGCCGGCACCCCCGCCGTGACCGCCGACCGCGCCTGCGCCGCCGGACCCGGCGCCGGCGGCGGCCCCTTCGGCACCGGCGAGGACCGCAGCGCCCAGAGTCCGCCGGCCACCAGACACCCTGCGAGAGCGACGGCCAGCACCGCACCGACCATCCGGAACCGGCGCCTCCGTGGGGCCGGAAACGCGCTCGCCTGGATCTTCATGCCGCTCACTCTGCGACAGCGGCACGTTCGCGACACGTCGGCCCAGGGTGCGCCCACGGGGGTTCACACCGATGGCCCCGGGTGCCACGCTGTGATCATGAGCCGTATCGAAGCCGCACCCGACGAGGTCCAGGGCAACCTCACCGACCGGCTGCTGGCGGGCCTGCCGGCCGAGGCCGTCCTGACCGATCCCGACGTCACCGCCTCCTACGCCAACGACATGGCGAGCTTCTGCCCGGCCGGCACGCCGGCCGTGGTGGTCCTGCCGAGGACGGTCGAACAGGTCCAGCACGTGATGCGCACCGCCACCGAACTGCGGGTCCCGGTGGTCCCGCAGGGCGCCCGCACCGGCCTGTCCGGCGCCGCGAACGCCTCCGACGGCTGCATCGTGCTGTCCCTGGTCAAGATGGACCGCATCCTGGAGATCAGCCCGGTCGACCGCGTCGCCGTCGTCGAACCCGGCGTCATCAACGCCACCCTCTCCCGCGCGGTCGGCGAACACGGCCTCTACTACCCGCCGGACCCCTCCAGTTGGGAGATGTGCACGATCGGCGGCAACATCGGCACCGCCTCCGGCGGCCTGTGCTGCGTGAAGTACGGAGTGACCGCCGAGTACGTCCTCGGCCTCGACGTCGTCCTCGCCGACGGCCGGCTGATGTCCACCGGCCGCCGCACCGCGAAGGGCGTCGCCGGTTACGACCTCACCCGGCTCTTCGTCGGCTCCGAGGGCTCCCTCGGCATCGTCGTCAAGGCCGTCCTCGCGCTGCGCCCGCAGCCGCCCCGGCAACTCGTGCTGGCCGCCGAGTTCAACTCCGCCGCCGAGGCCTGCGACGCCGTCTGCCGGATCATGGAGGGCGGCCACGTCCCCTCCCTCCTCGAACTGATGGACCGTACGACCGTCAAAGCCGTCAACGACCTGGCCCACATGGGCCTCCCCGAGACCACCGAGGCCCTGCTCCTCGCCGCCTTCGACACCCCGGACCCGGCCGCCGACCTCGCGGCCCTCGGCGCGCTCTGCGAGCACGCCGGCGCCACCCGGGTCGTCCCGGCCGACGACGCCGCCGAGTCCGAACTCCTCCTCCAGGCGCGCCGGTTGGCGCTCACCGCGCTGGAGGCCGTCAAGGGCACCACGATGATCGACGACGTGTGTGTACCCCGGTCCCGGCTCGGCGACATGCTGGAAGGCATTGAGCGCGTCGCCGAGAAGTACCGGCTGACCATCGGGGTCTGCGCGCACGCGGGGGACGGCAACACCCACCCCACGGTCTGCTTCGACGCGCAGGACCCCGACGAGTCCCGCCGCGCCCGCGAGTCCTTCGACGAGATCATGGGCCTCGGCCTGGAACTCGGCGGCACGATCACCGGCGAGCACGGCGTCGGCGTACTCAAGAAGGACTGGCTGGCGCGCGAGATCGGCCCGGTCGGCCTGGAGATGCAGCGGGCGGTCAAGCAGGTCTTCGACCCCCTCGGCATCCTCAATCCGGGCAAGCTGTTCTGAACTCACCTGTCAGTGCCCGGCACTCACTCACCGTCCTGCGACTCGTCCGACGGCCACGGGTCGCGCAGCCACAGATCGTCGGCCGGAGTCGGGGCCAGCAGCTCGGCGAGGCCGTCGTCGATCCCGAGCTGCTCGGCCTCAGAGCCCGGAGGGACCGCCCGCAGCGTCCGCTCCAGCCACGCCGATACCTGCGCCGTCGGGGCCTCCAGAAGCGCGTCGCCGTCCGGCGAACTCAGCGCGACCAGCACCACGGACCGCCCCTCGACCTTGGTCGGCCACACCCGCACGTCCCCGTGCCCGCACGGCCGGAACACTCCCTCCACCAGCAACTCCCTGGCGAACGTCCAGTTCACCGGGTTCTCGGAGTTGATGTGGAAGGAGATGTGGACGGCGTACGGATCATCGGTCCGATAGCTCAGCCGGGCAGGCACCGGAATGCTCCGCTCGGGCGACAGAACAAGCCGCAGCTCCAACTCCCGCTCCACAACGGTATGCATGACGAACTCTCCCTCACTTGTCCACACGGACCTCCGAAGCGGGCCCGCAGCAGTGAAGAGAGACCACCCCACCAACCATTACGCGACTCGGCCAAGATTTTTCCGGGTGCAGAGGGACGCACGGCAGAGCAACCCAGCCAGGGGCGCGGGGAACTGCGCGCTCAGCCCCCACGCCGCCGCACCCGAAAAACAACCCCCCGCCAACGCCAAGCGCGTAGCACATCCGTGCTCAGATGTGCCCCGTCCGGCAGGACCCGGCATGACCGCGCCCCCGGTCTGATAGATGTGGAGCCCCCCATAACCACCCGCGAGCAGATACGGGACGACGGACATGAGCGCCCCAACCCCGGCACCAGGCGACGACAGGCCCCGTGAGGGGTACTACCCGGACCCCTCCATCCCCGGCTACGTCCGCTACTGGAACGGCGCGTCCTGGGTGCCCGGCACCAGCCGCCCCGCCCCGGCCGCCGGCGAACCGCTCAGCCCCCCGTCCGGGGGCCCCGCCGGCCCGGTCGAGGAGACCGGCCCGCACTTCTTCGACGAGGACCCGGGCGCGGGCGATCCCGCGCCGGCGGCCGGCGAGCAGTACGGCAGCCGGCCCGAACCGGCCACCGCCTGGGGCGCCGACCGCAACCGGCAGTCCGGCTTCGGCGGCGACCAGGACCGCCGGGTCTCCTGGGGCTCCCCGGAGAGCATCGGACAGAGCCTGGGGCAGAGCGCCGACCCACGGCTCGCGCACACCTCCGACCCCGGTGACGGCGGCCCCCCGGTCCAGCCGGACGGCCAGTCGTCCCGTACGGACGGCATCGCGACGATCCCGCCCGCCGACGGCGACACCGACGTACCGCCCTCGGGCAACACCTTCGTCTTCCGCCGCCCCACACCCGGACCGGCGGCCACGGCCGACTCCGCCGGGGGTCCCGCGGACGACGGCACGATGACCTTCCGCGCGCTCTCCCGGCCCGGCGGACAGCGCCCCGGGGGCACGGGGGCGCCGGATCCGACCCGGCAGCCCGCGGCGCAGAACCCGTCGCCGGGCGGCCCGTCCGGCCCGGGGTTCCGCGCGGGGCAGACGGCCGCGGACCGCGCCGCCACCGGACAGCCGGGCCCGGCTGGGCCCATGACGCCGGGGCTCGGTCAGCAGGGCCCCGCTCAGCAGGGTCCCGTCCAGCCCGGGGCGGCCCCCGCCGCGGCCCAGGCCGGGACCGCGCAGGCCCAGGCGCCCGCCGTGCCCCAGCAGCAGTCGGTCCCGAACCAGTCCGTGCCCCAGCAGCCCGCCGCCCCGCTCGCCGGAGGCGTCGGCGGGGGTCAGTCCTCGTGGGCGCAGCAGGTGCACCGGCTGGCCGGCGCGTCCGGCGACGAGCCGGTGACGCCGTGGCGCCCGCCGGCCGACGACCCGTTCCACGCGATGCTCCGGCGCCAGGCGGAGGCCCGTCCCGCGAGTCTCGGCAAGCGGTTCGCCGCGCGGCTGATCGACACCCTCGCGATCCTGGCGGTCACGGCGGTGGCCGCCGTACCGCTCGGCACCAGGGCGATGGACCACGTCAACGGGAAGATCGACGAGGCCAAGCTCTCCGGCGAGACCGTCACGGTATGGCTGCTCGACGGCACGACCGGGATGTACCTGGGCATCATCGTCGCCGTCCTGCTGCTCTTCGGTGTCCTCTACGAGGCGCTGCCCACCGCCAAGTGGGGGCGCACGCTGGGCAAGCGGCTGCTCGGCCTGGAGGTGCGGGACATCGAGCTGCACGACGCGCCGTCGTTCGGGTCGGCGCTGCGCCGCTGGGTCGTGTTCAGCGTGCCGGGCCTGCTCTGCTTCGGTCTGGTCGGGGTCGTGTGGTGCCTGTTCGACAAGCCGTGGCACCAGTGCTGGCACGACAAGGCGGCGCGTACGTTCGTCGCCGGCTGACGTACCTCGGGTGCGGGACGGCCCGGTACGGCCGCCGCACCACGTGATTCGGTACTCCGGACGGCCCCTTGCCGGATGCGGCGGCGAGGGGTTCGCGGTCCACTCGGGCCATGAGTACCCAACCGCCCCCCGGTTCCGGCGAACCGCCGGAGGACGACCCGTTCAGGAAGCAGCCCCCTCCCGGGCAAGGGGCGGGCTCACCGTACGACGCACCCCAGGGCGACGGCACCCCGCCCCCACAAGGCCCGCCCCCGCAGGGCCCGCCCCCGCAGGGCCCGCCACCACCACCCGGCGGAGGCCAGCCCCCGTACGGCGGCGGCCAGCCCCCCGGCGGCCCACCCCCGGGCGGTCAGCCTCCCTACGGCGGACCCGGCGACCCGTACGGCGGCGGCCGGCCCCCGTACGGCGGCCCCGGCGGCCCGGGAGGTCCTGGCGGTCCGGGCGGCCCCGGTGGCTACCCGGCCGACCCCCTCGCCGGTATGCCCCCGCTCGCCGACAGCGGTCGCCGCACCCTCGCCCGGATCATCGACATGATCATGGTCGGCATTGTGGTCTGGCTGCTGACCTGGGGATTCAACGTCGACGAGTACCAGGTCGACGGCGACGACGTGCAGGTCGGCCGGTCGATCGCGCAGTCCGCCATCGCGGCCGTGCTCTACATCGCGTACGACACCTTCATGATCTCCAGGACCGGTCAGACGCTCGGCATGAAGTGGCTGCGGATGCGGGTCGCCAACCTGGACAACGGCGCCACGCCGTCCGTGCAGACCGCGTTGCTGCGCGCGGCGGTGCTGTGGATTCCGTTCGCCTTCTGCTGCGCCTGCATCTGGACGGCGATCTGCGGCGGCTGGAGCTTCTTCGACAAGCCGTACAAGCAGGGGCTGCACGACAAGGCGGCCAAGACGGTGGTGGTCAGCGCCGGCTGACCGGCGGAGGGTCACCGACCACGACTGACCGGCAGGCGTTGACACACCACGACTGACCGGCAGGCGTTGACACACCACGACGGCGGGCCCGCTCAAGCGGACCCGCCGTCGACGTGCACGAGTAGGAACCGGTGTGCTCAGGAGCGCGTGCGCTCCCGAACCGGCTCGCGCATACCTGCGGACACCGACACCGACACCTGGACCGGCACCTGCTGGGGCGCCGGCGGCGCGTGCTGCGCCACGGTGGTGGAGGGGATCCGCCGGGGGGTCTTCTTCATCGGGGCCGTGAGGGCGACGAGCAGCCCGAGGGCCAGCGCCGTGACAGCGACGACCGCGATTCCCACGGCCGAACTCGTCTGTGACAGAAGCAGCATGGCGAGCGTCGACAGGATCACGGTGCACGAGCCGTAGGCGAGCTGTGCGGCAGTCGGACGAGGCATGGCAATCGTGTCCTCGGAAGTGGGGTGAGACTAGGTTGTCGGCCTGGCTTTCCGCCGACTTCCGGGCGTTCCGCCAGCCGACTCTAATGGCGTGCATGCCCGAGCGGAACGAACAGTAAGCGTGACCTGACCAACAGTGCCGGTGCACAGGGGGCGCACCGATTCATGGCGTCCATCAAGTGGACAGTCCCGCGCGCCCGTTGGGCAGAAGTGGTCCCGCGGAGGTGCAGGTACGGGCGGGTGTGGGCGGGTGTGGGCGGTGTCGGACAGGTCCGGCGCGTTCGCTCAGCGAGGTGAACACACCGCATAGTGCACTTGACCTGCTCAAGTCAAGGTCTGTCTTTTCTGGCCAACCTCTAGTCGAATGTCGTCACTTGACTACACGCGTCGCTCAGGAGCGCGCGGGCTCCTCCATGCCCGGATCCCCCTACCGCGCGCCCGGACGCTGGGGAGGATCTCAAGTGCCCAGAAGACCCTGGACGTTCAGAACGGCGGCCACCGCCGTCGCGTTCGCCGCGGCCACCGCCACGTTCTCGACGTTCACCGTGGCCCAGGCCGACTCCGCCGCAGGCGCCGGCGCACCCGCCGTCGACCGGCAGGACCCGTCGTCGGCCCGCGCCAACGAGGAGCCCCACGACCTCAAGGGCCCGCTCACCGACACGCAGGCCGCCCAGCGCGAAGAGGCCCTCAACCAGGTCATCTCCGGCGAGGCCGAGGTGACCAAGCGCGACGGCTCGAACGTCGTGAAGCTGGCGAGCAAGAAGGGCGACAGCAAGTACGTCGAGCTCGGCCGCGAGAAGACCGACAAGATCTTCACGATCCTCGTCGAGTTCGGCGACCAGGTCGACAGCCGCTACGGCGGCACGCCCGGCCCGCTGCACAACCAGATAGCCAAGCCCGACCGGGCGAAGGACAACAGCACCGAGTGGCAGGCGGACTACAACCGCGACCACTACCAGGACCTGTACTTCGGCGAGGGCGCCGCCTCGATGAAGACCTACTACGAGAAGCAGTCCTCGGGCCGCTACTCGGTGGCGGGCGAGGTCGCCGACTGGGTCAAGGTCCCCTACAACGAGGCCCGCTACGGCTCCAACAACTGCGTGCCCGACAACTGCGCCTGGTACGCGGTGCAGGACGGCGTCACCGCGTGGGCCGCCGGCCAGAAGGCGGCCGGCAAGACGGACGCCGAGATCAAGGCGAAGCTCTCCGAGTACGACCAGTGGGACCGCTACGACTTCGACGGCGACGGCGACTTCAACGAGCCCGACGGTTACATCGACCACTTCCAGATCGTGCACGCCGGTGAGGACGAGTCCGCCGGCGGCGGCGCGCAGGGCGAGGACGCCATCTGGGCGCACCGCTGGTACGCGTTCGGCACCGACGCCGGCGCCACCGGCCCCGACGGCAACAAGCTCGGCGGCACCCAGATCGGCTCCACCGGCATCTGGGTCGGCGACTACACCATCCAGCCGGAGAACGGCGGACTGGGCGTCTTCGCCCACGAGTACGGCCACGACCTCGGTCTGCCGGACCACTACGACACCGCGGGCGGCGAGAACTCCACCGGCTTCTGGACCCTGATGTCCTCGGGTTCCTGGCTCGGCGAGGGCAAGAACGCCATCGGTGACATGCCCGGCGACATGACCGCCTGGGACAAGCTCCAGCTGGGCTGGCTCAACTACGACACCGCGAAGGCCGGGACGAAGTCCTGGCACAAGCTGGGCGTCGCCGAGTACAACACCAAGTACAAGCAGGCGCTCGTCGTGACCCTCCCCAACAAGGAGGTCACCACCGAGGTCGTGCCCCCGGCCGAGGGTGCCACCCAGTGGTGGAGCGGCAGCGGTGACGACCTGCGCAACACGCTGACCCGCTCGGTCGACCTGACCGGCAAGTCCGCCGCCGACCTCACCCTCGACGGCTGGTACGACATCGAGACCGACTTCGACTACCTCTACACCGAGGTCTCCACCGACGGCGGCGCCAACTGGACGGCCCTCGACGGCACCGTGGACGGTCAGCCGATCCCGCGCGACGGCAGCGACAAGCCGGCCCTGACCGGCACGGTCGACGGCTACAAGAAGCTGTCGTACTCGCTCGACGCCTACGCCGGCCAGAAGTTCGACCTGCGCTTCCGCTACGCCACCGACGGCGGGGTCGCGCAGAAGGGCTTCGCCGCCGACCGGATCTCGGTCGTCGCCGACGGCACCGCGCTGTTCACGGACAACGCCGAGAGCGCGGACGCCGCCTGGAACGCCAAGGGCTTCTCCCGTATCGGCGGGTCGTACACCGACGACTACGCGCAGTACTACATCGCCGAGAACCGCCAGTACGTGTCGTACGACAAGACGTTGAAGACCGGCCCGTACAACTTCGGCTTCTCCACGACCCGTCCGGACTGGGTCGAGCACTACGCGTACCAGAACGGCCTGTTGATCTGGAAGTGGGACACCTCCCAGGCGGACAACAACACCAGCCAGCACCCCGGTGTCGGCCTGGTCCTGCCGGTGGACTCGCACCCGGCGCAGCTGAAGTGGTCCGACGGCACGCTGATGCGCAACCGCATCCAGGCCTACGACTCGCCGTTCAGCCTGTCCCGCACCGACGGCATGACGCTGCACAACGCCGACAAGGCGAAGAAGATCCCGTCGTCGAAGGGTGTCTCGGTCTTCAACGACCGGACCAACACCTACTACGACGCGTCCAACCCCACCGCCGGTGTCAAGATCACTGACACCAACACCAAGATCAAGCTCCTCAAGGAGGCCAAGGACGGCTCCACGATCGAGCTCGAAGTGGGCCGTGCGGTGAGGTAAGCGGTATTTTCCCAGGTCAGAAGCGTATCGGCGGCAACCCCTTGGCGGGTTGCCGCCGGTCGTGTTTAGGTGCGTCCTGTGGCTCTCTTATTGACACCGATGATCACGGGGGTATGACCGCATGGCCGCAGGAGGCTTCTGCAAGCTGCCGAACGGCACGGTGGTGGTGGCGCTGAATCTGCCCAGCCCCGCGCCGTACGGACCCTTCGGCGGGGCCCCGGCCGGGGGCGTCCGGGTGCTGGTGCACGCCCAGAACCGGGCCCGGGCCCTGACCCGGCTGCGGAACCTCGGCCTCCGGGCGGTCTACCTGCGTGGGAACGCGGCGCCGCCCTCGCCGGACGAGATCACGGCGGTGCTGCACCATCCCGACGGCCTGATATGGCGCACGGCCCCGGAAGGCCTCCTGACAGTCTCAGAACTCTGGCACCCCATCAGAGCCCTGATCCGAAGACCGGCATAAACATCTCCACCCGCGGCCCGGTGGGGGCTCGTCGCGCAGTTCCCCGCGGCCCCTTGCGTGGGACGCCGGCCGCGGGCCCGTCGCAGCCGATCGCGCAGTTCCCCGCGCCCCTGGGGCGGACTCGGGCTGCCGGTGCGTCGTGGCTTGTCGCGCAGTTCCCCGCGCCCCTTGCGTGGGATGCCGGCCGCGGCCCGTCGTAGCCGGTCGCGCAGTTCCCCGCGCCCCTGGGGCGGACTCGGGCTGCGGGTGCGTCGTGGCTTGTCGCGCAGTTCCCCGCGCCCCTTCTGTGGGTCAGCTGGTCGCCGACCTAGAGGTGACCCACTCAGGGGCGCGGGGAACTGCGCGATCAGCCCCCACCGGGCCCGCGGCCGGAGTCCGACCCAGGGGCGCGGGGAACTGCGCGACAGGCCCCCGCCGGGAAGTGGGTGTGCGTTCAGACGACCGGCTTGCCGGAGAGTTCTACCCCCGCCTCGCGGAGTTCCTCCAGGGCCCGCGCCGTGGTGGCCTCGGAGACGCCGGCCGTCAGGTCCAGCAGAACCTGCGTCCGGAAACCCTCCCGCACCGCATCCAACGCAGTCGCCCGCACGCAGTGATCCGTAGCGATCCCCACCACATCGACCTCGTCGATCTCCCGAGCCCGCAACCACTCCGCCAGCGCGGTCCCGTTCTCGTCGGCCCCCTCGAAACCGCTGTACGCGGCCGAGTACGCCCCCTTGTCGAACACGGCGTCGACCGCCCCCGAAGCGACGGCCGGCGCGAAGTTCGGGTGGAACCCGACCCCCTCCGTGCCCGCGACACAGTGCGCCGGCCAGGAGTGCACGAAGTCCGGATTGTCCGCGAAGTGCCCACCGGGCGCGATGTGGTGATCACGGGTCGCCACGACATGGCGGTACCCGGCAGGGGCCTGCCCGATCAGCTCGGTGATGGCGGCGGCCACATCCGCGCCGCCGGCCACCGCGAGGCTGCCCCCCTCACAGAAGTCGTTCTGGACGTCTACGACGATCAAGGCGCGGCGCATGTCGTGTCCTCACTCAAGAACCTGAACTTACGAGCCTAGAGAGTCCGGCCCGGATGCGGGAGGGTGCAATTGGCCGCCCGGCGCCGTGCGCCCCCGCCCCGCCCCGGCGAGACCCCTCAGCCCACCTGCACGTACTCCGTGGAAAGCACCGGCTCCCCCCGGGACAGCTGCGTGGCGGACAGCGGCAGATTCCCCCGCACGGCAACATGCCGGTCCCGTACGACGTCCAGGGACTCCCGGGCCACCACCGCGCCACCCTTGACCAGCTCGACCAGCAGCTGCCGGTCCACCAGCTCCGCGGGCACCGCGCCGACGCCGACGACCTCCGCCTCGGCGACCCCGTACTCGTCCACCCGCCGGGCCGCCCACTTGCGCCCCCCGATGGACGTCTTCCCGCCGCTCGCCTTCTTGGCCACCGGCACGAGCGGGGCCGTGGCGGACGCGGACTCCGCGCGGGCGACCAGCTTGTACACCATCGAGCAGGTCGGATGCCCGGACCCGGTCACCAGCTGCGTACCCACGCCGTACGCGTCCACCGGCGCCGCCGCCAGGGAGGCGATCGCGTACTCGTCCAGGTCGGACGTGACGATGATCCGCGTGCCGGTCGCGCCCAGCTCGTCCAGCTGCTGCCGTACCCGGTGGGCGACGAGCAGCAGGTCGCCGGAGTCGATCCGCACCGCGCCCAGCTCGGGCCCGGCGACCTCCACGGCCGTACGGACCGCGGTGGCCACGTCGTAGGTGTCGACCAGCAGGGTGGTGCCGCGGCCCATGGAGTTCACCTGGGCCCGGAAGGCGTCGCGCTCGCTGTCGTGCAGCAGGGTGAAGGCGTGGGCGCTGGTCCCGACGGTCGGGATGCCGTAGCGGAAACCGGCCGCGAGGTCGGAGGTGGAGGAGAAGCCGCCGACGTAGGCGGCGCGGGCGGAGGCGACCGCGGCCAGCTCGTGGGTGCGGCGGGCACCCATCTCGATCAGCGGGCGGTCGCCGGCGGCCGAGGACATCCGGGAGGCCGCGGCGGCGATCGCCGAGTCGTGGTTGAGGATGGAGAGGATCACGGTCTCCAGCAGCACACACTCGGCGAAGGAGCCCTCGACGCGCATGATCGGCGAGCCGGGGAAGTACACCTCGCCCTCGGGATAGCCCCAGATGTCGCCGCGGAATCGGTAGTCGGCGAGCCACTCCAGGGTGGCCTCGTCGACGATCGCGTTCTCCCGCAGGAAGCCCAGGACGTCCGCGTCGAACCGGAAGTTCTCGACGGCGTCGAGCACCCGGCCGGTGCCCGCGACCACGCCGTACCTGCGCCCGTCCGGCAGCCGCCGGGTGAAGACCTCGAAGACACTGCGCCGTTCCGCGGTGCCCGCCTTGAGGGCGGCCTGGAGCATCGTCAGCTCGTACTGGTCAGTGAAGAGCGCCGTCGAGGGAACATCCACCGGCAGCCCAAGGTCCGCTGTGTTCATGGCAACGATGCTAGCACCCCATTTCGTCAGTGTGACGATTTGTGGCGCGCATGGCAGCATGGGGGTGTGACGTCAGCCGCTCCCATCGAGATCGAACGCACCGAGTCGGCGGAGGAGGTCTCTGCCGTACCCGAGCCGGACGTCCCCTGGGTCACCATCGTCCACAACGACCCGGTCAACCTCATGAGCTATGTGACGTACGTCTTCCAGACGTACTTCGGCTACACCAAGGACAAGGCCACCAAGCTCATGCTCGACGTCCACCGCAAAGGCCGTGCCGTCGTCTCCAGCGGTTCCCGCGAGGAGATGGAGCGCGACGTGCAGGCGATGCACGGATACGGCTTGTGGGCCACCCTCCAGCAGGACCGGAAGTAACGGTCACCCCGCCATGCCAGGACCCCGGAAGTAGCGATCCCCGCCATGCCAGGAACCTTCGAACCGCTCCCCGGCGGCGGCGCGGCCGTCGCCCTCGACGAGGTCGAGATCTCCATCATCCGGTCGCTGGCCGTCCAGCTGCTGGAACTGATCGGTCCGGGGCCCGCCGAGGACGCCCCCGACGACCCGCTCGCGGAGCTGTTCAACGACGGCCCGAGCGAGCCGCCCGCCGACCCGGTGCTCAAGCGGCTCTTCCCCGACGCCTACGGCGACCCGGAGCACGCGGCCGCCTCCGCCGAGGAGGCCGAGGAACGGCGGGCGTACTCCTCCGAGTTCCGCCGCTACACGGAGAACGACCTGCGGGCCGGCAAGCGCGAGAACGCCCTCGCGGTGATCCGCACCCTGGACGAGCTGGCCGCCGGGTCCGGTGACGGCGGCGCGGTGCTGAAGCTGGCGCCCGACGAGTCCCGGCGCTGGCTGGGCTCCCTCAACGACCTGCGGCTCGCCATCGGCTCCCGCCTGGAGATCACCGACGAGGACGACAGCGACCTGCTGTACCGGCTCCCGAACGAGGACCCCCGCAAGCCGATGGTCATGGCCTACCTGTGGCTCGGCGGCCTCCAGGAGACCCTGGTCACGACCCTCATGGGCTGACCGGCCCGCTCCCCCCGGATCGCCCCCCGGACCACCCCCCGGACCACCCCTCGGGTCACCTCTCGCGTTCGCTCAGCGGACGCTCAAATCCGGATAACGATCGCGTTACCGCGGCGGCCGTTTTTGCCGCGCCCGATTCTCCTTTGTCCGGTTCTTCCTGTGCGGTGCGTCACATGTCGGCCAGGTGATCAGTGTTGCGGGCGTGATAAATCTTCACGACCGCCCGGCGGACACCACCCATGTCCCGCCGGGTGCGCCACGAGCCGGCGGACCGCCGACCAGGCACAGCTCCACCTGTCCGGGGGGATCGGAAACCGGTCCGAAGCCAAAGGGACTGGCTCGGATCGGCTGGAGAAAGGCTCACCACACATGACCTCAGTGCAGGTCGGCAAGCAGGGCGACGGCAACGAGGCCGTGGGCGGCGACGCCCCCGAGGAGGGGTACGAGCGCGGGCTCGGCAGCCGTCAGGTCCAGATGATCGCGATCGGCGGCGCCATCGGCGTCGGCCTCTTCCTGGGCGCCGGGGCGAACATCGCCAAGGCCGGACCCAGCCTGATCCTGATGTACGCCCTCGCCGGCGTGATCATCTTCTTCATCATGCGGGCGCTCGGCGAGCTCCTGCTCTACCGCCCGGTCTCGGGCTCCTTCGCCGAGTACTCGCGGGAGTTCCTCGGCCCCTTCTTCGGCTACTTCACCGGCTGGACGTACTGGCTGATGTGGGTCGTCACCGGCATGGCGGAACTCACCGCCGCCGCGATCTACGTCAACTACTGGTGGCCGTCCGTCCCGCAGTGGGTCACCGCGCTGGTCTTCCTGCTGGTGCTCTTCGCGGCCAACCTGATCTCGGTGAAGCTGTTCGGCGAGATCGAGTTCTGGTTCTCGATGGTCAAGGTCACCGCCCTCATGGGCATGATCGTGATCGGCCTCGGTGTGCTCACCTTCGGCTTCTCCTCGGCCGGCGACACCGCCGCCGTCTCCAACCTCTGGGCCTTCGACGGCTTCTTCCCCAAGGGCGTCGGCTCCTCGCTGATGACCCTCCAGGGCGTGATGTTCGCCTACCTCGCCGTCGAACTCGTCGGCGTCACCGCCGGTGAGTCCGAGAACCCCGAGAAGACCCTCCCCAAGGCCATCAACACCCTGCCCTGGCGGATCGCGCTCTTCTACGTCGGTGCCCTCACCGTCATCCTGTGCGTGGTCAAGTGGACCGAGTTCTCGGAGGGCGTGAGCCCCTTCGTGGAGGCCTTCGCCCAGATCGGCATCCCGGCCGGTGCAGGCATCGTCAACTTCGTGGTGCTCACGGCCGCCCTGTCGTCCTGCAACTCCGGCATGTACTCCACCGGCCGCATGCTGCGCACCCTCGCCGACAACGGTGAAGCCCCGCGCATCTTCAACAAGCTGTCCTCGACCAAGACCCCGGCGATCGGCATCACCGTCTCCATGTTCTTCATGGGCATCGGCGTGATCCTCAACTACATCGTCCCGGAGAAGGCCTTCGGCTACGTCACCTCCGTCGCCACCGCCGCCGGCATCTGGACCTGGCTGATGATCCTGATCAGCCACGTCATGTACCGCCGGGGTGTGGAGTCGGGCCGGCTGCGCGCCTCCTCCTTCCCGGCCCCGGGCGGCGCGGTGTGCTCGTACATCGCCATCGTCTTCCTGCTCTTCGTCACCTGCCTGATCGCGTACGACGCCGACGCCCGCGTCTGTCTGTACGTGATGGCCGGCTGGGCCGCCGCCCTCTACATCGGCTGGATGATCCTCAAGGTCCGCAACCCGCAGGTCGCCGAGCGCCGCACGGAGGAGTTCGGCAAGGTCGGCTGACCCGTCGCACACCACCCCGCTGTTCAGCATGTGGGCCGTTCCGTACCAACCCTCGGTACGGAACGGCCCGTTTGCTTATCCTGACGAACATGCTGACCATCACCCAGGCCCTCTACGACCAGATCGTCGCCCACGCGCGCGAGGACCACCCCGACGAGGCGTGCGGAGTCGTCGCCGGCCCGGAGGGCTCGGGCCGCCCGGAGCGCTTCATCCCGATGCTCAACGCCGCCCGCTCGCCCACCTTCTACGAGTTCGACTCCGGTGATCTGCTCAAGCTCTACCGCGAGCTCGACGACCGCGACGAGGAGCCGGTGATCATCTACCACTCCCACACGGCCACCGAGGCCTACCCCTCGCGCACCGACATCTCCTACGCCAACGAACCCGGCGCCCACTACGTCCTCGTCTCCACCGCCGACACCGACAGTGCGGGCCCGTTCCAGTTCCGCTCGTTCCGGATCGTGGAGGGTGAGGTCACGGAGGAGGAGGTCACGGTCGTGGAAAGCCACTGATCCCGGTATTCGGGCAGAATTCATCCACTATGCGAGATCACATTCCAGTACCCGGACCGGGAATCGATACGATGAGCCCATGGTTCTGAACGACGTGAGCGAGAAGACGCCGGGCACACTGCTCGTGGCGCGGCTGCACGTCGATTTGTGCAGGCTTGCCAGCGCCATCTGTTGACGCACCTCCCTGCTGCCGTACGGCCGTGAGCCGCGGCGCTTTCACGACGCACCACATCGCCGTTGCACCTGCGCTGCCGCGCGCCCACCGACCAGACTTCTCCCGACAGGAGCCGCACCCATGGCCATCGAGGTCCGCATCCCCACCATCCTCCGCACGTACACCGACGGTCAGAAGGCGGTGGAAGGCAGCGGTGAGACCCTCGCCGACCTCTTCACCGACCTCGAAAGCCGCCACACGGGCATCCAGGCCCGCATCGTGGACGGTGAGCAGCTGCGCCGCTTCGTCAACGTCTACCTCAACGACGAGGACGTCCGCTTCCTCGACGGCATCAACACCAAACTCACCGACGGCGACAACGTGACGATCCTGCCGGCCGTGGCCGGCGGCATGGCCTGAGGCTCCGGGCCCTCGATGCGCTACGACTCCCCGCTGGCCGCGGTGGGCAACACCCCTCTGGTGCGCCTGCCGCGGCTCTCGCCGTCCCCCGAGGTCCGGATCTGGGCCAAGCTGGAGGACCGCAACCCCACCGGCTCCATCAAGGACCGCCCCGCCCTGTTCATGATCGAGCAGGCGGAGAAGGACGGCCGGCTCACCCCGGGCTGCACCATCCTCGAACCCACCTCCGGCAACACCGGCATCTCCCTCGCCATGGCCGCCAGGCTCAAGGGCTACAAGATGGTCTGCGTGATGCCCGAGAACACCTCGCAGGAGCGCCGCGAGCTGCTCGCCATGTGGGGCGCCGAGATCATCCCCTCACCGGCCGCGGGCGGCTCCAACACCGCCGTACGCGTCGCCAAGGAGCTCTCCGCCGAGCACCCGGACTGGGTGATGCTCTACCAGTACGGCAACCCGGACAACGCGGGCGCGCACTACGCCGGCACCGGGCCGGAGATCCTCGCCGACCTGCCCTCCATCAGCCATTTCGTGGCCGGCCTCGGCACCACCGGCACCCTCATGGGCGTCGGCCGCTTCCTGCGCGAGAACAAGCCGGACGTCCAGATCGTCGCCGCCGAGCCGCGCTACGACGACCTGGTCTACGGTCTGCGGAACCTCGACGAGGGGTTTGTGCCGGAGCTGTACGACGCGTCGGTGCTGACCACGCGGTTCTCCGTCGGGTCCGCCGACGCGGTGACGCGTACGCGGGAGCTGCTGCGGCTGGAGGGGATCTTCGCCGGGGTGTCCACGGGGGCGGCGCTGCATGCCGCGATCGGGGTGGGCACGAAGGCGGTGAAGGCCGGCGTCGACGCCGACATCGTTTTTGTCGTGGCCGACGGTGGGTGGAAGTACCTGTCGACCGGCGTCTACACCGCGGCCACCGATGAAGAGGCCATCGCCACCTTGCAGGGGCAGCTCTGGGCCTAGCCCGCCCAGGGGGCGCGTTTTCGGCTGCGGGTCCGTTGTGGCTGGTCGCGCCCACGCGGCGGAGCCGCGGATCCAGTACAGCCCCGCGCCCCTCCCTCGGCGGTCTTCCAGCCCCCGATCACGTTGCCAGGTGGCGGATCTGGTCCCAGAGGGTTGGGTCCACCACCCCCACCCGCCTGCGGAAGTCGGCCACCGGGACCTGGCGGAGTTCGTCCGTCTCCAGGTAGCTGGGGCGGCCCTGGGCGTCGCCGACCGCGCCCGGGGGCAGCGGGATCACGCCGGAGCGTTCCTCGTGGTACTTCGTGGTGATCTTCGCGACCGTCACCCGGCGCCCGTGCACCGCCAGCACCAGGCAGGGCCGGTCCTTGGCGCCGGGGCCGTCCTCGTAGGGAACGTTCGCCCACCAGATCTCCGCGGGGCGCGGCCGTGTCCGCGTGCTCCGTGCGCCGGGGCGACCCGGCGGGCGTGATGAGCGCCCGCTCGGCCTGCGTCCCCGGCCCCAGCCGTCGACGAGCGCGGCGACCAGCGCGAGCAGCACCACCGCCGCGACCGCCAGCCACCATGACGTGTCCATACAGATGACGGTACCGGCGCGCGATGCACCCCGCGCCCCCCTCGCGTTATCAGTACGCCCCGCCTCATGCGCCCCAGGCGCCCCGGGTCCAGCCGAACCGGTGACAGCACAGGTGAGTTCGCCCACAACAGCCCTTGGCGGAGGAGCGACAGGACGTTTTGCGCCTTACGCTCGACGAACCGCACGACCCCCGTTTTTTCCATTCCCGCCAGCGGAGGTTTCTGTTTCATGAAGCTCACCGTCGTCGGCTGCTCGGGGTCGTTCCCGTCCGCGGAATCGGCCTGCTCGAGCTACCTCGTCGAGGCCGACGGCTACCGGCTGCTTCTCGACATGGGCAACGGTGCCCTTGGCGAGTTGCAGCGCCACTGCGGTCTCTACGACCTCGACGCGATCTTCCTGAGCCATCTGCACGCCGACCACTGCATCGACATGTGCGCGTACTTCGTGGCGCGCTACTACCGGCACGACGGCGGCCGTTGTGATCCGATCCCGGTCTACGGACCCGAGGGCACGGAACACCGGCTGACCACCGCCTACGCCGACACCCCGAGCGCCTCCTCCATGAGCGAGGTCTTCGATTTCCACACGGTCAAGCCGGGCACCTTCGAGATCGGCCCGTTCACCGTGCACACCGACCGCGTGGCCCACCCCGTGGAGGCCTACGGCATCCGCGTCGAGCACGCCGGCCGGGTCCTGACGTACTCCGGCGACACGGGAACCACCCCGGCGCTGGACGAACTCGCCCGCGACGCCGACCTGTTCCTGTGCGAGGCCGCGTTCACGCACGGCAAGGAGAGCATCCCGGACCTGCATCTCAACGGCCGTGAGGCGGGGGAGACGGCGGCGCGTGCCGCGGCCCGCCGGCTGGTGCTCACCCACATCCCGCCGTGGACCGACCCCCAGCTCAACCTGGCCGACGCCCGGGCGGCGTACGACGGCCCGGTCGAACTGGCGGCACCAAGAACGTCGTACGAGATCTGATCCACCCCGAGATCTCATAGGCCCGGTCGCGCGAAGGCCCCGGCATCGTCCTGATGCCGGGGCCTCCTCATGTCCGTACGGGACTCACGCCTTGGTGAGGTCCTCGACCTCCTCCTCGGGCTCACGGCCCGGGGTGGGGAGGTTGAACCTGACGATCGCGTACCGGAAGACGGTGTAGTAGATCGCCGCGAAGACCAGGCCGATGGGGATGATCAGCCATGGCTTGGTCGCCAGGTTCCAGTTGAGCGCGTAGTCGATGAAGCCCGCGGAGAAGTTGAAGCCCGCATGGACGCCCAGTCCCCAGGTGATCGCCATGGACAGCGCGGTCAGTACCGCGTGGATCACGTACAGGAGGGGTGCGATGAACATGAACGAGAACTCGATCGGCTCGGTCACACCGGTCACGAAGGAGGTCAGGGCCAGCGAGATCATCATGCCCATCACGGCCTTGCGGCGCTCGGGGCGGGCGGTGTGCGCGATGGCGATCGCGGCGGCCGGCAGACCGAACATCATGATCGGGAAGAAGCCCGACATGAACATACCGGCGTCCGGGTCACCCGCCAGGAAGCGGCTGTAGTCGCCGTGGACGACCTCGCCGGCGGCGTTGGTGAAGTCGCCGAGCTGGAACCACGCCACCGTGTTCACGAACTGGTGCATGCCGATCGGGATGAGCGCGCGGTTGATGGCGCCGAACAGGGCCGCGCCGAACGAGCCGAGGCCGGTCATCCACTCACCGAAGTTGCTGATGCCCTCGCCGATCGGCTCCCAGACCAGCCCGAAGAAGACGCCGACCGCGACACCGACGAAGGCCATGATGATCGGGACCAGACGCCGGCCGTTGAAGAAGCCCAGCCAGTCCACCAGCTTCTTGCGGTGGTACCGCTGCCAGAGCACCGCCGACAGCAGACCCATGATGATGCCGCCGAGCACACCCGGGTTGTTGTAGGTCGCGGCGATGTCCGCGCCGTTCTGGACCTTGGCCTCGGTGACGGGGAAGGCCTCCAGCACCTTGCTGTAGACCAGGAAACCGACGAGGGCGGCGAGCGCGGTGGAGCCGTCCGACTTCTTCGCGAAGCCGATGGCCACGCCTATACAGAAGAGCATGGGCAGCGCACCGGTGATGGCGCCGCCGGCGTTGTCGAACACCGCGGCGACCCTGTCCCAGCCGAGGCCGTCCTTGCCGAAGACGTCCGGCTGGCCGAGACGGACCATCAGTCCGGCCGCGGGCAGTACGGCGATCGGCAACTGAAGGCTGCGGCCGACCTTCTGTAGGCCCTGGAACAGACCGGATCCCCGCTTCTTCGCGGGGGCCGCCGTATCGGTGGCGGTGCTCATACGTCCTCCATCGGGTGGTGGTCTACACCACTCAGTGGTGTAGACCTGTTCTAGCAGATGAAGGACGCATAAGGAACCCGCGAAATTCGCTGTCGCACGGCTACTGCGCGTACCCGGCCAACAGGGAAAGCGGAACCTTCCGGAGCATGGCTGAGGGCCCTCGGGAAAGGGGATCCGAGGGCCCTGCGGAAGGGTACTTGGGGTGACTGTGAAAGCGGCGGGCGGGCTGCCGGGCTAACCCTTCGTCACGTCCTCCACCTCGTCCTCCGGCTCCCGCCCCGGCGTCTTGAGGTCGAACTTCGTAATGGCGAAACGGAAGATGGCGTAGTACACCACCGCGAAGACCAGACCGATCGGAATGATCAGCCACGGTTTCGTCGCCAGGTTCCAGTTGATGATGTAGTCGATCAGCCCGGCGGAGAAGCTGAAGCCGTCCTTCGCACCGAGCCCCCACGTCACCGCCATCGACACACCCGTCAGCACCGCGTGCACCGCGTACAACACCGGCGCGATGAACAGGAACGAGTACTCGATCGGCTCGGTGATACCCGTCACGAACGACGTCAGCGCCACCGACAGCATCATGCCGCCGACCTCCTTGCGGCGGCCCGGCTTCGCGGTGTGCGCGATGGCCAGCGCCGCGGCCGGCAGGGCGAACATCATGATCGGGAAGAAGCCGGTCGTGAACTGCCCCGCGTTCGGGTCGCCCGCCAGGAACATGTTGATGTCACCGTGCACCACCGTGCCGTCCGGCTTCACGTACGTGCCGAACTGGAACCAGATGGGCACGTTCAGGAACTGGTGCAGCCCGATCACCAGCAACGCCCGGTTCGCGATACCGAACACACCCGCGCCCCACGCACCCAGGTCGCTCATCCAGTCGCTGAAGTTCTCCAGCCCGTTGCCGATCGGCGGCCACACCCACAGACACAGCGCCGCGAACGCGATCGCCACGAACGCCATGATGATCGGCACCAGACGCCGGCCGTTGAAGAAGCCCAGCCAGTCCACCAGCTTCGTACGGTGGAAACGGGCCCAGAAGAACGCCGACAGCAGCCCCATGATGATGCCGCCGAAGACCCCCGGGTTCTGGTACGTGAAGACGCTCACCGTGCCGTCGTTGGCCTGGCAGCCCGCCACGACCACCTGTGCCCCGGACGGACAGTCCTCCGGGAACTGCCGCAGCACCGTGAAGTAGACGAGGAACCCCGCCACCGCCGCCAGTGCCGTCGAACCGTCCGCCTTCCGCGCCATACCGATGGCCACACCGATGCAGAACAGCAGCGGCAGACCCAGCGCCGAGTCGAGCAGCGCGCCGCCCGCACCCGCCATCACCTTCGAGACGTTGGTCCAGCCCAGCCCGTCGTCACCGAACACGTCGGGCTGGCCGAGGCGGTTCAGGATGCCCGCCGCGGGGAGCACGGCGATGGGCAGTTGGAGGCTGCGGCCCATCTTCTGAAGGCCCTGGAACACGTTGTTCCACGGGTTGCGTACGGGGCCGGCGGCGCTCTCGGCACTCATCGGACTCCTCCTGGAGGGCCGGGTTTGGCGACCGTCGGCCAGCTGGTGTAGACCAGTTGAGGACGGTTCCGCTGTCGTGACGCCATCATTCGGTACGGACGGCATGACCGCTCGCGAAGTTGGGCCAACTGTGGGTTACTGCGACAAAGCGGTTCAGATCAGGGAGAACGAAGATGGCCACCAAGGCTGAGAAGATCGTCGCCGGGCTCGGCGGGATCGACAACATCGAAGAGATCGAGGGCTGCATCACGCGCCTGCGGGTCGAGGTGGCCGACGCCGCCCTGGTCGACGACGCCGCGCTCAAGGGCGCCGGCGCCCACGGTGTGGTGAAGATGGGCACCGCCGTGCAGGTCGTCGTCGGCACCGACGCGGACCCGCTCGCGGCCGACATCGAAGACATGATGTGAGTCGCTGACAGACGTCTCCTCCGCCCCGCCGAGCAGCCGCCCGACGGGGCGAAGTCATGCGGGGTGACGCCCACCAGGACCGCCGCCTGGCACGACATCCCCTCCTTCGGACTCGCCGCCACCCACAAAGGGCCGGAGGCACACCGTCTCCGGCCCCTTCCTGACGGGGGACTAGGCTCGACCCCATGTCACGAATCGACGGACGCACCTCCGAACAGCTCCGCCCGGTCACCATCGAACGCGGCTGGAGCAAGCACGCCGAGGGCTCCGTCCTCGTCTCCTTCGGCGACACCAAGGTCTTCTGCACCGCCTCCGTCACCGAAGGCGTCCCGCGCTGGCGCAAGGGCAGCGGCGAAGGCTGGGTCACCGCCGAGTACTCCATGCTGCCGCGCGCCACCAACACCCGCGGCGACCGCGAATCCGTCAAGGGCAAGATCGGCGGCCGCACCCACGAGATCTCCCGCCTCATCGGCCGCTCCCTGCGCGCGGTCATCGACTACAAGGCACTCGGCGAGAACACCATCGTCCTGGACTGCGACGTCCTCCAGGCCGACGGCGGCACCCGCACCGCCGCCATCACCGGCGCCTACGTCGCACTCGCCGACGCCATCACCTGGGCCCAGGGCAGGAAGCTCGTCAAGGCCGGCCGCCAGCCCCTCACCGGCACCGTCTCCGCGGTCTCCGTCGGCATCGTGGGCGGCATCCCGCTGCTGGACCTCTGCTACGAGGAGGACGTCCGCGCCGAGACCGACATGAACGTCGTCTGCACCGGCGACGGACGCTTCGTCGAGGTACAGGGCACCGCCGAGGCCGAACCCTTCGCACGCGACGAACTCAACGCCCTCCTCGACCTCGCCGTGGCCGGATGCGACGAACTGGCTGCCCTTCAGCGCAAGGCACTTGATACGGTCCTGGAAAAGTAAAGGGCACGCCAAATCGGCAGGCCGCTCCGGGCAACCGGGGTGCCTGCCGCCGCGTCCCTAGAGGTACGGGCGCACGGCTCATCACTGTGCGCCCGGCCGGACAACAGGGCGACAGGGGGGCGGCAGCGGGCCGTACACCGGGCCCGCAACCAGGGAGGGACCGTTCCATGGCCGCGAGCCGCCGACGTCGTACCGCCGCCGTCGCCGCCACCGTGGTGGCCGTTGTGCTCACCGCCGGGCTGACCACCGGCTGCGACGCCGTCAACAAGGCACTGGACTGCGTCCAGACCGCCGACGCGATCGCCGACAGCGTCACCGACCTCCAGCAGGCCGTCGACGCCGCGGCGAACGACCCGACACAGATCGACGAATCCCTCCAGTCCATCGACCAGAACCTCGACGAGATCGGTGACAAGACCGACAACACCGACGTCAACAAGGCGGTCGACGACCTCCAGAAGGCCGTGCAGAACGTCCGCACGGCCGTGCAGAACGGCGACGAGACCCCGGACATCAGCCCGGTCACCGACGCCGCCGGCGAACTGACCAAGGTCTGCACGCCGTAACCGGCCCCCGCGGGTGGCCGGGATACTGGAGGGCATGACCCGCCTGATCCTCGCCACCCGCAACGCCGGGAAGATCACCGAGCTGCACGCGATCCTCGCCGACGCAGGCCTGCCCCACGAACTCGTCGGCGCGGACGCCTACCCGGACATCCCCGACGTCAAGGAAACCGGCGTCACCTTCGCCGAGAACGCCCTCCTCAAGGCACACGCCCTGGCCCGGGCCACCGGGCTGCCCGCCGTCGCCGACGACTCCGGCCTCTGCGTCGACGTCCTGAACGGCGCCCCCGGCATCTTCTCGGCCCGCTGGGCCGGCCGCCACGGCGACGACAAGGCCAACCTGGACCTGCTCCTCGCCCAGCTGTCCGACATCGCGGACGAGCACCGCGCCGCCCACTTCGCCTGCGCGGCGGCCCTCGCGCTGCCCGACGGCACGGAACGGGTGGTCGAGGGCCAGTTGCGAGGCACCCTCCGCCACACCCCGACAGGCACGGGCGGCTTCGGCTACGACCCGATCCTCCAGCCGGAGGGCGAAACCCGCACCTGCGCGGAACTCACCCCCGAGGAAAAAAACGCGATCAGCCACCGCGGCAAGGCGTTCAGAGCCTTGGTACCGGTCGTACGGGAGCTGCTGGGCTGAGGTATGTCGGAGGGGCCGCCCGTTCGACGGCCCCTCTGCACTCGTGCGGCCGGTGGGATTCGAACCCACACGGGCTTTCGCCCACGGCGTTCTAAGCGCCGGATGTCTGCCATTCCATCACGGCCGCATGCCACGCCATGGTACCGGTCAGCCCGCGCCGACCTCGCGGGAACGGCGACCGCCTCGACACCACGTGCTGGTGGTCGCGTGACAGTTGGGGCACAGCATGCGCAGGTTCTCCCGCCGGTCGTCCCTCCAGTCCCCGTTGATGTGATCGATCTCCAGGGTCATCGGCCTGCCGAGCCATTGGGGACCGCACCCGCATTCAGCGCACTCTTCCGGCATGCCCACTTCCAGGAGCGCTCTGCGTAGGAGGTGCGTTTTTGTCCGACGGGTGCCGTCGTGCTGGACGAGGATGTCCCCGGCCCGTCTGAGCGGCACCGTGCCCGGCCCACCGCGTTGATGCGCCTGGCCCAGGAAGTGTGAGGTGTCGAGACCGCCCTCGGCCACCCAGCTTCGGAGGCGGGCGCGCAGTGACTTGCTGTACGGCTCCATCCCCAGTCTGCGGAGAGCGTCCGCGATCGAGGCCGCGCCTTCGACCGCGTCGCGCAACGCGTCGGCGGCCGGTCTGGGCTCTGGAGCGTTCCCTCGCTTCCGGCGGGGCATGTGGGAGATGTCGATGCCGAAGTGGTCGAAGCGCCGAAAGAGATGACGACGCAGCTGACCGTAGGGCCGGGTCTCGAAGAAGGCGATGACCTCGTCGATGTCGGAGCACCTGGCAGCAGCTTCGGTCAGACGTTCGCGGGTGTACCGCGCGCCACTGTTCATGGGGTGCCGCCGCTGACGCGTCCCTTGCCGCGGCCACGGTAACTGTCGGTCGTCGAGTGGCAGTTGGGGCAGAGCAGCCGCAGGTTCTTGATGCGATTGTTCCGCCAGTCGGCGTCGATGTGATCGACTTCCAGCGGCAGCGGTTTCCCCTGCCAGGTCGGTTCGGTTCCACACAAGGCGCAACGCTCCACTGCGCCGAGTTCGCGCATCGCCCTCTTGAGTCGGCTGCTTGGAATACGACGGGCATGCTCCGATGTGTCCTCAACGAGGATCTCCATGGCTGTCCGGCGGCGCCGGTTGTTCTTCTGGCGCTCGGTTCGGCTCGCCGCGAAGTGCGAGGTGTCGATCCCGTAGGCCTTGATCCGCCGGGAGATGTTGGTGTGGTGACCGCCGACCGGGTCGAGTCCGAGCTTCCGCAGAACGTCGTAGACACTCGTCGACCGGGCGACCACAGGCTCAAGGATCGCTCTCGTCCACTTGGTCCCTTCGCGCTCGAAATGCGAGACGTCGACCCCCAGTCTGCGCATTCGGTCGACGACATAGCGCCGCTTCCAGCTCTTCGGATCCACCCCCAACCGCTCCAACGCCTCCGACAACGTTCGCGCCCCGCGGGCCGCCTCTTCCAACCGCTCGCGTGTGTATGCACTGGCCCCCATTGAGCCCCCTCCGATCTCGGCCACGTGTTCGTGGTCTCGTACGGAGTAACGAACCGGTTATCGGACAGTCACGCGTGGAATGCGGAACGGCCCGTACCGCAGGTCGGGGGTACGGGCCGTTCGGGGGAGACGGGGGTCAGATGCCCAGGTCCTTGATGATCTTGGCTACGTGGCCTGTCGCGCGGACGTTGTACAGGGCCCGTTCCACCTTGCCGTCCTCGTCCACGATGACCGTGGAGCGGATGACGCCCAGGTACGTCTTGCCGTAGTTCTTCTTCTCGCCGTACGCGCCGTAGGCCTCGATGACCGTCTTCTCCGGGTCGCCGGCCAGCGTGATCCGCAGGTTCTCCTTGTCGCGGAACTTCGCCAGCTTCTCCGGGGCGTCGGGGGAGATGCCCACGACGTCGTACCCGGCGCCGGCGAGCAGCTCCAGGTTGTCGGTGAAGTCGCAGGCCTGCTTGGTGCAGCCGGGCGTCAGGGCGGCCGGGTAGAAGTACACGATGACCTTGCGGCCCTTGTGGTCCGCCAGGGACACGTCGTTGCCGTCGGCGTCGGGCAGGGTGAAGGCGGGGGCCACGTCCCCGGGCTGGAGTCGCTCACTCATGGGGACGAGCGTAACGGGGGGTCCTGACAGTGCGGCGCGGCGTGGAGCTGACAGACTGTCCGGAACACAGCATCAGCAGATTGCGGAGGCCGTACGGTGGCGGACACGTCGGACACCAGAACCCCGGCGCAGATCGAGGCGGACATCAAGAACCGCCGCGACGTGCTGGCCCAGACGCTGGACGAGATCGGGGTGCGGGTGCACCCGAAGACGATCGTCGGGGATGCGAAGGCGAAGGTGGCGGCCAACGTCGATCACACACTCGGCAAGGCCTACGTCCGGGTGAACCGGGCCGTGAGTGACGTGCGGGCGCAGTTCGTGAACGAGGAGGGCGCACCCCGTCTGGAGCGGATCGTGCCGGTGGCGCTGGTGGCCGTGGGCGTGGTGGGTCTGCTGACGCTCGGCGCCCGGCGTCGCGGGCGCTGACCCGGCCGCGTACGGATGTGCTGAAGGCAGGTAGGTTCGAGCCGTGAGCGCCAACACGAACGACAACAGCACCCATCCGGACAAGCTGCCCATCCGCATGCTGCACGACCGTGTCCTCGTGCGGCAGGACGTGGGTGAGGGCGAGCGGCGTTCCGGTGGCGGCATCCTGATTCCGGCGACCGCGGCCGTGGGCCGGCGTCTCGCGTGGGCCGATGTCGTGGCCGTGGGGCAGAACGTGCGGACGGTGGAGCCGGGTGACCGGGTGCTGTACGACCCGGAGGACCGCGCGGAGGTCGAGGTGCGGGGTGTCGCCTACGTGCTGATGCGGGAGCGGGATCTGCATGCGGTGGCGGCGGACCGGTTCGAGGGCTCTGAGGATTCCACCGGGCTGTATCTGTGAAGTAGCCGGGCAGTCGTGCTGAGGGGCTGGTGACCATCGTCACCAGCCCCTTTTGGCTGCTCTTTGCTACTTTTGAGGGGCACCCCGACGAGACGCGCCGTACCGGGTCGAACGCAAAGACGACGCATCCCCGTCCAGCGTTCTGTCGTCCCGGAGGTGCTTGTCATGGCTTGGGTTCTGTTGCTCGTCGCCGGTCTGCTTGAGGTCGGCTGGTCGATCGGTATGAAGTACACGGACGGTTTCACCCGTCTGGTGCCGAGTCTTCTGACCGGTGCCGGAATCGTGGCCAGCATGGTTCTGCTGTCGTATGCCGCCCGGACGCTGCCCATCGGTACCGCCTATGGCGTATGGGTGGGCATTGGTGCGGCCGGTGCGGCGGTGCTCGGCATGGTGGTGCTGGGTGAGCCGGTGACCGCCGCCCGGATCTTCTTCATCTCGTTGCTGCTGGTGGCCGTGGTGGGTCTGAAGGCGACCTCGGGTCACTGACCTCTGCGGGTGGAGGCGGGCAGGCCGCCGGTGCCGGTGGTCAGTCCGCCGGTCGCTCCGCCGTCGGTGGTGCCGCCGTCGGCCGTACCGCCGCCGTTGGTGCCGTCTCCCGAGGTGCCGCCGGCCGGGTCGCCGGTGGTGGCGCCGGTCGTGTCACCCGTGGTGCCGCCGTCGGCCGTACCGCCGCCGTCGGTGCCGTCTCCCGTGGTGCCCCCGGTCGCCGCACCGCCGTTGGCCGTGCCGTCGGAGGGCTGTCCGGTCGTCTCGTCGCCGTTGCCCGGCTCGTCGGTGGGCGGGCTGGCGGCGTCGGTCGGGTCGTCGGGGTCGGGCTGTTCGTCGGTGGGCGGCGCGGTGGGGTACTCCCACTCCTCGGCGCCGTCCTGAACCTGGAGGTCGAAGTCGGTCGCGTCGGTGCCCTTGAGCGCGTCCTTGGTGTACTGGGCCCAGATCTCGGCGGGCGGTCCGCCGCCGTTGACACGGGCCAGGCCGAGGGCGTTGTAGAGCGGTTCCTGCTTGGCGGTCTCCGGGTTCTGGCCCATGACGGCGACGACGGTGGCGAGGTCCGGTGTGTAGCCGGCGAACCAGGCGGCCTTGTCGTTCTCGGCGGTGCCGGTCTTGCCGGCGGCGGGGCGGCCGGCGGCCTGGGCGGCGGTGGCGGTGCCGTTGTCGACGACGCTCTGGAGCATGGAGGTCGTGGTGTCGGCGGCTTCGCGGCTGACGGCCTGGGTGGTCTTGCGTCCGGGCAGCCGGATGTCCTCGGAGCCGTCCTTGGTGATCTTCTCGACGAGGGTGTAGGTGCCGTGTTCGCCGTGGTTGGCGAGGGTGGCGTAGGCCTCGGCCATGTCGAGGACGCTGGCGGTGGCGACGCCGAGTGCGACGGAGGGGTAGGGGACGAGGGAGGGGGTGTTGGCGGGCAGGCCGAGGTCGACGGCGGTCTGGACGACCTTCTCGGGGCCGACGTCCACGGCCATCTGCGCGTACACCGAGTTCACGGACTTGTCGGTGGCCTCGCGGACGCTGATGTCGCCGTAGTCGACGTGGTCCTCGTTCTCGGGGGCGTAGCTGCCGGTCCAGCCCTGGACGGGGCGGGAGCTGGTGCCGTCGTAGAGCGTGTTGGGGGTGATCGTGGTGTCGTTCTGGGTGGTGGAGTGGTGGTCGACGGCGGCGGTGAAGACGAACGGCTTGAAGGTGGAGCCGACCTGGAAGTCCCGGCGGGTGGCGCCGTTCGTGTACTGCTTGACGTAGTCGATGCCGCCGTACATGGCGACGACCTTGCCGGTCCTGGGGTCGACGGAGGCGCCGCCCGCGCGGACGTAGTTGTCGACCTTGCGGTCCTTCTTGTCGAGCTGGGACATCAGCTGGTCGTCGACGGCCTTGACGAAGGCGTCCTGCTTGGGCTTCTGGAGGGTGGTGGTGATGCGGTAGCCGCCGGCCTCCAGGTCCTCGGCGGCGATGACCTTGTGTTCGGTGAGGTACTGCTTGACGGCCTCGACGACGTATCCGCGCTGTCCCGACATGCCGGTGGAGACGGTGGCCTCGCGGGGCATGGGGAACTTCAGTCCGGTCCGGTCGGCCTTGCTGAGCCAGCCTTCCTTGACCATGCCGTCGAGTACGTAGTTCCAGCGGGCCTCGGCGGCCTTGCGGTTCTCGGGGTGGGCGACGACGTCGTACTCGCTGGGTGCGTTGAGCAGGGAGGCGAGGTAGGCGCCCTTGGCGGGGTCGAGTCCGGTGGCGTCGACGCCGTAGTAGGCCTGGGCGGCGGCCTGGATGCCGTAGGCGTTGCGGCCGAAGAAGCTGGTGTTGAGGTAGCCCTCGAGGATGTGGTCCTTGCTCTGCTCGCGGTCGAGCTTGATGGAGATGAAGAACTCCTTCACCTTGCGGGTGACGGTCTGCTCCTGTGCGAGGTAGTAGTTCTTCACGTACTGCTGGGTGATCGTGGAGCCGGACTGCTTGCCCTTGCCGGTGGCGGTGTTCCAGCCGGCGCGCAGCATGGCCTTGGGGTCGATCGCGGACTCGGAGTAGAAGTCGCGGTCCTCGGCGGCCAGGACGGCGTGCTGGGCGTCCTTGGAGATCTTGGAGAGGGTGACGTTCTCGCGGTTGACCTCGCCGTCGCGGGCGAGCTGGGTGCCGTCCGCGTAGAGGTAGACGTTGCTCTGCTTGGTGGCGAGCGCGTTGGCGGGCGGGATCTTGACCAGGGAGTAGCCGAGGAAGAACAGGCCGCCCAGGATCAGGATGCCGATCACGCAGGTGCCGAGCACCATGCGCCAGGTCGGGATCAGCCGTCGCCAGCCCGTCCGCTTCGGGCGTTTCTTCTTGCCCTCCGGCGCCGGTGGCGGTGCCCAGCCCTCGGTCGGCTGGTGCGGCTGCGGCTCGTCGCTCATGTTGTGCACGGACTCCTGTTTCGCGTCGTACGTTCCCGTACGCCCTCAGTACGCCTCTTGCGCCCCTGTTGAAGACTCTCGCACCGGTCGTTCCGTTCCCGGTGAGCGGCACGCTCCGGCCGGGAAATGCGGTGGCATGCGTCACCACCGGGCCAGTAGGCTCCGGCGCTTTGGTGTCGGTGCGAGCGGGAGGGTGGTGGGTGTGGGCGCGGGACGGTTGTACGTGGCCGTCGCTGCGGGGGGTTTACGACGGTACGCGACGTATCGGGCGGCCACTGCCGCCGGGGTGTTCACCAACACCGTGTTCGGGGTCGTTCTGGTGTACACGTATCTCGCTCTGTGGGACGAGCGTCCGCAGCTCGGAGGGTACGACCAGGCGCAGGCCGTGACCTTCGTGTGGGTCGGGCAGGCGTTGCTGTCGACGCTGGCGATCGGGGGCGGCGGCTTCGAGGACGAGCTGATGGAACGCATCCGTACGGGGGACGTGGCGATCGACCTCTACCGTCCGGTTGATCTTCAACTGTGGTGGCTGGCCGGGGATTTGGGGCGGGCCGCGTTCCAGTTGCTGGGGCGGGGGGTGCTGCCGTTCACGTTCGGTGCGCTGATGTTCCCGGTGGCGTTGCCGTCGGACGTGCTGACCTGGGTGGCCTTCGCGGTCGCGGTGCTGCTGGGGATGCTGGTGAGTTTCGGGATCCGGTATCTGGTGGCGTTGAGCGCGTTCTGGCTGATGGACGGGACCGGGGTGACGCAGATGGCGATGCTGCTGGGGTTCTTCTGCTCGGGGCTGATGCTGCCGCTGAACGTCTTTCCGGGGCCGCTCGGCGAGGTGGTGCGGCTGCTGCCCTGGTCGTCGCTGCTCCAGGCGCCGGCGGACGTGCTGCTCGGCCGGGCCGACCTGTGGGAGACGTTCGCCTTCCAGGGGATGTGGGCGGTGGTGCTGCTGCTGACCGGCCGGCTGTTGCAGTCGGCGGCGACGCGTCGGGTGGTGGTCCAGGGTGGGTGAGGCACCTCACCGGGTCGCGGTGCGGGAGAGCGCCGGGCGGCCCGCCTACTCGTACGCCGGCCGGCTGGTGGACGGGCTTCGCGCCTACCGGATGATCACCGCGATGTGGATCCGTTCCACGATGGCCTACCGGGCCTCCTTCGTGATGACGACGTTCGGCAACTTCGCGGCGACGGCCCTCGACTTCGTGGCGATCCTGCTGATGTTCTCCCGGGTGGACGCGCTCGGCGGCTACGAGCTGCCCGAGATCGCCCTGCTCTACGGCCTGGCCAGTGTCTCCTTCGGCCTGGCCGACCTGGCGATCGGCTCGATGGAGCGGCTGGGGCGCCGGGTCCGCGACGGCACGCTCGACGCGCTGCTCGTGCGTCCGGCGCCGGTGCTCGCGCAGGTCGCCGCCGACCGCTTCGGGCTGCGCAGGCTGGGCCGGGTCGTGCAGGGTTCGCTGATCCTCGGCTACGCGCTGGCGACGGCGGACATCGACTGGACGCCGGTGAAGCTGGTGCTGATGCCGGTGATGATCGTGAGCGGTGCGCTGATCTTCTGTGCGGTGTTCGTGGTCGGCGCGGCGTTCCAGTTCGTGGCGCAGGACGCCTCGGAGGTGCAGAACGCGTTCACGTACGGCGGGACGACGCTGTTGCAGTACCCGCCGACGGTCTTCGGGCGGGAGCTGGTGCGCGGGGTGACGTTTGTGCTGCCGCTGGCCTTCGTCAACTGGGTGCCCGCGACCTACGTCCTGGGGCGGCCGTACCCGCTCGACCTGCCGGGGTGGGTGGCGTTCACCTCGCCGCTGGTGGCGGCGGTGTGCTGTGCGCTGGCGGGTCTGGCGTGGCGGGCCGGGCTCAGGACCTACCGGAGTACGGGGAGTTAGGAGAGGTGGCGATGGCGGACTCGGACGGACGCGCGGACGCGTTCATCGAACTCGACGGTGTCGAGAAGGTCTTCGACGTGCGCAAGAAGACCGGCTTCCTGAAGCGGGAGCGGCGGCAGGTGCGGGCGGTCGACGGGATCTCGTTCACCGTGGCGCGCGGCGAGATGGTCGGCTACATCGGCCCGAACGGTGCCGGGAAGTCCACCACGATCAAGATGCTGACCGGCATTCTCACGCCGAGCGCGGGCCGGCTGCGGGTCGCCGGTATCGATCCGTCGCGGGAGCGCGGGCGGCTCGCGCACCGGATCGGTGTGGTGTTCGGGCAGCGCACCACCCTGTGGTGGGACCTGCCGCTGATCGACTCCTACCGGCTGATGCACCGCATGTACCGCATCCCGGACGCCCGCTACCGCGCGAACCTCGACCGCTGCGTCGAACTCCTCGAACTGGGCGCGCTGTTGGACGTCCCCGTACGCCAGCTCTCGCTCGGCCAGCGGATGCGCGGGGACATCGCGGCGGCGCTGCTGCACGACCCCGAGGTGCTTTATCTCGACGAGCCGACGATCGGGCTCGACGTGATCTCCAAGGCCAAGGTGCGGGAGTTCCTGCGGGACCTGAACAGCGAGCTCGGCACGACGGTGCTGCTCACCACCCACGACCTCCAGGACATCGAGCAACTGTGCTCGCGCGTGATGGTCATCGACCACGGCCGCCTGATGTACGACGGTCCGCTCGCCGGTCTGCACGAGGCGGGCGAGAGCGAGCGCACCCTCGTGGTCGACCTGGAGCGCGAGCTGCCCCCGATCGAGATCCCGGCGGCCCGGGTCGTACGGGTGGAGGGGCCCCGCCAGTGGCTGGCGTTCCCGGCGTCGCAGTCGGCGGCGCCGCTGGTGGCACGGGTCGCGGCGGAGTACCCACTGGTCGACCTGTCGGTACGGGAGCCGGACATCGAGGCGGTGATCGCGCGGATGTATGCGGGGAAGGCGAACGTGTAGCTGTGGTTTTGAGTGGGTTTTCGCCCGGTGCGGCGAGAGGGCGTGCACGGCGTTGCGAGGCGGACGGGAATGTGACGACGGGGCCCAGCCGCGTAGTGCCGGGGGCGTGGAAATCGTAGGCTGCTTGTATGACCGACGATGTCCCGGAGCTGCGCGCGTCCGATGCCGATCGTGAGCGGGTCGCCGAGGTCCTGCGGGACGCTCTGGCCGAGGGCCGCCTCGACATGACCGAGTTCGAGGAGCGCCTGGAACAGACGTATCAGGCGCGGACCTACGGCGAACTGGCCCCGATCACCCGGGACCTGCCCGGCGCCGGGGTGGCCGTGCCCTCGGTGTCGCTGGTCAAGGGGCCCGGGGAGGGCGCGAGTTGGGCCGGCCGGATCGTCGGCGGGGAGGGCTCGTCGACGTGGGGTGTGGCCGTGCTGGGCGGATTCCAGCGCAAGGGGCGCTGGACGGTGCCCAAGCGGTTCAACTCCGTTGCGTTCTGGGGTGGCGGTGAGATCGATCTGCGCGAGGCGAACTTCGCGGACGGCGAGGTCGTGATCAACTGCGTCGCGATCATGGGCGGCGTGAACGTCGTGGTGCCGCCGGGTGTCGAGGTCGTGGTCCGTGGGTTCGGTTTTATGGGCGGCTTCGACCACCGGGAGGACGGGGTGCCGGGGGAGCCGGGCGGGCCCCGGGTGGTGGTGACCGGGTTCGCCTTCTGGGGCGGGGTCGGGGTGGAGCGGAAGTTGACGCGGGCGGAGCGGAGGCGGTTGAAGGCGGAGCGGCGGTTGGCGGTGTCGTCTCGCGACGACGTGGACAGGGGCGGGGTGTACGACGTCCATCGCCGGATGCTGGACGGGCACCGGGATCGGCGCCGCGGCGGTAGATCGGACGACTGACGGGTGCGGGCCGGTGGGGGTTGGCCGCGCCCCTGAGTGACTGCGGCCGTCGTGCGGGTGCGGGTCGGTGGGGGCGTTCGCGCAGTTCCCCGCGCCCCTGGAGGGGGGGACGACGGTCGTTGTGTGGGTGCGGCCGGGTGGGGGCTGGTCGCGCAGTTCCCCGCGCCCCTGGGGGGGGTGACGGCTGTCGTGTGGGTGCGGCCCTGTGGGGGCGGGGCGCTGGGTGCGGCGGTAGTCGCGGTGGGTCGGCTGTGCCGGTTGGTGGGGAGGCTTTTGGGGGCGCGGGGAACTGCGCGATCAGCCCCCACCGGGCCGCGGGTGAAGGACGTTTTCAGGGGCGCGGGGAACTGCGCGGCCAACCCCCACCGACCCGCACCCGCACAACGGTCGTGCTCAGAGTTCCGCCGGTGCCGAGCCTCTCAGTGTGTTGAGGGCGAAGGTCGTGGCCATGCGGGCGTAGCCCCGGTCGCTGGGGTGCAGATGGTCCCCGGAGTCATAGTCCGGCGCGAAGCGCCGTGGGTCGTACGGATCCCGCACCGCCGCATCGAAGTCCGCGACCGCGTCGAACACCCGCCCCGCCCGAATCGCGGAATTGATCCGCTGCCGCACGTCCTCACGGGCGTCGGTGTACCCCCGGTGCCCCCCGAACGGCATCAGCGTCGCCCCCACGACCTTGATGCCCCGGGCGTGCGCCTGGCCCACCAGATCCCGCAGACCGGCGAGGATCCGCTCCGCGTCCGCCGTACCGGGATGCCGGAGTATGTCGTTGACGCCGAGGTCGACGACGATCACCTTGACGCCGGTGCGCCCCAGCGCGTCCCGCGCGAAGCGGTTCAGACCGCTGGGATTGTCGGCGGGTCGGCCGAGCCCGTCGTCGAGGACCCGGTTCCCGCTGATGCCCTCGTTGACGACGCTGTAGCGCGGCACGTCCTGCCCGGACGCGACGGCTTCGCGGATCCGCCGGGCCAGAACGTCGGTCCAGCGCCGGTTCTCCCCGAGGCTGGAGGTGATGCCGTCGGTGAGCGAGTCGCCGAGCACCACCACCGTGCCGTCGGACTCGTTGCTGAGCACGTCCAGCGCGGTCAGATACCGCCAGGCCTCGACCTGCTCGGTGAAGGCCGTGCCGGCCGGATCCTCCGCGCGGTCGCCGGGGGCGGCGTAGGAGATCTGCCGGGCGTGGGCGTGATGGGTGACCGGGCCGGCGCCGGTGGGGGAGTAGGTGGTGACCAGGACGTCGGTGTCGTGCGGGACGCGCAGGGTCACGGCGTCGCTGACGATCTGCTGCCCGGCGGGCACGACGACCGTTGTGCTGCCGGCGAAGGTGAGCCGGCGCATGGTCCCGGCCGCGGCGCCCGCGGTGTTGTCGCCGGCGGCGAGGGCGATCGTGGCCCGCGTGATCGTCAGCGGCTGCTGCCCGTAGAGGTTGGAGAGGGTGATACGCGCGCTGGTGCCGCCGACGCTGGTGTGCACGACGTTGCGGATCGAGCGGCCGGCGAGGCCGTCCGTCTCGGTGCCGGGCTCGGCGCCGGACGGGGACGCGGACCAGGCTCCGACCCAGGTGCCGGTGGAGGCGGGGGCGGCGGAGTTCTGCGGGGGGCGGCCGGCGGCGGGCCGTTCGGCACGGCCCTCGTCGGCCGCAACACCGACGTAGATGGCGGCCGAGACGGCCGTGATCAGGGCGACGATCGCGGCCAGCAGGGCACGCTGTCTGGCGGGGGACACCCCGTCGCCCCCGTCGTTGCGCCTGGTCATGCGGTGCTGGGTCTCCTCGGGCGGGCGGAGCTCCGGGCTCCGATGTGATCACCTAATGATGCGTCATCAGACGGGGGGCAGCCGCACGGGACCCCCTTTGGGCCGATGCCGTCCGTCGCTGGGCCTTCCCCGACCGGACAGACGCCGGGAACTCTCGTTTCGTTCCAGGAGTCGGTCAGGAAGGGACAATATTGCTGTGGGGGATCGCGAACGGGTGGAGCGGATGGATCGTACGGAACCGGACAAGGTGCCTGAATCAGGTGCGAGTGTCGCCATAGAGGAGGATTCGCCGCCGGGTACCTCCGGCAGTCGCGGCAATCGCGGCATCCTCGGCAGCGGCAGCGGCGCCCCGCGCGGTCGGGGGGTCCCCGCGGCCGCCGCCCGCGCGATGACCACGTTCAGCGCCGCCGACGAGGAGAAGCAGCGCGGTGTGCGGCGGATGAAGCTCACCGCGACCGGCATGCTGCTCTTCGTGGCCGTGGTCTACGTCCTCGCCAAATGGGCCTCCCACGAGGGCGCCGGCGCCTGGGCGGGCTATGTGGCCGCCGCCGCCGAGGCGGGCATGGTCGGCGCGCTCGCCGACTGGTTCGCCGTTACGGCACTGTTCCGCCACCCCCTCGGCATCCCCATCCCGCACACCGCGATCATCCCCAAGAAGAAGGACCAGCTGGGCGTCTCCCTGGGCGAGTTCGTCGGCGAGAACTTCCTCTCCGAAACCGTCGTACGGCAGCGGCTGCGCGCCGTCGGCATCGGCAGCCGGCTCGGCGTCTGGCTCTCCGACCCGGCCCACGCAGACCGGGTGACGGCGGAGCTGGCGACGGCACTGCGCGGCGCCCTGACCGTGCTGCGCGACTCCGACGTGCAGGCGGTGGTCGGCGAGGCCATCACCCGGCGGGCCGACGCCCAGGAGATCGCGCCCGGCATAGGGAAGATGCTGGAGAAGGTCGTCGCCGACGGAGGCCACAAGCGGGTCGTCGACCTGGTGGTGACCCGCGCGCACGACTGGCTCGAACTGCACGGCGACTCCGTGATGGGCGCCGTGCAGGGCGGTGCGCCCGGCTGGACCCCGCGTTTTGTCGACCGCAAGGTGGGCGAGCGGGTCTACAAGGAGCTGGTGCGCTTCTGCGCCGAGATGCGGGACATGCCGTCCCACCCGGCCCGCGGCGCCCTCGACACCTTCCTGACCGACTTCGCCGCCGACCTCCAGTCCGACACCGAGACCCGGGCCAAGGTGGAGCGGCTCAAGGGCGAGGTCCTCGGCCGCGGCGAGGTCCAGGACCTGATCGCGTCCGCCTGGACGGCCGTACGCTCGATGATCGTCTCCGCGGCCGACGACGAGCGCAGTGAGCTGCGGCTGCGGGTGCGGGCGTCGCTGCTGTCGCTGGGCGCGCGGATGGCCACCGAGCCGAACATCCAGGGGAAGGTGGACAGCTGGGTCGAGGACGCGGCCGTGCACGTGGTGACGACGTACCGCAAGGAGATCACCTCCCTGATCACCGACACGGTGGCGAGCTGGGACCCGCAGCACACGACCCGGAAGATCGAGGCCAACATCGGCCGCGACCTCCAGTTCATCCGGATCAACGGCACGGTGGTGGGCTCTCTCGCCGGGCTGCTGATCTACACGGTCTCGCGCATGCTGGGGGCGTGACCCCGCGGGTTCGGGGCATTCGGGAGGGGGTCGCTCAACGGAGAGGGAGCCATGACAGCCCAATCGTCGTCGCCGGACTCTGTGCCCGCCTCCACCGGAACCATCACCACTGCCGTACCGGCCCGTCTCGACCGGCTGCCGTGGTCCCGGTGGCACTGGATGATCGTGATCGGTCTCGGCACCGTCTGGATCCTGGACGGTCTCGAAGTGACGATCGTCGGCAATGTCGCCGGCCGGCTCGCCGAGGAGGGCAGCGGACTCGACATCACCGCCGCCCAGGTCACCGGTATCGCCGCCGCGCTCTATGTCGCGGGTGCCTGCACGGGCGCCCTGTTCTTCGGCTGGCTGACGGACCGCTTCGGCCGCAAGAAGCTGTTCATGGTGACCCTGGTGGTCTATCTGACGGCCACCGCGCTGACCGCGCTGTCCTTCGAGTCCTGGTGGTTCTTCCTCTTCCGGTTCCTGACCGGCTTCGGCATCGGCGGCGAGTACGCGGCCATCAACTCCGCGATCGACGAGCTGATCCCGTCCCTGTACCGCGGCCGCGTCGACCTGATCATCAACGGCAGCTACTGGCTCGGCGCGATCGGCGGCGCCCTGCTGTCCATCCTGATGCTGGACACCGCCATCTTCCCGAAGGACCTCGGCTGGCGGCTCAGCTTCGCCCTGGGTGTGGTGCTGGGACTGGTCATCCTGCTGGTGCGGCGACATGTGCCCGAAAGCCCACGATGGCAGTTCATCCACGGCCGCGGCGAGAAGGCGGAGGCGCTGGTGTCCTCCGTCGAGGAGGAGATCGAGCGGGAGCACGGCGAGAAGCTGCCGCCGCCCGCCGGTGAGATCACCATCCACGAGCGCAAGAGCATCGGCTTCGGCCTGATCGCGAAGACCGTCTTCCAGAGCTATCCCCGGCGCGCGGTCCTCGGCCTGTCCCTCTTCATCGGCCAGGCGTTCCTCTACAACGCCATCACCTTCGGCTTCGGCACCATCCTGACCACGTTCTTCGACGTGCCGACCGGCAAGACCGGCTACTACTTCGCCGTCATCGCCGCCGGCAACTTCCTCGGCCCGCTGCTGCTCGGCAAGCTCTTCGACACCGTCGGCCGCCGGATCATGATCTCGTCGACGTATCTGCTCTCCGGTGTCCTGCTGTTCGGCACGGCCTGGCTCTTCGACCGGGGCTCACTGGACGCCGTGACCATGACGGCCTGCTGGTGCGTGGTCCTGTTCTTCGCGTCGGCCGGCGCCTCCAGCGCGTATCTCACCGTCTCCGAGATCTTCCCGATGGAGACCCGCGCCATGGCCATCGCCTTCTTCTACGCCCTCGGCACCGCGGCCGGCGGCATCAGCGGCCCGCTGCTCTTCGCGGACCTCACCGAGTCCGGCGTGGTCGGCGACACGGTCCTCGCCTTCCAGATCGGCGCCGGCCTGATGTGCGCGGCGGGCCTGGTGGCGGCGTTCCTCGCGGTCAAGGCGGAACGCAGGTCGCTGGAGGACATCGCCACCCCGCTGTCGGCGGCGGTGACGCCCACCGGGCGCGCCTGACACCGCGATCACCCTTACTGAGAAGAGACCGCCATGAGCGTGCGCAGGGTCATGCCGGACATCCGGGTCGGGTCCGAGGAGTCGATGCGGGAGAACCGCGACTTCTACGCCCTGCTGGGCCTTGAGGAGGTCATGAACCTGGGCTGGATCATGACCCTGGGCTCCGCCTCCAACCCCACCGCCCAGATCAGCTTCTTCACCGAGGAGCGCACCGCGCCCGTCGTCCCCGACCTCAGCGTGGAGGTCGAGGACGTGGACGCGGTGTACACGCAGGTGGTGGCTGCGGGCGCGGAGATCGTACGGGAGCTGCGGGACGAGGAGTGGGGTGTACGGCGCTTCTTCGTACGGGCCCCGAACGGCTGGGTCGTGAACGTGCTGACCCACGGGCCGCACGCCTGATTCCCTCCGTTCCCCACCGGGCCGTGGCCCGATTTCCCGTCACCTATAGACCTGTCCAGTCATGTCCAGTACCGTTTTAGACATGCCTGGACAGGTTCATAAACGCCATCACATCGCCCGCGTGCTCGCCGACGAGATCAGGGCCGGCGTGCACGGCACCGGCGAGCGGCTGCCCGGGGAGCACGCGCTGACCAAGCGGTTCGGGGTCAGCCGTACGACACTCCGGCAGGCGCTCCAGGTGCTCGGCGAGCAGGGCCTGATCGCGACCCACCCCGGCATAGGCTCGTTCGTCACCTTCGACGGTGTGCCCCTGGACAACCGGCTCGGCTGGACCCGCTCGCTCGCGGGCGGCGCGGCCGACCTGACCACCGAGGTCCTGCGGTTCGAGACCCTGCACGATCCCGCGCTGGCGGCGGAGCTCGGCACCGGGGCGGACACGTTCGTCGCCCTGGACCGGGTGCGCAGGCTCCCCGACGGCCGGGGCGTCTCCCTGGAGCTCAGCCGGGTCCCCGCCGTCGGCGCGCTCGCCGAACTGCCGCGGACCGGGCTCACCGACGGATCGCTCAACAAGACCCTGCTGGCGGCGGGACGGATCACCGAGTCCGGTGACGGCCATGTCTCCGTGCGCGGCCTCGACGAGGCCCAGGCGGCGACCCTCGGCCGTACCCCCGGCGAGTCCTTCCTGCACCTGGACCAGGTGTACCGGGCCGCCGACGAGTCCGTCGTCGAGCAGGTGACGAGCCTGCTCGACCCCGCCAGGTTCCAACTGCACATCCGCTCGGGGCGAGGAGACCGCCGGTGACCACCACCCACAGCACCCCTGTCGACAGCAGCACCCGCGACCGCGCCCTCGGCGCGTTCTACGGCCTCGCCATGGGCGACGCGCTCGGTATGCCCACCCAGGTGATGTCCCGCGACGACGTCGTCCGCGCCTACGGCACTCTCACCGGCTTCGCCCCGGCCGGCCCGGACAACCCGGTCAGCGCCGGGATGCCCGCAGGGTCCGTCACCGACGACACCGACCAGGCCGTGATCGTGGGCCGGCTCCTCGTGGCGGGCGGCGGGCACATCGACCCGCTCCGGTTCGCGCACGAACTGCTCGACTGGGAGAAGGAGATGAAGGCGAAGGGTTCCTTCGACCTCCTCGGCCCCTCCACGAAGGCCGCCCTGGACGCGGTGGCCCGCGGTGTCCCGCCCGAGGAGGCCGGAAAGCACGGCAGCACCAACGGGGCGGCCATGCGGGTCACCCCCGTCGGCATCGCGTGCCGCGCCGAGCCCCTGGACGCCTTCCTGGACCGGGTCGTCGAGTCCTGCCAGGTCACCCACGACACCACCGTCGGGATCGCCGGAGCGGCGGCCGTCGCCGCGGCCGTCAGCACCGGCGTCGGCGGCGGCACCCTGGAGGACGCCGTGGCCGCCGCGACCGAGGCCGCGCGGGCCGGCGCCCGGCGTGGCCACTGGATCGCCGGCGCGGACATCGCCGCCCGGATCGGCTGGGCGTCCGAGCTGGTCAGGGGCGTCCCCGAGGCGCAGGCGCTGGACCTGGTGAGCTCGCTCGTCGGCACCAGCGTGGCCAGCCAGGAGTCCGTACCGGCCGCGTTCGCGGTGCTCTCCGTGACCGGCGGCGACCCGTGGCGCAGCTGCCTGCTCGCGGCGAACCTCGGCGGCGACAGCGACACCATCGCCGCGATCGCCGGCGCGGTGGCCGGGTCCGTGGCCGGACTCGCGGCGCTGCCCCGGGACGCGGTGGACACCCTCCGTACCGTCAACGAACTTGAGCTCGAGCCCCTCACGGAGCGCCTGCTCGCGCTGCGCTGACGCGCACGCGCACCCCGCGCCGCCGGCCCGGCCGGCACCCGGCGCGACACCAGTCCCTCCGTACGAGGCATGAGGCTACGAGGCAAGGAGGTTCCGTCATGACCGCTTCGACGACGAACGATCACGTCGGCACCAACACGGCAGAAGGCGTCAACGACCAGGTCGGAGCCATCGAGGCACGCGGGATCGAGCCGGTCCCCGACGAGGAGCGGCACGGCCAGGCCATCCAGATGTTCTGGACCTGGTTCGCCGCCAACATCTCCATCCTGGGACTTCCGCTCGGCGCGACCCTCGTCGCCTTCCGCGGCCTGAACATCTGGCAGGCGATGCTCGTCGCCGTGATCGGCTCGGTCGGCTCGTTCGCGCTGGTGGGTGTGCTCAGCCTCGCGGGCAAGAAGGGCGGCGCGCCCGCGCTGACCCTGTCCCGCTCGGTGTTCGGACAGCGCGGCAACGCCGGTCCGACACTGATCAGCTGGCTCAGCCGGATCGGCTGGGAGACGATCTCGACGACCACCGCCGCCTACGCGCTGCTCGCCCTCTTCCAGTGGATCTTCGGCTGGCACCAGAACACCGTGCTGTCGGTGATCTCCCTGCTGGTCTTCATCGGCTGCACCCTGCTGATCAGCGGCCTCGGCCACGCCACGATCATGTGGATCAACAAGTGGGCCACGATCGTCTTCGGCGTGCTGAACCTGATCGTGATGGGCTTCCTCGTCGCGACCGTCGACTGGGACAAGGTCCTCGGTGTGGACGCGGGACCCGCGAGCAGTGTCGTCGCCGGTATCGGCTTCATCGCCGCGGGTACGGGCATCGGCTGGGCCAACGCGGGCGCGGACTACGCCCGTTACCTGCCCCGGAAGATCCCCGGCGGCCGGCTGGTGACGGCCTCGGCGTTCGGCGCCGGCATCCCGCTGGTGCTGCTGATCTCGCTGGGCTCGCTGCTCTCCGCGGGCGACGGCACCCTGGCCAACGCCTCCGACCCGGTCGCCGCGATCAACGGCATGCTGCCGTCGTGGATGGCCGTGCCCTATCTGATCGCCGCGTTCGGCGGACTGCTGATGTCGAACCACCTGTCCACCTACTCGGCCGGCCTGACCATGCTCACCCTGGGCCTGCGGGTGCGCCGGCACTGGGCGGTGACCCTCGACGTCGTCCTGATGTTCCTCGGCGGCATCTACTTCATGCTGATCGCGGAGGACTTCTACGGTCCGTTCTCCACGTTCCTCACCCTGCTCGCGGTGCCGATCTCGGCGTGGGTCGGCGTGTCCCTGGTGGACTCCGCGCGGGGCCGCAGGTACGACTCCGCCGCCCTCATGGACACCTCCCGCACCAGCCGGTACTGGTACACCGGCGGCTTCCGGATCCCCGCGGTGCTCGCCTGGGCGGTGGCCATCGTCACGGGTCTGCTGTTCACGGAGGCCTCGACCAGCGCCGACGACGTGTGGTTCGCGGGCCCGTGGGCCCTCACCTGGCTCGGCACGAACGGCCTCGGCTGGGCGATCTCCCTTGCCGTCGGCGCCCTGCTGTACGCCCTGCTGGGCGGCCGCCCGGCAGACCCGGAGACGGCAGACCCGGAGACGGCAGACCCGGAGACGGCAGGCCCGGAAACAACAGCGCCGGAAACTACAGCGCCCGAGGCGGACACGCCCGCGGTGGAAGGGACGAACCGGTGAGCGCACGCGTGATCCTGGCGGGCAACGTCATCGCCGACCTCGTGATCGAGGTGCCCGCGCTGCCCGAACGCGGCGGCGACGTCATCGGCACCCGCACGGAGGTGACCGCGGGCGGCGGCTTCAACACCCTCGTCGCGGCCGGCCGGCTCGGCGCCCGGACCGTCTTCGCGGGACTGCACGGCACCGGCCCCTACGGCGACCTGGTCCGTGCCGCGCTCGCCGCCGAGGGGGTACCGACGCTGCTGCCGGCCCGTACGGACGGCGACACCGGGTTCACCGTGGCCCTGGTGGACGCCGGCGGCGAGCGGACGTTCGTGACGAGCTTCGGTGTCGACGCCGAGATGACCGGGGCGGACGTCCGGGCCATCGCCGCGGAGGTGCGCGCGCCCGACCTGGTCCAGCTGTCCGGCTACGGACTCGTGATGCCGGTCAACGGCCCCCTGCTGTCCGCCTTCGCGAGCGAACTGCCGCCCGGCGTCACGCTCTGCCTGGATCCGGCGCCGCTGGTGGCGGACATCCCGGCGGCCGTACTGAAACCCGTACTGGCCAGGACGGACTGGCTGAGCGCCAACGCGCGCGAGGCCCGGCTGATGTCCGGTCACGACGACCCCGCGACCGCGGCGTCCGTGCTGCGTGAGCGGCTCGCGCCGGGCGCCGGGGTACTGGTCCGCGCCGACCGGGACGGCTGCTGGCTCGCCCCGCCCGACGGCACCGCCCCCGTGCACGTGCCCGGCTTCCCGGTGACGGCCGTGGACAGCAACGGGGCGGGCGACGCCCATGTGGGCGCGTTCCTCGCGCTGCTCGGCGAGGGCGTGCAGCCGGTCGCCGCCGCGCGGACGGCGAACGCGGCGGCGGCTTTCGCGGTGACGCGCCGGGGCCCCGCGACGGCGCCGACGCGAGCGGAACTGATCGCGTTCGCGAGGGCGGCCGGCGCGGGGGACGTGGCGGCGCTGCTGGAGGGCTGACCGGTGGCGGGGGACTTGTTCGAGACCGTGTCCCTACAGGTGGGCGCGGAAGAAGGAGCCCAGGGTGGTCAGGCCGAGCGGTGGCTCGGTGCTGGTCCGGGTCGGTGAGCAGTACTTGGACGTCTGCACGGTCCGGGCCGGGTAGGGCTCCGAGAGGGCGCCGGAGAACGGGAAGAAGTGGTCCTGTCCGTGCAGGGTGAAGAAACTGACGTTCCCGCAGACGCGCTTGAGCGCCGAGTACAGCACCTGGCTCTGCTCGATGGAGATGAGGGTGTCGGCGTCGCCGTGTCCGATGAGGAAGGCCGGTGGCCGCCGCCCGGACGACAGATGGGTCAGGGGACTGGCCTGCCTCAGCACGGCGTCCGAGCACGACTCGATCCCGGACGGGCAACCGAGGTAGGAGGCCACCGCGCCGGCCAGCATCGGGTTGTCGGCCAGGTCCGTGAAGTCGTTCGGTCCCGAAAGGTCGACCACCGCGTCGACACAGCTCGACGGGCCGGTCGTACCGATGGTGCCCTCCAGCGAGCGGACCCCGCAGCTGGTGCCCACCAGGGACGCGATCTGGGCCCCGGCGGATCCGCCCCACACGCCGACCCGGCCGCTGAGGCCGTAGCGGGAGCCGTTGGCGCGCAGGTAGCGGATCGCGGACTTGACCTCGTGGATCTGCTGGGGGAACACGGCGGTCGGGCTCAGTGTGTAGTTCACCGAGGCGACGGCGAAGCCCTGGGACAGCAGGGAGTCCCACTCGGGAATCCCCTGCAACTCGGTCTTGTCCCCGCCGCCCCAGCCACCGCCGTGGACGTAGACGACGAGGGGGCGCGACCTGCGGCCGTCGTCCGGCAGATACAGGTCGAGGACCTGGCTGCCGCCGGAGGCGTAGGCCACGTTGGTGTGGCTGGTGTAGCCGCTCGCCTTCGCGACGGTGGTCCCGGTGCCGCGGTCGGTGTTCCGGTCGGTCGCGCTCGCGTCCGCCGAAGCGACAAGCAGCCCGAGACAGGCCGACGCCGCCAGCATGGCGACCGTGCGCTTGAGGTGCGATCTCAGAGCAGAGGGCATGCGTAACTCCTTGGCGATCAGCCGAAGTCCATCGCGTCGGAGGTGAACGCTAAAGTGGAGAAGTTTTCTCCACAAGGGTTCGCGCGTCGTTTGGTGCGAGCACCGCTCACCTGGGCCGCGAGCCTGTACGGGCCTGTCCGAGCCCTGTCCGAGCCCTGTGTGAACAGGGGCTACGCGCCCGTCGTCGACCCGGGCCGCACGATCATCAGCACGGTCACCGTCGCCCACAGCAGGTTGAACACACCGGTGAACATGGCGAGTTGTACGGTCGTCTCGCGCGACCCCCGCCCCTCCGCGAGCGTGCTCTGCCGGGGCAGTACGAGCGCCATCAGTACGGCGGCGGCCAGCACCGTCAGCACGATCGACGTGATCAGCCAGGTGTCCCCGAGCACCCCCATCGCGCTGCCCGTGGCCAGCCCGAAGACCGGCACGACCACACCGAACGTCGCGTACACCTGGCAGATCCGGTGCAGCAGCGCCACCGTCCCGGTGGCCCTGTGGTCGTCGGGCGCGGCCAGGGCGCGGCGTGCGGCGGGCGGGAACATGCTGGCCGCGACGGTCACCGGGCCGATGGCGATGATCGCGGCGAGGACATGGACGCTGAGCAGGAACTTGGTCACGGGACCCGACGGTAGGGAAGTCCCGGATCAAGGAGAAGTGGCGGGAATGCCAAGGTCCAATGGATTCTCGCCAGCCTGCTGGGGCGACATGCATGGGCCTGATTGCCGTAGCCACGGGCTTGGCCGGAACCCGTCGTAGGCCTACTGTCTGGCCATGCACACCGTCGCCGTACTGGCCCTGGACCGGGTGATCCCCTTCGACCTCTCCGCGCCGATCGACGCCTTCGGGTGGGCCCGGCTGCCGGACGGCCGGGAGGCCTACCGGGTGCGGGTCTGCGCGGAGCGGGAGGAGGTGGCGTCGGGACCGTTCTCGATCCGGGCGCCGTACGGTCTCGAACTGCTCGCCGAGGCCGACACGATCATCCTGCCCGGCGTGGAGGACCCGCCCGAGACCCTGCCACCCGGCGTCACCGAGGCGCTGTGCGAGGCGGCGGCGAACGGTACGCGGATCGCGTCGGTCTGCGTCGGCGCGTTCCTCTTCGCCGCGACCGGCCTGCTGGACGGCCTGCGCGCCACGACCCACTGGATCGCCGCGCCGGACCTGGCCGAGCGCTACCCGAGGGTGACGGTGGACCCGAACGTCCTGTACGTCGACAACGGCCAGTTCCTGACGTCGGCGGGCGCCGCCGCGGCGCTGGACATGTGCCTGCACATGGTGCGCCGGGACTACGGCTCGGCGGTCGCCGCGCACGCGGCCCGGATGTCGGTCATGCCGCTCGAACGGGAGGGCGGGCAGGCCCAGTTCATCGTCCACGACCGGCCACCGGCGCCGGCCGGCGCGACCATGGAGCCCCTGCTGAACTGGATGGAGGAGCACTGCGACCGCGATCTCACCCTGGAGGAGATCGCGGGCCGGGCGGGCATGAGCACCCGCACGCTCAACCGCCGCTTCCGCGAACAGACCGGCACCACGCCCCTCCAGTGGCTGCACCGGGCGCGGGTGCGGCGCGCCCAGCATCTGCTGGAGACGACGCCGTACTCGGTGGAACGGATCGCGAGCCAGGCGGGGTTCGGGTCACCGACGGCGTTCCGGGAACGGTTCCGGAGGGTGGTGGGGACGAGTCCGCAGGGGTACCGGCGGGCGTTCAGATCGTCGTAGATCTCCGGGGCCTTCGTGGGAAGGGCGCGGGGATCCTCGTGGGGAGGGCTCAGGCCTGCCGGCGTCGGTCGGCGACGGCCCAGGAGGCGAGGGCCACGGCTCCGGCCACCCCGAGGACGGCCGGCCAGGCGCCGACCTTCTTGGCGAGCGGATGCGAGGCGCCGAACCCGACGACGTAGGCCGCCGTCAGCGCGCCCGCGGCCTTTCCGCCGGCCCGCGCCCGCCACTGGGTCGCCGCCGCGGCCCCCGCGACGGCCAGCACGGCCCCGCCGAGCTCCCGCTTCCTGGTCCAGCGGGCGACACCGTACCCACCGACAAGCCCACTCGCCGCGACGAGCGCGCTGGGAACCCTGGCCATGGCTGCCTCCTGATTACGGGGATATCCCGGGTACGGAGATCTCCTGAGTACGGGGATCTCCTGTGCGCGGGGATCCCCCGAGTAGGGGATCTACCGGTCGAGGCTAACGCGGGCGCCCGCGTGCGCGGATTGGCGGGTGGCGGGCATACGGGAATGATGGATGGCATCGGCGACAGAGAGGAGCCCTCCATGTCTCCGCAGGCGGACTCACAGGGCCCGAAGACCGATCTGGACACCCGGTACAGCTCGCCCGGCGCGGCGCCGAAACCCTGGGCCGAGGCGGTGGCGGAGCTCGCGGCGGCCGAGATCTCCTGGGTGGCGACCGTACGCCCCGACGGCCGCCCGCACGTCACCCCGCTGATGACGGTGTGGCTCGACGGGGCCCTCCACTTCTCCACCGGCGCGACGGAACGCAAGGGCCTCAACCTCGACACCAACCCGTACGTCGTCCTCACCACCGGCACCAACCGCTACGCCGAGGGCTGCGACCTGGTCGTGGAGGGCGAGTCGGTCCGCGTCACCGACGACGGCCGGCTGCGCGAACTGGCGGCGGCGTGGGAGACGAAGTACGGCCCGGACTGGCACTACGAGGTCGGGGACGGGGTGTTCGTCACCCCCGACTCGTCGGCGGCCCCACCCTCGACGGAGGGCGCCGAGGAGGCGGGCCGGGCGGTGGTGTACCGGGTCGCGCCCCGGACGGCGTTCGGATTCGGCAGGGAGGGCGGGTTCAGCCAGACACGCTGGAGTTTCACGGGGTGAGGGCGAGGTGGGCGAGGTTGGGGGGCTACGCGATGAAGTCGGCCCAGACGGCGACGGTCGGGTCGGCCTCCCAGGGGCCGCCGTCGTCCAGCCCCACGAACTCCCGCTCGACCCAGTCGACGAGATCGTCGCTGTAGCAGCGGATGTCGGTGCCCCACACCGACAACAGGGGATGGCCGGACGCCCCGGAGCCCCCCGGCAGAAACCGGTGCCCGTACACCGGCACGAGGGCCGGCGCCTGGGCCAGCTTCCGCCGGGCGGCCTCCACGGCCGCGGTCAGCCCCCGGGGCCGCGCACCGAACGCCCGCGCGTTCCAGCCCCCGAGCTCCACGTCCCGCAACACCTCGCGCACCGGCCACTCCAGCCGGTACCGCAGATCCTCGGGGTCCCCGTCCCGCCAGTCGGGCCACGGCTGCTCCCAGGCGGCCCCCTTCTTGGGCGGCGACGCAAGGGGCAACCCCTGGGCGAGGAACGCCCGATGATCCGCCGAGAACGCAAAGCCGTACGCGGCCTCGATCCTCCGAAACTCGGCGTCACTCAGCCCGACGGCAATCTCACACCCCGGAAGCGCGGCCAGCCGCCGAGCGGCTTCCTTCCCCAACCGGGCCTCATCACTGTCAGCCATTGAGGCACGGTACACAGAGAGTGGCGAGACGACTGCGCAATTCGGCCAGCGGGGTGGCTTGGGGGTCCATGAATGCCGCGAATTCGCGCGTGCGGTGGAGCCGGGGAGGAACCTCGGTGCCCGGCGACGCCGTACGTCCTGGCATAAGGTCGGTGCTTTCCTGGAGAGCTGGAAGAGAGGCAAGGTGTGCCGAGATGGGCTCCCATCCGAGGACCGATCCGTACGAGAACCGGACTCCGGCACCTTCGGGGCGCATGGGGGCTGCCGTGTGTGCGTTGATCCTTGTCGCTGTCACAGCGGTCACCGGCAACTTCGTCCTCCTTGCCTACATGGTCCAGCCGGACGGCCCTTGGGACGACCAGGCCGTCACCAACTCCAGCGCCAGCGCGCTGGTCGCCCTGCTCGGCTGCGCGTTCCAAACAACGCTGACGTGGCTGTTCGTTTCGGCGCCGTGGCTGAGGAAATGGTGGTACGGGATCCCTGCGGGGCTGGCGGCGGCAGCGCTGCTGCGGCTTACATGGCTGGCACCGGAGTTGTGAACGCTGCCTTTGGACGGCTGAGATATTGCAGCATCACGTTCATCAGCTCAGGCGCGAAGGATGTCAGCCAACCGGTCCCGAGCCTTCCAGGAAGCCCGTCCATGCGTCCGGCGAGAAGATCAGCTGTGCATGCTCTGGCCGCTTGGAGTCTCGTATGAGCACGCCGAGAGCTATGAAAGCGGCTTCGACGCATTCCGTCGTATTGCCCCCGCTGTAGGACGACTTGAACCAGGAAAGTTCGGGAAAGTGCTGCGAGCCAGCGGACATTCACAACTCCTTGCGAGCGCGATGAATCATGGCGGAGGAAGCCTCCATGTCCAACGCTTGTGCGCGGAGGTACTCGAACGCAAGTCTGTAGCGGTCCAGTTCCTTCTCCTTCTCCAGGAAGAGGGAGCCCGTGAGGAAGTCGACGTACACGACGTCCAGCATCGGCTCGACGCCACCGATGATGACGAAGGTCCCCAGAGCAGCAGAGTGCGCTCCCTTGGCGAACGGCAGGATCTGAAGCGTGATGTGAAGGGACTCGTTTGCCTCAAGCAGTCGATCCAGCTGTTCTCTCATCACATGCGGTGACCCGACGACCCTGCGGACCACGGACTCGTCGAGGATCGCCCACAGGTGCGGCGGCTTCGGACGGTTCAAGAGCTCCTGCCGCCTCATCCGGATGTCGACGAGGCGTTCGATCTCGGCCGCTTCCAACGGGACTTCGTTCGCCCTCTGTACGGCGGTGCTGTAAGCGCGCGTCTGAAGGAGCCCCGGGACGTACACGCACGAGAAGTGGCTCTCGCGTACGGCTTCGTCCTCAAGCGTGAGCATCAGGTTCATGCTCTCTGGGATGGAGTCTGCGAAAGAGCTCCACCAACCCTGTTGCCTGGCGTCCTTCGCCAAGCGCACGACCGCCTGTCGCTCGGCGTCGGTGGCTCCGTACTCACGGCACAGTGCGTCGACGACGATCCATTTGACTGGGCCGGCTTGAGTCTCGTAGCGGCTGACTGTCGCTTTGGACACGCCGACGAGCTGTCCTGCCTCTTCCAGGGTTAGGCCCCTTCTGGCGCGCAACTTGCGCATCGTGGCACCTAGTTGGCGGCGGCGTGTTGTGGTCCGTTCGGACATTCGGCTCCTTCGCCGTGCGCCGGGCGGTAGCCCGGAGATCCTTCGCAAGGCTAGGCAGGAGGGGACGCGACGACCATCAGATTCACTCGATGGATTCTCGTGAGAAGTTACATAGAGAGATTTCTCTGTGTCATGCTCGATCGCAAGCAGCTACGCAGGGCAGCCGATCGGATACGGCAAGTACATGCGCGTGCGTGGCTTGGGAGGGAGGAGTGGCTGTGCCCAGCTCCGATGTGACCGAACCCCGACTCCGCTGTGTCCTGCCCTTTGAGGCGGCGCCCTCGGAGGTACGCCTGCTTCGCAGAGCCGCCACGAAGCAACTGAGCCGGTGGGGCTTCTCAGCTGGCTTAGAAGAGGCTGAACTGCTGGTGACAGAACTGGCGACGAATGTGGTCAAGCACGTCGGCGAAGGCGCTATCGCGACGCTGGTGCTGGAGTGGCGGTGTGAGCGACTGCGTTTGGAAGTTCACGACAGAAGCGCTGAGTTGCCGTTCCTGCAACTGGCTGACTGTGATGCGGAGTGCGGTCGTGGCCTGCACCTCCTCGCAACCATGGCGACGGACTGGGGTGCGGTCCTTACGGCGGCGGGGAAGGCAGTCTGGTGCGAGGTTCCGGTGAACGGAGGCACCGACTGTCGGCGCATCGAGCGGGCGGTCGCAGCCCTCGATGGCTACCGGGGGGTGTGGGATGACGGGAGGAAACGGCAGGGCCGGGCGACGGACCTCCACGAATCGGCGGTGGAGTTGATTGCCGATTTGCTCCACTGGACCTCGGCGCAGGGCCATGACCCGGACGATGTTCTTGAACGGGCCCAGATGCACTACGAGGCGGAAGCAGAGGCGGCCTAGTGGGCTGCCGACGATGCGGGCTTCCCGATCCGCTCGCGAAGGGAGGCCGGCGTACGCCAGGATTCTCCCGGAAGGCTCCTGTGGCACATGCGATGGCAGTTGGCACACAGGCACGCGAGATCGTCGAGGCTCGTCTTCCTGGCCCCAGCAACGTGAAGAGGGATGACGTGGTGCACTTCGATGTAACCGTCGCCCAGGTCTCTGCCATAGGTGCGCGCGAAGTCGAAGTCGCAGACCTCGCATTGGAGCGGGGCTCCGCTGCGGCGCACTTGCGCGATCTTCAGCGCGCGCAGCTTCGGGTCCCGCTCCCGGGCGAGTGCCCTGCGGACGAGGAGGCGTCCCTCGATGGCCGTGGCGCCGGTCTCGTCGACTTCGTCGGGCTGCGGGGCGAGCAGCTGGAGCTCGCCAGAACCGATGCCTTCCTCGATGGCCTGGGCCGCCTGGAGCAACTCAGTTTCGCGCCGCGTAAAGGCCTCGATCATGAGAAGCGTGGGCGCACCGCACCGGGTCGGCTTTCCGGGGTACAGCGGGTGGTTCGTCATGAAGTCGGTGGTCTTGCGGCTGACGCTGCCGAAAGACCGGAACTCAGGCAGACCACGTGCTTCCGCGCCGTGGATAGGCAGCGAGCGAAGCAGTCCGGACAGTTCCCGGACCTCCGGATCGTGCGTGCGCAGCTCCCGCCAGCCGTTCCTCACGACGAGGGCTCCAGCCAGCACGAGTTCGTCCTCGGTCCACACAGGTATCCGCATGCGCAATATCGTATGAGTGTTCGGCGTGTCGGAGGGTGCGTGCGGCGAACCTCGATGCGTACTGCACACTTAGTGAGGTCTCGTTGTCAGTGGGGTCTGTCACCCTCAGTGATGGTGGATTGCAAACTGAGTCTGCCGCTGTTCGGCTTGTAAGGAGGGGGCATGACCCACACGAAGGAATCCGCGGGCGCCAGCGCGGCGACGGAGCCTGAGTTCACGTCGATCGAGATCTGCGCCGGAGCCGGAGGGCAGGCCATCGGACTGCATCAGGCAGGCTTCGGGCACCTGGCGCTGGTTGAGATTGACCAGCATGCGGTGGAGACGCTCAAGCTGAACATCGAAGATCATGAGGTGTGGGCCTGGGAGCGGGTCCACTGTGACGTGCTGTCAGCTGACGTGAAGAAGTTTGATCCACACCGGGATGTGCAGAAGAGTGCCGGACTGCTGAAGCGGGACGGCTTGGATCTTCTCGCGGGCGGCGTGCCGTGTCCGCCGTTCTCCCATGCAGGCAAGCAACTTGGCAAGGACGACGAACGGGATCTGTTCCCGCGTATGCTTGAGCTGGTCGAAGCTCTTGAGCCGCGGGCGGTCATGATCGAGAACGTACGCGGGATCATGGATCCCAAATTCTCGGACTACCGCGACTGGATCACGGCTCGGCTCCAGGGCGGAACGTACCGCGAAGAAGACGGACAAATGGTCCGGGTGAAGGGCCTCGGCTACACCGTATGCAAGTGGGGTGTCCTGGAGGCCAGTGACTTCGGCGTCCCCCAGCTCCGTCCGCGGGCCATCCTCGTTGCATTCCGCGATGACGTCATCAAGGACCTCAAGTACGAGTGGCCTACGGCGACTCACGAGGATCCGGTAAGCGTTGCAAAGAGTCTTGAACCGACGATGCATGAGCGGTATAAGCGGTACTTCGGCGGGCTTCACTCGGAGCGCGCCCATGCTGCCTATGACCGGTGGCTCGCGAAGGCAACCAAACGCGATGCTGAGCTCAAGGGGAAGGGCGGAGGGATCGCACCCACTCTTGTCGGCGGCTCGAAGAAGCACGGCGGTGCTGACCTTGGGCCAAGTCGCGCGAAGGCGGCCTGGAAACAGCTCGGTGTCTCGGGCATGGGCGTAGCCAACGACATCGATATGTGCGCGAAAAAGGAAACCGAGGAGCGAGACCTGTTCGGTTCTGATGGTCCGATGCTGACTGTGCGGCAGGCTGCCATCATCCAGGGATTCCCGCAGGAATGGGACTTTTCCGGCGGCAAGACTGCGCAGTACCGGCAGGTGGGGAACGCGTTCCCTCCGCCAGTCGCCAGGGCTGTCGGTAAGTCGATCATCGACGTGCTCAGGGCAGCACGAGAACGTGATCCGAAGAAGACCTGATCAGCTGCCGGACAGTCTCTTCTGCAAGGCACTGCGGTGCTTCTCGACCTCAGCCGCAATGTGCGCAGCGCACTCCTCGGATGGCTCATGTTCCCAGAACCGGAGCACCGTCCAGCCAGCCTCTGTAAGGCGCTGGTCGGTGTCCCGGTCGCGGGCGACATTTCTGGCGACTTTGTCGGACCAGTAGCCAGGGTTGGTCCGGGGAGGAACATAGTGCTCGGGGCATCCGTGCCAGTAGCAGCCATCGATGAAGACGGCGACCTTCGCCGGACGGAAGACCATGTCGGCTGTACGACGGAGGTCTGGCAGGGGCCTGGCGGCTACTCGGTAGCGCAACCCCTGGGCATGGACGAGTCGGCGGATCAGCCGTTCAGGGGTGGTATCTCGGCTGCGGATAGCTTGCATGTTTCGTCGGCGAGCAGCTGAAGAGGCCCAAGAGCCTGCGGGAGGCTCCCAGATCTCATTGCTGACCATGCTGTCGACTCCATCCCGATCGCTGCCTGACTGATCAGAGTTCTTCCTCGCCGGAGATCTTGGGAAGGCGTGGCGCCGTCACCACAGGGTCGTCCGGCCCTGCAAGAACCCAGTGTCGCCCCTCCAGCTCGACGCGTGGCCGGTCGCCGTGCTGCGGTGCGGCTTCGGCCACGCGGAAGCTTACAAACTCACCCCGCTGGGGCACCTCGGCGCCGATCTGACGGGCAATTTCCTGATGCTTACCGTAGGGGCCGGCAATCACGATGCCCTCTTCTCTCAGCACGGTCCGAGCTCTGTTCTTACCCTCCCGCAGCCGGGCCATGTAGTCGAGTTGCTGCGCCGCAGTACGTACAGCACCTCGACCGATGCGGCGATTCTGAACCCTTCGAAACAGTTCGATAACGCGCTTTTGCCCCTGACGCGGGCCATCGATCAGAATTTTGCTACGGGTAGTCTCAGGCAGATGTAGGAGGACATTTACTGGGAGTTCGGCATTGCGCCAGAGCCAGAGAACCTTGTCCCCGCGATGTTCTGCTTTCAATGTCAACTTTTTATCACGGTTGCTGCCGGTATTGAGCCACTCCTGTTGCACTCGGAACAGGCCGGCACTCCATTTGCTTTTGATGTCGTCTGCCCACACAAGAAGGCAGAGGTACCCGATTGCCTCGGGTGGGATCATCCATCCGCCAAAAGTCTGGGAGAACTTGCAGTCCACGTCTATTCCTAGGATGCGGTAGTCCATGGGGTGCTGGCCGTGCTCGCCCACGTCACCGCCATCCGCGAACTTGAACTCACGCTGGAGGTTAATCTCAACAAGCGTCCCTGCATGTGTCTTCTCAGTCTTGAATAGCTGCTGCCATGCGTACCGTCCTGTGACCTCTCCGTTAAGCAATTGATCTATGGTGTCGCGCAGAACGGAGGCAAACCTCTCCCCAGACGGGTCGAGGGAACGGATATGCTCGGCTACCTTCTTGAGTGCAGCGTCTTCTTTCAGCAGCTCTTGATTTCCGATCCACTTGGAAGCTTGTAGATCCGATTCTTCCTCGAATGGGAGCATTTTATTCCCTGAATGAAAGCAGTGTGTGAGGTTACGCAGGGCTTGAGTAAGCGCAGGCTACAACATTCTGTCTACGACCCATGAATGAATCGCATCAACAAGTTCTTTATAGTTGGCCACGTTCATCTGGCCCCCGCGGTAGCTCTGCCCATGAGCCACCTTGTTCCGGACTTCAAGTAGTTTTCCTAAGGAGTTTCTACGCTCATCCTTGTTCAGGAAATCTGCTATCTCTGCATCCCACGGGTCACCGAATCTGCCAATAAGCTTCTCGAGCGCTTCGGGATTTAGGTTAGGAGCTTTTTTGAAGAAGGACAGGCTAAAGTTTCGTGCAGGACCTCCGGTGGAGGTGGCCATAAAACCAGATATCGCCTCGAACATTAACTGTTCCAAGTAGCCCGACAGGCGTATGCACATGTACTTGTGCAGGTCTTCTTGCAGAGATATTTCCATCTGTGTCAGACCTTCGCGATACCTTTTGTAGGCAGCGTCAAGGTCAGACTTCATGGCCAGGATCTGTTTTCTGGCATTACTCTTGCTCGTCGGCAAGTGGGTCCCCCTGAAATGCCCTGGCGGCGAGACGGATTCGGGCACTCACCTGCTCGCTGTGTGAGGTGCTTTCGGACACTGCAAGCTGGTACCTGGTACTGGTGAGCAAAACAGACAATGCGGAGTCGACATCGTCGGACGTCAGTCCCTCTTTCTCCTTTAGGGCGGTCATGAGGCCGACGAGAACCGCATCAGTGTGTGCAGCATTAACTTGTGTGCCGCGGATCCTCAGAGCGTCTCGTCCGCGAGCTTGATTGAGGAGCTGTGCTGCTCTGGAGAAGCGCATCCGGATTCCATCGGCGTCCGGCGGAAGCTGCTCTTGGTGGACGCCGAGGTAGTTATTCAGGAACGTGGCCATAGGCGGTCGGAAGTTATGGAAGCCCTGGGCGGACGGCATCAGCGAGATGGCCCGAAGGATCAGCTCGTGGTCTTTCAGGTCGCGATTATGCGGGCCAAAAAGGCTTCGCCAGTTCGAGTCCTGATTCAAGTCGCGGACGAAGTTTACGGTGGCGCCAGCATAGAGTGCGACCCGGATTTGCTGGGGCTTTAGATTTGTTCCTCCGCTGTTAATCCTCTCAAATAGGGAATAGATCCCCCGCTTCCCCTCGGCGCCCTTCGGTACAACAATGGTTGCTTGGATGAAGGTATTGTCGAACAGGCGTTGTGATTTGGCTTCCAAGTTTGCGTATGTGTGTCCCTTGAATTCGTCGCCAACGTACCGAAGGGAAAATTTACTGGCGCCGCGTGTCGACCAATACTTTCCGTGCTTGAAGGCTTGAAGGGTGGTCAGACGTTGCTGTCCGTCTAGGACGAGGTAGCGGCGATCCGTCAATTCTACGAGAAATACTCCTGGGACTGGGTAGCCTAGAAGGATGGATTCGATAAAGCGGTCCATCTGCTTCTTCTTCCAGACCAGACCACGCTGAAAACCTTCGAACCCGGCAATGTCATCTTCTGCTAGCGGCTCAAACGTGGGGATTATGAACGTCCCGTTGTCCAGCCGTTTGACAAGCCCATCCACATCGAAGTCGGCCCCGAAGTAGCGAAGAGCGTCGTCGGCATGGATCGGTGCCGATTCGATTTCTTCGGATTCGGGGTCAACAACCTCAGAATCTTCGGTGACCAGGCTCTCTGCGGGGTCGTCGCTTCCAGGCTCTGTGTCGGATGCACTGTAGACGTCGTCTGTCATGGTCCAACTCTAAGCTCAGGCAACGACGTTCAGGTGGGTCGTGACGAGAACGGCCGACACGCGAATCGGGGCGACTCTTTACCCCGAGCCGGAGTCGCCTCTACACCCCGTGACACTCCCCATAATTCCGGCCCGAGCCGCACCAGCACGTTGCTCCCGGCTCCGGTGGCCAAGCCGTTGCTCGGCCTCGGGCTGCCAGGGTGGTCGCGTACTGGGGGAGGAGGGTGGGGTCGTCCGGTGGGGTGGATTCCGAGGCCGCGAAGGCCTCGTAGGACGGGACCGTGCCTGTGACGATGCCGAGGTTGGGGGTGCCGGAGGCGGCGAGTTCGCGGAGGGAGGACTCTATGGTCGCCAGGTGGTCCTCGTGGGACGGGTACTCCGACGCCAGCGGCGGGTACGCCGTCAGGAGTTCGGTGAGTTCCCGCGCCGGCCAGTGCAGCATCGCCACCGGATACGGGCGGGACAACGCCTCCCGGTACGCGCCCAGTTCCGCGCGCAGGCGGGAGATCTCCGCCTCCAGCTCCGCCGGGTTGTCCGAACCCAGCGACCAGACGCGCTTCGGGTCGTGCAGTTCGTCCAGGGAGACCGGCATCGAGTGGAGCGTGTCAGCCAGGGTGTCCCAGTCGTCGTGCGCCAGGCCCAGCATGCGGCGGACCCGGTGACGGCCGAAGAGAAGCGGGTGGGTCGCCTGCGGAGGCTCCGCGGACCCGCCCAGCAGCTGCGTCGCGCCCTCCGTGAAGGCCTCCTGCGCCGCCTCCAGCTCGTCGTGCGACTCCAGTGACTCCGCGATGATCAGCCAGGGCGCGGCACTGCGGGGTGCCGCGGCGCGCAGGCCGTCGATGATGGCCCTGGCCTCGGCCTCATGGCCGTACTCCCACAGGTTCGACGCCTTGAGCGCGCGTACCAGGAGGGGGTCTTCCAAGGTGGTGCCGGAGGAGAGCAGGCGGTCGTAGAGGGCTGTCGCGGCAGGGCGGTCGCCGGAGAGTTCCCGGTGGGCCGCGGCCCTCAGCAGCAGGGCTTCGGAGTCCTCGGGATACAGGCCGGCGGTTCGCTCCAGGCGCGCCGCTTCGGCGGGGTGGTCGACGTTTTCGGCTGGCGTGTCGGGGCGCATGGGGGACACCGTACTGCCGAGCGGTTACGAAGGAGAGGTTTCCGCTGGCCGGGGGGCCGGAGAGGGGGGATTGGGCACCGCTGGGGCCGGTTTCCGTCGTACCCAGACCGGGTGGATGGGGGGTATCGGGATGTTCCGGCCGCCCAGCGGGACGCCGGGTGCCGCGTACGGCCGGGTGTTGTGCTGCGGCGCGGGGTCTGGGCCTGCGGCGAGATCCTCGTCACCGTCGGGGTCGTACTGCTGCTGCTCGTCGTCCATCAGCTCTGGTGGACCAACCGGCAGGCCAAGGGGATTGCCGCGCGGGGTGTCGAGCGGTTGGAGGAGGGGTGGCGGACGGCCGGTGCGGGGGAGCCGGGGGTGAGGGAGCCAGGGGTGGGGGCCGACGAAGGCGCCGGTGTCGCGGGGGTGCCGCGTGCCGGATCCGGGGGGATTTCCGGCACGAGGGCGAGCCCCCGCCACGCCTACGCCATCCTCTCCATCCCCCGCCTCGGCCTCCGCGTCCCCGTCGCCGAGGGCGTCGGCAAGGAGGGTGTGCTCGACAAGGGGTACGTCGGGCACTATCCGTCGTCCCAACAGCCCGGCCAGGCCGGGAACTTCGCGCTCGCGGGGCACCGGAACACACACGGTGAGCCGTTCCGGTACGTCGATCGCCTCACGCGCGGTGACGAGATCGGCGTCGAGACCGCGGACGCCTTCTACACGTACGTCGTCGACAAGGGGCTCCGGGAGACCTCGCCCCGTGACGACGGGGTCGTCCGGCCGGTGCCCCGCAGCCTCGTCCACCCCGACGCCGGTTATCGCGAACCCGGGTACTACCTCACCCTCACCACCTGCACCCCGGAGTACAGCTCCGCCCACCGGCTGATCGTGTGGGCGAAGCTCAGCTCCATGCGGCCACGCTGAGAGCCCGCCCAGGAGGGACCCTTCTCACCGGGACACCGCCACCCCCACCGCCCCCACGGCCGCCAAGCCCGCCGACACCGCGAGCGCCAGGTCGATCCCGCCGCCCGGCACCGTCGCGATCGCGATCGTCAGGGCCACGCCCGCGCAGGAACCGACGTAGCGGAACGTCTGCTGGGCGCCCGACCCCATCGCCGCGCGGCCGGCCGGGACCGACTCGACGGCGAGTCCGGGCAGGGCGGCGTTGAGGAGGCCGGCGCCGACGCCGCCGAGGATCAGGCCGGGCAGCAGACGGGCCCAGGAACCGGCGTCGATCGCGCCCCACATGGTCAGCACGCCGACCAGGTGCAGGATGAAGCCGATGGTGAGCTGGTGGCGGGCGGAGACCCGGCCGTGCAGCCGGCGGGCCTGGAGCGCCACCGCGAAGGAGAGGCCGGACCAGATCAGCAGCAGCCACGCCGAGGCGAGCGCGGACATCCCGAGGGAACGTTGCAGCACCGTCGGCAGGAAGCTGAACAGGCCGATCACCGCCAGGCCCGTGAACAGACCGCCCGCCGATGAGGCCAGGAAGCGCGGCCGCCGCAGCAGGCCCAGGTCGATCATCGGGACCTTCACCCGGCGTTCGACGACCGCGAACACCGTCACCAGCACCACGGCCGCGAGCAGCAGCAGCCCCACCGGCGCGCGCAGCCAGCCGTCCCGGCCCAGGGTCAGCGCCGCGACCAGCGCGACGAGCGCGAGGCCGAACGTCACCGCGCCCAGCAGGTCCGGCCGGCCTCCGCGCGGAGAGCGGGATTCCGCGAGCGAACGCAGCCCCAGCGCCGCCACCAGCACGGACGCGGCGCCCAGCACCGCGTACACCCAGCGCCAGTCCGGCAGGGCGCCGCTCAGCAGGGGGCCCACCGCGATACCGCCGCTGACGAACGCGCCCCACACGCCCGTCGCGCGCAGCCGCGCCCGCGGGTCCGGGAAGGCGTGCACGATCAGGCCGAGCGCGCTGGCCAGCAGAGCCGCGCTCGCCGCGCCCTGGGCGACCCGGGCCAGCGTGAACTGCCATGTGGTGGTCGAGAAGGCGCCGAGCGCGGTGGTGAGGCCGAGTGCCAGTGTGCCGACCAGGAAGACACGGCGGCGGCCGTAGTCGTCGGCGAGGGTGCCGGCGACCAGGAGGAGCGCGGCGAGGCCGAGCGGGGTGCCGTTCAGGAGCCAGGCCTGGGCCGACGGGGCGGTGTGCAGCGCGGCGGCGGTGTCCGCGAGCGTCACCATCGGCGCCGTGTACGTCATGAGGGCCACGGCGGTGGCGGCGCTCGTCAGGGTCAGTGTGGCGCGGGCGTTCGGCACCGGTCCCGCGGGTGCGGCTCCAGGAGCGGGCGCCTCCTCGACCGTACGTGCTTCGAGGCTGCCGCCATCGAGGCCGCCGCCTTCGAGGGTTCGTTCATTGAACCTGGTCATGGCGGAAACCGTAGCACTATAAGTTCGGTCATTGAACCTACTCCCGGTAAAGTGGTTACAGTGGGCCTATGGCTCTGGGCAAGGACTACGGAACACAGCAGTGCACCATCGCGCGCGTGCTGGAGGTCGTCGGCGAACGCTGGACCCTCCTGGTGATCCGCGACGCGCTCTACGGCGTCCGGCGCTACAACGACTTCCTCGTCCACCTCGGCATCCCGCGCGCCGTCCTGGCCGCCCGCCTCCAGAACCTCACCGCCGACGGCATCCTCGAAAAACGCCGGTACCAGGAGTCGCCGCCGCGCGACGAGTACGTCCTCACCGAGCGCGGCGTCGCGCTGTGGCCGGTGCTGCGCTCGCTCGGCCGCTGGGGCACCGGGCACTTCGACCAGCCGGTCCTGCGGGTCTTCCGGCACGCCGACTGCGGCACCGAACTCGGCTCCTACGGCGAATGTCCCACCTGCGGAACCGTTGTGCCGGTCCCGGACGTTGAGATGACACCGGGTCCCGGACTCGACCCGGACCCGGCGGATCCGGTCAGCCGCGCGCTGCTGACACCGAAGCGGCTGCTCCAGCCGATCGGGCTCGACCCGGCGGGCGCGGTGAAGGAGAGTCCGGTGGGGTCGAGTCCGGCGCAGGCCGGCTCGGTGCAAGCGAGTTCGGTGTAGGCGAGTCCGGTGTAGGCGAGTCCGGTGTAGGCAGTCCGGCGCAGGCGAGTTCCGTCCAGCCGGCGAGAGTGAGGACGAGGGGGGTGTGTCCGTGATCCACGACCGCGTCCCGTCACGCCCCGCCCTGCGCCGGCCGACCGCACTCCTCCTCCCCGTCCTCCTGCTTCTCCAGTTCGCCCTCCTCGACGGCGGCGGTCTCTCCATGGCCGTCACCGTCGCGCTCGCCGCGACCGCCACCGCCGGGTCCGCGCTCGCCGTCTGCGCACTGATCGGCTCGCGCTGCGCGCCCGCGGTGCCACCGACGCGCGTACGTACGGCGATACGGGACCGGGACCGCCGTACGGCCTTCCTGCCGCAGCGTGATCCCGACGCCAAGGGGCGCAGACGTCCCCGAGCGCCCGGACGTGCCCTCCTGACGACCGTCGCGTAGGGCACTCACCGCACCATCACCATCACCCTCGTCCGAGCCTGCCCGCGCGGGTCGTCATGCCGACACATCCGTCCCGGAATCCCCGGGACCTCCCGGCACGACGAGACCCACGGAGGGCTCACCCATGTCCGTTTTCGCGCAACTGGTCGAGCGGCTCGCCGATCTGCTCCAGCCCCTGTTCCACGCCTCCGCGGCAGCCGCCGCGATCATCCTGTTCACCATGCTCGTCCGGCTGCTGGTGCATCCGCTGTCCCGGGCCTCCGCGCGTGGCCAGAACGCGCGCAAGCAGTTGCAGCCGAAGATCGCCGAACTCCGCAGGAAGCACAGCCGCAACCCCGAACGGCTCCAGCAGGCCGTACTGGAACTGCACACCAAGGAGAAGGTCTCGCCGCTGGCCGGCTGTCTGCCGGGGCTCTTCCAACTCCCCGCCTTCTTCCTGCTCTACCACCTGTTCTCCAGCACCACGATCGGCGGCGAGGCGAACGCGCTCCTCGGCCACGACCTGCTGGGCGCGCCCCTCGGCGACCGCTGGTCCGACGCCCTGGCCGGCGACGGCGTGCTCGGCGGGGCGGGGCTGGTCTACGTCGCACTGTTCCTGTTCGTGGCGGGCGTCGCCGCGTTCAACTACCGGCGTACCAAGCGGATGATGGCCGACTCGGGCGGGGCCGTGGCCCTCGGCGGGGGCGGCGAGCAGATGCCGGGGCTCGGGGCGGTGACGAAGGCGATGCCGTTCATGTCGTTCCTCACGCTGGTCACCGTCGCCGTGGTGCCGCTCGCCGCCGCGCTGTACGTGGTGACCAGCACCACGTGGAGCGCCGTCGAGCGGGCCGCGCTCTATCGCTGACGCCGGGCTTACGCCCCGGTGCGCGAGGCTACGGTCCAGTAGATGAACCGGGTATTGCGGAGTGGACCGTGACCTTGGAGGATCGACCAGTCCTCCGATGACCGCACGCGTCGGCGGAGTGCCCGCGATCGAGGGAGATAGTGACCATGAAGCTGCTGCGAGTCGGTACGGCGGGGGCGGAGCGGCCCGCGCTGCTCGACGCCGAGGGTGTACTGCGTGATCTGTCCGGCCTGGTGCCCGACATCGACGGGGCGCTGCTCTCGGACGATGCGGCGCTGGAGCGGATCCGCGCCGCCGCCGGCACCGGTGAGCTGCCCGTGCTGGACGCGACCGGGCTGCGTGTCGGGCCGCCGCTGACGCGGATCGGCAAGATGGTGTGCATCGGGCTGAACTACCACGACCACGCCCGTGAGACCGGCGCCGAGCCGCCGAGCGAGCCGGTGCTGTTCTTCAAGGCGCCGGACACCGTGGTCGGGCCGAACGACACGGTCCTCGTGCCCCGCAAGTCGGAGAAGACCGACTGGGAGGTCGAACTGGCCGTGGTCATCGGACGTACGGCCCGCTATCTGGAGTCCGCCGAGGAGGCGCTCACGCATGTCGCCGGGTACGCGGTGGCGCACGACGTCTCCGAGCGGGAGTTCCAGCTGGAGCGCGGCGGGACCTGGGACAAGGGGAAGAACTGCGAGACGTTCAACCCGCTCGGGCCGTGGCTCGTGACGGCGGACGAGGTGCCGGATCCGCAGGCGCTGTCGCTGAAGCTCTGGGTCAACGGTGAGCTGAAGCAGGACGGCAGTACGGCGGAGCAGATCTTCTCCGTGGCGGAGGTCGTGCGGTATCTCAGTCACTTCATGACGCTGTATCCCGGGGATGTCATCAACACGGGTACGCCGGCGGGGGTTGCCTTGGGGCATGCCGAGCCGAAGCCGTATCTGCGGGGTGGGGATGTTGTGGAGTTGGAGATCGAGGGGCTGGGGCGGCAGCGGCAGGAGTTCCAGCAGGCGTAGCGCTCCGCGGGGGGCGTGGGTTGGTGCGGCGCCGTCGTGGCTGGTCGCGCAGTTCCCCGCGCCCCTCAGGAGGGCCCTGCGGGCCCATCGCACCGGTGGAGTTCAGGCCAGGAGTTCTGCCAGGTGGCGCCATGTGTTCAGTGGCAGGGTCTCTCTCGGGGATCCGTCCACCACCTGCAACGCCACGTGGTCCGCGCCCGCGTCCAGGAACGCGTTGATGTGGGTGCGGATGCGGGTGTCGTCGCCCCAGGCGAACACCGCGTCGACCAGGCGGTCGCTGCCGCCGTTGGTCAGGTCGTCCTCCGTGAAGCCGTGGCGGAGGAAGTTGTTGGTGTAGTTGGGCAGGCCCAGGTACGGGGCGAGGAACGGGCGGGCGAGAGCGCGGGCCTCGGTCGGGTCCGTGCTCGGGACGACCTTCAACTCCGGTGCCAGGAGGGCGTTCTCGCCCAGGATCTCGCGGGCGGCGGCCGTGTGCTCCGGAGTGACCAGGTACGGGATCGAGCCCGCCGCGCGTTCCGAGACCAGCCGCAGCATCTTCGGGCCCAGTGCCGCCACGACCCGGCGCTCGGCGGGCAGCCCGGCCGCGTCGAGGGCGTCGAGGTAGGAGACCAGCGCCGCGTACGGGCGGCCGTACTGGTCCGCGCGCCTGGCGTGGCTGACGCCGAGACCCAGCACGAACCGGCCGGGGTGGACCGTCTCCAGGTCGGCGAAGTCCACGGCGGAGGCGGCGGCCTCGTGCTGCCAGATGCTCTGGATGCTGGTGCCGACGGCGAGGCTCTTGGTGGCCTCGATGAGGGGCGCGGCGTGCGCGGCGGTGGTGTTGCCGCCGAGCCACAGCGCGCCGAAGCCGAGCGCCTCCAACTCGGCGGCGGCCTCCCGTAGTTCGGTACGGCGGTCGGGGTCCTCCGAGCGCAGCCCGATGCTCCAGATGCCATAGCGCCCGACCTGCTGCTTCAGCGTGCCCAGTGCCTCGTTGTTCATCGGGTCCGATCCCTCCGGTTGGCATGACGGCCGGTACGGCTGTGCCAACGGGAGGGACCGCCCGGAAGATTCCCCCTGGAGGGAAACGGCCCTGGACTCTCGGGGGTCGGGGGTCGGGGGTCGGGGGGCCGGGGTCGGGCGTCGGGTGACGGGTGACGGGTGACGGGTGACGGGTGACGGGAGACGGGATCAGGCGTCGGGTGACGGGATCAGGCGATCAGAGTAGGCCGCGCGCGTCCAGGAACTGCTCCAGCGCCTCCACCACCATCTTGTGGTCCGCCAGTTGCGGCAGACCCGACACCGTCACCGCGCCGATCACACCGACGTCCGCGACGGTGATCGGGAACGAACCGCCGTGCGCCGCGTACAGATCCGGGTCGAGCCGCGAGGAGTCCTCGAACGTGCTGCCCTTCGCCCGGAACCGGGTCCCGACCAGGTACGACGCCGAGCCGTACCGCTCCACCACCCGGCGCTTGCGGGCGATCCAGGCGTCGTTGTCCGGAGTGGAGCCCGGCAGCGCGGCGTGGAAGAGCTGCTGGCCGGCGCGGTGGATGTCGATCGCGACCGGCGCCTGCCGCTCGGTGGCCAGCCGTACCAGCAGGGAGCCGAGCTCCCAGGCGTCGTCGTGGGTGAACGCCCGGAACACCAGACGGCGTTCCTGGGCCTCCAGCTCCTCGACCGTGGGCGTCAGTTCGGGCTTGTCGTGGTTGGTCACAGCGTTACCGTCACTCCGTCTCGGGCCGAACGGCGGGCCGCCTCCAGTACGTCGAGGGCGGCGGCCGCCTCCAGCGCGGTCACCGGGTTGGGGGAACCGTCGCGCAGGGCGGCGGCGATCGCGGCGTAGTACGCGGGGTAGTCGCCGGGCAGTGTGGGCTCGGGGCGGCCGCCGCCGGTCAGCGGGGACTCGCCGGAGCCGACGCGGCCCCACAGGTCCTCGGGCTCGGTACCCCAGTCGCCGCCGCTCGTGCCGGGGCGCTTTCCGTCGCGCAGGTCCGCCTCCTGCGGGTCGAGGCCGTACTTCACATAGCCGGCCTTCGAGCCCAGCACCCGGAAGCGCGGGCCGAGTTGGGCCGTGGTGGCGGAGACGTAGAGGTGAGAGCGGACGCCGTTGGTGTGGGTGATCGCGATGAAGGTGTCGTCGTCGGTACGGGCACCCGGGCGCCGTGCGTCCGACTCGGCGTAGACCGACGCGGCCCGGCCGAAGAGCGCGAGGGCCTGGTCGACGACGTGGCTGCCGAGGTCGTACAGCAGACCTCCGATCTCTGCGGGGTCGCCGGACTCGCGCCAGCCGCCCTTCAGCTGCGGGCGCCAGCGCTCGAAGCGGGACTCGAAGCGCCAGACCTCGCCCAGCTCGCCCTCGGCGATCAGCTTGCGCAGGGTGAGGAAGTCGTTGTCCCAGCGGCGGTTCTGGAAGACCGAGAGGAGCTGCCCGCGCTCCTCCGCCAGCGCGGCCAGCTCGCGCGCCTCGGCCGCGGTGCCGGCGACCGGCTTGTCCACGACGACCGGCAGACCGGCCTTCAGGGCGGCCGTGGCGAGCGGGACATGGGTCTTGTTCGGCGACGCGATGACGATCAGATCCAGCTCGTCCGCGCGGTCGAACAGCTCGTCCACGGTGCCCAGCGTGCGGACGTCCGGGAACTCGGCGCGGGCCTGTTCCTGCCGCTCGGGGTTGGAGGTGACCACCGTGTCCAGCGTCAGGCCCTCGGTGGAGGCGATCAGCGGGGCGTGGAAGACGGAACCCGCGAGGCCGTAGCCGACGAGGCCTGCGCGGAGGGGAGTGCCAGTCGGAGTGCCAGTCGTACCAGTCATGGCTCCCACTTTCGCAACGCTGTTGCCAAAGTGCAAGCGCGGAGGACAATGGGGTGGTGAAAGGCTGGGTCACGACGGTGACGGCGACAGTGACGGCGGCGGCGGTGCCGGTGTCAGTGGCGGTAGCGGAGAGGGGCATGGGCGTGGACGCGGACGGCGGGGCGCGGGGGGCGAGCGGTGCGGGCGTCAATCTGCTCGCCCTGCGCAGCCACAACGCCGCGCTGGTGCTTGATCTGCTGCGGGCGGCCGGTGCGGACGGGATCAGCCGGCTGGAGCTCGCGGAGGGGACCGGGCTCACGCCGCAGGCCGTCAGTAAGATCACCGCCCGGCTGCGGGGGGACGGGCTCGCCGCGGAGGCGGGGCGGCGGGCGTCCACCGGGGGGAAGCCGCGGACGGTGTTGCGGCTGGTGCCGGGGGCCGGGCATGCGGTCGGGGTGCATCTCGACCGGGACGAGCTGCGGGCCGTGCTGGTCGATCTCACCGGGCGGGTGGTGGGGGAGTCGTCGTCGGCGCTGGATCTGGGGGCCGGGGCGGATGCGGTGGTGGCGGGCGTGGGGCGGGCGGTTGGTGAGGTTGTGGGTGGCCGGGTGGGGGTCGGTGACCGGGAGAGTGTTGGGTCGCTGCTTGGTGTGGGGGTCGCGCTGCCTGGGCCGCTTGATCACAGTCGGGGCGTGCTGCACCGGGTCACCGGGTTTCCGGAGTGGGACGGCTTTCCGTTGCGGGACGCGCTTGCTGAGCGGCTCGGGGTGCCGGTGGTGGTCGACAAGGACACGAATGCCGCTGCGCTGAGGCTGGCAGTGGGGGGTACGGCCCGGTCGTTCGCGTATCTGCATCTTGGTACGGGGTTGGGGGCGGGGCTGGTGATCGGCGGGGTGGTTCATCGGGGGGCGCGGACCGGGGCCGGGGAGTTCGGGCATCAGGTGATCCAGCTCGACGGGCCTCGGTGTTCCTGCGGGAACCGGGGGTGTATCGAGGTGCTGTGTCTTGCCGCCGTGGGGCGGGGGGATGTGGGGGAGGCTGCGCGGGTGTTGGGGGTGGGGGCCGCCAATCTTGTGTCCCTGCTGGACATTGACGTGGTGTTGCTCGGGGGGCGGACGGTTTCCGGGGCGCCGGAGGTGTTTCTGCGGGGGGTTGGGGCGGCGGTGTGTGGGGCCGGGACGGATGTGCGGGTGGCTTCTGGTGGGGTGTGGGGGGTGGCTGAGGGGGCGGCGCAGTTGTTGTTGGCGCCGGTGTTTGGGCGGGGGGTTTGAGGGGGGTGGGGGGTGGGGGTCTGTCGGTTGAGTGTGGGTGCGGCGCCGTCGTGGCTTGTCGCGCAGTTCCCCGCGCCCCTAAAGAATGCGCAGTTCCCCGCGCCCCCAAGAGATGCGCAGTTCCCCGCGCCCCCTAAAGAATGCGCAGTTCCCCGCGCCCCTAAAAACGCGCAGTTCCCCGCGCCCCCAGAAAGACGCGCAGTTCCCCGCGCCCCCGACGGCGGCTCGCGCGCCCCCGATCAGTAGGCGACCCCTGCGTGTGCAGGGTGTCGGTGCGCGTCCGCCGATTGGGCGGGGTTCCTCCTCTCTGCCGTGTGGCGGCTCCGTCGTCGGACCTTGGGGCGGCAAGGTCATGTGTTTATGCGACTGGTTACCCCCGCCGCCCTCTGCCTCGCCGCAGCCGCCGTTCTTCTGCCCGTCCCTGCCCCCGCTTCCGCCGCCCCCTCCTGTGCCGGCTTCGGTGGGCGGGAGTTTCCGCTGGTCACCCGGATTCACGGGGGGCCCGATTCCTATGACGCCGGTGGAGGGTTCGGGACCTGGTTCGTGGACGTCACCAACACCACCGACCGGACGTGCGCGAACATCCACCCTGTTGTGGTGCTGGTCGACGAGGCGCGGGCGCTGAAGGCCGCTCAGCCGCGACTGGAGTTCTACGCGGGACGCCACCCGCACCCCGTGCGGTTCGAGACGACCGACGAGGACGAGCTGGTCGGGGCGTTCGAGGCGGGCGACTTCGCCGGGTTCACCGTCGGCCCGGGGGCCACCACCCGCGTCAAGGTGCGGCTCTCCGTCACCTCCGACGCCGTGGCCAACGAGGTCACCGCCAGTGCGGCCGTGGTGCAGCGCCAGGACAACGACGGGGACTGGGTGGGCCAGTCGAACGACTACCGGTTCGCCGTCCACGGAGACCCGGACACCGACACCGACACCGACTCCGGCACGGACTCCGCCACCGAGCCCCCCGCCGACCAGGACCCCTCCGCCGTACCCACCCCCGAGCCCTCCGACGCCGACGGCCGCGTCACCCTCGCCGACGAGCTCGCCCGTACCGGACTCGGCAGTCCGCGTACCGCCCTCACCGTCGCCGGTGTCCTGCTGGTCGCGGGCGGCACGCTCCTGCTCGCACGCAGGCGCCGCTGAGCGACCGGGCGCCGCTCACCCGGAGGCGACGCCGGATCACCCCCCTCCGTCTGGCACGATCCCTGGGTGGACTACCCGAACGACCAGGCCCCCGGCGCCCCCGTCCGCCACGGCATCCCGGAGCACGGCCGCATCCCGAAGTACTACGCGGTCAAGGCGCGGCTCGACCGGCTCGTCGGAGAACTGGCTGAGGGGGACCTGCTGCCGACCGAGCGCGATCTCTCCGAGCGGTACGACGTCGCCCGCGAGACCGTGCGCCAGGCGCTGCGCGAACTGCTTCTGGAGGGCAAGCTCCGCCGCCAGGGCCGCGGCACGGTCGTTGCCGGACCCAAGCTGGCGCAGCCGCTCTCGCTCGCCAGCTACACCGAGGGTGTGCGCCGGCAGGGCCGTACCCCGGGGCGGAACCTGGTCACGCTCGACCGCTTCCCGTGCCCCGAGGCGCTGGCCGCCGAGACCGGGCTGACGCGCGGCGAGCCGGTCTGGCACCTGGAGCGGGTGCTGCTCGCGGACGACGAACGGGTCGGCCTGGAGAGCACGTACATCGCGGTCGAGCGGGTCCCCGGTCTGGACACCGACTTCGAACCCGACTCCTCCTTCTACGCCTACCTCCACACCCAGGGCATCGGCTTCGGCGACGCCGACGAGCGGCTGGAGACCGTGCTGGCCACCCCGCGCGAGGCGCTCCTCGTGGGGACGCCGCCGGGGCTGCCGATGCTGCTGATCCACCGCGTCTCGCGGGACACGGCGGGCCGGCCGCTGGAGCGGGTGCGGTCGCTGTACCGGGGCGACCGCTTCTCCTTCACCACACATCTGCGGGGCAACGAACCCGCCTCCTGAGCCGTCCCCCGATCACCCGTTTTCATCCCCTATCCACACCCCTCCTCGATCACGAAACGATAACGGGTCTAGCCCAAACTTGATGGCTCGTTCACCCTCTCGTTGTCAGCCGGACCCTTCCGGTTACTGGAGCACGAGGAGCGTTGCCGCCGTGAGAGTGACAGTCGTCGGAGCCGGCGTGATGGGAACCATGCACGCCTGGCACGCAGTGGAACGCGGCCACGAGGTCGTACAGATCGAGCGCGAGGCGGAGGCCCGCGGCGCGTCGTTGCGCAACTTCGGCCTGGTCTGGGTGGGCGGACGCGCATCCGGCCCGGAGCTGGAGACCGCCCTGCGCGCCCGGGAGCTGTGGGCGGAGATCGGTGGCCGGATCCCGGCCCTCGGCTTCCGCCCGAACGGCTCGCTGACCCTGGTCAGGGGCGAGCTGGAGCGGGCCGTCGCCGAGGCCGCCGTGGCCCGCGCGGACGCCGCCTCCCGCGGTTACAAGCTGCTCACGCCCGGCGAGGCCCGCGCCGTGAACCCCGCCCTGCGCGGCGAGTTCGACGCGGCGCTCTACTGCGAGCGCGACGCCGCCGTCGAACCCCGTACCGCCCAGCTCGCGCTCCGCGCCGAACTGCTGAAGTCGCCGCGCTACACCTTCCTGCCGGGCCGCGAGATCCGCGAGGTGGTCGGCGACCGTGCCGTGCGCGACGACCACGGCGACGTGCACCACGGCGACATGGTCGTGCTCTGCACGGGCGCCTGGCTCGGCGGACTCGTCCGCGAACTGGCCGGACCCGAACTGCCGGTACGCCGCGTCCGCCTCCAGATGATGCAGACCGACCCGCTGGACGAGCCGATGACCACCTCGGTCGCCGACGCCGACAGCTTCCGCTACTACCCGGCCTACGCCTCGCCCGCCCTGGACGAGCTCAACGCCGGACAGCCGCAGCCGGCCACGGCGGCGGAGCACCGGATGCAGCTGCTGATGGTCCAGCGCGCCGACGGCTCGCTCACCATCGGCGACACCCACGAGTACGAACACCCCTTCGCCTTCGACACCGTCGAGGACCCCTACGAGCACCTCGCCTCGATCGCCGAGTCCTTCCTCGGCCGTCCGCTGCCGAGGATCAGGCGCCGCTGGGCGGGGGTGTACGCGCAGTGCACCGAGCCCGGCCGGGTCGTCCACCGGCAGCGGGTGCGCGACGGGGTGTGGCTGGTGACCGGGCCGGGCGGCCGGGGCATGACCTGCTCGCCCGCGATGGCCGAGACGACCGCCGACGAACTGGGCTGGTGAGACCCGTATGACCATGGCCAACCACGACATCCGACTGATCGTCCTCGACATGGCCGGCACCACCGTCGCCGACGGCGGCCTCGTTGAGCAGGCCTTTGAACGGGCCGCCGCCGAACTCGGCGTAGAGCCGGGCAGCCCCGACCACACACGGAAACTCGACTACGTCCGCGCCACCATGGGCGAGTCAAAGATCTCCGTGTTCCGCCACCTGTTCGGCGAGGAGACCCTCGCCCAGCGCGCCAACACCGCCTTCGAGAAGGCCTACGGCGAACTCGTCGACGCCGGCCGTGTCGCCCCGGTCCCCGGCGCGCGCGAGACCATCGAGGAACTCCTCGCGGGCGGCCGTACCGCCGTCCTGACCACCGGATTCGCCCGGGTCACCCAGGACGCCGTCCTCGACGCGCTCGGCTGGCGGGACCTGGTCCCGCTCACCCTGTGCCCGGCCGACGCCGGCGGACGCGGACGGCCCTTCCCGGACATGGTCCTGGAGGCGTTCCTGCGGACCAAGGCCGCCGACGACGTACGTCAGATCGCGGTCGTCGGCGACACCTCGTACGACGTGCTCACCGGCGTCCGCGCCGGAGCGGGACTGGTCGCCGGGGTACGCACCGGGGCACACGGCGACGACGCCTTCCACGCGGCGGGCGCCACCCACGTCCTCGACTCGGTCGCCGCGCTCCCCGGCCTCCTCCGGGGGGCCGGCTGATGGGCATCCGCTTCGACTCGGTCACGGTCGCCTACGACGGCAACGTCGTCCTGGACTCCCTCGACCTCACCGTCGCCCCCGGCGAGGTGATGGCCCTGCTCGGCCCGTCCGGCTCCGGCAAGACCACCGCGCTGCGGGCGGTCGCCGGGTTCGTACGGCCGGTGGCCGGGCGGGTGTTCCTCGGTGACCGGGACGTGACGGACCTGCCGCCCCACCGGCGCGGCATCGGGATGGTCGTCCAGCAGTACGCGCTGTTCCCGCACATGCGGGTCGAGGACAACGTGGCGTTCGGGCTCAGGGCCCGCAAGGTCGCCAGGTCCGAGATCCGCGAACGGGTGGCCGAGGCGCTGGAGATGACCGGCATGGCGGCCTACGCGCGGCGCCACCCCCGTGAGCTGTCCGGCGGCCAGCAGCAGCGCGTCGCCATCGCGCGGGCACTGGCCATCCGCCCGGACGTACTGCTCCTCGACGAGCCGCTGTCCGCACTCGACGCACAGCTGCGCTCGGGCATGCTCGCCGAACTGGCGCGGCTGCACCGGGAGTTGCCCCACGTGTCGATCCTGTACGTCACGCACGACCAGGTCGAGGCACTCACCCTCGCCGACCGCATCGCGGTCATGGACAAGGCCCGCCTCCAGTCCTGCGGCACCCCCCGCGAGCTGTACCGGGCCCCCGCGAACGAGTTCACCGCGTCCTTCGTCGGCAACGCCAACCTGCTGCCGGTGACGGTGGGTTCGGACGGGGTGGCCTTCGGCGGTACGAAGCTGAAGGTCGCCACGTCCACGGCGGCGACCGGCACAAGGGCAACGCTGTGCATACGTCCGCATCTCATCGCCCTCGGAGAAGAAGGCCCGAATCGCCTCACCGGCAAGGTGGAGGAAATCCAGTGGCGCGGCGCCACACACCGCCTCCTGGTGGACGTAGAGGGACACCGCGTATTGGCGGATCTGCGCGAGCTGAGAGACCCCCCGGCGCTCGGAGACGCGGTCACCCTGCACTTCGCCCCCGAGGACGCCGTGCTGCTCACAGCAGGAGTGAGCGGCGATGACTGACAATGCCGGGCTGGTCATCGCCGAGAAGGGGCGCGGGGCTGTGACATTTGCGGCTCCGCCGCGTGGGCGCGACAAGCCCCAACGGACCCGCACCCGTAGTACCTGGCTCTGGACCCTCCCCCCGATCGCCCTCCTGGCCCTCTTCTTCCTCTACCCCCTCGCCCTCGTAGTCCAGCAGTCCTTCCAGCCGGACACGGGTGGCACATCCATCCAGCCGTACACGGACGTCTTCGCCTCGGAGGCATTCCGGGAAGCCCTGTGGACGACGGTGTGGCTGGCGGTGGCATCCACCACCGGATGCCTCGCCCTGGGCTTCACGCTCGCCCTGATCATCGCCTTCGTGCCCTTCCCCGGCGCCAAAGCGGTGTCGAAGTTCATCGACGTCTTCCTCTCCTTCCCGTCCTTCCTGATCACCCTCGCCCTGCTCTTCGTCTACGGCTCGGTAGGCATGGCCAACGGCCTGTGGACGGACGCCACCGGGGCCGCCGAAGGCCCCTTCCAGTTCCTCACCACCCCCTGGGGCGTACTCCTCGCGGAGATCACCTACTTCACACCCTTCGTCATACGCCCCCTGCTCGCGGCCTTCTCCCAGCTGGACACCGCCCAACTGGAAGCGGCCAGTTCACTCGGCGCCAAGGCACCCCGCATCATCCGGCGGATCATCCTGCCCGAGGCGCTCCCGGCGCTCGCGGCGGGCGGCAGCCTGGTCCTGGTGCTGTGTCTCAACGAGTTCGGCATCGTCCTGTTCACCGGGGCGAAGGGCGTCACGACCCTGCCGACGCTCGTCTACAGCAAGGCGATCCTGGAGTCCGACTACCCGGGCGCGTGTGTGGTCGCCGTTGTCAACGTCCTGATCTCCGTGGGGCTGTACGGCCTCTACCGGGTGGTGAGCCGCCGTGCTGGTGCATAGCAACAAGGCCAGGTGGGCCGTATGGACGGTGTTCTTCGTCCTCTTCCTGCCGCTGTTCGCGCTGCCCCTGCTGGTCGTCCTCGGCGCGTCCTTCGCCACCCACTGGTCGAGCGCGCTGCCCTCGGACTTCACCCTCTCCAACTTCCGCGCGGCGACCCGCGGCGAGGCCCTCCAGGCGCTCACCACCAGCCTGGTCACCGCGCTCACCGCCAGTCTGCTCGCGCTGGCCGCCGGCACCTGGGCGGCGCTCGCGGCGGCCGCCCTGAAGCCGCGGTACCGCAGGGTCGTGGACGCCCTGTTCGTGCTGCCGGTCGCCGTGCCTTCGGTCGTCGTCGGCCTGGCGATCCTGGTGGCGTTCTCCCAGCCGCCGTTCCTGCTCAACGGCACCCGCTGGATCGTGATCGTCGCCCACGCCGTACTGGTCACCGCCTTCGCCCATCAGTCGGTGTCCGCCGCCCTCACCCGCCTCGACCCGGCGTACGAGCAGGCCGCCGCCTCCCTCGGCGCCCGGCCCGCCCACGTCCTGTGGCGGGTCAGGCTGCCCCTGCTGCTGCCGTCCCTGACCGCGGCCGCCGGGCTCTGTTTCGCCCTGTCCATGGGCGAGTTGAGCGCCACGATGATGCTCTACCCGCCCGACTGGACCCCGCTTCCGGTCCTGATCTACGCGGCCACCGACCGCGGCGCCCTGTTCGTCGGCTCCGCCGTCGCCGTGGTCCTCATGGCGGCCACCCTGCTGGTGCTGCTTGCCGTCTCCCGCGTCCGCACCCGCGCCGCCTACCGATAGCCGTCAGCCCACCCGTCTTTCCGTCCTGTCGCGCAAGGAGTTCATCTCGCCATGCCCACAAAGAAGCTCAAGCCGATCGCCGCCGTCCTCGGCAGCCTCGCCCTGGCCGGCTCCCTCACCGCGTGCGGCGGCGACTCCGCCGCCTCCGACGCGGACGTCGTCACCGTCTACAGCGCCGACGGACTCAAGGGCGAGAGCGGCGACGGCTGGTACGACCGGATCTTCAAGGACTTCGAGAAGGAGACCGGGATCAAGGTCGAGTACGTCGAGGGCGGTTCGGGCGAGGTCGTCCAGCGTGCCGTCCGCGAGAAGAACAACGTGCAGGCCGACGTGCTCGTGACCCTGCCGCCGTTCATCCAGCAGGCCGACGGCAAGGGCCTGCTGGCGAAGTACACACCGGCCGGTGCCGACCAGGTCAGCGGTGCCGACAAGGCCGCCGACGGCACCTGGACCTCGGTCGTCAACAACTACTTCGGGTTCATCTACAACAAGAAGGAGCTCAAGCAGGCCCCCACCACCTGGGAGGACCTGCTCGACCCCCGGTACAAGGGCAGGCTCCAGTACTCCACGCCCGGTGTCGCCGGTGACGGCACGGCCGTCGTCATCAAGGCGATGCACGACTTCGGCGGCGAGCAGCCCGCCATGGACTACCTCGGCAGGCTCCAGGCCAACAACGTCGGCCCGTCCGCCTCCACCGGCAAGCTCGGCCCCAAGGTGGACAAGGGCGAACTGCACGTCGCCAACGGCGATGTCCAGATGAGCTACGCCCAGTCCCGCACCATGCCCAACATCGGCCTGTGGTTCCCCGCCCCCGAGGGCGGCAGGCCCACCAGCTTCGCGCTGCCGTACGCGGCCGGGCTCGTCAACGGCGCCCCGCACAGCGAGAACGGCAGGAAGCTCCTCGACCACATGCTCGGACAGAAGGCGCAGGCGCAGGTCAGCGGCATCGGCGGCGGATTCAGCTCCCGCAAGGACGTCAAGGCCACCGATCAGACCGCGATCGCGCTCACCAAGGTCATGGAGGGCGTCGAGATCTTCGAGCCCGACTGGACCGACATCGACAAGAACCTCACCCGGTACGTCGACGCCTGGAAGTCCGCGACCGGCAGCTGACCCGCCCCGTCCTCCGGAGGATCACGTGACGTCACACCCGAACCGCCGCACCGTCCTCGCCGCCACCGCGACCACCGCGGCAGCCGTCGCCCTCGGCGCCGCCGCCACCCCCGCCGCCCACGCCACCTCCGCCGCTTCCGCCGCCCCCACCCTCCCGAACGGCATCAGCAAGGACAAGGTGCTGGTCATCGGGATGGACGGGCTGCGGCACGACCGCATCGACGCGGCCAACGCCCCGCACCTGAAGGCGATGATGCGGGAAGGGACGTACGGCACCTCGCTGCTGTACGCCAACCCGATGGCCGCCACCTCGTCCGGGCCCGGCTGGTCCACCCTCTCCACCGGCGTCTGGCCCGACAAGCACGGCGTCAAGGACAACACCTTCGCCGGCAAGAACTACACCCGCTACCCCGGCCTGCTCGCCCGGCTCGCGCAGGTCCGGCCCGGCCTCTCCACCTACGCCGCCCTCGACTGGAAGCCCCTCGACGCCCAGGGCACGGTCACCCCGGGCGCCGACGCCAAGCTGGTGCTCGACGGTGACGCCGACGGCTATGTCCAGCACGACGCCACCATCGCCGCCGAGGCCGAGTCCGTCATCCGCGACCAGAACCCCGACGTGCTGTTCGTCTACTTCGGCCAGTCCGACATCGTCGGCCACAACTCCGGCGCCGCCAGTCAGGCCTACCTCGACCAGATCGCCGTACAGGACGCCTTCGTCGGCCGGCTGCGCGCAGCAATCCAGGCGCGCCCCTCCTACGCCGGCGAGCGTTGGACCGTCATCGTCTCCACCGACCACGGCCACACCGACGGCGGCGGCCACGGCGGCTCCGCCATCGAGGAGCGGCGCACCTTCGTGCTGGCCACCGGGCCCGGTATCGCGGCGGGCGCCCGCCCCATCGACACCCGGCTCGTCGACGTCGTACCCACCGTCCTGCACCAGCTCGGCATCGCCGCCGACCCGGCGTGGGGCCTGGACGGCAAGCCCGTCCAGCAGCGCTCCGCCGACCCCTTCGACAGCCTCCACGGCTCGCTCACCGCGCGCGTCGACGAGACCGGCATCCCGGCCTCGGTCCTCGGCTTCACCCACACCGCGCCCAGCGGCTGGTCCGTCGTCAACAACGCCATGGGCACCGGCGGCATGACCGAGTGGCGGGGCTGGTCCTTCGCCACCGACGAGTTCTGGTCCCGCACCCAGCGCGACCAGTCCCGCGAACTCAACGTCCGCGCCCGGGGTGTGTTCGCGGTCGCCGACTCCGACGAGTGGGCCGACAAGAGCTTCTCGGGGACGTACGACTCCACCCTCGTCACCCCCGCCCACAACGTCACCGGGAAGGCGAACGTCCGCCTGGACTTCACCACCTTCTACCGCCAGGAGGGCGCCCAGACCGCGCAGATCCTCGCCTCATTCAACGGCGGCACCCCGGCCGTCGTGAAGTCCTACACCTCCGACGTGATCTCCCAGCCCCAGTCCGTCACCGTCCCGGTCCCGGCCGGCGCCTCCAGCGTCGGCTTCCGGTTCCGCTACACGGGCTCCAACAACTGGTACTGGGTGATCGACGGGGTCACGATCACGGCTTCCTGACTACTCTGGGGGGCGTCGGTACGGCGCGGTTCCGGCGCCCCCGCTCACGTACGTACGGACCAGGAGTGATCGACGCACATGGCAGACCGCAAGCCCATCGAGTCCTGGCTCACCGACATGGACGGAGTGCTGATCCACGAGGGTGTGCCGATCCCCGGCGCCGACGCCTTCATCAAGCGCCTCCGCGACTCCGGCAAGCCCTTCCTGGTCCTCACCAACAACTCCATCTACACCGCGCGGGACCTGCACGCCCGACTCGCCCGTATGGGCCTGAACGTGCCGGTCGAGAACATCTGGACCTCCGCCCTCGCGACCGCCAAGTTCCTCGACGACCAGCGGCCCGGCGGCTCCGCCTACGTGATCGGCGAGGCGGGCCTCACCACGGCCCTGCACAACATCGGGTACGTCCTCACCGACACGGACCCCGACTTCGTCATCCTCGGCGAGACGCGCACCTACTCCTTCGAGGCGCTGACGAAGGCCGTCCGGCTCATCAACAACGGCGCCCGGTTCATCGCGACCAACCCCGACGAGACCGGCCCCTCGCCCGAGGGCGTCCTGCCTGCCACCGGTTCGGTCGCGGCGCTGATCACCGCGGCGACCGGCAAGAAGCCCTACTTCGTCGGCAAGCCGAACCCGCTCATGATGCGGGCCGGCCTGAACGCGATCGGCGCGCACTCCGAGTCCAGCGCGATGATCGGCGACCGCCTGGACACCGATGTCCTGGCGGGCCTTGAGGCCGGGATGGTGACGTTCCTCGTCCGCACCGGCCTGAGCACGGACGCGGACATCGAGCGTTACCCCTACCGGCCGTCGCAGGTCGTGGACTCCATCGCGGACCTCGTCGACCTCGTCTGAGCGGGGCGCCGCGACCGGCCGTGAAACCTCCGGCCGACCCGATTCCACCCGTACGGCGCAGCCGGACCCCGCTTGAGGATGCGGGGTCCGGTCGCGCGGGGGAGTCTCCAGTTGTCTGGAGGTTCACGATGGGTTCCTGGCACGTCACTCTCGGCACCGGCCTTCTGGCCGTCGCCGCCTTCACCGCCCCGGCCGCCCACGCGGCGGACGGGGCCGTCTCCATCAGCCCGTCGTCCCCCGCGCCCGGCGGCGAGATCGCCCTGCGCGTCACCGGCTGCGACGGCACGACCGCCACCGCGGCCTCCCCGGCGTTCGTCTCCGAGGCCCGCCTCACCGGCGCCGACGGCACCCTCACCGGCGACACGATGATCCGCTCCTCGCTGAAGTCCGGCGCCTACGACGTGACGATCACCTGCGCCGACCGCACGGCCCGCGGCAGCATCAAGGTCTCCGGCTCCTCCGCCGAGCCGTCCGCGCCCGCCTCACCCACCGCCCCGGTCCACGCGGGCGGCGGAGGCACCGCCGCCCATCTCGCCACGGCGGACGACGCCGACAGTGAGGGCCCCGGCACCGCCCACGCCATCACCGGCCTGCTCCTCGCGGGCGCCGCCGCGGTCGCCGTCATACTGCGCGGCAGCCGCAAGAGCCGCCGCACCCAGTGACGGAACCACCCATGTCCCACCGAGAACGCACCTCCGGCACCGCGCGCCTGCTCACCGGCGTCGCCTGGCTGGTACTCCTGTCCGGGCTGTGGCTGTGGGGCCGCGAGGCCACCGACGTCCACCACGGCATATCCGCGCCCACCACCGGCGACATCGCCGCCGTCGGCCGCCCCGCCCAGGACCGGCTCCCGCCCGCGGCGGCCCCGTTGCGCGCCGCCGGCCCGCAGCGCATCGACATCCCCGGCATCGGCGTCCAGGCCCCGGTCGTCGCCCGCGGCCTCGACCGGGACGGCGCCGTCGACCCGCCGCCCTACGACCAGGCGGGCGTCGTCGGCTGGTACGCGGCCGGCGTCAAACCCGGCGCCGCCGGCACCGCGCTGATGGTCGGCCACGTCGACACCGAGACCCGGCCCGCGGTCTTCTACAAGGTCAGCACCTTGCAGCCCGGCGAACGGGTCCGGGTGGTCCGCGACGACGGCCGGGTCGCCGAGTTCACCGTCGACGATGTCCAGGTCGTCGCCCGCGACCACTTCGACGCCCAGCAGGCCTACGGCCCCCGTGAGACCGGCCGCGCCGAACTCCGGCTGATCACCTGCGGCGGCACCTTCGACCGGGCGACCCGCAGCTACACGGCCAACGTGATCGTCTCGGCGTATCTCACGGGCACCGACCTGTAGGCGCCCGTGCCGGTGTGCCTGGCCCGGTCGACGACCTGCTCCCCCGACGCCGCCGACCGGGCAGGCCCTCGACCGCGCGCGCCGGGTCGCGGGAGTGGCCCGGCACGGAACGCGGGAGGTCGGGGGAGCCACGGCGGATGGAGCCGACCGGGCCTGGGGCCGAGGGCCCGGGGTCGGCTCGGCACGACTCTAGAACGGATCGCTGCGAGGGCCTAGACCTCGGCGGCGTCGCGGCCCGGCCTGCGGGTAACAGGTCTGGGACCATCGCAGGTGCGGCCTCGTGGGCGGACCGGCACGTATGTCAGGATTGAGACTTGGAACAGTGCACCCAAGGGGGAGTTGGATGTACAGCGGCAGGGTGGCTGTGTCGGTGTCTGCCTTCGGAGCCCTGAGGGCGTCGGCGGCGGCCCTGGGGGCGGTACTGCTGATCGCGGGATGTTCCTCCGGGGACGACGGCGACGGCAACGACGGGGCGGGCGCGGGAATCAGCCAGCAGCCCAAGGGAGCGGACCCGTTCTGGGTCAACCCGGACAGCAACGCGGCCGAGCAGGTCGCGTCGTACGAGAAGGACGACAAGCAGTCCGAGGCCGAGGAGATCCGCAAGATCGCCGAACATCCGACGGGCGAGTGGATCAGTCCGGAGAGCCCCGAGGACGAGGCCCGCGGATTCACGGAGGCCGCCGCGAAGGCCGACCGCGAGGCACTGCTCGTGCTCTACAACATCCCGCACCGCGACTGCGGCCAGTACTCCGGCGGCGGCGCCGCCGACGGCAACGCCTACCGCTCCTGGATCGACGGCGTGGCCGCGGGCATCGACTCCCGCGCGGCGAGCGTCGTCCTCGAACCCGACGCGGTACTGCACCTGGTCGACGGCTGCACCCCGCAGGAGTTCCACGAGGAGCGCTACGACCTCCTCAACTACGCGGTCGACAAGCTCACCGCCCTGCCCAACACCAAGGTCTACATGGACGCGGGCAACGCCGGCTGGGGCCACCCCGACCAGATCTTCGAACCGCTCAACCGCGCCGGCGTCGGCCGCGCCGACGGCTTCGCCGTCAACGTCTCGAACTTCTACACCACGCAGGACTCCGTCGCCTACGGCAAGGAACTCTCCGCCAAGACCGGCAACAAGCCCTTCGTCATCGACACCAGCCGCAACGGCAACGGCCCCTACACAGAGGGCGACCCGAACGAACGCTGGTGCAACCCCCCGGGCCGAGCCTTGGGCGAAACCCCCACGACAAAAACAACAGACCCCCTCGTCGACGCCTACGTCTGGGTAAAACGCCCAGGAGAATCAGACGGCGAATGCAAGGGCGGCCCGAAGGCGGGCGAATGGTGGCCGGCGTACGCACTGAAACTGGCGCAAGCAACAACCCCGGGTTAGGGGTGCGGGGCCTGGTGATCATGGAGTTGTGACGCTCTGTGATCACCGGGAGACTCCTTTGCCGGTCTTGGAACTCAGGCAGTGCACGGAGTCGCGGCGGGGCGCCGCCCTGCGGTGAACGCGGCGGGCGGGACACCCATGAAGTGGCGGAACTCGGCCGTCATGTGGGACTGGTCGTAGTAGCCCGCCGTCGCGGCGATGTCCGACCACTGGCCGGCATCGGCCGCGAGCACGGCGCGAACGCGGTCGATGCGTGCGAAGTGCTTGGGGGACAGGCCGGTGCCGGCGGTGAACAGGGTGTGCAGGCGGCGCTCACTGATGTGCAACCGGGCCGCGGTCGTGGCGACAGTGGCACCGACCAGTAGGCGTGCCGCCTCTTCGAGCCGCTCCGGGGGTTCCGGCCAATCGGCCAGTGCTTCTTCGAGAGCGGCGATCGGATCGACGGCGAGCTGGTCGACGTCCAGGCCCGGCAGTTCGCGGAGCGGCAGGGCCCGGTCGGCGAGATCACGCAGCGGACGGCCGAGCAGGGCTTGGGCACGACCCGGCCGCATACGAACCCGCACGCACGAGTGGCTGGGCGCGCCGACGTGATAGGCGGCCCGGGTGCGGGGGCCCATGACGATCAGCTCACGCCTGTCGCTGCGCAGGAGAAGTGTGGTGGCGTGATCGGGCACGTCGACCGCCGCTGAACCGGTCGCCGTAGCGACATCGATCCCAGCCACCCAACGCAGAAGAGCAGGCGGCACGTTGAGAGAGCTCACGCGGTCCACGATAGTGCCGAAATTTCCTATCACGCGGCGTGAGAGCGATGTGATCGTCGGGACATGATTCTTGTTACCGGTGCCACCGGCACCATCGGTAGTCACGTAGTACGTCTGCTCACCGAACGGGGCGTGCCGTTTCGGGCGATGTCCCGCCGCGAGCGGCCCGGAGGGGTGCGGGCCGACTTCGATGACCCAGCGTCGCTGGCGCGCGCGGTGGCCGACGTTGACACGGTCTTCCTCGTAACCGTGCCGCCCGTGCCGACCGCGGACCACGACATCGCCCTGGTCACGGCCGCGCGGGCGGCGGGCGTCCGTAAGGTCGTCAAGCTGTCCGCCATCGGCAGCGGCGAGCGGTTCGACGGGGCGACCGTTGGCGCGTGGCACCTTTCCGCGGAGGAGGCGATCGAGGCCAGCGGGCTCGTGTGGACGATGCTCCGCCCGCCGAGTTTCGCCTCGAACGTCTTGTGGTACCGGGAGTTGATCCAGGCCGGAGAGCCGATCCCGAACCTGGTCGGCGACTCCCAGCAGGCCATCGTCGACCCGAGGGACGTGGCTGCGGTCGCCGTCGCCGCCATGACCAGCGATGCACACGACGGGCAGCGGTACGACCTGACCGGGCCAGAGCTGCTGACCTTCGCAGACCAGGCGGCGATCCTGGAGCGTGTGCTGGAACGGCCGGTCAAGATAACCGACACGAACGCGCTCGACCACCTGCCGGCCGGAATGATCACTGGCATCGGCTGGGCGCGCGCCGGCGGTGCGGCCTACGTCACCGACCACGTGCCACGGGTGCTCGGCCGACCGGCGGGCACGTTCGAGCAGTGGGCACGCGACCACCGGGAGACATTCGCGGCAATGCCGTAACCCACCGCTGCCGACGGCCGCCAGGCTCTCGGGCATGAGGCCCTCGTAGTTCTACCAGGGACAGAACCCGTTCTCCTTTGGTGCTTCGGGTGCTTCGGGTGCTTCTGGTGCTTCGCGAAGCGCAGGAGTTGCAGCAGCTTGTCGAAGATGGTCCGGGGTCTCCCGGTGATCACAGAGTCGCAACTCCATGATCACCAGGCCCTGCGCCTCTTCTGCTTCCGAGGTGTCCCGTCGAGCCTGTATGCGCGAGTTCTAAGGAACCCGAACCCACTGAGCCTTGCTGGGCGTTCCCTGGTCGTCGGTGACGAACAGCATGTACCACCCGGACTGGACCAGGTTCTTCCCCTCGGGCACTGTCACCGTCACCTTGTCCCCGGACACCTTCATGTCCAGCGCGATGGACCGCTGATCCACGTCCGTGACGTGAGTGGACGCGCTCGGCCGGATCAGGCGCGCGTTCTTCAGCGAAGAAGCCTGCTGAGAAGTGAACGTCCCCGACTCACCCCGCTCGATCGTGTCCGGCCCCCCGGAAAGCGTCGGCTGAGCCCCGTGATACAGATACGGCGGCGTGTAGATCTCGATCCGCTGCTCGAACTCGCCGGGCTTGGAGTTCGCCTTGTCCGAGTAGAGCGAGTCGGAGCCGAAGAACATCACCCGCCCGTCGGGCAGCAGCAGTGACCCGGAGTGGTAGTTCCGTCCCACCAGCGGATCCGCGACCCGGTCGAACGTGTTCGACTCGGTGTTGTACATGTGCGCCTGGAGGATGTTGGAGTCGCCGCGGCCGCGGTAGTCCTCCGAACCGCCGGAGACGAGCACGGAGTCGTCCGGCAGGACGGACGCCTGCGGATACCGCGTGCCCTTCTCCAGTGAGGGCCCGTCCACGAACTCCGGGTCGTCGGCCTTGAGGTCGGCGATCCGGGTCTTCTCGCTGGACTCCTTGGACTCGCCGACCCCGCCCCCGCCGATCACCATGTACTTCTCGTCCTGCGCCGGCGGCAGCAGCACGGTGTTCGCGGTCTCCAGCATCTTCGCGTCGCTCATGCCGGGCACCTTGGTGAACTTGTTGGTGTCCACGTCCCAGATACCGGGGTCGCGCCCCACGTCGTCCGGCCCGTACCCCGCGTTCGCGCCCGAGTAGAAGATCTTGCCGTTCTGCATCAGGAACAGCGCGGGATAGGTCGGGAACTGCCGGACCTTGTCGGTGTAGGTCCATTCCTTGGTCTCGGGGTCGAAGACCTCGTTCTTGCCCGGCACCAGCTGCCCGATGTCGTCGAGCCCGGAGACGCTGAGGATCTTTCCGTCGCTCAGGGTGGTGAGCGTCGGATACCAGCGGGCCTCGTTCATCGGGTCGACCTTGATGTACTTCTCGGCGACCGGGTCGAACTCGTAGGCGTCCCGGATTCCCTGGAAGTCCTTCTTGTCGAGCGCCAGTTTCTCCGCGATGCCGTACGTGTTGCGCGCCTCGGCACCGCTGAGGCCCTGCACCCGGTAGTTGTCCTGGGTGCCGGTCTCGTACTTGGTGCCGCTCTTCTGCGCCTCGACGTAGATACGGCCGAGCCCCGGGTCGTTGCGCAGGAACTCGCCGGTCACCGGGTCGAAGACCTTCTCCGCGCGCGGCACGAGCACCGGGTCCTTGGAGACGAACGTCTTGCCGTTCTCCTTGCCGGTGAACTTGGTGCCCGCGGGCAGTGTGATCGGCTTGTCCGGGTTCTCGTTGTGCACGACCATCAGGCCGCCGGCCTTGGTGACGTCACCCTGAAGCTTCTCGTACCGCTTGGTGCCGCCGGCGATCAGCAGATTGCCGTTGGCGAGCTGGGTGTGGCCGGTGCAGAACAGGTCGGTCGGTGTCGGCACCTTCTTGATGGTGCCCTTGACCGGATCCCAGATACGGGTGTCGAACTTCTTCGCGTCGAAGTTGTCCTGGTCGTTGCCCGACCCGGCGACCAGCAGGATCTTGCCGGTCCGCAGCAGCGCCGCGTGAATGGTGTTCTGCTTGTACTCGTCGGGGAACTCGACGATCTCCCACTTGCCGTTCTCGGCTTTGTACTCGGCACGGTTGATCTGGTACTGGTGGTATTTCTCGGTGCCGAAGCGGTAGAGCCACGGCCCGTTCATCCCGGCCAGCGCGAGTACCACCGCCGTGCCTATCGCAATACGACGGGCGCGACGGCGGCCTGCACGGTCGTTCATTCCTTACGTCCCCCAAGTCCACCAAGGGCGATCTGCATGGTCTGGTCGTTGCCCCCGCCCGGGCCCTGCGCACCCGGTGTCTGCCCGGCGGCGGCCCAGCCGGGCCGCTCCTGCGGTGCGTGCTGCGGGGAGGGCGCCGCGTGCCGCGGACCACCCGTGTGCTGCCGGGGCAGCGGCTGCGGCTGGTACTGCTGGTGCGACGCCGGGGCGGCGTGCGCACCCCGTACGGCGTCCTGCGGCTCGGCCGGCGCGGCGGGCTGCTTCTTCGCGTTCCGCAGGGCCCACCGCCACGCGAAGATCGGCGTCGCGGTGATCAGCAGGGCGAAGGTGGCCCAGATGATCATCGCCGGGTGGGAGTGGCCGTAGACGAATCCGGCGGCGATCGAGCCGGCGAAGATCAGGATGAAGTACCAGTGGTAGCGGAACGTGCCGAACCAGCGGTCCGGGCTCGCCGAGTCGCCCTTGGGCGTCACCACGAACTTGCTCTTCTTGCGCAGCACCGCGTCGATCAGCGCCTTCGCGTACAGCGGCGCCGACAGCGCGGACATCACCATGCCGTCGACACCGCCGGAGCCCTCGGGCTCGTGCGGCGAGACGTTGTGGCGGCGGTTCCAGACGTAGAGGCCGATCTGGAGCGCGGAGGCGTTGCCGTAGAGCATCAGCCAGACCGCCGGGTCGATGTTCACACCCGAGGCGCCCAGGCCCAGGAACAGCGCACAGCTCAGCGCCGCCAGGATCCAGTTGAGGGCCGACATCGGGTAGAAGATGATCATCATGGTGTAGTTGAAGAGCTTGCTCGGCGGCAGCGAGTACCAGCCCTTCCAGTACTGCTTGAGGATCGTCTCGTACGTCCCTCGTGACCAGCGCATCTGCTGGGTGAAGAAGTCCGTCCAGGCGCTCGGGCCCTCACCGACGGCCAGCACGTCCGGCGTGTACACCGAGCGCCACTTGCGGCCCGTCGCCGGGTTCTTGGCGCGGTGGATCTCGAAGCCGGTCGCCATGTCCTCGGTGATCGAGTCGTACAGCCCGCCGATCTGCTTGAGCGCCCTGATCCGTACGGCGTTGGAGGTGCCGACGAACATCGGGGAGCCGTACTTGTTGCCCGCGCGCTGGATCAGGGCGTGGAACAGGAACTGCTGGGACTCGGCGGCCCGGGTGACGAAGTTGTCGTAGTTGCCGTAGACCTGAGGGCCGATCACGAAGCCGATGTCCGGGTCGCGGAAGAAGCCCAGCATCCGCTCCAGGTAGTTGGGCAGCGGCACGTGGTCGGTGTCGACGGAGGCGAAGAAGTCGTAGTCGTCGCCGTGCGCCTCCAGCCAGGCGTTGTAGTTGCCGTGCTTGGTCTTGGCGCGGTGCGGGCCCTTGGCCTGGTTCCACTTCGCGACGCCCTTGCGGGAGAAGTGGTGCACGCCGAGCCGGGCGCACACCTCCTTGACGTCGGCGTCGTCGCCCTCGTCGAGCAGCCAGACGTGCATGAGGCCCCGGTGGCGCAGCCTCACGGCCGCCTCCAGGGTCTTCGTCACCATCTCCAGCGGCTCCTTGCCGGGCACGAAGGAGGTGAGGAAGGCGACCCGGGTGCCGGACTCCGGGACCACCGGGATCGGGTCGCGGGCGACGAGGGTGGCGTGCGCGTTCGACACCACGTTCATACAGCGGAAGAACTCGATCAGACCGATCGAGACCAGCATCACGATGTCGAGTGCCGGCAGGAAGTCGTAGGCCGGGTAGTCGCGTTCGGTCCAGTGCTCGGGCTGGAGCAGCCAGGCCAGCAGGACCAGGGAGAGCACCGGTCCGGCCAGCAGCATCAGGGCCACGCGTATCCGGTGCGGCTCCTGGGAGATCAGGGAGCGGTACTGGACCTTGTACGGCTTGTTCGGGTCGGGCTGGGTGAGGGGGCCCGAGAGCCGGCTGTAGTGCTCGTAGTCGTACTTCGGCAGGGTCTTCTTGATCCGGCGGAACGCTCCCGTGTTGCCGGTCCGGAGCGAATCCACCCTGAGCTGGGTGGTCTGGGACGGGTCGGAGTCCTGGGCGCCCGTCGGCCTCGACGTCATGAGTCATCCCCCCACACGCGGGTCGGACCCGCGTGTCTGTCGGTTCTTTTCGCCCGTTCCCGGTCCCCCTCGACCTTCACGGACGTGTCAGTGGTGGGCCACTGTCACCACGCCATCCACACCCTATAGACATGGGACACAGGCCTTCCGGTTGCATGATGCCCCCCTCGGCATCCGCCCATGAACGGGACCCCGTCCCCCGTGAAGCACGGCGACCGGCCCCGCGCCCCCCAACCGGCGCGTTTGCGCAGCTTGTTCCGGACCAGGTTTCTACGCGCCTCGGCATGATCGCAAGACGTGCGGCTTTTGCGCGTTTTCGGCACTGCCCGTTCCGGTGGCCCGCGGCCGGACCGGGCAGCGGAAAGGCCCCCTCGTGGACGAGGGGGCCTGCCGTGTCTGTGCGCCGCCAGGGACTCGAACCCCGGACCCGCTGATTAAGAGTCAGCTGCTCTAACCAACTGAGCTAGCGGCGCGTGCCGACCCCGTGAACTTTACCCGACGCGCGGGGGCGCTCCGGACCACGGGCCGGGGGCCGGGACCCCGGCCGGGCGGGCCGCGTACATCATTCGGACCGTCAGCATGCGCACCCGGAAGACAGTTGGGAAACTGGGCAACGTGCACATGCGCGGACATTTCCAGCAGAGGTGTGAGGGGAATCGCATGGAGTCTCCGGTATTCGAGGAAATCGATCCGGAGGGCGACTGCGACTGCCCCGGCTGCCGTCTCCGGCGGCGCACGCCGTCCCCTTCCCGGCATTTCCCGAACTCCGTCGGCGGCGCCCGTACGGCCGCCCGTCATGTGGCGGTCGTGGCGGCCGCGGCCTCGGCGGCCCTCGGCGCCGGTCACGCCGTACCGGCCGCCGCCGCCACCCACGCGGCCGAACGGCCCGGCGCCCCCGCGGCCGACGAGCCCGACACCCCGCAGGGGGACAAGACCCCGCTGCACGGGCCCGCGGGCCGCCCCTCGCCGCAGTCGGTGCCCAAGCCGGGCATGATCACCCGGGCGGAGATCATCAACCGGGCCAAGACCTGGGTCGCGGCGAAGGTGCCGTACAGCATGACCGCGTACTGGCCCGACGGCTACCGGCAGGACTGCTCCGGCTTTGTCTCCATGGCCTGGAAACTCGCCGGGAACGAATGGACCGGAAGTCTCGACCAGTACAGCGACCGGATCACCAAGGAGGAGCTGAGGCCCGGCGACATTCTGCTCTTCCACAATCCCGCGAATCCCGAGAAGGGCTCGCACGTCGTCATCTTCGGCGGCTGGACCGACTACACGCACACCTCTTACGTCGCCTACGAGTCCACCCGCCCGTACGCCCGGAAACAGACCACGCCGTACGCCTACTGGGCCAACTCCGACCGTTACGTCCCCTACCGCTACAAGGGGGTCGCCGAGGACGAGCCGGGTGCCGTCGACCCGGTCAACGCGAAGCCGGAGGCGCCCGCGAAACCGCAGCCGCCGGCGGCCCCGGAGCAGACGCCGTTCCCCGGAGCGGCCGCTTTCGGCCCCGGTGCGAACAACAAGTACGTCACGCAGCTCGGCCGGATGCTGATCGACCGCGGCGCCGGCCGGTTCTACACATCGGGCCCCGGCCCGGTCTGGACGGACGCGGACCGCAGGGCGACCCAGGCGTTCCAGCTGGCCCAGGGCTGGACGGGCGCCGCCGCCGACGGACTGCCCGGCCCGGGGACCTGGAACCTGCTGGTCACCGGGCAGGGCAAGAACATCCCGGCGACCGGCGCGGCCGGCCCGCCGGCCTCCCCCTCGACGCGGGCACCGGCGTATCCCGGCCGGGCGGTGTTCCGCCCCGGCGCCCACAGCCCGTCGGTCACCCTCCTCGGCAGACAGCTGACGAAGAAGGGATTCGGCCGTTTCTACGCCACCGGCCCCGGCCCGCGCTGGGGCGAGGCCGACCGCCGCGCGGTGGAGGCCTTCCAGCGCACCCAGGGCTGGCGCGGCGGCGCGGCGGACGGCTACCCGGGCCCGGAGACCTGGCGCCGGCTGTTCATGTGAGGGCGCCCGGACGGCCGTAGCGGGGAAGGGCCGGGGCGGGCGGTTTCCGGCCCCGGCACGACCCGCCAGGTGACCCCCGGCCGGGGGCGGAAGACCTGCATCCGCCCCCTTGCGACCCGCCGTACCCGATCACCGAGCAACCCCCGAGCAACCCCCGAGCAACTCCGAGCAAGCCATGGTCAGGGCCCCGGCCCCGACCCCCGGCGGCGCCCGTCCGGACCCCGCCACCCCTTGTCATGACGCGTCTGGCGCGGAGGCTGGAAGCACCCATGAGTACGACCACGAGCACCTCATCCGAGTCCGAGCCCGGCGGTGGTCCCGAGGAGCCGCAGGTGCGGCCCGCGGCGCGGGTCATCCAGAACGAGGCGACCACCGAGATCCCCGTTCACCTGCTCTTCCGTGACGACCCCGACTGCTCGCCGGTGCCGCTGCGCCCGGCCGTGGTGAACCGCCGGCAGGGCACCGGCGAACAGCCGCGCACCCGGCCGCCGGTCCCCGTGAAGGCCCGGTCGGTCGCGCAGGTCGACCCCGAGCTCGTGGAGCGCCCCGCGCGTGTGCTGCCCGCGTCGGCCGGTGTGCTGGCCGGTCTGTGCGGGGCGGCCGGATGTGTGGCCGTCTCGTGGTGGGCGGGTCTGCTGCCGCCGGTCGCGACGGGGGCGCTGGGGCTGCCGGTGTCCGGGGCGGGTCTCGGACCGGCGCAGTGGGCGGCGTACGCCGGGGCCGGGGCGCTCGGTCTGTTCGGCTTCGGGGGGCTCGCGCGCGGGCGCACCGGACGGGCCTGGGTGCTCGGCCTGTTCGGCCGCTACCGGGGGACGGTCCGGCGCACCGGCCTGATGTGGGTCAACCCGCTCCAGCTGCGCCGCCGGGTGGACGTACGGCTGCGGCACTGGCGCAGTGAGCCGATGCCGGCCGGTGACGCGAGCGGGGTCGCGCTACGGGTGGTGGTGCTGGTGGTGTGGCGGGTGCGGGACACCGCGCGGGCGGTGCTGGGCGTCGAGGACCACGAAAGCTATCTGCGCGAGTGTGTGGAGGCGGCGCTGGCCCGGGTCCCGGTCGAACTGCCGGGCGGCGCGCGCGGCTCGGTGTCGGCGGCGGGGGAGACCCTGACCCGGCTGGTGTCGGCGGACGCGGCGGCGGTGGGCCTGGAGGTGTTCTCGGTGCAGCCGGTGCGGATCGAGTACGCGCCGGAGGTCGCCGCCGCGATGCACCGCCGCCGGATCGCCGCGCTGGACGCGCAGCAGCGCTCGTCGATGCTCAGCTCGGTGGTCGACTCGGTCGAGGACACGGTGACCCGGCTGACCATGCGCGGCCTGGTCGAGCTGGACGACTACGAACGCAAGGTGCTGGTACGGGACTTGACGGTGGCGTTCTGCTCGGGCCGGACCGGCGACACGGCCCACTGAGCGTGTGACGGGAGTGTCCGGCGGGGCGCGTGGGGCTCCGCTGACACGTGTGCGCTCTACGCGCCGCAGGTTCTGAGATTGGTATGGACATGTTCAACTCACGGCAATACATTGAGGCTTGGTCTAGACCTGCACGGCTCAGTGATCTTCCCCCACGCTTTCCAGGAGCGGCCGTATGCGCAAGAGGACCAAGCTGTACGCCGCCGCGGTCGGAATGGCGACCACCGGAGCCATCGTGCTCTCCTCCGGTGGCGCCACCGGCCACGGCTACACCGATCTGCCCGTCAGCCGGCAGAAGCTCTGTCAGAACGGGACCGTGACCAACTGCGGCAACATCCAGTGGGAGCCGCAGAGCGTCGAGGGACCGAAGGGCTTCCCGGGCGGCGGACCCGCCGACGGATCGATCTGCAACGCCGGGCTGGGGCAGTTCGCCCAGCTCAGCTCGCCGAGGACACCGTCCGGGGGCACCTGGCCCGCGACGAGTGTGCGCGGTGGTCAGAGCTACTCGTTCCGCTGGCAGTTCACCGCGAGTCACTCCACCACGGACTTCAAGTACTACATCACCAGGCAGGGCTGGAACCAGAACCGCAACCTGACCCGCGCGGACCTGAACCTGACCCCGTTCCTCACCGTCCCCTACAACAACCAGCGTCCGCCGTCCTCGCTCTCCCACTCGGGCACCATCCCGTCCGGGCTGAGCGGTCGCCACGTCATCGTGGCGGTCTGGACCATCGCGGACACGTCCAACGCGTTCTACGCGTGCTCGGACGTCAACTTCTGAGCGGAACCCGCGTAGCAACCCCGTGCGTCGGCACCGGTCACTCCGGTGCCGACGCATCTGCGCAACTCCCAGCAACTCCCACGGTGCTGTCTCTCCACATCTGACGGAGCGTCAACTACCGTGCGCTCCCATGGAATCCAGGGCACGCACGGTCGCCGAACTGGTCGCGGCGCGCTGGGGCGACCGCCGTCCCGGCCTGTGGTGCGAGGACCGGACACTCACCCACCATGAGGTCGCCGCCGGGGCCGCCGCGCGCGCCGCGCTCCTCGCCGACCTGCTGCCGGCCGGTGCCGAGCCGCACCTCGGTGTGCTGCTCGACAACACCCCCGAATACCCGCTGTGGCTGGCCGGTGCCGCGCTCGCCGGCGCGGCCGTCGCCGGCATCAACCCCACCCGCCGCGGCCCCGAACTCGCCCGCGACATCCTGCACACCGAGTGCCGGGTCCTGGTCACCGAGGCGGCCCATCTGCCGCTCCTCGCCGGCCTCGACCTGCCGGGCGTCCGGGTGCTGGTCACCGGGACCGAGGCCTACGACGCCCTGCTCGCGCCCTACGCCGGCGCCCGCCCCGACCCCTCCCGCGCCACCCCCGGCGACCGTCTCCTCCTCTACTTCACGTCCGGCTCGACCGGCGCCCCCAAGGCGGCCATCTGCACCCAGGGCCGGCTCGCCGCCGCCGGTGACTCGCTCGTCGGTCACTTCGGGGTGCGCCCCGACGACGTGCACTACGTCTGTATGCCGATGTTCCACGGCAACGCGGTGATCGCCGACTGGGCGCCCGCGCTCGCGGCCGGTGCGGGGGTGGCGCTGCGGCGGCGGTTCTCGGCGTCGGGGTTCCTGACGGACGTACGGCGGTACCGGGCGACGTACTTCACGTATGTCGGGCGGGCCGTGCAGTACGTCCTCGCCACCGAGGAGCGGCCCGACGACCGGGACAACCCGCTGCGGATGGGCTTCGGCACCGAGGCCGGTGCGGTGGACGCGGCGGCCTTCGAGCGGCGGTTCGGGGTGCGGCTCGTGGAGGGGTACGGGTCGTCGGAGGGCGGGGCCGCCGTGCAGTGGACGCCGGGGACGCCGGCCGGCGCGGTCGGGCCCGCGACGCCGGGGCTCGTGGTCCTCGACCCGCGGACGCGGCGGGAGTGCGCGCCCGCCGTGCTGGACGCGTCCGGCCGGCTGACCAACGGCGACGAGGCGATAGGCGAGCTGGTCAACACCGGGCCGAACCCCTTCGAGGGGTACTGGCGCAACCCCGAGGCGGAGGCCGAGCGGCGCCGGGCCGACGGCTACTGGACGGGCGACCTCTTCTACCGCGACTCTGACGGCTACCTCTACTTCGCCGGACGCGCGGACGACCGGCTGCGGGTCGACAGCGAGAATCTGTCCGCCGCGATGATCGAGAACATCCTCGCCCGCTACGAGGGTGCTGTGGCCGTCGCCGTGTACGCCGTGCCGGATCCGGTCACCGGGGACCAGGTCATGGCGACGATCGCCGGGGAGTTCGAGCCGGCGGGCTTCGCGCGGTTTCTCGCGGCGCAGGCGGATCTGGGGACGAAGATGGCGCCGCGGTTCGTGCGGGTGGTGGAGCGGATGCCGGTGACCGCGACGAACAAGATCCGGCGGGGCGCGCTTCGGGAGGAGGGGGTGGAGTGCGGGGATCCCGTGTGGTGGCGACCGGTCGGCGGGACGGCGTATCGCCGGTTGACCAGGGAAGACGTCGAGGGGCCTCTCGCTCCCACGAGAGGCCCCTCGGATGTGCGCCGCCAGGGACTCGAACCCCGGACCCGCTGATTAAGAGTCAGCTGCTCTAACCAACTGAGCTAGCGGCGCGGGATGTCTGCCGACCGCGTATCTGGTCCTCCGCGGCTGGCGACGAGAAAATACTACCTGCTCCAGAGCGATGCTCCTGACCGCATACCCGCACCCGCGAAGCCGCGGGCAGCTGTGCCGCTGGGGCGGTGCCCACCGGAGGCGGTTCCCGCTCACCCACCGCCGCCGCGGGCAGCCGTCCTCGCGTAGCCGCGGGCAGTTGTGCCGCTGGGGCGGCACGGGTGGGCGCGGCGGCACCCCGTCGCGCCGGGTTGCGCAACGCCCCGCGGTCCAGCCCTCACGCCGGGTGGTGTTGTCGGGTGCGGCGCCGTCGTGGCCGTTCGCGCAGTTCCCCGCGCCCCCTGGGGGGTGACGGTTGTCTTGACGGTGCGGCGACGTCGTGGCTGGTCGCGCAGTTCCCCGCGCCCCTGGGGGGGGTGACGGCTGTCGTGACGGTGCGGGCCGGTGGGGGCGGGGTGGGCCGATTTCCGGGGACTCAGATGGTGAGGGAGAGGAGGAGGGGGGTTGCGTTTCGGTTTAGGGTTTCGGCTGCTTCTCGGAGGCGGTGCGCATGTTCGATCGGCAGGGAGAGGGCGAGGCAGCCCACGGAGGCACCCGCCGTGATGGGTACCGCCGCGCACACCGTGCCGATCGCGTATTCCTGAAGGTCGAGCACCGGCGCAGTCGGCGCCTGCGCCTCCAGCCGCGACAGCAGCAACTTGTCGCTGGTGATCGTCCGCGACGTGAGCCGCGCCATCTTGTGCCGCGAGAGATGATCACGCCGCCCGTTGTGGTCGAGCTGACCGAGCAGACTCTTGCCGACCGCCGTCGCATGCGCGGAGTAACGGAAGTCCACCCACTCGTTCACCGCGGGCGTCGCCGCACTCTCCGCGTACTGGGTGACCTTGACCTCACCGTCGACGTACCGGCTCATGTACACCGCCGCGCCGACCGAGTCCCGCAGCCGGTCCAGCGTGCGCTGAAGCTGGTCCCGCAGTGCCCGTTCCCGCTCCTGGGCGGAGCCGAGGCGGGCGAGGGCGGCCCCGGCGACATACGCCCCGTCGGCGAACTGCTCGACGTAGCCCTCGCGGCGCAGCATCCGCAGCAGCCCGGTCAGCCGGTCCGTGCCGAGCCCGGTCTGGCGGGCCAGCTCGACGTCGGTCACGCCGGCGGAGTGCCGTGCCACGGTCTCCAGAACGCGCAGCGCGTCCTGGGCGGAGTGGTACGGCGCGGTCGGCTCGTGCGTCAGCGCCACGGTGTCCCCCGGTCGCTACTGGCCCGTAGATCCTGGCAACGGATCCGTTCCACGATAACCGGCAAGTAGCTCCCGGCGAGAGGGTGTTGGCGAGATTGCACCCTTCTCAGCTGGGGGAAAGGGCAGATGGCATATGTCGTGAGCATGATTCAGGGGCGGCTTCCGTGATCGATCCGGCGTGTTCGCGCCCCGGTCCGCGCCCGGCGCGGACCGGGCTCACCGCTGCTCACGGTCAGCGTGCCGTCACAGAACGGCGCCGAGGAACTCCCGCGTCCGTTCGTGCTCCGGCGCGCCGAAGATCTTGTCCGGAGTGCCGGACTCGATCACCCGACCGGCATCGAACATCAGTACGCGGTCTGAGACGTCCCTGGCGAAATTCATCTCATGGGTCACACACAGCATCGTGATGTCCGTGGTGCGGGCGATGTCCCTGAGCACGTCGAGCACACCGGCCACCAGCTCCGGGTCCAGCGCCGAGGTGACCTCGTCAAGGAGCAGGATCTCGGGGCGCATGGCCAGCGCGCGGGCGATCGCCACCCGCTGCTGCTGGCCGCCGGAGAGCTGGGTCGGATGCGCGGTGACCTTGTCGCTCAGGCCGACCAGCTCCAGCAGTTCCTTCCCGCGCTCCTCGGCCGCGGCGCGTTCCATACCGAGCACGTTGACGGGCGCCTCGGTGATGTTCTGGAGCACGTTCATGTTGGGGAACAGGTTGAACTGCTGGAACACCATCCCGATCCGCTTGCGGATGTCCCGCTGGTACTTCTCGCTCGCCGGCTTCAGCGTGCCGTCCTGGCCCCGCATGTGGGACAGCGGGGTGCCGTCCACCGTGATGGTGCCGGAGCTGACCTGCTCCAGCGTCATCAGCAGCCGCAGGATCGTGGTCTTGCCGGAGCCGCTCGGCCCGATCAGCGTCACGTGCTGGCCGCGCTCGACCGTGAAGTCCAGGTGGTCCAGGACCACATGGTCGCCGTACCGCTTGACCACCTGGTCGAACGCGACCAGGGGGCCCGCCGGGGTGTCCGCCGGCGGCTGTGCGGGATCCGTCTTGTGCAGGGGCAGGGGGTCAGTGGCCAAGGCGCTTCTCCAGCTTTCTCATCAGCAGCGAGGTCGGATAGCTCGCGAGCAGGAAGATCAGACCGGCGAGGGTGAAGGCCTCGACGTAGGCGAAGTTGTATGCCCCGTACTGCCGTGCCTCGGCGACCATCTCGGTGACCGTGATGACGGCCAGGAAGGGGGTCTCCTTGAACATGGAGATCGCGTAGTTGCCCAGCGCGGGCAGCACGTTGCGCACCGCCTGCGGCAGGATCACCGCCTGCCAGGTCCGCCTCGGGGACATCGAAAGCGCCCGGCAGGCCTCCCACTGGCCCTTCGGCACCCCGTCGATGCCCGCCCGGTAGACCTCCGACAGATAGGAGGCGTAGTGGATGCCGAGCACGACGATGCCGATGGTCAGCGGCTCGACCGTGTTGAACACGGCGTACGCGCCAACCAGTTGGACCAGCAGCGGGGTGGAGCGCACGAACTCGGTGACGGCCCGGACCGGCACGGTCACCCACCGGGTCGGCGCCCGTCCCGCGATCGCCACCGCAAGGCCGAGCACCGCCGCCACCAGCATGCCGAGCACGGTCGCGAGCAGTGTGGTCCGGAACCCGTCCCACAGCAGCGGCAGCGACTCCCGTACGGCGTCCCAGTCCCAGTCGTAGTTCACCGCGCACCTCCCGTCGGGACGCCGGCCTTCGCCACGCCCTCGGCGCCGGGCGGCCGCAGCAGCGAACGCCGCTCCGGCCGGCCGCCGATCCTCGCCTTGGCGTGCCGCTCCAGCGCGTTCATCAGCAGGGTCAGCGCGTAGGCGAGGACGAAGTAGATGACCAGCAGGGTCAGATACGCGGCCGTCGACTCACCCGTGCGGTCACGCATCTGCTGCACCACCGTCGTCAGATCGGCCGCCGAGATCAGCCACAGCAGCGGTGTGCACTTCAGCAGCTGGATCAGCAGATTGTTGAACGGCGGGATCATCTGCGGCCACGCCTGCGGCAGGATCACCCGGCGCATCCGCTGCGCCGGTGTCATGTTGAGCGCGACGGCCGCCTCCCACTGCGCCTTCGGTACGGCGTTCAGCGCGCCGCGCACCACCTCGGAGCCGTACGCCCCGTAGTTGATGCCGAACGCGACGACCCCGCAGACCAGCGGCGACATCTCGTAGCCGACGAGGATCGGGAAGGCGTAGTACAGCCAGAACAACTGCACGTACAGCGAGGTGCCGCGGAAGAACTCCACGATCACCCGGGACGTGCCGCGCGCCACCGCGAGGCGGGCGTTGGCCATGAAGCCGAAGACGAACGACAGGGCCAGCGCGAGGGCGGAGCCGAGGAGTGTGGCCGCGACCGTCACACCCAGGCCCGACCACACGTCGGGCAGATGGTCGAAGAAGTACGTGAGGAAGTCACCCATGTGCGCGGGTCCCCGTCAGGCCCTGCACAGATCGGCGGTCTTCAGGTTCGCCGGCGGAATGGTGTCCTTGCCGAACCCGTACTCGCCGATCAGCTGCACATACCTCGTCGGATCCGAAGTGATCTTCTTCAGCTCACGGTTGAAGGCGTCCCGCAGCTCCTCGCTGCCCTGCCGGAACACCGCGCCGCCGGGGCTGTACTGCTTGACACCGTCCAGCTCCGGCACGAAGGAGTCGGTGACCTCCAGGCCGCTGTTGTTCTTCGCGAGCCAGTTCAGCGAGATACCGGTCAGCAGGAACGCGTCGATCCGGCCTCCCTTGACCGCGTCGGCGCCGTCCTGCGGCTTCTGGAGCGTCTTGATGTCACCGTCGGAGATCCCGGCGCCGGTCGCGTAGCTCTTCTCCACCGCGCCCGACATCACACCGATCACCGCGCCCGCCTCCTTCGCCGAGGCCAGGTCGGTCAGCTGCTTCGGGTTGCCCTGCTTCACCATCAGCGCGGTCGGCGAGATGAACTCCGGCTCGGAGAACAGCGCCTTCTCGCAGCGCTCCGGGATGATCGCCATGCCGGCGCTGATCACGTCGTACTTGCCGGCCTGCAACCCGGGTATCAGCCCGTCCCACTCGGAGAAGGTCGGGCGCAGTTCGTCGACGCCGAGCGCCTTGAAGATCTCCCGGTGCAGGGTCGGGGCCTCACCCTTGAGCTGGTCGTTCTCCTCGTAGCCGTACGGCGCCTCGTTCGCGTACGCGACCCGTACGTAGCCCTGCTCCTTCAGCTTGTCCAGGCCGGCGGCGGCGCTGCCCGCGTCGGTCTTGCTGCACGCGGCGAGCAGGCCGGGAACCGTGAGCGCGCCACCGACGGCCGCCGTTCTCGTGAGGAAACCCCGGCGGGAGAGATGCGGGAACTCGGTCATGGACGTGCCTCCAGAAGTCGTGCCTGCCTACCGGTCGCGGCCAGTTGGCTCGCCTGCCCGATGGCCCCGGGCTATGCCACGAAGCGCGACGATGTGATGGAACGGTGACCGGAGGGAGACCTTCCCGTTGCCGTCCGGAACCGTTCGCGGTCGCGCAGGTGTGAAGGGAGTACGGCGCGGAAAGACGACCGGACATGGCCGATCGCTATGTCGAAATCGCCCTCGTGAAACGCGGCGTCACCTGCACCGCCCGGCTCCTCGACGACCGCGCGCCGGTCACGTGCGAGGCCGTCTGGCAGGCACTCCCGCTCGGCGGCGACGTGTACCACGCCAAATACGCCCGAAACGAGATCTACGCCCTCTTCGAACCCTTCGCCGCGACCGAACCCCCGCTGGAGAACCCCACGGTCACCCCGATCCCCGGCGACCTCTGCTACTTCTCCTTCGCCGGCACCGAACTGGGCGCCAGGTCCTACGGCTACGACCGTGAGGTCCCCGCCACCACCGTGGTGGACCTCGCCCTGTTCTACGAACGCAACAACCTGCTGCTCAACGCGGACGTCGGCTGGGTCCCCGGCACCGTCTGGGGCGCGATCACCGAGGGCCTCGACGAGATGGCCGCGGCCTGCACGGACCTGTGGCGGACGGGCGCGGCGGGGGAGACCCTGCGCTTCAGCCGCGCCTGAGCCCGCCCGCTCCGGGCACCGGGCTCAACTCCCCGCGCCCCCCGACTCGTACAGCGCGTGCGCCGCCCGCAGCACCAGGTCGTCCCGGTGCCGGGCCGCCACGATCTGAAGGCCCACCGGCAGCCCGGCGCCGTCCGTGCCGACCGGCACACTCGCCGCCGGCTGCTGGGTCAGGTTGAACGGGTAGGTGAACGGCGTCCACCCGGTCCAGTGCCGCAGACCCGACCCCATCGGCACCTCGACCCCCGCCTCGAACGCGGTGATCGGCAGCGTCGGCGTCACCAGCAGGTCGTAGGTGTCGTGGAACAGGCCCATCCGGCGGCCCAGTTCCATCCGTACGTCCACCGCCGCGAGATAGTCCAGCGCGCTGTACCGGTTGCCGCGGGCCCGGATCTCGCGCAGCCCCGGGTCCAGGACCTCCCGCTGCCGGGTCCCGAAGTGCTGGGTCACCCGGGACACCCCGCTGAACCACAGCGTGTGGAAGGCCTCCACCGGATCGGCCACGTCGGGGTCGGTCTCCTCGACGTACGCGCCCAGCCCCGCCAGCCGCTGCACCGCGTCCCGCACCGCCGCCGCCACGTCCGGACGTACCGCCACCTGCCCGCCCAGGGTCGGCGAGTAGGCGATCCGCAGCCCCCGCACCCCCGAGCCGAGCGCGTCCGAGTACGACAGCCCGGCCGGGCCCAGCGCCGACCAGTCCCGGGCGTCCGGAACGCCGATCACATCCAGCATCAGCGCCGCGTCCGCCGCGTCCCGGGTCATCGGACCGACATGCGCGAGCGTGCCGAACGCGCTCGCCGGATACAGCGGCACCCGCCCGTACGTCGGCTTCAGCCCGAAGATCCCGCAGAACGAGGCCGGGATACGCACACTGCCGCCGCCGTCCGTGCCCAGCGACAGCGGCCCCGCGCCGAGCGCCACCGCCGCCGCGCTGCCCCCGCTGGAACCACCCGCGGTACGGGCCGGATCGCGCGGATTGCGGGTCACCCCGGACAGCGGCGAGTCGGTGACGCCCTTCCAGCCGAACTCCGGTGTGGTCGTCTTGCCGAGGAACACCGCCCCGGCCTCCCGCAGCCGCGCCACCGAAGGCGCGTCCGCGTCCCAATTGCCCTCCGGATCAACGGCCTTGGAGCCGCGCAGGGTCGGATGCCCGCGCAGCAGCAGGATGTCCTTGACGGTCACCGGGACACCGTCCAGCGGCCCGATCGGCTCCCCGCGCTGCCACCGGGCGGCCGACTCCCGCGCCCCCTCCAGCGCCTCGTCCGGCAGCAGCCGCACAAACGCGTTGACGGCCGGCTGGATCTCCTCGGCCCGCGCGAGCGTCGCCCGGACCGCGTCCACCGGGTCGAACTCCCCCTTGCGGTACCCGTCCACGAGTCGTACGGCGGTCAGCTCGGTGAGTTCCATGCGCCCTCCCGGGAGACTCAGTGGCCGGGGACGTACCCGCGCTTCTTGTCGACCACGTTGGCGAGCGGCCGGCCGGCCGCCCAGCCTTCGTACAAGTCCACGAACTGGACCGCGAGTTCGTCCCGCCAGCCCACCGTGTCACCGCTCATGTGCGGGGACACGATCAGACCCGGAACCCCCCACAGCGGGCTGTCCTCGCCGAGCGGCTCCCGCGCGAAGACGTCCAGCGCGGCACCGGCGATCCAGCGTCTGCGCAGCGCCTCCGCGAGATCCTCCTCCACGACCAACTGCCCGCGGCCGACGTTCACGAACCACGCCGACGGCTGCATCACACCGAACCGGCGGGTGTCGAACATGCCGTGTGTGTCGTCGGTGAGCGGGGCCGCCGCGATCACCCAGTCCGCGCGGGCCATCAGCCGGTCCAGGTCCTCCGGGCCGTGCACACCGGAGCGCGCCGCGCGCCCGACCAGCGCGGTGGTCACCCCGACCGCCTTCAGCATCCGGACGATCGCCCGCCCGATCGGGCCCGAACCGACCACGACCGCACGCGTACCGGCCACCCGCCGGGTCTCCCGGTGCCGCCAGGTCCGCTCCCGCTGGAGGTCGAGCGTGCGCGGCAGGTCCTTCGCCGCCGCGAGGACCAGGGCGGTGACGTACTCGGCGATCGGCTCGTCGAAGATGCCGCGCGCGTTGGTCACCACCGTGTCGGAGGCGGCGAGTTCGGGACACATCAGATGGTCCACGCCGGCGCTCGCCGTGTGCACCCAGCGCGGTCTCGGACCCGTTCCGGGCCACGCCGCACGGACCGCGTGCGAGGTGAAGTCCCAGACCAGCAGGGCGTCCGCGGCCGGCAGCCGCTCGGCGAGCCCGTCCGCGTCGGTGTGCACGATCCGTGCCTTCCCGGTGAGCCGCCCGAGCCGGGGCGGCGGGTCGGCGTCCAGGACGAGCAGGGTCGGAAGGGGCGTGGCGGGAGTCATCGACAAGCCGGTTTCCTCCGGGATTTACCGGGGGGTTACATGGGCGGATTGACCACGCTCGCACCCGAACCTACCTTCGTCAACACGGGCACTGTTCCTGGGTCCGCACCCTCGCCCTCACGTGAGGCCGGTGTCGATTTGATGGATGTCACCTTCCTCGGCGGCCCCCGCGCCCAGCGCGGTGTCGGAGTGGTCGCCCCTTTTGACTTCGCACTCGATCGCGAGCTGTGGCGATGGGTGCCGGACGACGTCTCGCTGCATCTGACCCGAACACCCTTCGTGCCGGTCGAGGTCAGCCTCGACCTGGCACGACTGGTCAGCGAGCACGAGACACTCGGCGACGCCGTGCGCACACTCAACGCCGTCGCGCCCGAGGTCGTCGCGTACGCCTGCACCTCGGGCAGTTTCGTCGACGGCATGGCCGGCGAGAGCGCGATGTGCGCGGCGATGACCCTGGCCGGGGAGGTGCCGTCGATCACCACGTCGGGGGCGCTCCTGGACGCCCTGCGCGAGCTGGGCGTACGCCGTCCCGCGCTGGTCACGCCGTACACCGGGTCGGTGACCCGGGCGCTGGAGCGGTATCTGGCCGAGGCCGGCATCACGGTCACGGGCTGCGCCTTCATGGGTCTGACCCGGCACATCTGGAAGGTGCCGTACCGGGACGTCGTCGACATGGCCCGCCGGGCGGTACGGCCGGGCGAGTCCGACGCGCTCTTCCTGTCCTGCACGAACCTGCCGACGTACGACGTCATCCCGCAGCTGGAGGCCGAGCTGCGGATCCCCGTGGTCTCTGCCAACCAGGTGACGATGTGGGGTGCACTGCGTCGGCTGGGTACCCGGGCAGTGGGGCCGTATCAGGCGCTGCTCGACGAGAGCGCCCGTGCGTGGCCCCCCGTACTGCCCGAAGAGCAGCAGGAAGGCTGGACATGACTTCACTCGGATTCCTCTACCCGGGCCACTCCGCCGAGGACGACTATCCCCGCATCGAGCAGCTGCTGGGCAGTGACATCCGACTCGACGTGGTGCACACCGACATCGGCGAGGACGCCCACCGGGTGGACGCGCTGCTGCGCATGGGCGCGCCCGAACGCCTCACCGCCGGCGTCGAAGAACTCCGGCTCACCGGCGCCGAGGCCGTCGTCTGGGCCTGCACGAGCGGCAGTTTCGTCTACGGCTGGCAGGGCGCCCACGACCAGGTGGGCGGGCTGGCCCGCGCGGCCGGGATGCCGGCGTCGTCGACGTCCTTCGCGTTTGTGCACGCGGCGCAGGAGCTGGGCCTGACCCGGGTCGCGGTCGGAGCGACCTACCCGGAAGACGTGGCGACCCTCTTCGCGAATTTCCTGGACGAGGGAGGTGTGACGGTCACCGCGGTCAAGAACGCCGGAATCATCACGGCGGCCGAGGTCGGCACGTGGGGCGAGGGCGAGGTGCTCGCGCTGGCCCGCGCGGCGGACACCCCGGACGCGGAGGCGGTCCTCCTCCCGGACACGGCCCTCCACACGGCGGCCCACATCCCCCTCCTGGAAAAGGAACTCGGCAAGCCGGTCCTCACCGCCAACCAGGTAACCGTCTGGGAAGCCCTACGCCTGACCTCCCGCCGCGTGAACACCCCAGACCTCGGCCACCTCTTCACCAGGCAACCCATCATCCAGGCGTAACCGCCCCCCAGGGCCGCGGGGAACTGCGCGACACGCCACGACGACGCCGCACTGTCACGACAACCGTCCCCCCCAGGGGCGCGGGGAACTGCGCGAACGACCACGACGGCGCCGCACCCGACAACACCACCCGGCGTGGGGGCTGGACCGCGGGGCGTCGCGCAACCCGGCGCGACGGGGTGCCGCCGCGCCCACCCGTGCCGCCCAGCGGCACGCCTGCCCGCGGCGGCGGCAGGCTTTGCTTTCAGGGGCGCGGGGAACTGCGCGAACGGCCACGACGGCGCCGCACCCGACAACACCACCCGGCGTGGGGGCTGGCGCGCGGGGCGTCGCGCAACCCGGCGCGACGGGGTGCCGCCGCGCCCACCCGTGCCGCCCCAGCGGCACGCCTGCCCGCGGCGGCGGCAGGCTTTGCTTTCAGGGGCGCGGGGAACTGCGCGATCAGCCCCCGCCGGGCCCGCACGTGCCATAGGGAATAAGCGGGGACTGTCTCCTGTTAACGGCGGGTACGTGAAAGTAGCCGGTACTAACAGGAGGCACCCCGTGGCGGAAGACGAGATCCGGGGCAAAGCGCAGGGCACCGCACCCACCCCCCTCTCCGTCCTGGACCTGGTCACAGTAGGCGCGGGAAAGACCGCCACGGACGCCCTGGCGACCAGCGTCACCCTCTCCCGCCTCGCGGAGACCCGAGGATTCCACCGCTACTGGGTGGCCGAGCACCACTCCATGCCCGGCGTCGCCTCCACCTCCCCGGCGGTGATCCTCGCCCACCTCGCCGCCCACACCACCCGGATCCGCCTGGGCTCGGGCGGCGTCATGCTCCCCAACCACGCCCCCCTGGTCATCGCGGAGCAGTTCGGCACGCTGGAGGCCCTGGCGCCGAACCGCGTGGACCTCGGCCTGGGCCGAGCCCCCGGCACCGACGGCGCCACCGCCGCCGCCCTGCGCCGCACCGACACCCTCAACGAGGGCGCCGACGACTTCCCCCAGCAGCTCGCGGAGCTGATCCGCTTCCTGGACGACGACTTCCCCGACGGCCACCCCTACCACCGCATCCACGCGGTCCCCGGCCCGATCCAGGCGACCTCCCCCGGCGGCGTCCAGTCCCCGCACCGCCCGCCGGTCTGGCTGCTCGGCTCCTCCGGCTTCAGCGCCCGCCTCGCGGGCATGCTGGGCCTGCCGTTCGCCTTCGCCCACCACTTCTCCGCACGGAACACCATCCCGGCCCTGGACCTCTACCGCGAGTCCTTCAAGCCGTCCGCGCTCCTCGACGAGCCCTACGCCCTCATCGGCGTCTCCGCGCTCGCCACCGAGGACCCGGCCGAGGCCCGCCGCCAGGTCCTGGCCGCCGCCCTGAACATGGTCCGGCTGCGCACCGGCCGCCCCGGCCTCGTCCCCACGCCGGAGGAGGCGGAGGCGTACGAGTTCAGCCCGATGGAGCGCGACTTCATCGACTCCTGGAACGCCAACGTCATCCACGGCACCCCCGACGAGGTCGTCACCGGCCTCGACGACCTCCAGAAGCGCACCGGCGCCGACGAGCTGATGCTCACCGCCAACGCCCACAGCGGCGACGTACGCGTGCGTTCCTACGAACTCATCGCGGACGCCTACGGTTTGCCGACCGCCTGACCCGTCGGACAGGCCAGCAACTCGGAGATACGATCCGGCGGCACCGGCCGTGAGTACAGCCACCCCTGACCGGTGTCGCACCCGATCCGCCGCAACCGCCCGGCCTGCGCGGACGTCTCCACGCACTCGGCGGTCACGGTCAGCCCGAGCCGGTGGGCGAGCTGGATCATCGCCTCGACGACGACCTCGTCGGCGGGGTTGGTCCCGGCGGCGCCCGCTTCCCGCTCGTCGTACTGGAAGCCCCGTACGAACGACCCGTCCAGCTTCAGCACCGACACCGGCAGCCGGCTCAGATACGCGAGGTTCGAGTAGCCGGTGCCGAAGTCGTCGATGGCGATGCGTACGCCCATGTCGCTGAGCGCCTGGAGGGCCTGGAGCGGCCGGCCGGACGAGCCCATCACCGCGGACTCGGTCAGCTCCAGCTGGAGCAGATGCGGCGCGAGACCGGTCTCGGCGAGGATCCGGGCCACGTCGGCGACGAGGTCGGAGTCCCAGACCTGGCGCACCGCCACGTTGACGCTGACGAAGATCGGGTCCTCGCCCGGGTGGTCCAACTGCCAGCGCCGCGCCTGGCGGCACGCGGTGGCGAGCACCCACCGGCCGAGCGGCACGATCGCGCCGTCCTCCTCGGCCAGTGTGATGAACCGATTCGGCGTCAGCATGCCGAACTGCGGGTGGTTCCAGCGCACCAGCGCCTCCACCCCGCTGAGCCGGCCGTCGGCCATACCGACCAGCGGCTGGTACTCCAGCACGAACTCACCCCGCTCGATCGCGGGACGCAGCGTGGAGGAGAGCGCCTGACGGGTCACCCGGTGTGCGTTGCGCTCCGGGTCGAAGAGCGTCCAGCGGTCCTTGCCGTCCGCCTTCGCCCAGTACAGCGTGGTGTCGGCGGCCTGCATCAGACCGGTCGCCGAGGTGCCCGTCGCGAGCCGCTCCACGACCCCGATCGACGCCGAGACGGACAGCCGCCGCCCGGAGATGTCGAAGGGCGCCTGAAGGGCCGTGAGCACCGACTCCGCGAGGTCGGCGAGCTGTTCGGTGCCGGTGGAGTCCTCGACGAGCAGCGCGAACTCGTCGCCGCCGAGCCGCGCCACCAGCGGCTCGCTGGCCCGCTGGTGACCGGCCTCGTCCGCGCAGCGGGTGAGCCGCTCGGCGACGGCCGCGAGCAGCCGGTCGCCGACCCGGTGGCCGAGGGTGTCGTTGATGGCCTTGAAGCCGTCCAGGTCCAGGTAGCAGAGCCCGATCCGGCCGGTGCCGCCGGTCACCTCCGGCTCGGCCTCCAGCGCGGCCGTGAGCCGCTCGAAGAACAGCGCGCGGTTGGGCAGCCGGGTCACCGGGTCGTGCATCTGCAAGTGGCGCAGCCGGGCCTGGAGTTCACGGTGGGCGCTGATGTCGCCGGCCGAGAGCAGCACCGCCCGCGGGTCCTCGGGCAGCGGCGCCACGGTGACCTGCACCCACACCGCGTGGCCGTCGCCGGGGTGCTTGAGCCGGCGGGTGCAGCGCAGTCTGGCCTGCCGGCCGCGCAGCACCTCGCGGTAGGCGTGCCAGGTGCGGGCGTCGGAGGTCAGGTCCATCAGATCGGCGGCGACCCTGCCGGCCAGCCGGTCCGGCGCGCTGCCGAGCAGCTCGCCGAACATGTCGTTGGCGCTGAGCACCAGACCGTCGCGGCCCACGACGGCCATCGCGAGCGGCGCCGACGCGAAGGCCGAACGGTAGGGATCCGCGCTGGATCGGTCGGGCCGCGCGGGGTCGTCGACGGTGCGACGAGCCGCGTCGGGCTCACTCTCTGTGACGGCCGGCCGGATGAGGTCTGCCGCGGGCGTCGGCCCTTCGGACGTTCCGCTCACCGCTCGCTCCCGCAGTGCACTCGATGTGCTCGATCTCTGTCCCGGGCAGGAAAGTGTCAGGAAAGTGGGTGCCGATCATAGAGGTTGGTCCCCGGCCCTTCCAGCCACTATCCAGTGTCGCGGATCGCCTGACTGTCCTGACAGATCGTTTCTGCCCGTGCGGGGGCCGCTTTCCACAACCCTCGACCGATTGTGACGGACCGTGAACATTTCGGGGGTGTCGATCCCGTCTGCGTGAGCGGCTCCTCACTCGTCCGGTGCAGACAAACAGGGCATACAACATGAAATTCCCACAGTCTGGATGCGGTGTCCCAAGATCCGCATCCGGAGGTATCTGTGCCGCGTCAGTTTCCGCGCCCCCGACTGCGCAGCACCGCGGCCGTGTTCACCATCATGTCGGCCCTGGCCGCCACGTCCCTGATCACCGCGCCCTCGATCGCCGAGCCCTTCACCGCCTCCCCGTGCGCCCTCACCCGCACCGACGCCCACCACTCCGAGGGCCTCGACACCTGGAACGCCGCCTATCCGCGGCCGACCCGCTCGCTGGACGCCGTGATGGTCTTCCTGTCCTTCCCGGACTCGGCGCCCCGGGCCACCGTGGCCGACCTGACCGCCGATCACTTCCCGGCCACCGCCGAGTTCTTCGCCCGCTCCTCCTACGGCCGCTTCGCGCTGCGCCCGCACCCGCAGCCGCAGTGGATCCGGATGCCGCGCCCCTCCACCGCGTACGCCATACAGCGTGACTGGAACGCGGTGCACCGCGCGGCCTATCTGCGCGACGCGCTGGCCGCGGCCGACGGCCAGGTCGACTTCTCCCGCTACGACGTCGTCTACTTCGTCGCCGACCCGGACGCGCCCGGTGTGGACTCCGACGCCACCAAGGTGGTCAACCTCAACACCCCGCTGACGGCCGACGGCACCGACATCCGACGGGTCGTCACCGTGTTCGAGAAGCATCCGCCGGACCGGCTGGTGCTGGCCCACGAGACCGGGCACGTCTTCGATCTGCCCGACCTCTACCACCGGCCCGTCGACGGCCGCGGCGACTGGGACACGTATGTCGGCGACTGGGACCTGATGGGCAGCCAGTTCGGACTGGCCCCGGATCTCTTCGCCTGGCACAAGTGGAAGCTGGGCTGGCTGGACGACCACCAGGTGACGTGTGTGCCGGGCAGCGGCCCGACCCGGCTCACCCTGGAGTCCCTGGCGGCGGGTCCGGACGTGCCGGTGACGGGCGCGGCGGGGACGCCGGCGTTCGGCACGGGCCGGGGCGCGAAGCTCGCGGTGGTCCGCACCGGCCCGGACAGCGCGCTCGCCTTCGAGGCCCGCGGCGCCCTCGGCAACGACGCCGCGGCCTGCCGGCAGGGGGTGCTGGTCTACCGGGTGCGCGGCGACGCCGCCTCCGGCGCGGGCCCGGTCCAGGTGATCGACGCCCACCCGCGCACCTCGGCCTGCTGGGAGAGCTCCGTGTACCCACCGCTCGCGGACGCCCCGGTGGAGGTCGGCGAGAGCTTCACGGTCCCCGGCGAGGGCGTCCGCGTGGAGGTGGAGGACCGCACGGCTACGGGGGCCTGGACGGTACGGATCACGCCGGTGGGCTGATCGCGCCGGTGGGCCGAGAACAACGATGGCGGGTGGTCCTCGCGTCTCCGCGAGGACCACCCGCCATCATCATCGTGCGCCGCCAGGGACTCGAACCCCGGACCCGCTGATTAAGAGTCAGCTGCTCTAACCAACTGAGCTAGCGGCGCCTGCTGACGTCGTAGACCTTAGCATCCTGATCCTGGGGACGAGAAATCGATATACGCACCGCGGAGCGGGCGGCCCGCACCGCCGCCCACAGCAGGATTTCCGGGCCCGGGAGCCACGGGCGGCGGGTGTCGGGGGCGACCAGCCAGCGGTTGTCGAACGGGCCGGGGACGGCGTCCGCGCCGGTCGGGGCGGGCACGGTGACCGCGTCGCCGGTGCCGTGGCAGAGCAGCGGCGGGATGCCTCCGGTACGGCCGCCGCCGGGCCCGGTGTCCTCCGCGCGGGCGCCCCACTCCTCCCAGTGCAGCAGCGACGGCAGGCGCTGGGCGGTGCCCGGTAAGGCGAACAGCAGCATGCGGCCGCGGAGCACGGCGACCGGGCCCGAACCCGGCCCCTCGTTCCACAGCCGGTCGAGCATCCGGCGGCCGAAGATCGCGGGGGCGCTCACCACGTCGAAGGCGGTGCCACAGGGGAGCACCACGGGGGCGTCCGGGCGCTCGCGCCAGAGGGCGAGGGTGCTGCGCGGGTACGGCAGGGCGGAGGCGAGCCAGGCGGCGCCGTCCGGGGTGACCCCGCAGACGTCGGCGGGGTCGGCGAACGGGGGCGGGGCGAGGGGTTCGTTCCGAGTGCGGCTCATGTCCACCAGATGTACCCGGCGTGAGCGGTTGATCTCTGTGGGTTGCCGGAATCCGGGACAGGAGGGGGTGGGAGGAGGTACCTTGCCCGCCCGGCATATGCCAGGCGGGCCGGTGTCCGGCTCAGACGGGGTCCACGTGTCCCCGGCCGCTCTCGACACCCCGCATCAGATCCCGGCCGAACTCGACCATCTTCTTCGCATAGTCCTCGGTCCACTCGGCCTGTTCGGCGATGTCCGCCGGGGTCAGCCGGTCGAACCGGCGCGGGTCGGCGAGCTGTGCCGCCGCCATCGCCTGGAACTCGACCGCACGGTCGGCCGCGGCCCGGAACGCCTGGGTCAGCTCGGTCGCCCGCGTCAGCAGCGCACGCGGGTCGTCGATCGACTCCAGGTCGAAGAAGTGCTCCGGGTCGGCCGCCGCCTGCATCGGCTCGAAGAGCAGGGGCGCGGGGCGTAGCCGCGGTTCATTGCGACGCGGCGTGGGCTCCGCCATGTCTGTTCCTCCTCGTACGGTCGGTGGCGCACCCGCGCTCGAACACCGCGGGCCACCGTCCATTGTCTCGCGTGTGCGCAAGGGGGCAGATGTGAGCCCACTCGCGCCGACGGACGGCACACGTGTGCCCGCCTCGCCGTCCGGCGGTGGGCTTGAGGTGGGGCCGGTCATGGTCGCCAAGTCACCCGGTGCTGGGCCAAGTGCGACAGCACCGCGTGATTGGCCTCCCACCCGTCCGGGCTGCATCCATTGGCCGCCTCCGGCGGCGTGCCGGACTCCGTCCGGCGGT
>NZ_JBIVNC010000009.1:205915-296087 GCF_044753385.1 Streptomyces sp. NPDC088387
GACAGCACCGCGTGATTGGCCTCCCACCCGTCCGGGCTGCATCCATTGGCCGCCTCCGGCGGCGTGCCGGACTCCGTCCGGCGGTGGGTTCGGGGTCGGGTCGGTCATGGTCGCCAGGTCACCCGGTGCTGGGCCAAGTGCGACAGCACCGCGTGATTGGCCTCCCACCCGTCCGGAAATTTCACCAGCGTGCCCAGCTGGACCGGTTCCGTCGACGGGTAGTCGTCGAGGAGGTCGGCCACGCCCGCGCGGCAGACCACGATGCAGGCGTGCCGGTGGCGGGACGCCAGTACACACAGGCGGCCGGTCTCCAGGTGGAACGCCGTGGCGTCGGGGCGGCCGGAGAGCGGGTGGAGCACGACGGTGACGTCGAACTCCATCCCCTGGAGCCGGTTCGCGGTGTCCACGGTCACGTCGGTCACGCCCAGCTCGGCAAGGGCCGCACGGACGGCCGCCGCCTGGTCGCGGTGCGCGGTGCCGACGGCGATCCGCCCGGCGGTCAGCGGCACCGGGTCCGGCGACCGCTCCGACGTCGCCGCGCCGCCCCGGTCCAGCAACCGCCGTACCACCGTCGCCACCGCCCGTACCGCCTCCGGGTCCGTGCGCGGGGTGTGGCGGGCGGGGAGTTCCAGCAGGCCCCAGCCGGCGGTCGCGGCCTCGTCGATCACCCGGTCCGGGCCGGAACCGTCCGACGGGGCGGCGAAGGCCAGCCGGCGGTCCTCGAAGGACGTGCCGCTGCGGAACGGCGTGAACGGGTAGAACGCGTCCGAGACCAGGGGCGCCGCCGACGCCGGGAGCCGCCAGGACACCGGCAGGCGGTGCTGCGGGAGGCGCGGGTTGTGCGCGAGCAGCGTCGTCACGGCCGAGGCGGAGGGGTCGTACGACAGCCCCGCCCACTGCTCGCTGCCGACGATCGCGAACGGGTCCAGCTGCCCCGGGTCACCCACGAACAGCGCCCGCTCGAACAGTCCGGCCACGGCCAGCAGCGAGTCCGAGCGCATCTGGTAGGCCTCGTCCACGATCGCGTGCCGCCACGGCTCGTCGACCTTGACGTGTGCCCACTTGGCGGCCGTGGAGACGACCACCGGGAGGCCCGCGAGATCGCCCGCCTTCGCGGACGTACGCACGTGCGGCAGCTCGTCCAGCGCCTTGTCGTAGGCGTCGCTGTCACTGCTGTGCAGACGGCCCACCGGCAGGTCGGCGCGCTGGTCGGCGAGGCGCAGGACGAGATCGTCGACCTGGGCGTTGGTCTGCGCGACGACCATCAGCGGGCGTCCCGCGTCGGCGAGTTCCAGCGCGGCACGCACCACGAGCGTGGACTTCCCGGCGCCCGGCGGGGAGTCGACGACGACACCGCGTTCGCCGCCGCGCAGGGTGTCGTCGAGGATCGCGTCGGTGGCGCGCGCCGCCGCCGCGCCGGGGTCCAGGGACAGCTGGGCCGTGGCCGTCACAGCACGTCCTCCTCGGTGACCGGGTCGGCCGCGGGGGCGGCGGCGTCCTCGCCGGGCGGGCCGCCGTGCGTCCACGGCGTGTCGTCGGGTTCGGGCAGCTTGGCGCCGCCGCGCTGCTCGTGCTCGAACGTCGTGAAGCAGACCCGGTCGCCCTTCTCCGGCACCGACCCCTCCTCCGGCTCCTTGCCGCGCCCCATCTTGTCCACGATCCGCACAACGATCAGACCGCCGTCGTCGTCCCCGGAGCCGCCGTCGGCCCCGTACTCCACGAACACCGCCGCCTGCGGTTTGCCGCCCAGCGAGCGGAACACCCTGGACCGCTCGCCCAACTGCGGCCGGTCGTCCGTGCGTACGGTGACCAGGGGCCGCGGGCTCGGCCGCTTGCCCTCGCTGTACGCCATGACGACGTCCGTGACCTCGCCGGCGAACGCCTCCCCGGCGAGCCGCCGGCCCGCCATCACCAGCGGGTCGTCCAGCGCCTCCTGCGCCTCCAGGCGGGCCTGTTCGCGCTCGCGCGTGGCGAGTTTGTTCGCGGCGGTCACCGCGTCGTCGTGCCGCGGCTGCGGCGGCTCGCCCGCGAGGACACGGTCGCGGTGGCCGGTGAACGACCAGCGGTCGCGCGTCCAGCGCTCCTCGACCCGCGCGCCCTCGGGCCGCTCCCGCAGCAGGTCCAGGCCCCGCCACACCGCGTCCCAGGTGGGCCGGGTCCGGCTCTCGACCAGCGCGAGGACCTCCCGCTCGGCGGCGGTGAGCGCACCGAGCCGGTCGTCGGCCTCCAGTCCGTCCTCGGCGGCGGCGAACGCGGTACGCGCGCGGTCGTAGTGCTCGATGGCCGGGGCGAGGAGCTTGTTGTCGAACGCCGGGTCGGTGGCCGGGCCGGCCGGCGGGCACAGCAGCTGGCCGCTTCCGTCCCGGGCGAGCTCCGCGCGCAGGGCCGCCGCCGCGCCCGAGGTGCCGGGCGGCGGGTCGATCCACGCGAGCAGGGCACCCAGGTGCTGGTCCTCCAGGCTGGACTGGCCGGTCGCCCAGTGCCGCGACAGCACGTCGGTCATGGCGAGCAGCAGCGAGGCGCCCGGCACCCGCGACCGCTCCGCGTAGTGCGTCAGCCAGCGCCCGAGCAGCGGCACGCGCGGCGGTGCCGGGTAGGGCGCCTCCGGGTCCTGCTCCGCCGTACGGCGGAAGCGGGTGGAGCGGCCGAGCAGCCGGACGTACTCGATGCCCGCGCGGCTCGGCACGATCAGCTGCGGGGCGTCGGCGCACAGGTCGACCTCGACCTTGACCCGCTTGCCGGTCTCCGGGTCCGTCTCGGTGCGCTCGGCGGCCTCGACCGACTCGGCGTACGTGTCGATGTACGGCAGCACCACGTCGGCCAGTTCGGCCAGGAACGCGAACCTCAGCTCGCGGTCGCGCGGCTGCGGTACGGCCAGCAGGCGCGGCGCGTCCCGGTCGGTGCCGACCAGCGCGCCCAGCGGTGCACCGGCCTCACCGGCCGTGGTGAGCGGCACGAACACCAGCGGCCGCTCGGACAGATGCCGGTGCCGGACGGTCGCGGCGAGCTGGGCCCGCCCACTCTGCACGGCCTCAAGCCGGGCCAGCGTCGAAATCAGAGACACAGATGCTCCTCGCCGACGGTCTGGGCTTCCGGTCGGGCCACTCCCACTCCGCCGTCCCCCGACTCGGCCGTCCCCGCTCCGCCGGCCCCCGGCGCGGCTGCTCCCGTTCCGCCGGCTCCTGGCTCGGCTGTTCCCGGTCCGGCCGCCTCCGTTCCGGCAGTTCCGGATCCGCCGGCGCCCGTTCCGGCTGCTCCGGGTCCGCCGGCCCCCGGCTCGGCCGCTCCCGTTCCGCCGGCTCCTGGTTCGGCCGTTCCCGTTCCGGCGGCCCCCGGAACGGCCGCCCCCGGCGCGGCTGCTCCCGGTCCAGCGGCCCCCGTTCCGGCTGCCCCCGGCTCGGTCGTCCCCGGGTCGGCCGTTCCGGATTCGTCGGTCCCCGGGCCGCCCCGCGGCGAGTGGTTCGCGGCCGTCCCGCCCAGTGCCTCCGCGCGCAGGTGGGCTGCCCTGCGGAGTGCCGTCACCGTAGGGTCCTCCGGGTCGCCCGAGTGGCCGTGTGCCGCTGCCAGGACGTCGTCGACGGCGTTCAGGGCGCCGAGTTCCGCGCGGACCGGGCGGCCGAGGGTCGTCACCGTGCCCGCCGCGCGGGAGTGGGCCCGGCAGTGGAAGGCCAGCTCGCACGCGGACAGGCACTCCGGCGCGTAGCTCGCCGGGACGGACTCCACGGACGCGGTCAGGCGTTCGACAGGCAGGTCGGGTGCGAAGCAGGTGTCCTCGGGGAGGGCCTCGGCGAGCTCGTCGAGGCGGGTCAGCCGGGCCAGCTGCCGGGCCGTCACCGCACGCTGCTTGCGCACGTCGACGGCGGACGCGGTGGGCAGGTTGGAGAAGTCCTTGGGGCAGACGAGCAGGACCCGATGGCCCACGCGCGGCGCCGGGTCGAGGCGCCCTGCGACCTCCTCGAGCGCGAGCACGTACACCGCGGCCTGGCGGGCCGCCGCGCCCACCTTGGCCGGGTCCGCGGAACCGTCCAGCATCGGGAACGACTTGATCTCCACGACCGTCCAGCGGCCGTCGGGGTGCACCACGACCGCGTCCGGCTCCAGGAACGCGGGCGCCCCGGCGACGTCCAGCGCGAGCATCGGATGGTCGAGCAGCGTCCAGCCGCCGGCGCCGGTGGCCTCCCGCAGCGCGAGCGCCGTACGCGCGGCACGACCCTCCGGGCCGACCGCCGCCAGGTCCGGAACCTGCCCCGCCTCCGGGGCTTCGGCGCCCGGGTCCAGCGCGCGGTGCACCAGGGCCAGCAGCTCCGCGCCGCCGTCCGCCTTGACGCGGGCCTCGAAGGCGTTGCCGCGCGCGAAGGCGAACTGGGACTGGCCGAACACCGACGGGGAGCCCAGCGCGCTCGCGAGCGTCGCCTTGTTCACCCCCGCGCCGTCCAGGACCGCGCGCCGCTTGCAGCCCGGGTTCGCGGCGAGCGCGGCCAGGGCGCGCGCGTCCAGGGCCTTGGCGGGGACGCCAGGGCCGCGCAGCTCAGCGAGCCTTGCCCACGCTCTCGGCCTCGCCGCCGCGGGAGAGTTCCCATCCGGGGACTCCGTCGCCCGGGTCCGCGGGGGCGGCACCAGGTCCGGTCCGTGACTCGCGCTGCCATGGAATTCGTTCACCCGTCGAAGTCTGGCATCCGTCACTGACAACTGAGGCCGGAGCGGCGGCAGAGCCGGGTGCGAGTGCCGGGATCCGGGCCAGGACATGCGCGCGGATCCGGTTGGCGACGCGCAGCACGTACGGCGTGAGCAGGAGCCCGACGCCCATCACGGCGGCGCCCGCGACCGCGTCGAGGAAGTAGTGGTTCGCCGTGCCCATCACCACGACCGTCGTCACCAGCGGGTACGTCACCGCCGCGACCTTCGTCCAGCGCCGGCCGCCGAAGCGCCACAGGATCACCCCGCACCACAGCGCCCAGCCGACGTGCAGGCTCGGCAGCGCCGCGTACTGGTTGGTGATGCCGCCGAGTCCGCGCGGCGCGCTCGCCTCGCCGGCCCACCAGCCGTACGAGCTGTACTGGGCCATCGTGTCGACGAAGCCGTACCCGGGGGAGAGCAGGCGGGGCGGACACGTGGGGATCAGGGTGAAGCCGATCAGCCCGATGAACGTCGACGTCATCAGCCAGGCGCGGGCCGCGCGGTAACGCACCGTGCGTGAGCGGAACAGCCAGACCAGGATCGCCGGGGTCACCAGGTAGTGCAGCGACGCGTACCAGAAGTCCGCCGGCACGCCGATCCACGCCTCGCGCGTGAAGAGCCGGTTCAGCGGATGCTCGGCGTTGAGGTGGAGGAACTTCTCGATGCGCAGGATCGTCAGTCCGTGTGAGACGGCGGTCGCCTCGTCGCCCCTGGCCAGCAGCCGGCCGGCCGAGTAGCAGCCGTAGACCAGCAGGATCAGCGGCAGCTCCGTCCACCAGCGCAGCCGGGCTCGCGGGGCCGACTTGGTGCCCAGTATGTCGGCGTGCGGCATCCGATCGCCCTCCCCCTTCTCGACAGCGGCGCCCGGTGGTCCGGTCGTGTCACCTTACGGCGTACACCCGCGGCTGTGATGGGGCACTTCAGCCCTGAGAGACGCAGAGATCGTCCGCCGGGTTGCCCCATATGGGCGTACGAGATGATGGTGGTGCGTTCCGCGTCACCGAAACTTTCCCGGAAGGTCCCCCCATGGCACCGCGCATCCTGCTGGCCCGGCACGGACAGACGCAGTGGTCGCTGTCCGGCAAGCACACCGGCAGGACCGACGTCCCCCTGCTCGAAGAAGGGCGGCGCGGCGCCAAGCTGCTGGGGGAGCGGCTGCACCGGCCGCCGTACGACGGGCTGGCGGACGTCGAGGTGCGCACCAGCCCGCTGGTCCGCGCGCGGGAGACCTGTGAACTCGCCGGCTTCGGCGAGCGCGCCACCATCTGGGACACCCTCCTGGAGTGGCACTACGGGGAGTACGAGGGCCTGACCCCGGACGACATCCAGGCCGTGCGGCCCGGCTGGCTGATCTGGCGCGACGGGGTGCCCGGCGGCGAGAGCCTCGCCGAGGTGACCGCCCGCGCGGACGAGGTCGTGGCCTGGGCGCGCGCCGCGGACCGGGACGTGCTGGTCTTCGCCCACGGGCACATCCTGCGCTCCATCGGCGCCCGCTGGCTCGGCCTGCCGCTGGACTTCGCCGCCCGCATCCGGCTCAACCCGACCTCGCTGTCGGTCCTGGGCTGGGCGTACGGAGAGCCCGCGATCGAGAGCTGGAACGATCTGGGGCACCTGGCCTAGGCGGGCACTTCTCACGCCGTGCGCGGCATGGAGGCGTGCTTCTCCAGGAAGTCGCACACGCCGGACGCGCGCCGGTGGGGCAGCAGTACGCGCGCGGTGCCCGCGAGCATCGTCTGGACCCGCGAGGACTGCACCTGGTTCAGCAGATCGAGGACCTGGAGGCCGGCCTGGGCCGCCTCGTCGGGTCGGCCGCCACGCGCGAGGTCGTCGGCGAGTTCGGCCGTGTACAGGGCGGTGTTCCGGGTGAAGTGCGGGTCCTGGAGACGGGCCGCCCGGCGCGCGTGCCGCGCGGCACGCGTCCAGTCGCCCAGCGTCGACCAGCACTGCGCCTCAAGGCCCTCCAGCTCGGCCTCCCCGTAGAAGCTCATCCACTCCGGGTCGGCCTCCGAGGGGCCCCGCTCGAACAGGGCCTGCGCGCGGGCGAGCGCCTGTTCGCAGCCGGTGCGGTCGGCGAGGCCCGCCCAGCCGCCCGCCTCGCGCAGCGCGAGCAGTGACATCAGCCGCGCGGAGCCCAGCGGGCGCGCGATGCGCTGGGCGGCCTGCGCGGCCCGCACCGCCTCGCGCGGACGTCCCGCGTCGCGTGCGAGGAACGCCGTGTTGCAGAAGGCGTGCGCCTCCAGACCGGCGTCCCCGGCCACCCGCGCGGTGGCCAGCGCCTCCGCGTAGTGCGAGCGGGCGTCGTCGAACCGGCCCGAGTCGTGCGCCAGCCAGCCCACCGAGATGGCCAGTTCACCGGCGCCCGAGTGCAGCCGGTCGGCGGTCGCCTGCCGGGTCGCGCCGGCGTCCAGCAGCGCGTACGCGGCGCGCAGCGGGGTCGCCGCGCGCCGGTAGAGGCCGTCGGCGCCGTGCCGGTCGTCCAGCAGCCGGATTCTGCGCACGGCCTCTTCGAGGGCGCCCGCCTCGCTCGTGCCGGGGCGCCGCGCGGGCCGCTGTGCGGCCGAGGCGCCGGGGGCGACCGCCAGGGGGCCCATGGAGGCGGCGGCCACGGTGGCGCCCCCGCCGGAAATGAATGCGCGACGCAGCACGTCGCTCTCCTCGTAGTTGTGGTGCCAGTCGTTCTGGTCCTGCGTCTCATACGGCTCGTACGCCTCCCGTGTCTCACCGGTGGTGAACGCCGGGCTTGCGGTGTGCACGGGGGGCGGTTCCTCCGCCGTCGTGCGCGCCCCGCGTCCGCGTACGGACGAGCGGGGTGCGAAGCCCAGGTCGGAGAGCGTGCGGCCGGGATACATGTGCAGGAACACCCGCTCGTAGGCGTAGTTGGGGCAGCGGATCTCACCCGCTTCGACCCGGCCGATGTAGCGCGCGTCACAGCTGACCTGCTCGCCGATCTCACGCGCGGCACGTCGCACCTCCGCGGCGAACTCGGCCGGCGAGCGCCGGCCGCGCAGTCGTCGGAAGGCGAGGTTCGGCCGTGGCCGATTGGGCTGGGACGAGGTCACCGTTGACGACGTCATGGCCGGGTCCTCCCATGCGAACCGTCGAACCATGCCGGATTCGGGACGAGTTGACCGCTTCGTCGGGCTTGCGCCCTTGATGCTGTTGCCCTTGATTCCGGCGGGCAAGAACGTACCTGCTGTAGTCGGTCCGCCACGCTGTGTTTGGCTACAAACCGGATATCTCATCCGTGATCTGCCATGAACTGCCATCCTTTGCGGCGCACTTCCGGCGTAGCCGTTGACGCCCCGCCGCGTTGAACCATGCGGACCGGGAGCCGCCCGACTCCCGACCGCATGGCCAAGGAGGTTCGTGGTGGAGGCCGGGATGGAGACCAGGCAGAGCATCGTTCCCCGCAGCCCGCAGAGCGCCCCGCCGACCACGTGGGACCTGGTGACGGTCCCCGCGCGGCAGGGGCTTGAGGCGGTCGACATCCTGCGCCGCGGAGTCGGCGAGGGCGTCGGGCCGGTTCTGCACGACGACGGCTGCGACACCCTCGGCTTTGTGGTGCCGCCCGGCACCGCGGCAGCCTGGGACGTGCCCGGCAGCACCTGCACCGAGACCGACGGCCGCGGACTGAGCGTGACCCCCGAGCCCCCGGTCGAGGGCTCCGACTGGCTGCTGCCCCCGGGCGACGCCGAACTCGCCACCGATCCGACGGTGCTGCGCAAGGCTCTCGGCGAGGCGGCCCGGCTGATCGAGGCGGCGGACAACTGCCGGTGACGGCACAGGACCGCCGTACGGGGCGCACGGGGCGTCCGGGATGTCCGGGGCGCCCGATGCCCGGCCGCCGGACGCGCAGGGCACTGCCCGCCCTGTGACAATGACCCCATGGGAAAGTCCAGGAACCCGCGGCGCGGGCAGGGAGCCGTCGCCGTCGTCGAGGCCGTCGACGGCGGGCTCGCCGAGCTGATCCCGGACCCGGACCGGGCGCGGGCCTGGACGCTGCTGATCGACGGGGCGCCGCAGTCGCACGTCGATCTCGACGACCCGGGGTTCCTGTCCTTCGAGTACCAGCGGCGTCTCGGCCATGTCATCGACCTCGCGGCCCCGCCGGGCCGCCCGCTCCAGGCCGTGCACCTCGGCGGCGGCGCGTTCACCCTCGCCCGCTATGTCGCCGCCACCCGCTCCCGCTCCACCCAGCAGATCGTCGAGCGGGACGCGCCGCTGGTCCAACTGGTCCGGCGCGAGCTGCCGTTGCCGGCCGGGGCGCGGATCCGGGTGCGGTCGGCCGACGCGCGCGAAGGCCTCGCCAAGGTGCCCGACGGCTGGGCCGACCTGATCGTCGCCGACGTGTTCAGCGGCGCCCGCACCCCCGCGCATCTGACGTCCACGGAGTACCTCGACGAGGTCCGCCGGGCGCTGCGGCCGGGCGGGCTGTACGCGGCCAACCTCGCGGACGGTCCGCCGCTCGCCCATCTGCGCGGCCAGATCGCCACCGCCGCCGCCCGCTTCACCGAGCTGGCGCTGGTCGCCGATCCGGCGGTGCTGCGCGGCAAGCGGTTCGGGAACGCCGTACTCGTCGCCTGCGACCAGCCGCTGCCGCTCGCCGAACTGACCCGCCGCGCGGCCTCCGACCCGCACCCCGCGCGCGTGGAGCACGGCAGGGCGCTGACCGACTTCACCGGCGGGGCGCTCCCGGTGACGGACGCGGCGGCGGTGGCCTCACCGGCACCACCCCCGTCGGTGTTCCGCTGACCGGCGGTCCACCGGCCGCCTCCGGCTGTCACGTCCGCCCGCGGCCCGGTGAAGGGGCCGCGGGCGGACGTGTACCTCACTTGGTGCGGTAGGCGTCCAGGATCGTCTGGACGAACGTGTTGCCCCTGCGGTCCTTCACCTCGGCGCGCAGTGACACCGTGCCGCCCGCGGGCGGGTTGGTGACGGTGACCGCGTTGTGGCGCACGGTCGTGCGGTGCCAGGTCTTGCCGGCGTCGTAGGACACCGAGACCTTCAGCGCGTCGAGGTTCCGGCCGGCGGCCGAACCCTGCACGGCGACCGGTACCTTCTGCCGCTCGCCGGCCACCGCGGTGGAGTCCAGGGCGAGTTCGGGCGCGTAGCGGACCACGCTCGACGGTACGGCGGTGGGCGACGACGTGCGGGACGAGGTGAACTCGGCCTGCCAGGTGACCGCGGAGGTGACCGTGGCGATCCCGGCCGCGCGTCCGACGGTGGTCACCAGCTTGTAGCGGGCCCTGCCCGGCGGCAGGGTGAAGCGGGTGGTGTCGAGCAGTCCGTCGGCCTTGGCGTAGGGCTTGCCGTCGCGGTAGAGCGTCGTGGACGTCACCGCCGCGTCGTACCCGCTGCTGCCGGGACGTCCCGCGCCGTCGGCGAACGGGGCGATCGTCCCGGTGAGCACGTCACCGTCCCTGCGGAGTCCGCCGCCCGTGCCGAGCGCGGGCCCGAACACCCCGACGCCCACCGTCTCCGTGCGGCTCGTACCGGCGCGATAGGTGCGGGCCGGGATCTCGTAGCGGGTCTGGACCCTGCCGTTGGTCGGGTCGACCTGGCTGGAGACCTCCGCCCACGCGTAGCCGCCCTGGACGTAGACGGTCCGGGTGCCGGGCAGGTCGCTGTAGAAGCCGATGGCGATGCCCCCGGGACCGGACTGCACGGTCGAGTTCACCCCCAGCGCCCCCGGAACCGAGGCTCCTTGACGGAGCGTCAGCCTGGCCAGTTCACGCTTGGTGACATGCTGGACGTGGCCGGAGTAGAAGGCGTCACGCAGCGTGTGGGCGATGTGGTACTCGGTCGTGCCGTTGTACCAGTTGGAGCGCAGGTACGAGGTGACCTCGCCCGGTGCCGGTGCGGCACCGAACGTGCCGACGCGGGCGCCCCGCAGGCTGGAGGCCAGCCCGACGCCGAGGGAGCTCTCGGCCTTGCCCGAGCGGACCGCGGTCGTCAGGAGCGTGGAGTAGCCGACGGCGTCCGGGTCCGGCACGGTCACCTCGACGGGCCGGGCGTCGCGCGCGTCGAAGGCGAGGGTCATGTCGCGGTCGACCGTGACCTTGGGAGCGACGAGGGTGTCGATGCCGCCGTCCTCGGCGAAGTTGCGGCCGGCGACGATGTAGTCACCGGCGGGCAGTTCCACCGTGGCGGTGCCGTCCTCGCCCCTGACCACCTCGAAGACATCGTTGCCGATGCCGGTGAACCAGGAGGCCCAGCTGAAGGCGTCGGGCCGCCCGCCGTCGCGGTCGGTCGCCTCGACAGTGACCTCGAAGGTGTTCGCGGACCGTTCGAGACCGCCGGTGCTGCGGACGGTCGTACCGCCACCGGTGGCCACCAGGGTGAGGCTGTACGCGCCGGTCTCGTCGCCCCCGACGCGGGTGTCCGCGGTGACGTCGACGCCCGCGGTGCCGCCCGCCGGGACGGTGACCCGCTCGGCGCCGAGGGTGAACAGTCCCTCGGGGGCGGAGGATCCGCCGGGCTCGGTGGTGGTGGCGGTCAGCTCCAGGGTGACGGGCTGGTCACCGAGGTTGCGGTAGGCGACCGTACGGGTCTGCGGCTCGTCGTCGGTGTGCGGCCACTCCGACTCGCCGAAGTTCAGGGAGCCGGGCTCGGCCACGACCCGCTGCCCGGACGCCCGGGTCAGGTCGATCCGGCCGGTGCCCTGCTGGTAGGCGGTGAAGTCACCGGGCTTCGCCGAACCGGTCAGCAGGCTCTTGATCCGGGCGGCGCTCCAGTCCGGGTGCTGCTGCATGAGCAGGGCCGCCGCGCCGGTCACGTGCGGGGTGGCCATCGAGGTGCCGTTCAGCGTCACGTAACCGGGCGCCGGATGCGGGTCGTTCGGCCGGGTGCCGGCCGCGGAGGCCGCGGTGATGGCGACGCCGGGCGCGGTCACGTCGGGCTTGACCCCGCCGTCCATCCGCGGGCCGCGCGAGGAGAAGTCGGCCAGCCCGTCCAGCTTGTCGACGGCGCCCACGGTCAGGGCGGACTCGGCGACGCCCGGGGAGCCGATGGTCCCGGCGGCGGAGCCCGAGTTGCCCGCGGCGATGACGAACAGCGCCTGGTCGGAGAGCGCGTCCACGGCCTCTTCGAGCGGGTCGGTGCCCGGCTCGTCCGGAGCGCCGAGGGACATGTTGATGACGTCGGCGCCCTGCGCGACCGCCCACTCCATACCGTCGACGATGCCGGAAGTCAGCCCGGATCCGGCGGTGTTGAGGACCTTGCCGTTGATCAGCGCGGCGCCCGGCGCCACACCCTTGTACTTGCCGTCCGAGCCCGCTCCGGTGCCGGCGGCCGTGGAGGCGACGTGTGTGCCGTGTCCGTTGCCGTCCCGCAGCTCGGCGTCCGTCGAGAAGTTCCGCTCGGCGACCACCCGGCCCGCGAAGTCGGCGTGGCCGGTGTCGATGCCGGTGTCCAGTACGGCGATCTTCACGCCGGTGCCGTCGAAGCCCGACGCCCACATGCCGGGGGCGCCGATCTGCGGCACGCTCACGTCGAGGGCCGCCGTCACCACCCGGTCGAGGCTCAACTCGGCCACTCCGGGAGCGAGTTCGCTGGTGGCGTCCTTGGTGTCGGTCAGCGCGGCCCACGCCGCCGGGGTCTCCCCGGGCGACACCACCACCGCCTCGGTGCCGACGGAGGCCAGCTCCCGTACGGCCGCGTCGGTGCCCGCGTGCAGGCGGCCGCGGGCGGCCGGGTTCTTCGCCGAGTACCGCACGAGGACGGGCGCGCCGCCGTCGGCCACGTCCTGGTACTCGGGCCGGCTCAGCTCGGTCACGTCGAACAGGGCCGGATCGATCCTGCCGTCGGCGAGCAGGCCCTCGGCGTCGGCGGGGACGACGTAGGTGTGGTCGCCCGTGCGGCTGATCTGGAGGGGGATGCCGGAGCGGCCCTTGGCCGGGGTGACGGCGACCGCCTTGCCGGAGCCGTCCAGCAGCACCTGGTCACCGGTGATCAGCGTGACCGTACGGTAAGTGCCGCTGGCTGTGGCGGAGTTGGCGGTGGCGGAGGCGGCGTTGTTGGCGGTGGGGGTGCCGGCCGTGGGGGAGTCGGCCGTGGGGGTGCCGGCCGCCGAGGCCGGGACGGATATCAGCCCCGCCGTGAGGGCCGCCGTCATGACCAGCGCCCCGGACCAGACCGCGGGAGAGGCGATCCGTCTCTTTTTCCTTGATCCCAGCAATGTCGTCCCTGTCTATGGGGGGAGATGGGGGTTCGCCCCGACTCGATTCAAGTAATGCAGGACCGTGCCGAGGAGGATCCTTCCCACGCTTCATCTCTTGACGACATTGGTTCGTACCTTTAGCGTTCCGGGACGCCACAGCCACCCCCTCCTGCCCAGCGCACACGTTCGGCCAACTCCCGTTTCTCCCCCACACATCGACCGGGTTCGTCGTACAAGACAGGAGCGCCACCCATGCATGGCGTCAGTTCGCCCCGATCCCCCAGGGCCGTCCTCATACGGCTGTTCGTCCTCCTCGCCGCACTGCTGGGACTGGCGGTGCCGCCCGCCCAGGCGTCGGTCCGCGCCCAGGCGGCGGCCCCCTTCGACGTCCTCGCCCTGTACCACGGCACCTGGGACGCGGCCCACATCAACTTCGTCGGCGAGGCCAACCGCTGGTTCCCCCAGCAGGCCGCCGCCAACGGCTTCACCTACACCGCGAGCACCAACTGGGACCTGCTCGCCAACGGCGGGGTCAACGCGTACGACGTCGTGCTCTTCCTCGACGACGCGCCGCAGTCGGCCGCCCAGCGGTCCGGCTTCGAGCAGTACATGCGCAACGGCGGCGGCCACATCGGCTTCCACGTGGCCGCGTTCACCACCAGCGCCAACAGCTGGCCCTGGTACTACAACCAGTTCCTCGGCAGCGGCAACTTCCGCTCCAACACCTGGGGTCCGACCACGTCCGTGCTCCGCGTCGAGAACCGTACGCACCCCTCGACGGTGAACCTGCCCGCCACCTTCACCTCGTCGGTGAGCGAGTGGTACAGCTGGTCCAACGACCTGCGGCAGAACCCGAACATCAGCATCCTGGCCTCCGTCGACCCGAGCAGCTTCCCGCTCGGCACCGACCCCAACCAGACCTGGTACAGCGGGTACTACCCGATCCTGTGGACGAACACCCAGTACAAGATGCTGTACGCCAACTTCGGCCACAACGCGATGGACTACGCCAACAACACCCCGCTGTCGTCCACGTTCGCCAGCGCCACCCAGAACCGGTTCCTGCTCGACGGGCTGAAGTGGCTCGGCGGTGGCGGCACCACCCCTCCGCAGCCGGGTGACCCGATCTCCGAGACGGCCTGGTACTCGGTCCGCAACAGCGGCAACAGCACCTGCGTCGACGCCCGCAGCGCCGCCACGGCCAACGGCACCGTGCTCCAGCAGTACACCTGCAACGCCACGACGGCCCAGCAGTACCAGTTCCGCACCACGGACAGCGGGTACATGCGGATCACCGCTCGCGGCAACCCACAGCAGGTCGTCGACGTGTCCAACGTGTCCACGGCCGACGGTGCCGGACTGCATCTGTGGGCCTACGGCGGCGGGCAGAACCAGCAGTGGCAGCCGGTCCGGGAGACGAGTGGCGCCTACCACTTCGTGGCCCGGCACAGCGGCAAGTGCCTCACCGCGGCCACGGCGGCGACGCTCAGCGTCCAGCTCACCCAGCGCACCTGCGACAACTCGGCCGCGCAGAGCTTCCAGCTGACCGCACAGCCCTAACGTCGGCCGCACGGGAGTGGCGGCAGAACGCGAAGAACCCCGTCCCGCTGACCGCGGGACGGGGTTCTTCTTTCGGAGCGCCGGGCAGGCCTTGCACCTGCATCTCCCCGCAGGAAGCGGGACGTCTTTCCTTGGACCACCAACGCATGAGCGGAATCCCGGAGTTGCCGTTTCCGGCTTTTCCCTGCCCCGCTCAAGATCCAGCTTACCCCATCCGGGAGGGCCTGTTGACCACTCTCCGGGCGGCTAGAACGTCTCCACGTCCACCCGCGGCGGGCCGTCGTGCCACGTGCAGAACACCGACACCCGGTCGGCGCCCTTCGCGAACTCCAGCCGGATCCAGGTCTCCGTCTTCCACACCTGCATCGACCAGTCCGTGCCGGGCGTCGCCGAGACCAGCGTCGCCGAGTACGCGCCGATGTCGAAGACGGCCCGGCCGCCCTCGGTGTCGTAGCTCCTGACCTGACCCGAGTCGGCGGACGGCGGGGTGGCCGCCCCGCCGGTACCGGACGGCTTCGGGTCGGCGGAGGGCTGCCGCGTCGGACTCGCGCTGGGGGACGGGCTCTTCGGCACGGGCGCCGACACCGACGCCGATGCCGACGGTTCGGGCTCGGTCGTGGCGAGCGCCTGCGGCTCCCGCGAGGCCGCACCGGCCGCCGCCGTGACCGGCAGCGCGCGCGGCGGATCGTACGCCGTCCCGGCCAGCACCGTGTGGACACCCCACCACGACAGCGTGACCGCCGCGCCCGTGGCGAGCGACCAAGCCAGTACGTGTACGAGTCCTCGGAGCATCGGGGCCATACTGCCTCACCCGCCCCAGTGGTGTCCCGCGCTGTCCCGGCGCGGGCGCTCTCGTCCACAGTCCGGGAGTTGTCCACAGGCGCCGGATGAGCATCCCCCGCATGGCGTACGGTGCGGCGCATGGCAAGTGTGCTCGTCGTCGAGGACGACCAGTTCGTACGCTCGGCGCTCATCCGGCATCTGACCGACGCCACGCACACCGTGCGCAGCGTCGGCACCGCGCTGGAGGCGCTGCGCGAGGTCGCCCATTTCCGCTTCGACGTGGTGATCCTCGACCTCGGGCTGCCCGACCTCGACGGCTCCGAGGCCCTGAAGATGCTCCGCGGCATCACCGACGTCCCCGTCATCATCGCCACCGCGCGCGACGACGAGACGGAGGTCGTCCGGCTGCTCAACGACGGCGCGGACGACTATCTGACCAAGCCGTTCTCGGTGGAGCACCTGTCCGCCCGGATCGCCGCCGTACTGCGCCGCTCCCGCGCCGCCGCCGGCGAGGCACCGCCGTCCTCCGTGCTGCGCGTGGGCGGCCTCACCGTCGACCCGCTGCGCCGCCAGGCCGAGCTGGACGGCGCCCGCCTCGACCTGACCCGCCGCGAGTTCGACCTGCTGGCCTTCCTGGCGGGCCGGCCCGGCGTCGTCGTGCCGCGCCGCGAGCTGCTGGCCGAGGTGTGGCAGCAGTCCTACGGCGACGACCAGACGATCGACGTCCATCTGTCCTGGCTGCGGCGCAAGCTGGGCGAGACCGCCGCGCGCCCGCGCTATCTGCACACCCTGCGGGGTGTCGGCGTGAAGCTCGAACCGCCCGGAGGGGAGCCGACGCGATGAGATGGGCACTGGTCAAGGTGTCGCTGGCGGTCACCGCGATGGTCGTGGTGGCCTTCGCCGTCCCGCTCGGCCTGGTCATCAAGGAGCTGGCCCGCGACCGCGCGTTCTCCAACGCCGAGCGCGACGCCGCCGAGATCGCGCCCGCGCTCTCCATCACCACCGACCGCGCCCAGCTCCAGCGGGTCGTCGCCTCCGCCGGCTCCGACGACGGCATGGCCGTGCACATCCCGGCCGAGGGTGACGCGGCGGCCGTCGCCATCGGCAGACAGCGCGCCGCCCGCGAGGACATCGAGGCCACCCGCAAGGTGGGCCGCGCCTCCACCACCCGTGTGCCCGACGGCTCCGCGCTGCTCCAGCCGGTCGCGGTCAGCTCCGGGCAGATCGCCGTCGTCGAGGTGTTCGTCCCCGACGCCGCCGTCGGCAAGGGCGTCGGCACCGCGTGGGCGGTCCTCGCGGGCGTCGGCCTCGCCCTGATCGTCGGCTCGGTCGCGGTCGCCGACCGGCTCGGCGCCCGCATGGTGCGCCCCGCCCAGCGCCTCGTGGAGGGCGCGCGGGAACTCGGCGACGGCAGACTCGGCGCCCGCGTCCCCGAGGAAGGACCGACCGAACTGCGCCTCGCCGCGGTCGCGTTCAACTCGATGGCCGACCAGGTGGTCCAGCTCCTGGCCAACGAGCGGGAGCTGGCGGCCGACCTGTCCCACCGGCTGCGGACCCCGCTGACCGTGCTGCGGCTCAACGCGGCCTCGCTGGGCGACGGACCGGCCGCCGAGCAGACCCGGGCGGCCGTCGAGCAACTGGAGCGCGAGGTCGACACCATCATCCGGACCGCGCGCGAGGCCAAGCCGCAGACCGTGGCGGCCGGGCCGGGCGCCGGATGCGACGCGGCCGAGGTGGTGCGCGAGCGGATGGGGTTCTGGTCGGCGCTCGCCGAGGACGAGGGACGCAAGTGGCGGCTGGCCGGCGTGGGCCGCCCGGTACGCATCCCGGTGGCCCGGACCGATCTCGCCGCCGCGCTGGACGCCCTGCTGGGCAATGTCTTCCGGCACACCCCGGAGGGCACCGCGTTCGCGGTCGACGTGCACAACGGCGAGGACGCGGTGATCGTGCTGGTCTCCGACGCGGGACCCGGCATACCCGACCCCGAGGCGGCCATGGCACGCGGCCGTGGCTCGGGCGCCGACGGCTCGACCGGGCTCGGCCTGGACATCGTGCGCCGGCTCGCCGAGTCGACCGGCGGGGACGTGCGGCTCGGCTCCTCCGTGCTCGGCGGCACCGAGGTGCGGATCTGGATCCAGCTGGACGGGCGCGAGCCCGAGCGGCGCGGCCATCGTATGGCCGTCCGAAGACGCCGCACCCGCCGGCCGGCCTCGACCTTTAACCGGCCCCGATCCCTTCCTTAAGCGCACCCTAAGATCCGCGACCACGGTCCGGCTCAGGAGTTTTGCCCGTTTCCCGCTCGCTAGCGTGCTGACGCGTCACCAGGGCATCGCCTTGGCGCCCCGACACCCCGTGAACAGCGAAAGCAGGCATGCGATGAGCACGCACCGGCGCAGGATCAGCGGCAGGAACAAGGTGATCGCCGGGACCGTCGCGGCGGCCGTCGTCGGCGGTGGTGCCCTGCTGCTGACCGGCACCGCGCAGGCGGCGGGTGTCGGCGCCGCGTACACGAGGACCAGCGACTGGTCGACCGGGTACACCGCCCAGTACGTCGTCACCAACAACACCGGTCGGGCGAAGGCCGACTGGAGACTCCAGTTCGACCTGCCCACGGGCGCGAGGCTCAGCTCGCTGTGGAACGGCGAGCAGAGCGTGAGCGGGCAGCGCGTCACGGTGTCCCCGCCCAAGTGGGACAAGGACGGCCTCGCGGCCGGCGAGTCCGTCACCGTCGGCTTCGTCGTCAACGGCACCGGCGACCCCGCCGCCTGTCTCGTCGACGGCGTCAAGTGCTCCACGGACGACGCGGCCACCCCCGAACCCTCCGGCCGCCCCACCGGCACCCCGACCCCCACGGCCACCCCCACCCCGACCGGGACCCCGGCCCCCACCGGCACCCCGACGCCCACCACCACGCCCGTCACCTCCGAGAGCCCCGGCGAGGGCACCACCGCAGGCTCCGGCTTCGCCCCCTACGTCGACACCTCCCTCTACCCGGCGTTCGACCTGGTCGGCACCGCCCGGGAGACCGGAGTGAAGGACTACAACCTCGCGTTCATCACCGACGGCGGCGGCTGCACCCCCAAGTGGGGCGGCGTCAGCGACCTCACGAGCGACGCGGTGGCCCAGCAGATAGGCGCCCTGCGCGCGGCGGGCGGCGACGTCCGGGTCTCCTTCGGCGGCGCGTCCGGCTCCGAACTCGGCACTACCTGCACCTCGGCCGCCGCACTGACGGCCGCCTACGAGAAGGTCGTGACGGCCTACAACCTCACCAAGGTCGACTTCGACGTCGAGGGCGGCGCCCTGCCCAACACTGCCGCCAACACCCGCCGCGCCGAGGCCATCGCCCAGCTCCAGAAGAACCACCCCGGCCTGGACGTCTCCTACACCCTGCCGGTGATGCCCGAGGGCCTCACCCAGGACGGTGTGAACCTGCTGACCGACGCCAGGGCCAACGGCGTGCGGATCAACACCGTCAACATCATGGCGATGGACTACGGACCCGCGTACAGCGGCGACATGGGCACCTACGCCGAGCAGGCGGCGACCGCCACGCAGGCGCAGGTCAAGAGCGTGCTCGGGCTGAGCGACAGCGCCGCCTGGAAGACCGTCGCCGTCACCCCGATGATCGGTGTCAACGACGTGGTGACCGAGATCTTCAAGGTGGACGACGCCACCCAGCTGGTGAACTTCGCCAAGTCCAAGGGACTCGGTTGGCTCTCGATGTGGTCCGGCACCCGTGACAAGGCCTGCCCCGGCGGCCCCAAGCCCGCCGCCGACGCCACCTGCTCCTCGATCGACCAGGCACAGAACGCCTTCTCCAAGGCCTTCGCCGCCTACCGGTAGAGCCGGGCGGCGAGGAGTGAGCTCCGACCTCCTCGCCGTCCCCCGCGTTCCCCCCACAGGAAAGAGGAACCGGGGCGCGACACCTCCCCCCACGCCGGTGTCGCGCCCCGCCCCCCGTCCAGGCCCCTCGTCCAGGCCCCCGTGCCTCCCGCTAGGCGGCCTCGCCCACCTCCGGCAGCACTCCGGAGCGGGCCGCCCGCCCGTACCACTGGGCGCTGGACTTCGGCGTCCGAGCCAGCGTCGTGTAGTCCACGTACACCGCCCCGAACCGCTTCTCGTAGCCGTACGCCCACTCGAAGTTGTCCAGCAGGGACCACAGGTAGTAGCCGCGGACGTCGGCGCCGTCCGTGATCGCGCGGCGCACCTCCGACAGATGGCCGTGCAGATAGGCGATGCGCTCGGGGTCGTGCACCCGGCCGTCGGGGCCGGGCTTGTCGTCGTAGGCGGCCCCGTTCTCCGTCACGTACAGCGGCAGGTTCGGCGCCTCCCGCGTGTAACGCATGATCAGCTCGTGCAGTCCGGTCGGGTCGATGGCCCAGCCCATCTCCGTACGCGCGCCCGGCGCCCGGTGGAACACCACGTCGTCCGCGCCCGGCCACGGCGAGTGGTCGCTGGCGCCGTGGCCGTCGGCGCGCGGGCCGGGCGGCGCGGCGGCCGGACCGGAGACCAGGGTGGGCGTGTAGTAGTTGAGGCCCAGGGCGTTCAGCGGCTGGTGGATCGCGCTCAGGTCGCCGTCCTCGACGAAGGCCCAGTCGGTGACGTCCGAGGTCGCCGCGAGGAGCGTCTGCGGGTAGCGGCCGTGCAGCATCGGGCCGTGGAAGACGCCGTTGGCCAGATCGTCGATCTTCTGTACGGCGGCCAGGTCGGCCGGGTCCTGCGAAAGGGGCCGGACGACCGAGGAGTTGAGGCTGACCGCGACGCCGTTGCGGGCCGGGAGCACCGAGCGCAGCGCCGAAGTCCCCAGTCCGTGCGCCAGGTTGAGGTGGTGCGCGGCGCGCAGTGCGGCGAGCGGGTCGGTACGGCCGGGGGCGTGCACGCCCGAGCCGTAGCCCAGAAAGGCGCTGCACCAGGGCTCGTTGAGGGTGATCCACTGCTCGACCCGGTCGCCGAGCGCCTCGCCGACGATCGCCGCGTACTCCGCGAACCGGTACGCCGTCTCACGCGCCGGCCAGCCGCCCGCGTCCTCCAGCTCCTGCGGCAGATCCCAGTGGTAGAGGGTGATCGTCGGCCTGATGCCGTGCGCGAGCAGCTCGTCGACCAGCCGGCGGTAGAAGTCCAGGCCGCGCTGGACGGCCGGGCCGCGTCCGGTGGGCTGGACCCGGGACCAGGAGACGGAGAAGCGGTAGGCGTTCAGCCCCAGCTCCGCCATCAGCGCGACGTCCTCGCGGTAGCGGTGGTAGTGGTCGACGGCGACGTCCCCGTGCTCGCCACCGGCGGTCTTGCCCGGCGTATGGCTGAAGGTGTCCCAGATCGACGGGGTACGGCCGTCCTCCCGTGCCGCCCCCTCGATCTGGTACGCGGACGTGGCGGCGCCCCAGAGAAAGGCGGCGGGAAAGGCGGCCGGGCTCTGCGGCGGTACGGACGGCTGCACGGACTCAGTCATGGAAGCGCTCCCATTGGGGGTCGTGGAAGACCGGGGGGTCGGAGGGGGGAGGAGGAAAGGAAGGGAGAGGTGGGTGAGGGCTGAGGGGAAGGGGAGGGGGAGGGACAGCGATCCCGGCCCCGACGGCAGGACCGGACTCGGCGGGCCCCGGGCCCCGGCGGCCAGGACCGAAGCCGGCAGGCTCCAAGCCGCGACCGCCTGGACCGGAGCCGGCAGACTCCAGGCCGCGACCGGCTGGACCGGAGCCGGCAGGCTCCACCTTCCGATGTGCAGGGCCGGCGCCCGCCGGACCGGTTCTCGGAAGGGAGGGCCGGGGACCGGTGCCCGCCCGGCCCTCCCCCCCCGGGCGTCAGCCCTTCACCGCGCCCTGCATGATGCCGCCCACGATCTGCTTGCCGAAGATCGCGAACACCAGCAGCAGCGGCAGCGTGCCGAGCAGCGCGCCCGCCATGATCAGGGACTGGTCGGGGGTGTAGCCGCGGCCCAGCCCCGCGACCGCCACCTGCACGGTGGGGTTGCCGGTCTGGGTCAGCACCAGGAACGGCCACAGGAAGTCGTTCCAGGTCTGGACGAACATCAGCATGCCCAGCACGGCCATCGCCGGCCGCGCCGCCGGGAACACGATGTGCCAGATCACCCGCCAGCTACTCGCCCCGTCCACCCGCGCGGCCTCGATCAGTTCGTCCGGCAGCGCCGAGATCAGGTACTGCCGCATGAAGAACACACCGAACGCGCTCACGAGCGACGGCAGGATCACCGCCTGGAGCTGGTCGGTCCAGTCCAGCTCGGCGACCAGCATGTACAGCGGGATCACACTGAGCTGCGGCGGCACCATCATCGTCCCGATGACGATCAGCATCAGGGCGCCCCGGCCCCTGAAGCGCAGCTTGGCGAAGGCGAAGCCGGCGATCGTCGACAGGAACACGATGGTCGCCGCCGAGATCCCGGCCACGATCGTCGTGTTGAGGAACGCCTCACCGAGGTTGGCGTCCGTCCAGGCCGTCTCCAGGTTGTCCATCAGGTTGGAGCCGAACCAGAACGGCGGCGGTGTCTGGGCGAGCCGCTGGTTGTCGCGCGAGGCGGCGATCGCCGTCCACACCAGCGGGAACAGTGAGCCGACGGTGAACAGCGCGAGGACCACGTAGGCGATGGGCCCGGCGTGCAGCTGCCCGCCCGCGCGGGCCGCCCTGGACCGCCGGGGCCGCTTCGCCCCGGCCTCCTCCGCCGGGGGCTTGGTCAGGGTCGTCGTCACAGCCGGCCTCCTTGACTGCTGGCGCGCAGCCGGCGCGAGATGACGTAGTTGACGATCCCGATCACGATGAGGATCAGGAACATGGTCCAGGCGATGGCGGAGGCCCGGCCCAGGTGCTGGTTGACCCAGCCCTGCTCGTACAGATAGAGGCCGAGCGTCTGGAACTGGTGCTGGGAGCCGCCGGAGGCCCCCTTGTTCGCGTCGAACAGCAGCGGCTCGCCGAAGAGCTGCGAGGCGCCGATCGTCGACACGACACAGGTGAACAGGATCGTCGGGCGCAGCGACGGCAGCGTCACGTGCAGGAACTGCTGCCAGCGGCTGGCCCCGTCGAGGGCGGCCGACTCGTACAGGTCGTTCGGGATCGCCTGCATCGCCGCGAGATAGATCAGCGCGTTGTAGCCGGTCCAGCGCCAGACGACGATCGTCGAGACGGCGATCTGCGAGGGCCACTTGTCGTTCTGCCAGTCGATGTTGTCGATCCCGACGGCCCCGAGCGCCCAGTTGATCATCCCGTAGTCGCGGCCGAAGAGCAGCACGAAGACCAGCGAGGCGGCGGCGATCGAGGTGGCGTACGGGGCGAGCATCACGACCCGGTAGAACGTCGAGGCGCGCAGCCGGTAGTTGAGGATGTGCGCGATGCCGAGCGCGATCATCAGCTGCGGGACGGTGGAGATGATCCCGATCGTCAGGGTGTTCCGCGCGGCGTTCCAGAAGAAGTCGTCGTCGAAGATCCGGGTGTAGTTGCGCAGCCCCACCCAGTTCATGTCGGTCGGCGCGGTCAGCTCCACCTGGTGCAGCGAGGCCCAGCCCGTGTAGAGCAGCGGGAACAGGCCGAACGCGAGGAAGAGCAGGAAGAACGGCGAGACGAAGGCGTACGGGCTCCACCTGACGTCCCGCTGCCAGCGCCGGGACAGCCGGGCGCGCCGCCGCCCCTCCTCGGGGGTGAGGGCGCTCGCGCCGACCGGGGCCGCGCCCCCCTCCTTCGCGGGGGGCGCGGCGGCGGTGTCGTGCCGGGTGGTCATTCCGGTCACTGCTCCAGGTTGTTGTCGATGGTCTTGACGGCCGTGTTCCAGGCCTCCTCGGCGGACTTGCCCTGGGCGACGAGGATCACGCCGTTGTCCGTCAGACCCTGCTGGATGATCTGGTCCTTCGGGCCGATCACCTGGACCGGGCTGTTCTCGGCGGCCGCGGCGAAGATCGTGCCGATGGGCGCGTCACCGGTCATGTCGTTCTTGGCGTTCTTCACCGCGGGCATCTCGTACGCCGCCGGCGAGCTGGGGAAGCTGCCCTGCACGTCGAAGAGCTTGGCCTGCTGCTCGGGCGCGGTCAGCCAGGCGGCGAGCTTGGCGGCCTCGCCGGTGTTCTTGCCGGACTTCGGTACGGACAGGAAGGAGCCGCCCCAGTTGCCGGCCTCCGGCGCGGCGGCCACGTCCCACTTGCCGGCCGCGTCGGGCTGCGACTTGCCCTTGATGTAGCCGAGCATCCACGGCGGGCAGGACATCGCGGCGAACTTGTTGTTGGCGATGGTGGTGTCCCAGGCGGGCTGGAACTGCGTCTGGTTGCCGACGAGTCCGTCCTCGGCGGCCTGCGCGGTCAGGTCGAACGCCGACTTCACCGCCGGGTTCGTCTTGTAGATGACCTCGCCGGAGGAGTCGTAGAACCGCTCGGTCTCGCTGCCGAGGATCGCCTGGATCAGGCCGCCGGGGGAGTCGAGGAACGTGGTGCCCTCGGGCGCCTTGTCCTGGTACTGGCGGCCGACGTCGACGAACTTGTCCCACGAGCCCGCCCAGAGCTTGGCCACGTCCTCACGGTCGGTGGGCAGTCCGGCCTGTTCGAAGAGGTCCTTGCGGTAGCAGATGGCCATCGGGCCGACGTCGGTGCCGAGCCCGATCGTCTGACCGTCCGCCGTCGTGGCCTGCTTCCACTTCCACTCCAGGAAGTCGCTCTCCTTTCCGCTCTTCGACAGGTCCATCAGCTTGTCCGCCTGGGTGTTCACCACCTCGGCGATGTTGCCGACTTCGACGGCCTGGATGTCCATCAGTCCGCTGTTGGTGGTGAGGTGGTTGACGAGCGCCGGGTAGTAGTTCTCGTTGCGCTCCACCACGTTCTCTTTCACCGTGATGTCGGGGTTGAGCTTCATGTACTCGTCGTAGAGACCGGCCTCCTTGAAGCCCATCGCGCCGAAGAGTCCCAGGGTGATGGTGGTCTTGCCGCCGCCGCCCTCCGACGAGTCCGGCTCGTCGTTGCCGTCGTCGGCACACCCGGCCAGCAGGCCGGCGCCCAGCGACGCGACGGCCGCGAGGATTACCGCCTGGCGGCGGATCCGGGAAGGTGCTCGCATGTGCGTCCTCCTGTTGCCCTGACGTGCCGACCCCCGGCCGGAAATACTTGTGCGGACCGTGTGTTGGCGTCGCGTTGGTGTCGCTGCGGCGCGGGCGGGGAACGTGCGGGATGTGTATGGGTCGGGTACTGTGGGAGCGCTCCCATCAGTGATGTGTTGAAGGTTCGTGGGTCACGGCGGGGGTGTCAAGGGAGCGGACACGGTGAGCTGCGTTCGGTTATCGGCCCGTTAACTCGGCCCTGCGGGAGGCGGGAGGGAGCCCGTCCGGCGCCGGAGGACCGGGCCACTGTTAGATTCCAGGCCAAGGGCCCGTCTTGCGGACCGGGCCCGTTGAGAGGCACGCTCTCGGCGACGCCACGTGATCACGGAAAGCGGCCGAGTGGTGTCCGACGGGAGGGCGAGCCGATGGCAGGCCAGGGAACGCGGGGCCGGGGGGCCGGACGGCCGACCCTTGAGGAGGTCGCCGCGCGGGCGGGCGTGGGCCGCGGCACGGTCTCCCGGGTGATCAACGGTTCGCCCCGGGTCAGTGACACCACCCGCGCCGCCGTCGAGGCGGCCGTCGCCGAGCTGGGCTACGTCCCGAACACCGCGGCACGCGCGCTGGCCGCCAACCGCACCGACGCCATCGCCCTAGTCGTCCCCGAGCCGGAGACCCGTTTCTTCGCCGAGCCCTACTTCTCGGACATCCTCAAGGGTGTCGGCGCCGAGCTCGCCGACACCGAGATGCAGCTGCTGCTGATCTTCGCGGGCGGCGACCGGGAGCGGGCCCGGCTCGCCCAGTACCTCGCGGCCCACCGCGTCGACGGTGTCCTGCTGGTCTCCGTGCACGCCGACGACCCGCTGCCCGACCTGCTGTCCCAGCTGGAGATCCCCGCCGTCATCAGCGGCCCGCGCTCCGCCGCCGAGACCCTCACCTCGGTCGACTCCGACAACTACGGCGGCGCCCGCTCGGCCGTGGAGCACCTGCTCTCCCGCGGCCGCGGCCGCATCGCCCACATCACCGGCCGCCTCGACGTCTACGGCGCCCAGCGACGCATCGACGGCTACCGCGACGCACTGCGTGACGCCGGGCACGAGGTGGACGAACTCCTCGTCGAGGCGGGCGACTTCACAGAGGAGGGCGGCGCCCGCGCGATGACCGCGCTGCTGGCCCGGCGCCCCGACCTGGACGCGGTCTTCGCGGCCTCGGACGTGACGGCGGCCGGCGCCCGGCACATGCTGCGCGAGGCGGGCCGCCGGATCCCGGACGACGTGGCACTCGTCGGCTACGACGACTCGGCCATCGCCCGCCACATGGACCCGCCGCTCACCAGCGTCCGCCAGCCCATCGAGGAGATGGGCCGCCGCATGATCGACCTGCTGCTCGCCGAGATCGCGGACCGCCGCCCGACGGTCTCCCGGGTCCCGGAGCGCCGCCAGATGGTGCTGGCGACGGAACTGGTGCCGCGTACGTCCTCGTGACCGCTCAGCCCACCAGGCCCGGCGTGAAGTAGTCCCGCAGCAGGGCGATCCGCCCGTCCCGGATCCGGAAGATCTGCACCAGCGACACGGTCTCCTCCACCCCGTCGCTGAGCAGTACGGTGTCGATCTCGGCGATGAACACATCGGGGTCGCCGGTGGTGTGCAGCGCGTACCGGGACTTCTCCACGTCCGGCTTCCTGGTGTCCGGCACCTGGCGCGCGTAGTACGCCGCGAGCCCCTCGCGAATCTCGTCGCGCCCCCGCATCCGCTTCGGGAAGACGGACCCGGCGGGCACGAGCGGCGCCTCCAGCACACCGTCCTCGGTGAACATCTCGGCGACGGCGGCGGCGTCCTGGGAGAAGGCGCCGGCATGGACGTAACGCTGGAAGATCTCCTGAGGGGACCGGGACACGGGGCCTCCATGAGTGGCGACGCGGGTGAAGGGGTCACTTCATCACAGCGAGGCGGAAGAGGCGACCCGCGCGGTCTCGGGTCGGGGCGCCGGTACGGGCTAACGGGCCGCGTGGGCGCCGCCGTTGACGTGGATCACCTGGCCGGTCAGATGGCCGGAGTCGGGCCGGGCGAGGAAGAAGATCGCCTCCGCGATCTCGTCCGGCGTGCCGGGCCGGCGGTTGAACGCGGCGGACACCCGTGCCGCGACCCACTCCTCGGAGACGGTGCCGGCGAAGAACTCCGTGTCCGAAGTGACGCCCGGCGCCACGACGTTGGCGGTGGTCCCGCGCGGACCCAGCGTCCTCGCGGTGTCGACGTTCCACGCCTCCAGCGCCGCCTTGGCCGCCCCGTACGAACCGGATCCCTGCTTGGCGGCGATCGACCCCACGGTGACGACGCGTCCGCCGTCCGCCAGCCGCGGCTTGAGCGCCTCGGTGACGAGGACCGCGGTGAGTACGTTGGCCTCGAAGTTGGCCCGCCAGGCGTCGGCCACACCGCCGAGATCGCCCGCGGCCACCGGCGGCCGGCGCCGGTCGGTGTTGCCACCCGCGTTGTTGACCAGCACGTCGACGGACTCGGGCAACCGGGGGAGCGCGGCCCGCACCGCCGCCGGGTCGGCCGCGTCGAACGCGACATGCGCCACCCCCAACCGCTCGGCGGTGGCGGCCAGTACGTCGGCGCGCCGGCCGGTGATCGTGACGTCGTGCCCGGCCTTGACGAAGAGTTCCGCGGTGGCGGCGCCGATTCCGGTGCCACCGCCGGTGATGACGACAGTGCGCTTGGTCGTGCGGGTCGTGCGGGCCGTGTGGGTCGTATGGCTCGTGGAGGTCATGAGCCAGAAGTCTCGACGGAGATATTCGAGGTGTCAACAAAATTTCGAATATCTGGGCCCATCTCGAAGACCATCTCCCAGCGTGGGTATCCTGCGGTCCATGCCCACGCCCACACCCACCACCGCCAAGACCCGTACCGACGAGGTGCACGACCGGCTGCGGGCCGACATCCTCGCCGGCCGGCTCGCGCCGGGTGAGCGGCTCAAGTTCACCCCCCTGTGCCAGGCCTACGACGCCAGCGTCGGTCTGATCCGGGAGGTGCTCAGCAGACTGGCCGAGCAGGGGCTGGTGCTGGCCAGCCCGCAGGCCGGGTTCCAGGTCATGCCGATCTCCGTCGACGACCTGCTCGATCTCACCCGGACCAGGGTCGACATCGAGTGCCTGGCGCTGCGCCGGGGCATCGAGCGGGGCGAGACGGCGTGGCGGGCCCGGGTCGTCGCGGCCCACTTCACCCTGGCGGACACCCCGCGCCGCGACGCGTCCGCCCCGACCCGCGTCACCGAGGCCTGGGAGGCCGCCCACGCCGACTTCCACGACGCCCTGCTCGCCGGGTGCGGCAGTCCCCGGCTCCACGCGATCGCGACGGCGCTGCGCAACAGTGCCTGTCTCTACCGCCGTTGGTCCGAGGCGATCGACCCGTCCGACGCGGCGCGCGATCCGGCCGGGGAGCACGCCGCGATCTGCCGGCATGTGATCGACGGCGACGCCGACTCCGCCGTCACCGCGCTGGCGGCGCACATCGAGCTGACCACAACGCTGATCGTGGCGTCGCGCGGCACGGAGTGAGTTGCGCGAACCGCGTTTGCTCGGACCGCGCTTGCTCGGACCGCGTTCGTTCGGACCGCGTTCGTTCAGGCCGCCGTGGTGCGGAAGGTGCTGGGGCTGACGCCCCGGTGGCGTTTGAAGGCGGCGCTGAAGCCGAAGGCGTCGGCGTAACCGACGGTCTTGGCGATCTGGGCGATGCTGAGGTCGGTGTCGGCGAGAAGCGCTCCGGCGTCGTCCATCCGGCACTCGGTGAGGTAGGCGAGGGGCGGACGGCCCATCAGTTCGGTGAAGCGCCGGGCGAACAGCGCCCGGGAGACGCCGGCCTCGGCGGCCAGTGACGCGACCGTCCAGCTCTCGCCGGGCCGCCGGTGGAAGGCGTGCAGGGCGGGGGCGAGAACCGGGTCGGCGAGGCCGCGGTACCAGCCGGGAGCGTCGGCGCCCGCCCGGTCGAACCAGGTACGCAGTGTGCAGACCAGCGACCAGTCGAGGAGCCGGTCCATCAGCGCCTGCGAACCCGCGGAGAGCCGGGCGGCGTCGGCGGCGGAGCTCTCCAGCCAGGCGCACACGTCGGCGTCCTCGGCGACCACGAGGACGGGTGGCAGGGCGCGCAGGAGGCGTTCGTGACGGTGTCCCGAGGCGCGATAGGCGCCCACGATCAGCGCGGTCGCGCCGTCCCGGCCGGAGCCCCAGTGGATGCCGTCGAGTTCCTCGCCGGCGCACGCGGCGTCCTCGGTGAAGCAGTTGATCTCGTACGGGGTGTGGGGCCGTTGGACACTGGCGGCCTCGTCGGCGAGGCGGAACGGTGCGGGGCCCCGGACGACGGCCGTGTCGCCCGCGCCGACGGTCCGCTCACTGCCGTCGGGCAGCAGCAGCGTGCCGCCTCCGCGCAACACGCTGACCAGGGTGAGCGGGGCGTCGTCGGCGAAGGTGATGACCCAGGGCGCCGTCAGAACGGCGTGGCTCACGACCGACCCCTCGGCGCGGATTCCGCTCAGCAGTGAACTCAGAGGATCCATCACACCATCGTAGACGATCTCCTATGTACTGGAGAGGATCTCCCATGGATCGTCCACGCGGCTGCGGTTGTACTGGTCTCACCGCACAGATCGAGCTCTCGGGAGACACCGTGCCGCAGCACAGCAGTGACAGCAGTGACAGTAGGTCGGCCCTGCTGGTCGTCGCACACCACCGCAGCGATTCCCTCACCGCCCACACCGCGCGCCGGGCGGTGAACCGGCTGGAGGCCGCCGGCTACCGCGTCGACCTGCTCGACCTGCACGCCGAGGGGTTCGACCCCCGGATGAACGTGGCGGACCAGCCGGACTGGGGCAACCGGGAGAAGACGTACTCGGCCGAGACGCGCGCCCACATGCGGCGGATCCTCGACGCCGATGTCGTGGTCGCCGTCTTCCCGGTGTACTGGTTCAGCGTGCCCGCGGTCCTCAAGGGATGGATCGACCGCGTCTGGAACTACGGCTTCGCCTACGGGCGCAGCAAGCCCCGCCTCGCGGGCAAGCGGATGCTGTGGCTGGCCCTGGCCGGCGCCACCGCCGACGACCCCGTCGCCGAGCCGATGCAGGCGGCCCTGGAGGCCACCCTGAACGACGGCATCGCCTACTACTGCGGCCTCTCCCACTCCACCGTCGGCCTTCTCCTCGACGCGGAGGAACGCCCGCAGCGCATCGACGCCCAGGGCACCCTGCTGATCGGCGACGCGATCACCGGCGCCGAACGGGAGGCCCATTACGCCGAATTCGACGCCAGGACGGAGAAGTTCGTGGACGAGTTCCTCGCGAAGGAGCCGGTCGCGGTCTGAGGGGAGACGCGGCGGGGAAAAGATCAAGGGCCGATCCGTTTTACCGGTCGGCCCTTGATCGTTCAGGGTGAGTGACGGGACTTGAACCCGCGGCCACCTGGACCACAACCAGGTGCTCTACCAACTGAGCTACACCCACCATGACCGGCGCTGGAAGCTTGGCGCTTCGCTGACCGGCCGAGAAAAAGTGTACAGGGTCCGAAGGGGTGCTCGCGCCCGGCTTTTCCGGGGCCCCGCAAGGGGGCCCGGTACCCGGCTACCGCGCAGGCAGGACGTGCTTTGCGGCGATCGTCTTCGCGGTGTCGGAATCCGGCCCCGGCTGTGGTACGAACACGGCCTCGCGGTAGTACCGCAGCTCCGCGATGGACTCGCGGATGTCGGCGAGCGCGCGGTGGTTGCCGTTCTTCTCGGGGCTGTTGAAGTACGCCCGCGGGTACCAGCGCCGGGCCAGTTCCTTGATCGACGACACGTCGACGATCCGGTAGTGCAGGTAGTCCTCCAGCGTCGGCATGTCCCGCAGCAGGAAGCCGCGGTCGGTGCCGACGGAGTTGCCGCACAGGGGCGCCTTGCCGGGTTCCTTCACGTGCTCGCGTACGTAGGCGAGGACCTGGTCCTCGGCGTCCGCGAGGGTTGTGCCGGCCGCCAGCTCGTCGAGCAGACCGGACGTGGTGTGCATCGTCCGTACCACCTCCGGCATCGTCTCCAGCGCCGCGTCCGGCGGACGGATGACGATGTCCACGCCCTCGCCCAGCACGTTCAGCTCGGAGTCGGTTACGAGTGCGGCCACCTCGATGAGGGCGTCGTCTGACAGCGAGAGGCCGGTCATCTCGCAGTCGATCCACACCATGCGATCGTTCATGCGACCACCCTACGGCCGGGATCCGGGTCTGCGGTGCCTCGTGTAGTTGCGGATCACTTCTGAGGGTGGTCCGCGTCCGGGGGCTGCCGCCCCCATGCCCCGGCTTCGGCCCTGAACGGGCCTCGTCCTCAAACGCCGGACGGGCTGGAGAGGGTGGCGGATGCGCTGGAAGGCCAGCGGGCCCGTTTCGGCCTGGACGGCCTCGTCCTCGAGCGCCGGACGGGCTGGAGGGGGTGGCGGATGCGCTGGAAGGCAGCGGGCCCGTTTCGGTCTGAACGGGCCTCGTCCTCGAGCGCCGGACGGGCTGGGATGTGGGCCGGACGAAACGGCCGACGGGCCAGAATGCGTGCCGGAGTCAAACGGCGGACGGGCTGGAGGGCGTGTCCGGGGAGACGGCGGACGCCGGACCGGCTGGGAATGCCGGTCCGGCGTTGACAGGGATCCCGGCTGACGGGGATCCCTGGCCGATCTCTACGAACCGCTGCGTTGGCCCGGCAGGCTTGCCAGGGGGGAGCCCGCGCTCATTGCCGCCGCAGGCGTGCGGCGGGTCTGGAGCGGGACCGCGGATTCGGGGTGGAGCTGGGTGGGCGGAGGCAGCTGGGGCGGGGGCATGGTGCTCGGGTCCGGTTCGGCCGGCTTCTCCGACTGCGGCCTGCGCGCCCGGTAGGCGGCGCGGTAGGCGGCGGGGGAGGAGCCGAGCTGGCGGCGGAAGTGGCCGCGCAGCGCCACCGGTGAGCGGAAGCCGCAGCGACCCGCGACCTCGTCCACCGAGTAGTCCGACGTCTCCAGCAGACGCTGAGCCTGGAGCACCCGCTGGGTGATCAGCCACTGCAACGGGGCGCTACCGGTCAGCGAACGGAACCGGCGGTCGAACGTACGACGGCTCATGTACGCGCGTGCCGCCAGCGTCTCCACGTCGAACTGCTCGTGGAGATGCTCCAGTGCCCAGGCGACGACCTCGGCGAGCGGGTCGGCGCCGATCTCCTCTGGTAAAGAGCGGTCCAGGTAACGTTCCTGGCCTCCGCTTCTGCGTGGCGGCACCACCAGACGGCGGGCCAGAGCCCCGGCCGCCTCGTTGCCGTGATCCGTGCGCACGATGTGCAGACACAGATCGATTCCGGCCGCGGTGCCGGCCGATGTCAGTACGTCACCGTCGTCGACGAAGAGTTCCCGCGGGTCCACATGGACCGACGGATAGCGCTTCGCGAGTGTCGGCGCGTACATCCAGTGGGTGGTCGCGGGCCGGCCGTCCAGCAGACCTGCCGCCGCGAGGACGAAGGCCCCGGTGCACAGTCCTACGATGCGGGCGCCCTCTTCGTGGGCCCGACGCAGTGCGTCGAGCGCCTCCTCCGGTGGCGGAGAAGTGATCGAACGCCAGGCCGGCACGACTACCGTGCCCGCCCGCGAGATCGCTTCCAGGCCATGCGGCGCGGTGAGTTCCAGGCCCCCTGTGGTCCGTAGCGGGCCGTCCTCGCCGGCGCAGACCAGCAGGCGGTAGCGCGGTACGCCGGCGTCCTGGCGGTCGATTCCGAACACCGACAGAGGTATGGAACTCTCGAAGATGGGGCCGCCGCTGAACAGCAGCACCGCGACGATCTCCTTGCGCCGTCTCCCGGACAACTTCCGGGTCACGGCTTCCGGCGCGGCAGTGGAGTCGTGGCTCATACTGCTAAGCCCCCCTCGGTGGTCGCGGCTCCTCGGTTGTGTCGCTCCTGCACGTTTCCCCTCGGTCCTGCACGAGTCCCCCGCCGTAAGACAGTCAAGATCGAATCTACTGCTTCGCGCACCGCCGGGATGACCAGATCGGCACCCGGCAGATTGTCGACTTGGCAACTTGGCGTGAAGCATTCGATCACGAAGCGTTGCACTCGTGGAGCGTGCAGGGAAGTGCGCCTCGTGGCGGTGGCCAATCCGCGTAGGGTGCGCTGATGGCCTGAGACCCTTTCCGTGCAGGTCAAACGGGGGGTAGGGGGTGGGGGTACCACTCAGGGTACGAGAACCAGAAGTTGGCTGAAAAGATACGGGCCGGGGCGCGGAAACCGGTCAGTCGCTGCCACCAGTTTCCTCGGGGTGACGCCTGCCTCTGCGGCCCCCCGGGCCACTCCCGGCATGGCGATGGCGGTGGCTGCGCGGCGGGTGGTCGTGCGGCGGGTGGTCGTGTGCCACGGCCGCCGCCGCGGCGCACCGCTCGGAGCGGCGCAGCAGTACCCGGCAGACGGCGGTCACCGCGGCCAGGCCGAGCGCGGTGCCGGTGGTGCCGGCCAGCGAGGTGCCGTACCAGAGCAGCACCACCGGGACGAGTACGCAGCTGAAGGCCGCCCAGCGGACCACGTCCGTGGCCGTGTCCGCCGGCGCGGAGGAGGGGTGGGCGGAAGAGGGGGGAGAGAGGAAGTGGGAGGGGGGCGGGGCGGGCCTCTCGGGGGGCGACGCCCGGCGCAGGTCCTCCGCGGAGGTGCGGGATGAGGACATGGAGTGCTCCCTGTGGCGTGGTTCGCGGGGTTCAACGCCTGCGCCACCGGTCGGTCACTGTCCGTGCGGCAGGGGTGGCGTCCCCCCTCCGCGTAAGTGAATGCTGTGGAAACCGCCTGTACCGGGCAGCAACCATTGCGTTACGGGCGCCCCCTCGTGCATGCTCCCTGGAACCCGCCACGGAGGTGCGCGGGATCTGGGCGAAGGAGGCGTGCCGCCGTACCCTTGGGGGTATGGGGTTGGGAAGATGATTCCCGGACACAGCTCCGACGACCCTGTCGTCCCACCCATGAAGGATCACAACGCCGAGACAGCCATGGCCGGTCACGAATTCTCCGAACCCGCGGACCGCAAGCGGCCGGTCGCCGATCACACGGCGGCCGATCCCCTGGCGGCGGAAGAGCCTCGTCATGCGTGCGACCCCGCTTTCAAGCACGGCGTCGTAGTCGGTTTCGACGGCTCCACCTCCAGTGAGCGTGCCCTCGCGTACGCCATCGGCATGGCCCGGCGCTCCGGGTCGGGCCTGATCATCGTTCATGTGGCCAACCGACTGCCGACCACGGTGTGGGCCGGCTGTGAGCCACCCGTCTTCGTCGACGTCCCGGACCACCGCACCGAGGTGCTCGGTCTGGAGCTCGCCTGTGCGGACTACCTCGCCGAGGTGCCCTGGATCCTGGTCGAGCGCGGCGGCGACATCTGCCACGAACTGGAAGAGGTCGGGCGGGAGTACGAGGCGGACGCCATCGTCGTCGGTTCCACACACGGCATCGTCGGGCGCATCTTCGGCTCGGTCGCCGGACGGCTCGCCAAGCGGGCCAGGCGCCCTGTCGTCGTCATTCCGTGACTCGATTCCGTAACTCGCCGTCGTCCCTGGTGAAATGAGCCGTTGGCGCGGTCGGCCGACATCCTCGCGGTGCGTGAAACTACTCGCGCGTAGAGGTGTTTGTGCCCTTGTGAAGGGCATATATCGGTCACCGCGCAACTGCACATGCATGAAGGGAGCCCGCCGTGGACAACGCCGTCTCCGCGGGAAGCGGAATCACCACCGTGGTCGGCCGACTCGCCCTGGGAATCACCCTGTTGGCCTTCGGGCTGGGGTACACCGACGTGATCGACGGTGTCTCGGCCGCTGACGCCGTGTCAATCGCCCAGTACGTGGGCGGAGTCGCCCTCTTCGTCGCCGGACTGCTGGCGTTCCGGGACCGGGACGCCGGGGCCGGGACCGCGTTCACCGCGCTCGGAGCGCTCTGGTTCACCTGGGCCGTCTCCGCCGACAACCAGGTGTCGGCCAACGCGGCCGGGCTGTTCCTGCTGCTGTTCGCCCTGGTGGCGCTGACCCTGACGGTCGCCGGTGGCGATGCGCTGGGGCAGGCCGCGTACGGGTTGTTCTTCGTGTCCCTGCTGCTTCTGTCCATCGCCTTCTTCGCGGAGAACGACGGGTTGACCAAGGTTGGCGGATGGGTCGCCGTCGGGGCGGGGGTTGTGGCGTGGTACGCCGCGACCGCCGCGTTGGCGCACTGGCCCACGGCTCTTCCTGGGCGCGCTGCGGGCCGGGGTGTGACGGCCACCGGTTAGCTGCGCCGCGTCGGGGGTTGGGCTTCCCCGGCGAACCGGAGCGGACCCCCCGTGCCTGGTGGCAGCGCGTGGGGGTCCGTTCCGTTGTGGGGCCTCCGCGGGTGGGTGGGGGCTTGTCGCGCAGTTCCCCGCGCCCCTGAAAACCCACCCGGGTTGGCTACTCCACCGTTACCGACTTGGCCAGGTTCCTTGGCTTGTCGATGTCTCGGCCCAGGGTCAATGCCGTGTGGTAGGCGAGGAGTTGGAGGGGGATGCCGAGGAGGATGGGGTCGAGTTCGTCCTCGTTCTTGGGGACCACGAGGGTCTGGTCGGCCTTCTCCTGGGGCTGGTGGGCCACCGCCAGGATCTTGCCGCTACGGGCCTTGATCTCCTCCATCGCGGCGCGGTTCTTCTCCAGGAGGTCGTCGTCGGGGACGATCGCCACGGTGGGGAGGGCCGGCTCGATGAGGGCCAGCGGGCCGTGCTTCAACTCCGAGGCGGGGTAGGCCTCGGCGTGGATGTACGAGACCTCCTTGAGCTTCAGGGAGGCCTCGCGGGCCACCGGATAACCCCGCACGCGGCCGATGAAGAGCATCGAGCGGGCGTCGGCGTACGTCTGCGCCAGCTTCTCGATCTCCGGCTCCTGCGCCATGATCTCGGCGATCTGCGTGGGGAGTTGGCGCAGGCCCGCGATGATGCGCTTGCCGTCGCGCACCGAGAGGTCGCGGACGCGGCCCAGGTGCAGGGCGAGGAGGGCGAAGGCGACGGTGGTGTTGGTGAAGCACTTCGTCGAGACGACGCAGACCTCCGGGCCCGCGTGCACGTAGATGCCGCCGTCCGCCTCGCGGGCGATCGCCGAGCCGACCACGTTCACCACGCCGAGGACCTTGCCGCCCTTGCGCTTCAGCTCCTGGACGGCGGCCAGCACGTCGTAGGTCTCACCGGACTGGGAGACGGCGATGTACAGGGTGTCGGGGTCGACGACCGCGTTGCGGTAGCGGAACTCCGAGGCGGGCTCGGCGTCCGCGGGGATCCGGGCCAGCTCCTCGATCAGCTGGGCGCCGATCATGCCGGCGTGGTACGAGGTGCCGCAGCCGAGGATCTTGACGCGGCGCACGGCACGGGCCTCGCGGGCGTCCAGGTTGAGGCCGCCGAGGTGGACCGTGGAGAAGCGGTCGTCGATCCGGCCGCGCAGGACCCGGTCGACGGCGTCGGCCTGCTCGTGGATCTCCTTGTGCATGTAGGTGTCGTGGCCGCCCATGTCGTAGGAGGCGGCCTCCCACTCGACGGTGGTGGGCTCGGCGGTCGTACGGGTGCCCTCGGTGGTGTACGTACGGAAGTCGTCGGCCTTGAGGGTGGCCATCTCGCCGTCGTCCAGAGTCACTATCTGCCGCGTGTGGGTGACCAGCGCGGCGATGTCGGAGGCGACGAACATCTCCTTCTCGCCGATGCCGAGGACCACCGGGGAGCCGTTGCGGGCGACGACGATCCGGTCCGGGAAGTCGGCGTGCAGTACGGCGATGCCGTACGTGCCCTCGATCAGCCGGAGCGTCTCGCGGACCCTGTCCTCCAGCTTCTCCGCCTGCGCGCGGGCGATGAGGTGGACGAGGACCTCGGTGTCGGTCTCGGAGAGGAACTCGACGCCGTCCGCCTCCAGTTTGCGGCGCAGGTCGGCGGCGTTGTCGATGATGCCGTTGTGGACGACGGCGACCTTGCCCTCCGCGTCCAGGTGCGGGTGGGCGTTGACGTCGGACGGGGCGCCGTGGGTGGCCCAGCGGGTGTGGGCGATACCGGTGGTGCCCTTGAAGCGTGCCGGGACCTTGGCCTCCAGGTCGCGGACCCGGCCCTTGGCCTTGACCATCTTCAGGCCGGCCGTCCTGGGCGTGGTGACGACGATGCCCGCCGAGTCGTAGCCGCGGTACTCCAGGCGCTGAAGGCCCTCCAGGAGCAGCGGGGCCACGTCACGCTTCCCGATGTATCCGACGATTCCGCACATATAGGGGTGTCCCGTATTCCTAGCCGTAGACGATGCGGCGCAGCTGGCGGAGCGTGAGCTCCGGGGGTGCCACCGCCCGGTATTTGAGGTCCGCCTCGATCCGTTCGAAGATCGTCGCGTTGACCAGGCCCTGGGCCTGGAGCTCGCGATGGCGGCGACGGACGTACTCGGTGGTCGTCTCGTCGAAGTAGGCGAGCACGTCCTGGATCACCCGCAGCGCCTCGCCCCGGCTGAGGGGCGTGGACCGCGTCAGATGATCTACGAGTTCGTCGTGCACCCGGTAGATCCTGGAGTACCGGCGAGGCTTTCGCAAGAATCCTGCCCGATTCCGGGCAGGGGGGTGTCGTATCGCCTGTTGGCTCAGTTATGGGACGTCCATGGGCGTTCCTTGGTGGGTTGTTCCTCGGGCGGATGTGTGCAGCGAGCAGCTTCTGACCTCATGGACATTCCTCGCATGGGCGTACCCGAGCGGCTCGCCGAGCGCATGAGCATGGCGGAGCAGCACGAGTACCTGCGCGCCAGGTTCTCCCGGCGCACGATGATCAGAGGCGGTGCCGTCACCCTCGGCGCCGTCGCGGGCGGCGCGTTCGTCCCGGGCGCGGTGGCGCAGGCCGCCGTACCCACCCAGCGCACCACCTCCGCCACCACGGTCGACGGCGCGCACGTCGCCCCCTTCGGTCGGCACCTCGCCTACGGCGCCGACCCGCGCACGGAGATGACGGTCTCCTGGCAGGTCCCGGTCGCCGTGAAGCGGCCCTTCGTGCGGATCGGCGCCCACCCCTGGGACCTCTCCCGCAAGATCGACGCCGAGGTGCGCAACCTCCACACCCCGGCCGGTATCGGCGCGAGCGGCGACCACACGCAGTACTACGTCCATGCGCGGCTCACCCACCTGCGCCCCGGCCGCACGTACTACTACGGCGTCGGCCACGACGGCTTCGACCCGGCCGCCGGCCACCTCGCCGGCACCCTCGGCACCTTCACCACCGCCCCCGACCGGGCCGAGCCGTTCACCTTCACCGCCTTCGGCGACCAGGGCGTCAGCTACCACGGCCTCGCCAACGACGCCCTGATCCTCGGTCAGAACCCTGCCTTCCACCTGCACGCCGGCGACATCGCCTACGGCGACCCGGCGGGCGCCGGCCAGACCTCCGACGCCGGCTTCGACTCACGCGTCTGGGACCAGTTCCTGTACCAGACGGAGTCGGTGGCCCGGCAGGTGCCGTGGATGGTCGCGTACGGCAACCACGACATGGAGGCCTGGTACTCGCCCAACGGCTACGGCGGCGAGGAGGCCCGCTGGCAGCTCCCGGAGAACGGGCCCGACAGGAAGAACCTGCCCGGCGTCTACTCCTTCGTGCACGGCAACACGGCGATCATCTCGCTGGACGCCAACGACATCTCGTTCGAGATCCCGGCGAACCTCGGCATCTCCGGCGGCACCCAGACCAGGTGGCTGGAGAGCCGGCTCAAGCAGTACCGGGCCGACCGGGACATCGACTTCATCGTGGTGTTCTTCCACCACTGCGCCTACTGCACCTCCACCTCGCACGCCTCCGAGGGCGGGGTCCGCAAGGAGTGGGTGCCGCTGTTCGACAAGTACACCGTCGACCTGGTCATCAACGGCCACAACCACGTCTACGAGCGCACCGACGTGCTCAAGGGCAACAAGGTCACCAAGGAGCTGCCGATCGGCGGCACGGCGTACTCCGAGACCGACGGCACCGTCTACGTCACCGCGGGCGCCGCGGGCCGCAGCCTGTACGCGTTCAGCGCCGACCAGTCCTACGAGGGCCACGTCAAGGACAACGACTCCGTCGCCTCGTTCGTCTGTGTCGAGGGCGGCAAGCAGAACGAGACGGTCGCCTGGTCGCGGGTGCGCTACCTCGACTACTCGTTCCTGCGGGTGGACGTGACGCCCGCCTCGCGCGGCCGGCTGTCCACCCTGAAGGTGCGGGGCATCGCCGAGACCGGCGCCGAGGTCGACCACTTCACGGTGGCGCGCAAAGCCAAGTAGCGGACCGGCAAGGGCAATCCGTCCCAAGGCGGGCGGTCCTCACATCCGTTTGAGGACCGCCTGCTTGGCCAGCGCGAACTCCTCGTCCGTCAGCACCCCCGAGCGGTGCAGCTCGCCCAGCTCCCGCAGCCGCCGCAGCAGCGCGTCGTGGTCGTCCTCGGCGGCGGTGACCGCGGCCGGCGTGGTCCCCTCGGTGAGCTGCGGGCGGGCCGCCCCGGCCGCCGCGGGCGCCGCCGGATGCGCGAGCCGGGCCTGTACGGCCGCCGCGATCAGGGCCATCAGCGGATCCCGCTTGAACCCCCACAGCTCCACGGAGTTGGGGTCGTACTTCGGCGGGGCCTTCGTCGGCGCGCCGCGCACGGTGAACCGCAGATAGCCGTTCTCCAGGCCCGCCGCCGGATGCCACTCCACGGCCGTGATGTCACCGACGCCGATCGTCCGGGTCCCGGCGGCGGCCTTCGCCTCCTCCGTCTTCCAGTTCCACTCCAGACGCACCTGGTCGCCGTCGAAGCTCGCCGTCGCGTCCCCGGCCGCCGCGGACAGCGGCACCGCCGGGCCCGGCAGCAGATAGGTGTCCACCGGATCGCTCGGCACCTGGTCGAGCAGCAGCGCGTTGCGGACCTCGTCCACGAAGTACTCGGCGACCCCGTACCGGTCCGCCTCCACCACCAGCTGATACGGGTCGTGCGGCTCCGACAGCCGGCCGCCTGTCGCGTGCAGCAGGGGATCGGCGCCGTCCCGCAGCCGCAGCCTGAGCCGCCCCGACTTGCGGCCCTGCTCGACGGAGACGCCCGCCAACGCGCCCAGGGGCACGACGAGTTCGCCCAGTGTCCTGCGCAGCAGGCCGACGGACTTGTCCCGGCCGGGCGTCAGGCGCAGCGCGTCACCGTCGAAGTCCCAAGTGCCGTCCTTCTGGATGATTTCCGCCATGAGAGGGATTGTTTCATCCGGCTCGCGGGAGAGTGGTGGGTCACAAGGAAGGGATCGCCTGTGAACCAGCACCGCAGAACGTTCCGCCTTCTGGGTTCCCTGCTGCTCGTCGCCGCGGTGGGCACCTCACTCACCGCAGCCGCCCCGGCGGCCCCGGGCGCGAGCGACACCGTCCCCCTCGACCGCGTCGTCCCGGCCCCCGCCTCCGTCACCCCGGGCGGCACGCCGTACCGCATCACCGACACCACCGCCATCCGCACCGACGGCTCCCCGGACGTCCGCGAGGTCGCCGACCAGCTCGCCGACGTGCTGCGGCCCTCCACCGGCTACCGGCTGCCCGTCACCACGACCGGCTCGGGCGGCATCCAGCTGCGCCTCGCCGAGGGTCCGTACGGCGACGAGGGCTACCGGCTCGACAGCGGCAGCGGCGGTGTCACCCTCACCGCCCGGCGGCCCGCCGGCCTCTTCCACGGGGTGCAGACCCTGCGCCAGCTCCTCCCGGCCGCCGTGGAGCGGGACTCCGTGCAGCCGGGCCCCTGGCAGGTGGCGGGCGGCACCATCGAGGACACCCCGCGCTACGGCTGGCGGGGCGCGATGCTCGACGTCTCCCGGCACTTCTTCGGGGTCGCCGAAGTCAAGCGCTACATCGACCAGTTGGCGCTCTACAAGTTCAACAAGCTGCATCTGCACCTCAGCGACGACCAGGGCTGGCGGATCGCCGTCGACTCCTGGCCGCGCCTGGCGACCTACGGCGGCTCCACCGAGGTCGGCGGCGGCCCCGGCGGTCACTACACCAAGGACGACTACCGGCAGATCGTCCAGTACGCCGCCTCCCGGCACCTGGAGGTCGTCCCCGAGATCGACATGCCGGGCCACACCAACGTGGCCCTCGCCTCGTACGCCGAGCTCAACTGCGACGGCGTCGCGCCCCCGCTCTACACCGGCACCCAGGTCGGCTTCAGCTCCCTGTGTGTGCCGAAGGAGATCACGTACGACTTCGTGGACGACGTGGTGCGGGAGATCGCGGCGCTGACCCCCGGCCGCTATCTGCACATCGGCGGCGACGAGGCGCACTCGACCAGCCACGAGGACTTCGTGGCGTTCATGTCCCGGGTGCAGCCGGTGGTCGCCGAGTACGGCAAGACAGTGGTGGGTTGGCACCAGCTGGCCGGTGCGGCGCCCGCGCCGGGGGCCGTGGTGCAGTACTGGGGGCTGGACGGCACCAGTGCGGCGGAGAAGGAACGGGTCGCCGCGGCGGCGCGTGCCGGGGCGGGTGTGGTGCTGTCGCCGGCCGACCGGGTCTATCTCGACATGAAGTACAACGCCTCGACCCCGCTCGGGCTCACCTGGGCCGGATACGTCGAGGTGCGGCGGTCCTACGACTGGGATCCCGGTGCCTATCTCGCGGGTGTGCCGGCGTCCGCCGTGCGCGGGGTCGAGGCCCCGCTGTGGACCGAGACCCTGGGGGACTCCGGGCAACTGGAGTTCATGGCGTTCCCCCGGCTGCCGGGAGTCGCCGAACTGGGCTGGTCGCCCGCCCGTACCCACGACTGGGCGGACTACCGGACGCGGCTCGCCGCCCAGGCCGCCCGCTGGGACGCCCTGGGGATCCGCTACTACCGGTCCACCCAGGTGCCCTGGCCCGCGGGGACGTCCCGGGCGGGCTGAGCCGCCGCGTCCGCGTGGACGGAGACGGCGACGGGCACCCCGGGGGACCGTACCCCGGGGTGCCCGTCTGTTCCTGGGGGTCAGAACCCCGCGAGGGGGTTCTGGAGGGTGCCGACGAGCTGGAGGGCGCCGGCCGGGTCCGCGAGGTCGACCATCTGCCTGTTGTCGCGCAGCTGGAGACGGTTGAGGCAGGACAGGGCGAACTCGGGCGCGAACATGTCGTACTGCTTGAACTTGTCGGCGAGTTCGGGCATCGAGTCCTGGTACTCGCGGGTGATGTCCGCGACCGTCCGCCAGAAGTCGTCCTCCTCCAGGATTCCCTCCGCCGCCAGGTTCGCGGCGAGGAAACGGAAGAAGCAGTCGAAGACGTCCGTGAAGATCGACAGGAGTTTCTTGTCCTCCGGGACCTCCACGCGCAGCCGCTCCACCGTCGGCGGCAGCACCGCGTCCGGGTCCATGACGGCGATCTCCTCGGCGATGTCCTTGTAGATCGCGCGCTGCACGGCGCCGTCCTTCAGGACCAGGATGACGTTCTCGCCGTGCGGCATGAACACCAGGTCGTAGGCGTAGAAGCTGTGCAGCAGCGGGGTGAAGTACGCCTTCAGATACCGGCGCAGCCACTCCTGCGGGGTGAGTCCGGACCGGGCGATCAGCGCGCCCGCGAACGAGGCGCCCTCGTGGTCGACATGGACCAGGGAGGCCATGGTGGCGAGGGACTCGCCCTCGCGCAGCGCCCCGACCGGGCTCTCGCGCCACAGCGCGGCCAGCATCTTGCGGTACGGCGAGTAGCGGTCGGTGGCCCGCTCGTACTCCAGGTGCCGGTAGCCCACGGCCGCGCGCTCGCGGATGATCGACAGGCCGGTCCGCCTGAGCACCGGGTCGCCCTCGATGAGCTGTGCGAGCCAGTCGTTGATGGCCGGGGTCGCCTCCATGTAGGCGGCGGACAGGCCGCGCATGAAGCCCATGTTGAGGACGGACAGGGCCGTCTTCACGTAGTGCTTGTCGGGGGCGGAGGTGTTGAAGAAGGTCCGGATGGACTGCTGGGCGAGGTACTCGTCGTCGCCCTCGCCGAGGCAGACCAGATGCCGCTGGGCGATCTCGGCGGCGAAGGTGACGCTGAGCTTGTTCCACCACTGCCAGGGGTGGACGGGGATGAGCAGGAAGTCGTCCGGGTCCAGGTCCTGGGCGCGCAGCACGTCGTCGAACCGCTCGACGGTCTCCTTGCCCAGCTCGTCGCGGACGAACGACTCGTACTCGATGCCGACGCCCGCGGTGAACGCGGCGCGGGAGCGGTGGGCCGCGAGCCACACCAGGCGGACCGGGCTCGCCGTCTCGGGGGCGTACGAGAGGTACTCGTGGACGCCGAAGCCGAGCCGGCCGTTGTTGGCCACGAAGCAGGGGTGGCCCTCGGTCATGCCGGTCTCGATGTCCTGGAAGGAGCTTTTCGCCAGCTCGGCGACCGGGATCTGCGGCTTGGTCAGTTTGAAGCAGGTGCCGGAGAGGGTGGAGGAGATCTCCTCCAGGTAGACCGGCAGGATCTCGTCGCTCAGGCCCAGGGTCTGCTTCAGCTCGATGAAGAAGTCCAGTGCGGCGAGCGGGAGTTGGGTGCCCTCGCGGTGCCGGGTGATGGAGTCCGCGTCGATCTGCCAGTGGTCGAGGGCACGGCGGACGGCGGTGAAGCGGTACTGCGTGAGCCCGTCGTCACCGCGGACGACGTACGTGCCGTCGTCGGAGGTCGCCGGTGCGAGCAGCCGCTCGTGGGCGAACTCGGCGAGGGCTTTGCGGATCAGGAGGCGGTTGGCCCGCGCCCAGCGGTGGGGGGACAGATGCGCCACGGCGTCGGACAAGGTCATACGGCGACTCCTCGGGAAGCCGGACTGTGCGTGCTCAGGAACTGTTGGCGGGTGCAGAAGCTCAGCAGGGCACGCTTCTCCGGCTTGTCGATCTCGCGCTCGGGGACGAAGCCCACGGTCGCGTTCAGGGCGTGTACGGCGGTGTTGGTGACGTCGGGCTCGACGACGACCCGGCGGGTGCGCGGGTCGGCGAACAGCTCGGTCATGACGGCGGTGATGACGGCCCGGGTGAATCCGTGCACCGGCCGGTCGGTGGGGGCGACCAGGAAGTGCATACCGACGTCACCGGGTTCCGGCTCGTAGAGGCCGGTCAGTTCGACGTACCGGGGGTCGTAGTGCTCCATCAGGAACGCCGGTTCGCCGTTGTGCAGGCCGAGGAAGGCGTGGTGGTGCTCGTGGGCGGCGATCCGCATGTACTCGCGCTCGACGTCCTGGAGCCGGGCGTCCCGCATCATCCAGAACCCCGCCTTGGGGTGGGTCACCCAGCCGTGCAGCAGCTCGGCGTCCCGGAGCGGATCGAGCGGGCGGAAGCTGAACGTACCGATGCTCATACGGCGAACTCCTGGAAGGCGATGGTCTTCTCGACCGGGTAGTACTCGGTGCCGAGCAGCTCGCGGATGATGCAGCTGTTGCGGTACGCGCCCATGCCCAGGTCCGGGGACGTGATGCTGTGGGTGTGCACACCGGCGTTCTGGAGGAAGATCCCGCGGCCGGTGACGTCGATCGCGTAGTTGCGGGCGATGTCGAAGTTGCCCTGCGAGTCGCGCAGCAGCCGGTCGCCGACGGGCCCCAGGAACTCGGGCTCGGCGTAGCGGTATCCGGTCGCGAGGACCAGGCCCTGCGAGTCCAGCGCGAAGTCCTTCTCCTGCTCCTCCTGGCGGAAGTCCAGCGTGTACGTGCCGTTGACGTACGAGGCACCGGTGAGCGCGGAGTTGGTGATCAGCCGGGTGGGCACCGGGCCGGCCAGGTTCTTCTGGTAGAGCAGGTCGAAGATCTCGTTGATGAGATCGCCGTCGATGCCCTTGAACAGGCCCTTCTGCTGGTTCGTGAGGCGGTAGCGGGTCTGCTCCGGCAGCTCACGGAAGTAGTCGATGTACTCCGGGGAGGTCATCTCCAGGGTGAGTTTGGTGTACTCCAGCGGGAAGAACCGGGGCGAGCGCGTCACCCAGTTCAGCCGGTAGCCGTGTACGTCGATCTCGCTGAGCAGGTCGTAGTAGATCTCGGCGGCGGACTGACCGCTGCCGACCAGCGTGATCGACTCCTTCTTCTGCAACTCCGCCTTGTGCCGCATGTACTGGGAGTTGTGCAGGTAGTCGCCGTCGAGGTCGCGGCAGGCCTCGGGGACGTACGGCGGGGTGCCGGTGCCCAGGACCAGGCGCCGGGCGCGGAACTCGTCACCGGCCGCGGTCCGGACGGCGTACAGCCCGGCCCCCTCGTCGTACGTCACCTCGGTGACCGTGGTGCCGAAGCGGATGCTGGTCAGTTTGCTCGCGGCCCAGCGGCAGTAGTCGTCGTACTCGACGCGCAGCGGGTAGAAGTTCTCGCGGATGTAGAACGAGTAGAGCCGGCCGCGCTCCTTCAGATAGCTGAGGAAGGAGTACGGGGACGTCGGGTCGGCGAGGGTGACCAGGTCCGACATGAACGGCGTCTGGAGATGGGCGCCTTCGAGGAACATCCCGGCGTGCCACTCGAAGTCCGGCTTGGACTCCAGGAAGACACCGTCGAGTCCGTCGATGGGCTCGGTCAGACAGGCGAGCCCGAGGTTGAAGGGCCCGAGCCCGATCCCGACGAAGTCGTAGGTCTCTTTCGTGGCACCGGTGGCTTCAGGAAGCGCGGTCAAGGGACTCTCCAAGGTACTGCTCGGCGTGGCCGGCGATCAGGTCGAGGACGGCGGCGATGTCGGACACCCGCGTCTCGGGGTTGAGCAACGTGAACTTCAGGTAGTGGCGGGCGCCCACCTTGGTGCCCGCGACGACGGCCTCGCCGGAGGCGAACAGGGCCTTGCGGGCGTAGAGGTTGGCGCGGTCGATCTCGGACGGGTCGGTGACCGCGGCCGGGATGTAGCGGAAGACCAGGGTGGACAGGCTCGGCGCGACCACCACGTCGTAGCGCGGGTCGGCGGCGAGCAGCTTCCAGCCCTCCTCGGCCAGGTCGCAGACCTCGTCGAAGAGGCCGCCGATGCCGTCGGCGCCCATCGTGCGCAGGGTCATCCAGAGCTTGAGGGCGTCGAAGCGGCGGGTGGTCTGGAGGGACTTGTCCACCTGGTTGGGGATACGTTCCTGCACCATCCGGCGGGGGTTCAGGTACTCCGCGTGGTAGGTGGCGTGGCGCAGCGTCGCCGCGTCCTTGACCAGCAGGGCCGACGAACTCACCGGCTGGAAGAAGGACTTGTGGTAGTCGACGGTGACCGAGTCGGCGCGCTCGATGCCGTCGAGCAGCGCGCGGCGGGTGACCGAGGCGAGCAGTCCGCAGCCGTAGGCGGCGTCGACGTGCATCCAGGTGCCGTACTGGGCGCACAGCTCGGCGATCTCGGGCAGCGGGTCGATGGACCCGAAGTCGGTGGTGCCGGCGGTGGCGACGACGGCCATGGGGACGAGACCGGCCTTCTTGCAGCGCTCCAGCTCCCGGGCCAGCGCGACGGTCTGCATCCGCTTGTTGTGGTCGACGGGGACGGAGACCACCGCGTCCTGGCCGAGGCCGAGCAGTTTCGCCGACTTCTTCACGCTGAAGTGGCTGACGTCGGAGGCGAAGATGCGCAGTTTGGCCGCGGAGTTGCTTTTGGCCTCCTCGCGGGCGAGCAGCAGCGCCTGGAGGTTGGACTGGCTGCCGCCGGAGGTGAAGACACCGTCGGCGGCGGGGCCGAGGCCGGCCCGCTGGGTGGTCCAGTCGATGAGCTTGCGCTCGATGAGGGTGCCGCCGGCCGACTGGTCCCAGGTGTCCAGGGAGGAGTTGACGGCGGACAGGACCGCTTCGCCGAGCACGGCCGGGATGACGACCGGGCAGTTGAGGTGGGCGAGATAGCGGGGGTGGTGGAAGTAGATCGCGTCCCGGAGGTAGACGTCCTCCAGTTCGTCGAGGACCGCGCCGGTGTCGTGCAGCGGCTGGTCCAGGTCGATCTGCTCGATGCGGGGGGCGAGGGCGTCGACCGTGACGCCGGTGAACGGCCGTTCCGTGGTGGCGAGTCTGGTCGCCACCCGCTCCACTCCCTCGGTCACGGAGCGGCGGTACTGCTCCGCGGTCGTGTCATTGAGCAGGTGCGAGCGCATGTGGGGGTCCTCCGGTGGGACTTGGGGGGACTTGGGAGTACTTGGGGGACGGAAGGGAGGCGGAACCTCGGCTTCAACTTAGGTTAGCCTAACCTAAGTAACGGGACGCGGGGCAAGCCTCTGCCGTAACGTCCGTCACACTCAGCGAAGTTGTGGTGTCACGCAGTGGACACGGCTCAGTCGCCCTGCTCGCGCAGCTGCTCCTCGGAGAGCCCCTGGCGCCAGTAGCCGACGAAGGTCACCCGTCTGCGGTCGATGCCGCGCTCCTGGACGAAGACCCGGCGCAGCCGCTTCACACAGCCGGACTCGCCGGCGATCCAGACGTACGGGTGCTCCGCGGGCGGCAGTTGGGCCTCGCGCAGGGCGCCGAGAGCCATGGGGGAGATCTCGGCGCCGTCCTGCACCAGCCAGGTGATCTCCGCGTCCGCGTCGGTCACCAGGTCCTGGATGTCCCCGGCGTCGCGCACCTCCAGCCACACCCGGGCGGCCAGCCCGGCGGGCAGTGTCTCAAGGATGGCGGCGACGGCCGGCAGCGCGGTCTCGTCGCCCCACAGGACCACGAGGTCGGTGTCCCGCGGCGGCCGGAACCGGATGGCCCGGTTGTCCTCGACGGCCGGCCCGAGCAGCAGCACCCGGTCACCGGCGGCGGCGTCCGCGGCCCACCGCGAGGCGGGCCCGGCGGGCACGGCGGCACCGGGCTCGACCCCGTGCAGCACGAAGTCGATGTCGATCTCGTACGTTGCCCCCGCCGCGTCCGTACGCAGCGACCGCAGCGTGTACGACCGCATGACGGCCCGTACGTCGTCCGGCAACTCCCGCCACCCCTGCCACCACCCTCCCCCACTCTCGGCTTCGCTCGAGCGGGGGGACCCCCATCCGAGCTCGACGGGCACGGCCGGCTCTTCCTGCCCCGGGTGCGGCAGGAAGAGCGACAGCGACTGGTCACGTCCGTGGGAGTGGAAGTCCCGCAGCTCGTCCCCGCCGAAGCAGATCCGCACGAGCGAGGGCCCGAGCCGCAGGGTTCTCACGACATGCAGGGCGAAGAACCGGAAGGGGGAGACCGTGGCGGCGGTGGGCATGGGGGGTTCCTCGATCGGCGTCGACTTCTCGGCCGGCGGGGGGATCGGCCGGCTTCAGGGGCGCGGGGAACTGCGCGATCAACCACGAACGACCCGCGCCTTCCCCCGCGCGTCAGCCAAGCTCAGCTGACCTTCTTGGCCTTCTCCAACGCCTCCGCAAGAGCGGTGAGCGCAGGCTCGCACTTGTCGTACGACAGGATCGGCTCGGTGTCCCGGGGAATGACCTGCCCCGCCTTCACCGCAGGCAACTGCTTCCACGTGCCCTCAGTGATGTCGGCAGGCTGAATCGCCGACGTCCGGTTGTCCATCATGATGACGTCCGCCGCGTACTTGTCGACGTTCTCCCAGCTCAGCGACTCGAACCAGCCACCGTCGTCCTTCGCGGACTCGGGCGGCTCGACGAAGTTCACGCCCAGCGACTTGAAGTACTCCAGGTCGGCGGAGAGATTGGTGCCGGACACGTAGAAGATGTCCTGACTGGCGGAGCCGACCAGCACCTTGATGTCGGGCTTCGCCTTGGCGGCGGCCCGCAGCCGCGCCGCCGCGTCCTCGAACCGCTTCTTCGCGTCGGCCGCCTTGGCCGACGTCACATCCGCGCCGAGCGACTTCGCGAGCTCGACCATGCGCTCCAGCGGCTGGGTGAGCAGGCGGTCGTAGACGGAGATGCCGACGCTCGGGGCACCGACGGCGAGGATCTTGTCCTTGGACTCCTCGGGGACGTACCAGAGCGTGCCCTGGTCGTCGAACATCGTGGAGATCAGCGCGTCCGGCGCGAGCGAGGCGTACTGCTCGATGTTGAACTTGCCCCACTCGTTGCCCAGGTTGGTGACCTTGGTGATGTCGAGGTCGCCGGCCTGCACGTCGGGCTTGCCGTCCGCGGTCTCGGTCGGGCCGAAGACGCCCTTGACCGTGACGCCGTAGTCGTGGAGGGCGGCGGCGACTCCGATGAAGGCGACGATGCTGGACGGCACCTTGTCGGCCTTGGCGGTCTCACCGCGGTCGTCCTTGAACGTCCACGGACCGGACGCCTTCGCGGAGGCCGTCGAGTCCGAGCCACCGCTTTTCGCGTCGTCGCCCCCGCACGCGGCGAGCACGGAACCGAGGCCGAGGGCGCCGCCGGCGGCGAGGATGCCGCGGCGGGTGAGGTGGGTGGCACGGGCGTTGGACATGAGGGTGACTGCTTTCGAACAGGGCGGAGCGCCCGCCGGACAATTCGAAGATAGGTTAGCCTAACCTCACATGATGTCCAGGGGGCGGCCCCCTGTGAATCCCAACCGCGAGCCACCCGTCACCCGGGATGTCTCAGCTCGTGAGCCCCAACTCTCGTGCAATCAACATCCTTTGTACCTCGCTGGTCCCCTCGCCGATCTCCAGGATCTTGGAGTCCCGCCACATCCGGGCCACCGGGTACTCGTTCATAAAGCCGTACCCTCCGTGGATCTGGGTGGCCTCCCGGGCGTTGTCGACCGCGATCGTCGACGAGTGCAGCTTGGCGAGGGCCGCCTCCTTCTTGAAGGGCTCACCGGCCACCAGACGGTACGCGGCGTCGCGCCAGGCGAGCCGGGCCGTGTACGCCCGCATCTCCATGTCCGCGATCTTGAACTGGATCGCCTGGTACCCGCCGATCGCCCGGCCGAAGGCGTGCCGCTCCTTCGCGTACTTCACCGACTCGTCCACACAGCCCTGGGCGAGCCCCGTCGCGAGTGCCGCGATGGCGATCCGGCCCTCGTCGAGGATCCGCAGGAACTGGGCGTAGCCGCGGCCCTGCTCACCCAGCAGGTTGGCCCGCGGGACGCGGACGTCCGCGAAGGAGAGCTCACGGGTGTCCGAGGCGTTCCACCCGACCTTCGAGTAGGGCGCCGCGACCGTGAAGCCCGGGGTGCCCGACGGGACGATGATCGCGGAGATCAGCGGCCTGCCGTCCGGCTTGCGGCCGGTGACCGCGGTGACCGTGACCAGACCCGTGATGTCCGTGCCGGAGTTGGTGATGAAGCACTTGGTGCCGTTGATCACCCATTCGCCGGTGCTCTCGTCCAGCCGGGCCGTGGTGCGGGTCGCGCCCGCGTCCGAGCCGCCGTCGGGCTCGGTCAGACCGAAGGCGCCGAGCAGCTCGCCGGAGCAGAGCCGGGGCAGCCACTCGCGCTTCTGCTCCTCCGTGCCGAACAGATGCAGCGGCATCGCGCCGAGCGAGACACCCGCCTCCAGCGTGATGGCGACCGAGGAGTCCACCCGGGCCAGCTCCTCCAGGGCCACGCCCAGGGCGAGATAGTCGCCGCCCATCCCGCCGTACTCCTCCGGGAAGGGCAGGCCGAACAGGCCCATGCGGCCCATCTCGCGGACGATCTCGTAGGGGAACTCGTGCCGCTCGTAGTAGTCGCCGATCTTCGGGGCGACGACGTCGTGGGCGAACTCCTCGACCGTGCGGCGGAGTTCTTCCAGTTCGGGGGAGAGTCGGTGATTCATCTGGCTCACTGCTCCTGCTGGTCCTGGGCCCGGTCTTCGTGGGACAGGGCTCTGACGGTGCGGGACGGGCTGGGGCGGCCCAGACGGGTGGCCATCCACGCGCTGGTGGCGGTGAGCAGGCCGAGATCCACCCCGGTCTCGATGCCGAGTCCGCGGAGCATCCACACGAGGTCTTCGGTGGCGAGGTTGCCCGTGGCGGACCTGGCGAACGGGCAGCCGCCGAGGCCGCCCGCGGAGGCGTCGACGGTGCTGACGCCGTGCTGGAGCGCGGCCAGGGTGTTGGCGAGCGCCTGGCCGTAGGTGTCGTGGAAGTGCACGCCGATCGCCGACGTGGGCACCCCTTCCTCGTTGAGCTCGGCCAGCAGGTCCTGGACGTGGGCCGGGGTCGCCACCCCGATCGTGTCGCCGAGGCTCAGCTCGTCGCAGCCCATGTCCATCAGGGCCTTGCTGACCCGGACCACCTGGTGGATCGGGACCGGGCCCTCCCACGGGTCGCCGAAGCACATCGAGAGATAGCCGCGGACGTGCATCCTGTCCGCCTTGGCCCGCGCCACCACCGGGTCGAACACGGCGAGCGCCTCGTCGACCGTGCGGTTGAGGTTGGCCTTGGCGAAGGACTCCGTCGCGCTGGCGAAGACGGCGACCCGGCGGGCGCCGAGGGCCAGCGCACGGTCAAGCCCGCGTCCGTTCGGCACGAGGACCGGCAGCCGGACCCCGTCCAGGTCGCCGAGCATCGGGAACAGCTGCTCGGCGTCGGCCAGTTGGGGCACCCACTTCGGGTGGACGAAGCTCGTCGCCTCGATCGTGGTCAGCCCGGCCGCGGCCAGCCGGTGGATGAACTCCGCCTTGATCTCCGTCGGTACGGTCGCCTTCTCGTTCTGTAGACCGTCCCGTGCGCCGACCTCGTGGATACGGACACGCGCGGGCAGACCCGCGGCCGGTACGACCATCGGGAGGCCCAGCTCCGGGGTGCTCATACCGTCTCCTCCTCGGCGGGCGCGACGACCGCGAGGACCTGGTCCATGGCGACCGTCGTGCCGGGTGTGACATCGAGTTCGGCGACCGTGCCCGCGTGCGGGGCGGAGATGACGTGCTCCATCTTCATCGCCTCCACGACCAGCAGGCTCTGCCCGGCGCTCACCGTGTCGCCGACGGCGACCTTCACCACGGTCACCGTGCCGGGCATCGGCGCGGTCAGCGAGCCGGCACCGCCGTGCCCGGCGCCGGTCAGGGACGCGGCCACCGGATCGTGGTCGCGCACCTGCCAGGCGTCGGCGTCCCGGCCGATCCAGTCGCCCGCGCGGTGGAAGCTGTGGGCCACACCGTCCAGCAGGAACGCGCACCGCGGCTCCGCCGCCCGCGGCAGGGTTGCCGTCAGCGGTGCCGCGGCGCCGGGCAGCAGCACCTCGGCCCCGCCGTCCCGGCCGGCTCGGACGCCGACCGCGACCGGGCTGTGTCCCGGCGCCAGCAGATGGTGTACCGTCCAGGCCGGCTCGCCGCCGAGCCGCCAGCCGTCCGGCACGGAGAACGGGTCGACCCAGCCGGAGCCGCCGTCGGGCCGCAGACCGGCCTGCCGCAGCAGCGCCGCCGCCGCGTACACCTCGTCCGGCACCCCGGTCGCGACCAGACCGTCCGCCTCCCGCTCCACCAGGCCGGTGTCCAGCTCGCCCGCGACCACCGCCGGATGCGCGAGGAGCCGGCGCAGGAACCCGGCGTTGGTCTGCACCCCCAGCGTGACCGTCCCGGCGAGGGCCGACCGCAGCCCGCGCAGGGCGCTCGCGCGGTCCGGGCCGTACGCGATCACCTTGGAGAGCATCGAATCGTAGAGACTGCCCACCTCGGTGCCCTCGCTCAGGCCCGAGTCGGTGCGGACGCCGTCGCCCTGCGGCTCGCGGAGCAGCAGCACCGTGCCGCCGGTCGGCAGGAACCCGCGCGCCCCCTCTTTGACGGATACGGTCTCCGCGCAGATCCGGGCCTCGATCGCATGCCCGGTGAGCGTGATGTCGTCCTGCCCGAAGGGCAGCGGCTCGCCGGCCGCGACCCGCAGCTGCCACTCCACCAGATCCAGACCCGTGACCAGCTCGGTCACCGGGTGCTCCACCTGGAGGCGGGTGTTCATCTCCATGAAGTAGTACGAGGACGGGTCGCCGCCCGGCACGATGAACTCCACCGTCCCCGCGCCCCGGTACCCGCACGAGCGGGCCGCCTGCACGGCCGCCTCGCCCATCGCGGCCCGTGTCGCCTCGTCGAGCAGGACCGACGGCGCCTCCTCGACGACCTTCTGGTGGCGGCGCTGGAGGGAGCACTCGCGCTCACCGAGGTGCACGACATTGCCGTGCGCGTCCGCCAGGACCTGGATCTCGATGTGCCGGGGCCGGTCGACCCACCGCTCGACGAGGAGCGTGTCGTCGCCGAAGGAGGCGCGGGCCTCGCGGCGGGCGGCCGCGATCTCGTCGTCCAGCAGGGCCAGGTCCCGGACCAGCCGCATGCCCTTGCCGCCGCCGCCCGCGGACGGCTTGAGCAGCACCGGTGCGCCCAACGCGCGGGCGGCCTCGGCGAGTTCGGGGTCACGGCCGCCCGGCACCACCGGCACCCCGGCCGCGCTCACCGTCTCCTTGGCGCGGATCTTGTCGCCCATCAGCGCGATCGCGTCGGCGGGCGGTCCGATGAAGACGAGCCCGGCGTCGGCGCAGGCCCGCGCGAAGGCCGCGTTCTCCGCGAGGAAGCCGTAGCCGGGGTGGACGGCTTGGGCGCCCGAGCGGGCCGCCGCCGCCAGGATCCGCTCGGCCGACAGATAGCTCTCGCCCGCCGGCGCCGGACCGATCCGTACCGCCGTGTCGGCCTCGCGGACATGGCGGGCGTCGGCGTCGGCGTCCGAGAAGACGGCGACCGAACGCACACCCAGCGCGCGCAGGGTGCGGATCACGCGTACGGCGATCTCACCGCGGTTGGCGACGAGCACGGTGTCGAACATCGTGGACTTCCTTGCTGCCTCGGGCATGTCGGGGGGCGTTGGGAGGGGGCGTGGTGGGCACGCCTCACATGCGGAAGACGCCGAACCGGGGGTCACCCAGGGGCGCGTTGGCGCACGCGGTCAGGGCCAGGCCCAGGACCTGCCGGGTCTCCAGCGGGTCGATGACGCCGTCGTCCCAGAGCCGGGCGGTCGCGTAGTAGGCGTTCCCCTGATGCTCGTACTGCGCGCGGATCGGGGCCTTGAAGGCGTCCTCGTCGTCCGTCGGCCAGGTCTCGCCGCGGCCCTCCAGCTGGTCGCGCTTGACGGTGGCCAGCACGGAGGCGGCCTGCTCGCCGCCCATGACGGAGATCTTGGCGTTGGGCCACATCCACAGGAAACGAGGGGAGTAGGCCCGGCCGCACATCGAGTAGTTGCCCGCGCCGTAGGAACCGCCGACCACGACCGTCAGCTTCGGCACACGCGTGGTGGCGACGGCGGTGACCATCTTGGCGCCGTGCTTGGCGATACCGCCGGCCTCGTAGTCCTTGCCGACCATGAACCCCGAGATGTTCTGGAGGAACACCAGGGGGATGCCGCGCTGGTCGCACAGCTCGATGAAGTGGGCGCCCTTCTGGGCGGACTCGGAGAACAGGATGCCGTTGTTCGCGACGATGCCGACCGGGTGGCCGTGGATCCGCGCGAACCCGGTGACCAGGGTCTGCCCGAACTCGGGCTTGAACTCGGCGAAGCGGGAGCCGTCGACGACCCGGGCGACGACCTCCCGGACGTCGTAGGGCGTGCGCGGGTCGGCGGGCACCGCGCCGTAGAGCCCGAAGGGGTCGACCTTGGGCTCGGTGGCGGGTGTCACCGCCCAGGGGAGCGGCCCGCGCGGAGGGACGGTCGCGACGATGTCCCGCACGATCCGCAGCGCGTGCGCGTCGTCCTCGGCGAGATGGTCGGTGACCCCGGACACACGCGCGTGCACGTCACCGCCGCCCAGCTCCTCGGCGGTGACGACCTCGCCGGTGGCCGCCTTCACCAGCGGGGGGCCGCCCAGGAAGATCGTGCCCTGGTTGCGGACGATGACCGCCTCGTCGCTCATCGCCGGGACGTACGCCCCGCCCGCCGTGCACGAGCCGAGGACCGCGGCGATCTGCGGGATCCCGGCGGCCGACATCCGCGCCTGGTTGAAGAAGATCCGTCCGAAGTGGTCCCGGTCGGGGAAGACCTCGTCCTGCATCGGCAGGAAGGCGCCCCCCGAGTCGACGAGATAGACGCAGGGCAGGCGGTTGTCGAGGGCCACCTCCTGGGCGCGCAGGTGCTTCTTCACCGTCATCGGGTAGTACGTCCCGCCCTTGACGGTCGCGTCGTTGGCCACGACGACGCACTCGCGCCCCGCGACCCGCCCGATCCCGGCGATCACACCGGCGGCCGGTGCCTGTCCCTCGTACATCCCGTCGGCCGCGAGCGGTGCCAGCTCCAGGAACGGCGAGCCCGGGTCGAGCAGGGTGTCCACGCGGTCCCGCGGCAGCAGCTTGCCGCGCGCGGTGTGCCGGGCGCGGGCCTTCTCCCCGCCGCCGAGCCGGGCCGCGGCCAGCTTGCTGTGCAGCTCCTCGACCAGCGCGCGATGTGCCGTCTCGTTGGCCCGCCAGGCCTCCGATGCGGGGTCTGCCGCACTGGTCAGCTCCGGTGCCTGGTCCATCCCGCGAGCCCCCTCACCTTGTTAATGAGCGTTAACGCATTTCCTCCAGGTTAACGACCGCTAACCTCCCTGTCTAGAATTACCGGCATGGCCATCAGAACCGACGCCCCCACCCGGCGCGAGCAGATCCTCAAGGAGGCGGCCCGGCTCTTCGCCGAGCGTGGCTTCCACGGTGTGGGAGTGGACGAGATAGGTGCCGCGGTCGGGATCAGCGGACCCGGTCTGTACCGGCACTTCCCCGGCAAGGACGCGATGCTCGCCGAGCTGCTGGTGGGGATCAGCGGGCAGCTGCTGACCGGGGCGAAGCGGCGGGTGCAGGAGGCGGGGGAGGGGTGTGCGCCGGGGGACGTGCTCGACTCGCTCATCGAGGGGCACATCGACTTCGCGCTCGACGACCGGCCGCTCATTACGTTGCACGACCGGGAGCTGGATCGGTTGCGGGACAGTGACCGGAAGCTGGTGCGGCAGTTGCAGCGGCAGTATGTGGAGTTGTGGGTGGGGGTGGTGCGGGAGCTCTATCCCGAGCTGGCGGAGCCCGCGGCGCGCTCCGCTGTGCACTCGGTGTTCGGGCTGCTGAACTCCACGCCTCATCTGGGGCGGCGTGGGTCCCTGCCGGGGCGGGGGGCTACGGCGGAGCTGTTGCATCGGATGGCGCGGGGGGCGTTCGCCGCGGCGGAGTCGCCCGAGCTGGGCTGAGCGGGGGGCTTTCCTCGCCCCCGCCGCCCCTACCCGTCCCGGTCACTCTCGGGGGCTCCGCCCCCGGGCACCCGCTCCTCAAACGCCGGAGGGGCTGAAATTTCGCCCACCCGGCTGGAATCGGTCGGGGTGAGAGTGACGAGCGTTACGGGGGGAAGGCCCTGGACGGGCGTTCGTACTCGCCGGTACCTTTGATGAGCAAGCGCTTAGCCAAGCGGGCCTCAACCATCAATTGAGCAACCCACACGGCGAGCAACCACGTACGCGAGAGCGGCGCCGGTTTAGGCGCAGAGGAGGTGCCGGCGGTGCGCCGTACGGTGTTCAACGAGGATCACGAGGCGTTCCGGGAGACCCTTCGCGCCTTCATCGAGGCCGAGGTCGTGCCCGTCTACGACGAGTGGTTCGCCGCCGGCCAGGCGCCGCGCGACTTCTACTACAAGCTCGCCGAGCTGGGCGTCTTCGGTATCCGCGTGGACGAGGAGTACGGCGGCGCCGGCATCGACTCGTACAAGTTCGAGGCCGTCCTGTACGAGGAGACCGCCCGCGCGGGTGTGTCCTTCGGCGGCTCCGGCGTGCATGTGCTGCTCGGACTGCCGTACATCAAGATGCTCGCCACCGACGAGCAGAAGAAGCGTTTCCTGCCGAAGTTCGTCTCCGGCGAGGAGATGTGGGCGATCGCGATGACCGAGCCGGGCACCGGCTCCGACCTCGCGGGCATGAAGACCACCGCCAGGCTCAGCGAGGACGGCACGCACTACGTCCTCAACGGCTCGAAGACCTTCATCACCGGCGGTGTGCACGCCGACCGCATGATCGTCTGTGCCCGCACCGCCGCGCCCACCGCCGACGACCGCCGCCACGGCATCTCCCTGTTCGTCGTGGACACCAAGGCCGAGGGCTACTCGGTCGGCCGCAAGCTGGACAAGCTCGGTCTGAAGACCTCCGACACCGCCGAGCTGGCGTTCGTCGACGTGAAGGTCCCGGCCGAGGACCTGCTCGGCGAGGAGAACAAGGGCTTCTCCTACCTTGGCCACAACCTCGCCTCCGAGCGCTGGGGCATCGCCTACGGCGCGTACGCGCAGGCCAAGGCGGCCGTCCGGTTCGCCAAGCAGTACGTGCAGGAGCGGGTCGTCTTCGGCAAGCCGGTCGCGCACTTCCAGAACACCAAGTTCGAACTGGCCGCCTGCCAGGCCGAGGTGGACGCCGCCGAGGCCGTCGCCGACCGCGCCACGGAGGCCCTGGACGCGGGCGAGCTGACCCCGGCCGAGGCCGCCAGCGCCAAGCTGTTCTGCACCGAGGTCGCCCACCGGGTGATCGACCGCTGCCTCCAGCTGCACGGCGGCTACGGGTTCATGAACGAGTACCCGATCGCCCGCCTGTACGCGGACAACCGCGTGAACCGTATCTACGGCGGGACCAGCGAGATCATGAAGACGATCATCGCGAAGGACATGGGCCTGTAAGGACATGGGCCTGTAAGGTCCCCGCAATTACCGGCCGGTAGAAAAGGGCCATGAACGAGGCACTTCAGGATCTCCTCGATCTGCTCGACCTCGAGCAGATCGAGGAGGACATCTTCCGCGGCCAGTCCCGGTCCGCCGTCGTCCCGCGCGTCTTCGGCGGACAGGTCGCGGCCCAGGCGCTCGTGGCCGCCGGGCGTACGGTCCCCGAGGACCGGCTCGCCCACTCCCTGCACGCGTACTTCCTGCGCCCCGGCGATCCCGGCGCCCCCATCGTCTACACGGTCGACCGGATGAACGACGGGCGTTCCTTCACCGCCCGCCGGGTCCTCGCGGTCCAGCACGGCCAGCCGATCTTCGCGCTGTCCGCCTCCTTCCAGCGGTACGAGGAGGGCCTCGAACACCAGACGCCGATGCCGGCCGCCCCCGACCCGGAGCTGCTGCCCACCTCGGCCGAGCGGCTGAGCGGCTACGGCCATCTCGACCCGGGGGTCGTGCGGAAGTTCCTGGAGGCCCGTGACGCCGTGGATCTTCGGTACGTGGACGAACCGCCGTTCGGCAGGTTCGGCGAGCCGCGCGAACCGCACTCCCAGGTCTGGTTCCGCACCAACGGCAAGCTTGCCGACGACCCGCTGCTGCACGTCGTCCTCGCCACCTACGTCTCCGACATGACCCTGCTGGACTCGGTGCTGCTCGCGCACGGGCGCGGCGGCTGGGCCGTCGGTGACGTCGTCGGGGCCTCGCTGGACCACGCGATGTGGTTCCACCGCCCGTTCCGCGCCGACGAGTGGCTGCTCTACGACCAGGAGTCCCCGTCGGCCCACGGCGGCCGGGGACTCGGGCAGGCCCGGATCTACACCCAGGACGGCCGGCTTGCCGTGTCCGTGATCCAGGAGGGCGTGGTCCGCGTCCCTCGGTAACACTGAGGGACATGGCCCAACCCCCGAACGCCGAGCCCCCGAAGGCCGAGCCCGCGGACGCCGAGCCCTCGAACGCCGAGCCCGCGGACGCCGGAGGCGTGAACGCCGAGCCCTCGGACGCCGGACCCGTGAAGGCCGAAGCCGCGAAGGCCGAGCCCGCGGACGCCGGAGCCGTGAAGGCCGGAGCCGCGGACGGCGGACCCGTGAAGGCCGAGCCCTCGGACGCTGGACCCGTGAAGGCCGGAGCTGCGGAGGCCGGACCCGTGAAGGCCGAGCCCTCGGACGCCGAGCCCGTGAAGGCCGGAGCCGCGGACGCCGAAGCCGCGAAGGCCGAGCCCTCGGACGCCGAGCCCGTGAAGGCCGGAGCCGCGGACGCCGAAGCCGCGAAGGCCGAGCCCGCGGACGCCGGAGCCGCGGACGCCGGACCCGCGGACGCCGGACCCGCGCACGCCGGACCCGCGGACGCCGGAGCCGCGAAGGTCGGAGCCGCGCGTGCCGGAGCTGCGAACACCGGACCCCAGTACCCGCAGCCGGACGGTGGCGCCGGCGAGTCCACCTTCACCGTGCTCGTCGCCGCCGCGGCCAACCTCGGGATCGCCGTCGCCAAGGCCGTGGCCGGCGTGATCAGCGGTTCCAGCGCGATGCTGTCGGAGGCCGCGCACTCGGTCGCCGACACCGTCACCGAGCTGATGCTGCTCGTCGCCCTCAAACGCGGCGGGAAACCGGCCGACGAGGACCACCCCCTCGGCCACGGCGCCGAGCGCTACATCTGGGCCCTGCTCGCCGCCGTCGCCACCTTCGTCGGCGGTGCCGTCTTCTCCTTCTACGACGGGATCCACACCCTGGTCGAGGGCGAGGAACTCGGCGACCCGCTGGTGTCGTACATCGTCCTCGGTGTCGCGGTCCTCCTGGAGGGCTACTCGCTGCGCACCGGCGTACGCCAGGCGCGCGGCGAGGCGGCCAGGTTCGGGGTCCGGTTCCGGACGTATCTGCGGCACACCCCCGACACCGCCGTGAAGGCCGTCGTCCTGGAGGACACGGCCGCGCTGGCCGGACTCGTCCTCGCCGCCGGCGGCCTGCTCGGCGGACAGCTCACCGGCTCCGGTGTCTGGGACGGCCTCGCGTCGGTGCTCATCGGCACCCTGCTGCTCTACGTCGCCTGGGTGCTCGGCCGGTCCAACGCCGAACTGCTGATCGGGCGGGCGCTGCCGGTGCCGGTGCGGGAGCGGATCCGCGCCGAACTGCTCGCGGTGGAGCACATCGAGGCCGTACTGGAGTTGACGACGCTGGTGCAGGGCCCGCGCCAGGCGCTGGTCGCCGCCAAGGTCGACTTCCGGGACGTGGCGACGGCGGCGCAGGTCGAGTGGGCCTGCGAGACGGCCGAGCAGCGGCTGCGGGAGGCGTTCCCGGCGATCGGGCGGGTCTACCTCGACCCGACACCGGGGTACGCCCAGCGCCGGGAGGAGGGGCTCAACCCGTGGCCCTGACGCGCGCCGGCCGCCGGGGTCCAGGGGCAGGCGGCAGGGGTCGGGGTCAGGGGTCGGGTGTCCGGGGGTCAGCTCAGGCCGGCCTCGGACAGCAGGTACGCCGTCAGCGGGTCGTAGTAGCGGGGGCTGACCACGTGGTCGTCCAGCGGGACCGTCACCTGGACGGTGCCCTCGGCCTCCGCGAGGAACAGGGCCGGGTCGTTGCAGTCCGCGTAGCCGACGGAGTCGACGCCGTGCTGGCCCGCGTAGCCCGCCCAGCCGTGGTCGGCGACCACCAGGTCGGGCAGCGGGCGCGAGGAGCGCTCCAGGGCGGTCAGGATGGCCTTCATCGGCTCGCCCGAGTGGGTGTGCCACAGGGTCGCCCCGTGCTCCAGCATCGCCACGTCCGCGAACTGCATGACGTAGCCCTCCTCCGTCTGGAGGCCGTCCGGAATCACCACGATCTCGCAGCCCGCGGAGCGCAGGGCGGCGGCGGTCGCGCGGTGCACGTCGAGCAGGCCGCCGGGGTGGCCGGTGGCGAAGAGGACCCGCTGCTTGCCGTCGGCGGCCTTGCGCAGCCGCGCGGCCAGCCGGTCCAGGGCGGCGACGGTCAGCTCGGGGTCGATGGTGTCCTGTCCGTGCCGGTACTCCGGGTCGTCGTTGACGCCGACCCGCTCCGCCATCACGGCGAGCACGTCCTGCTCGTCGGTCCAGCGGTCGCCGAGCTCCAGGCCGAGCCAGAAGTTGCGTACGCCGTTGGAGAGCTGGCGGTAGTGGGAGAGGTTGTTCTCGCGCGGTGTGGCGACCTCGCCCGCGATACGGGTTCTGACGAGGTGGTCGACGAGTTCGGCGCGGCTGGGAGTCCCGGGTATCGGCATGGCTCCCATTGTGAGGCAGATCGCCGGGTGCCGTCCGCGACGTCCCGTTCCCTGGGACGTGTGTCACGCGATCACGGCTGCCGCAGCGCGAACCACAGCTCCATCCGTACGTCCGGGTCGTCCAGGTCCACGGCCAGCAGCGCGGCGCAGCGGGCGATGCGCTGCCGCACGGTGTTGCGGTGCACGGACAGCGCGACGGCCGTACGGTCCCAACTGCCGTGCAGGGACAGCCAGGTGCGCAGTGTCTCGGTGAGCGCGGGGGTGTCTGCGACCGGTGCGAGCAGGGTGCGGGCGTGTGCGGCGGCGTCGTCGTGCGGGACGAGGTCGGAGAGCGCGGGGCGGGTGCCGTGCCGGACCAGGGGGGTGCGGGTGGCGCGGGCTCGGGCCAGTGCGCGGGCGGCCTGGCCGTCGGCGGCGGGCCACTCCCGCGGGTCTACGGCGGCGCTGACGCCGAGGCTCCAGCCGGCCTGCGGATCGGGCTCGCGCCCGGCGTTCAGCAGGATCCGGACGGTGCCTCCGTCGAGGTCGACGAGCCCGGAGCCCAGCGCGGCCCCGAGACCGGCCGCGGCGACGGCGTCCGCGGGGCGGTTGTCGGGCCGCGCGTGGATGACGAGCCAGTGCCCGCCGTCGCCGGTGGTCCCGCTGCCCGTGCGGCCCGGTGGGGGCTGGTCGCGCCCACGCGGCGGAGCCGCAGATGTCACAGCCCCGCGCCCCTGGCGGCCGGGCAGCGGAGCCGCCTCGGCCGCCGCGGCGGTGGTTGTGCCTGCCTCGCTCGAGCCGCGGGCATGCGGGCCGCCTGGGGCGGCACGGGTGGGCGCGGGCGGTGCCCCGCCGGTACCGGGGTGTCCAGCCGACCCCTGCCGTGCCGGCACGCCGGGTCCTGCTTCACCGCTTCCCGCCAGTAGCGGTGCCACCGCTGCGGGCTCCGCGCCCAGCAGTAGGCGGACCAGGGCCGAGGAGCGGGCCGCCTCTGTGGCGTTCTGGTGTTCGCCGGTGAGGAGGGCGAGGAGGACCGCGGCCACCGAGGCGATCGTGTGGTCGGCGGGGGCCCGGCGGGGGGTGGCGATGCCGAGGACGAAGCCCTGGCCCGCGCCCAGCGCGTACGCGGCGAGCTGGGCGCCCGCGGCCGTGTCGGTGGCGGTGGTGGAGGAGCGGTGGGTGACGACCCGGGCCAGCTGGGCCAGCGCCGCGTCCGCGGCCTCCGCCGGAGGGCGCCCCGCCGCCGCGATCTCGGTGCCCTCCGGGCCGTACAGCACCGCCCGGCCGCCCACCCGCTGGGCCAGCTGGCGCAGTACGGACGGCACCGCGTCCGGCCGGGCCGCGGCGGCGGCGAGGCTCTGCTGGGCCTCCGTGACCCGGCGCAGTTCGGTGTGCCGGGCCTGCGCCATCAGCTGCCAGACCGCCCGGGCCACCGCGGCGAAGGTGGTCTGCGGGGGGACCTCCAGGAGTGGCAGGCCGTGCGCCTCGCAGGCCTCGACCAGCGCGCGCGGCACGGTGTCGTGCACCGGGGCCACCCCGAAGCCCAGCGCCGCGCCCCCCGCGGCGACGACCCGGCCGACGTAGGCGTCGAAGTACGTGCCCGAACCCACCGCGTCCGGGATGTGCACCCCGGCCGTCAGCAGCAGCTCGCCGCCCAGCAGATACGGATACGGGTCGGACATCTCCGAGGTGTGCGCCCCGTGCAGCACCGCACCCGGATCGGCGGGCCCGGCGATCTGCCGCAGGGCCAGGTCCTCACGGGCCAGCAGGGACGAGAGGGACACAGGGGGAGTGGGGGGAAGCGTGGGATCAGGCATGTGTGCGTTTCCTCCACCGAGGTCCGCTGGAATGGATGAAACGTACACTGTCGGGTCGCTTTTCAGCCACCTAGGGTCAACCCCCAGGCGCAAGGAAGGGAGGGCCCCCATGGCCGTCGACTACATCGTGATCGTCGTCTACCTGGTCGGCATGCTGGCCATGGGCTGGTGGGGCATGCGCCGCGCCAGGTCCAAGAGCGAGTTCCTGGTCGCGGGCCGCAGGCTCGGCCCCTGGATGTACTCCGGCACCATGGCGGCGATCGTCCTCGGCGGCGCGTCCACCATCGGCGGCGTCGGCCTCGGCTACCAGTACGGCCTCTCCGGCGCCTGGATGGTCTTCACCATCGGCCTCGGCCTGCTCGCCCTGTCCGTCTTCTTCTCCGCGCGCATCGCCCGGCTGAAGGTCTACACCGTCTCCGAGATGCTGGACCTGCGCTACGGCGGCCGGGCCGGTGTGATCTCCGGTGTCGTCATGTGGGCGTACACCCTGATGCTCGCGGTCACCTCGACCATCGCGTACGCCACGATCTTCGACGTCATCTTCGACATGCCCCGCACCCTGGCGATCGTCCTCGGCGGCTCGATCGTCGTCGCCTACTCCACCCTCGGCGGCATGTGGTCGATCACGCTCACCGACATGGTGCAGTTCGTGGTCAAGACGATCGGCGTGCTGCTGCTCCTGCTGCCGATCGCGGTCGTCAAGGCGGGCGGCTTCTCCGAGATGAAGGCGCAGCTGCCGACCGAGTACTTCGACCCGCTGGGCATCGGCGGCGAGACCATCTTCACGTACGTGCTGATCTACACGTTCGGCATGCTCATCGGGCAGGACATCTGGCAGCGGGTGTTCACCGCGCGCGGCGACCGGACCGCGAAGTGGGGCGGCACGGTCGCGGGCACCTACTGCCTGGTGTACGCCCTCGCCGGTGCCGTCATCGGCACGGCGGCCAAGGTGCTCTACCCGAACCTGGCCAGCGCGGACGACGCCTTCGCGACCATCGTGAAGGACGAACTCCCGGTCGGCGTACGGGGTCTGGTGCTCGCGGCGGCGCTCGCGGCCGTGATGTCCACGTCCTCCGGCGCCCTGATCGCCTGCGCGACCGTCGCCAACAACGACATCTGGTCGCGCGTCCGCGGCCTGGTCAAACCGTCGGACGGGGAACACGACGAGGTGAAGGGCAACCGGGTCTTCATCCTCCTCATGGGCGTTGTGGTGATCCTCACCGCCATCGCGCTCAACGACGTGGTGCAGGCCCTGACCGTGGCCTACAACCTGCTCGTCGGCGGTCTGCTCGTGCCGATCCTCGGCGGACTGCTCTGGAAGCGTGGCACCGCCCAGGGCGCCCTCGCGGGCGTCGCGGTCGGCGGCATCTCCGTGGTCGTCCTGATGGCCACCTACGGCATCCTCGCCAACGAGCCGATCTACTACGGCCTGCTGGCCTCCCTCGCCTCCTACGTGATCGTCTCGCTGGCCACCCCCGCCACGGACGCCGCCGTACTGGCCGCATGGCGCGAGCGCCTCGCCGGACGGACGCCCGAAGCCCAGGCCGAGCCCGTCCCGGCCCACCGGTAAAGTCGTCAGTAAATAGCATGAAGTCATAGCCAAATCACGCGATCCGTGATGAAGCATGAGAAAGAAGGCATTCCGCAATGAGCAGCACCGAGACGCCCCGCGGCCCCGTCGACTCGTCCCGCGTCCCGCGGTACGCGGGGCCCGCGACCTTCGCCCGGCTGCCCCGCCTCGACGAGGTCGGCACCGCCGACGTCGCCGTGGTGGGCGTGCCGTTCGACTCCGGCGTCTCGTACCGGCCAGGCGCCCGCTTCGGCGGCAACGCGATCCGCGAGGCGTCCCGGCTGCTGCGCCCCTACAACCCGGCGCAGGACGCCTCCCCGTTCGCGCTGGCGCAGGTCGCCGACGGCGGGGACATCGCGGTCAACCCCTTCAACATCAACGAGGCCGTGGAGACCGTCGAGGCCGCCGCGGACGAGCTGCTCGGCACCGGCGCCCGCCTGATGACCCTCGGCGGCGACCACACCATCGCGCTGCCCCTGCTGCGGTCGGTCGCCAAGCGGCACGGCCCGGTCGCGCTGCTGCACTTCGACGCCCATCTCGACACCTGGGACACCTACTTCGGCGCCGAGTACACCCACGGAACACCGTTCCGGCGGGCGGTGGAGGAAGGGATCCTCGACACCTCCGCCCTCTCCCACGTCGGCACCCGCGGCCCGCTCTACGGCAAGCAGGACCTGGCCGACGACGAGAAGATGGGCTTCGGCATCGTCACCTCGGCGGACGTCATGCGCCGCGGTGTCGACGAGGTCGCCGACCAGCTCAGGCAGCGCATCGGCGACCGCCCGCTGTACATCTCCATCGACATCGACTGCCTCGACCCGGCGCACGCGCCCGGCACCGGCACCCCCGAGGCGGGCGGCATGACCTCCCGCGAACTGCTGGAGATCCTGCGCGGTCTGGCATCGTGCAACCTGGTCTCCGCGGACGTCGTCGAAGTGGCGCCCGCCTACGACCACGCGGAGATCACCTCGGTCGCCGCGTCCCACACCGCCTACGAACTGACCACGATCATGTCCCGCCAGATTGCCGAGGCCCGCGCGAAGTGACCCACGACCACGACCTGGTGCTGCGCCCCACACCGGCGCAGATCGCCGCCGCCCTGAACCCTCCTCCCGGCCGCAACGGCGGAGACCTGGTCGTGGAGACGCTCGCCGGACTCGGCGCGACGACCGTCTTCGGCCTGCCGGGACAGCACGCGCTCGGTATGTTCGACGCCCTGCGCCGCAGCGATCTGCGGTACATCGGTCTGCGGGTGGAGAACAACGCGGGCTTCGCCGCGGACGCGTACGGCCGGATCACCGGCGAGGCGGCCCCCCTGCTCCTGTCCACCGGGCCGGGCGCGCTGACCTCGCTGGCCGCGCTCCAGGAGGCGGCGGCCGCCTCCGCCCCGGTGCTCGCGATCAGCAGCCAGATCCCCACGGCCGGCCTCGGCGGCGGCCGCCACGGCTACCTCCACGAACTCCCCGACCAGGCCGCCTCGTTCCGGGGTGTGGTCAAGTCGGTCCACACGGTCCGTACGCAGTCCCAGATCCCGTCCGCGATCGAGGCGGCCTGGAAGTCGGCGCTGTCCGTGCCGCACGGCCCGGTGTGGGTGGAGATCCCGCAGGACGTGCTGCTCGCCGAGACGTCGATCCCGGTCGTCACGGGCGGCGACGCCTTCCCCGAGGAACTCCCGCCACGCCCCGAACTCACCGCGCTCGCCGCCCACTTGCTCTCCCACGCCGAGCGCCCGGCGATCATCGCGGGCGGCGGAGTCGTACGGGCGGACGCCTCGGGCAAGCTGAGGCGGCTCGCGGAGGCGCTCCAGGCCCCGGTGGTCGCCACACCCGGCGGCAAGGGCGCGTTCCCCTGGACGCACCCCCTCTCCCTCCAGTCCTGGATCGAGGACCGGCACACCACCGACTTCCTGGAGGACGCCGACGTCCTGCTGGTCGTCGGCTCCGGCCTCGGTGAACTGTCCTCCAACTACCACACGTTCAAACCCCGTGGCCGGGTCGTCCAGATCGAGGCCGACCTCGGCAAGCTGGAGTCCAACCATCCCGCGCTCGGTATCCACGCGGACGCCCGGCTGGCGTTGCAGGCGCTCCTGGAGACGGTCGAGGAGCGTACGGACCCGTCGGCGCCCGAGCGGGTGCGGACCGTGCTCGCGAAGGTCGCCGAGCGGATCGCCGCCCAGGAACTCACCCTGGAACAGCGGGTGCTGGCGTCCGTGCGGGCCGCGCTGCCCGCCGACTCCCCGTCCTTCTGGGACATGACGATCCTGGCGTACTGGGCCTGGTCGGCGTTCGACGCCAAGGGCCCCAACCACATGCACTCCGCGCAGGGCGCGGGCGGCCTCGGCTACGGCTTCCCGGCGGCGCTGGGCGCGGCGGCGGCCGACCCGACCCGCCCGGTCCTCGCCGTCTCCGGCGACGGCGGCGCGCTGTACTCGATCGCCGAGCTGGCCACGGCCCGGCAGTACGACCTGCCGGTCACCTGGCTGATCGTCGATGACGGCGGCTACGGCATCCTGCGCGAGTACATGACCGACGCCTTCGGCGAGGCGACGGCGACCGAGCTGACCCGCCCGGACTACGTGGCCCTCGCCGAGTCCTTCGGGGTGCCGGGGGTGCGTACGTCCCCGGACACCCTGGAGACCGACCTGGCGAAGGCGCTCGCGACGCCGGGCCCGTCCGTGGTCGTACTCCCGGCGGTCCTGCGGATGTTCGCGGCGACACATCTGGACTGAGCCGGCGTTCCACCCTCCCGGAGGGCACATCCTGAGACCTCACAGGATGTGCCCTCCGCCGTTCGCTGTCAGGGTCGTGGAGCAGGCAGTCGAAACGGAGGAAGCAATGCAGAGATCAGGACTGTTCGGATCCCGGGTGCGCTCGGCGGCCGTCGCGGGGGCGGCCGTTGTCGTGACGGTGGGAGCCGGGCTGGTCGCCGCCGCGCCCGCGCAGGCTGCGCCGCGTCCCTGTCCGGGCACCGGCCCCGGGGACCCGTCCAAGTGCGCCCGGGTCGTCGGGATCGACCCGGGCTCGGCGCTGGTGATGCGGACCGCGCCGCGGTACAGCGCGACACCCGTCGCCCGCTGGGGCAACGGGCAGTGGCTGGAGGTCAGTTGCTGGACGACCGGTGACCCGGACGCGGACGGCAACGGCTACCGCTACTGGATGCGCGTCTTCACGGGCAGCTCCAGCGGCTACGTCAACGATTGGTACCTGGACACCGGCGGGCCGAGCACCTGGAAGCCGATCATCCCCCAGTGCTGACGACCGCCCACCCACCCGAGGAGTTCCCCATGGCCATGCAGCAGAAGCGGCGCACCCTGGTCGCCGTCGGCGCCGTGCTCACCGCCGCCGCCTCGTCCGTCCTGGTCGGTGCCGGTCCCGCCGGTGCCGCCATCCACCAGTGCACCATCTCCGGCGACCGCACCCAGTGCGCGTACGTCACCGGCATCGACGCCGGCTCGTATCTCGCGGTGCGCACCGCGCCCCGCTACAACGCCCCGAAGTCACCGGGCTTCGGGCAGTACCAGAACGGCCACCAGTTCGGCGTGTCCTGCTGGACCACCGGTGACCCGGACGCGGACGGCAACGGCTACCGCTACTGGATGCTCGTGGACAACGGCATCAACACCGGTTACGTCAACGACTGGTACCTGACCACCGGCGGGCCGAGCACCTGGAAGTCCCAGCTTCCGCAGTGCTGACGGACGTTCGTCTCAGGGGGGCGCCGCCGCGGGGCGGCGCCCCCCTGACCGCTGTCCTCTACCAGATCGCCTCGACCCACTCGGGGTGGTCGATGAACGGGTTGCGGTTGTGCTGGTAGTTGTCGTAGATCAGCTGGTTGCGGCGCTCTTCGAACGCGTCCGGCGGGTCCTCGTCGTTCCACGTCTTCAGCACGGAGAGCCGGCCGTGGTACGGCACACTGCCGTTGCCGGCCACGTTGTTGGGCTCCAGGTCGGGCCAGCTGTCGTCGCCCTCGTAGCGCACGGCCATGTACAGGATCATGCGGGCCACGTCGCCCTTGACGGCGTCGCGCGGCTCGAAGGAGTTGGAGTCGGTCAGGCTGCCGCCGCTGTTGGTGAAGCTGCTGCCGCCGTTGTCGAAGTCCTTGTTGCCGCGGACGGAGTTGACCTGGACGTCCTCCGGGCGCAGGTGGTGCAGGTCCGTGCCCGGTCCCGCCGAGGTGCCGAAGTCGCCGTGGGACTGGGCCCAGGTGTGCTCGCGGTTCCAGTTCCCGGGGTTGCCGCCGTTGAGCGACTTGGCCCGGGAGATGCCGGAGTACAGCAGGACCACGTTGTTGCTGTTGCGCGGGTCCTGGTCCGTCACCTTCAGCGCTTCCCAGACGGCCGAGTACGAGATCCTCGTCTGGTCGTCGATGATGTTGTGCAGCGAACTCTTCAGCGCCGTACCGGTCTTGCCGATGGCGCCGGCGTAGTACGTGTCGTCGTACGCGGTCGTGGTCGCGCCGGCCGGCCCTGCGGTGAGGGCCGGGAGCGTGAGGGCGAGGAGTACGGCCGAGGTGCCGAGCGCCACGGTCTTCCAGCGGCGGGTGTGCGTCACGGGCATGGGGCGTCCGTTCTACGCGGGTTGATGGTGCGGGAAGAATGAGCGTGACATGGACATGCTTACGGGTGGGTGACGCGGACGTGTCGGAACGGTGTCGGTCACCGGGGGCGCCGGTCCGTACCGGCCCTCGGGGTGCGGGCGGGCGCACACTGTGTCTCACCTGGCACTTTCCTGTGAGTGCACGAGGGGGCAGGTAACAAGCCGATCTGGAGTCGGTCAATCCGTACAACCATTCGGTAGAACTCGTGAGTCAACCCGGCATGACTCACGCGATATCAAGACGCGCCAGATGGGTGGCGGGCGGAGCGCTCGTAGCCTGTGTGGCCGCCGTCACTCCCGCCTCCGCGGCGGCCCCGGCTGTCACCTGCACGTCCGCCAAGGCGGGCCTCGCGGCCAAGCTGAAGAAGGACATCACCAACTCCCTCGCCAACCGCAAGGGCACCATCGCGGTCGGTCTCTACGACCGCACGACCAACACCACCTGCACCCTCCGCTCGTCGAGCGCCTACGACTCCGCGAGCGTCGTCAAGGTGACCGTCCTGGCGACGCTGCTGTGGGACGCGAAGAAGCACAACCGTTTCCTCACGGCGACCGAGACCAAGCTCGCCGAGGCCATGATCACCAAGTCGGACAACGACTCGACGTCCAAGCTGTGGCGGCAGCTCGGCATGACCAAGATCAAGGGCTTCCTGACCGCGGCGAAGATGACCCAGACCAAGCCGGGCGCCGACGGCTACTGGGGGCTGACCCAGATCACCGTCACCGACGAGCAGAAGCTGCTCAAGCTCGTCACCGCCAAGAACGCCGTGCTCAGCGACAACTCCCGCGCCTACATCCTGAAGCTGATGGGCAAGGTCGTCTCGTCCCAGCGCTGGGGGACCCCGTCGGGTGTGCCGTCCGGTGTCTCGGTCGCCGTCAAGAACGGCTGGCTGTCGCGGTCCACGCACGGTTGGCGCGTCCACAGCGTCGGCGCCTTCAAGGGCGGCGGCCACGACTACATGATCACCGTGCTCACCCACGGAAACAGCACCATGAACTACGGCATCGCGACCATCCAGGGCGTCGCCAAGGTCATCCACAAGGACCTCAAGGCGAGCTGACCCTTCACTGCGCGGCCCACCCGTGGACACCAAGTCGTCCTACGGTGACGGCCATGCGCCCGAGAATCGTACGAACCGTACTCGCCACCGTCACCGCCGGACTGGCCGCCGCCTCCTGCCTCACCGCCGCAGGGCCGGCCGCCGCCTCCGCGAACGGCACCCCCGCTCACGCCTGTTCGCCGGCTGTCTCGATCCAGGGCTTCTCGGACGCCCTGGACAAGACGACCTACGACGACACCTACGTCGGCAACTTCTCCGCGCTCGCCGTGGACCGGCGCGGGACGCTGGCCGCGCTGTCCGACCGTTCCTCGCTGTTCTCCCTGGACGGGCGGACCCTCCAGCCCCGCGGTGTGGTGCAACTCGCCGACGAGAACGGTGCCGCGCTGGACTCCGAGGGACTGGTCGTCGACCGCGACGGTACGTACCTCGTCTCGTCCGAGGGAGAGCCGGCCGTACGGCGCTACTCCCGTACCGGCGAGATCCTCGACCGGCTGCCGGTCCCGGACGACCTGCGGGTCGCCCCTGCCGGGCGGGCCGTCTCCAACGGCACCTTCGAGGGCCTGACCATGCTGCCCGGGCGCACGCTGCTGGCGTCCATGGAATACGCGATCGCCGGTGACTCGGCGGGCACCGTCCGGTGGCAGACCTGGCGGCGCGACGGGGGTGGTGGCTTCCGGCTGGGTGCGCAGTACGCGTACCGGGCGGATGCGGGGCTTGGCGTTCCGGAGGTGGCCGCGTTGGCCGACGGGCGGCTGCTTGTGCTGGAGCGGGGCTTCACCGCGGGTGTCGGGAACACGGTCCGGCTCTACGTCGCCGATCCGCGACGGGCGTCGGACACGTCGGGTGTCACGAATCTCACGGGGCAGGCCGGGGTGCGCCTGGTCAGGAAGACGCTCCTCGCCGACCTGGTGAACTGCCCGTCTCTCGGGGCGACGGCGCGGCAGCCGCAGCCGAATCCGTTGCTGGACAACATCGAGGCGATGGCGGTCACCGGTGGCGGTGAGGTCCTCCTCGCCAGCGACGACAACCAGAACCCAACCCAGACGACCCGCGTCTACACCCTGCGCGTGAAGCTGCCCCACTAACACCCGCGGCCCGGCGGGGGCTGACCGCGCAGTTCCCCGCGCCCCTTAAGAGCAGGGCATCACAGGCACCGCCACCTGGGCGGAAGCCGCGGGCATGCGTGCCGCCTGGGGCGGCACGGGTGGGCGCGGGCGGCGCCCCGTCAACGCCGGGCTGCGCAACGCCCCCGCCCAGCCCCCCGGCGCCGGGGCGCGCAGTCCCCGCCCAGCCCCCCGGCGCCGGGGCGCGCAACCCCCGCTCAGCCCGCCGCGTCGGGCCACGCAACCCCGCCCCACCCGACCGTCAGGTCGATGGGAGGAAGTCGCCGGCGACCAGGAACAGGATCAGAACGCCCAGTGCCACCCGGTACCAGATGAAGATGCTGTACGTGTGCCGGGCGATGAACTTCAGGAGCCAGGCCACCGCCGCGTAGCCGACGACAAAGCTGACCACCGTCGCCGTGATCGTCGCCGTCCACCCGACCCCGTCGGATATCGCGTCGTACTCCGTCGCGGTCTGAAGCGCCCCCGCCCCCAGCAGCGCCGGAATGGAGAGGAGGAAGGACAGCCGGGTGACCGTGACCCGGTCGAGCCCGCGCAGCAGCCCCGCCGAGGTCGTCGCGCCGGACCGCGAGACACCCGGGATCAGGGCCATGCACTGCACGATGCCGATGATCAGCGTGTCCTTCCAGGTCACCTCCGCCTCGCCGCGGTCCTGCGTGGCACGCCGGTCGGCGAACCACATCACCGAGCTCCACAGGATCAGCGCCGTACCGACCACGTAGAGACTGCGCAGGGTTGTCTCGATCTGGTCCTTGAAGACGAGGCCGACCACACCGATGGGCAGCGAACCGAGGACGACCGCCCAGGCGAGCTTGTAGTCCGGCTCCCGGCGCGCGGCGGGCCGGAAGATCCCCCTGAACAGGGCCGACACCAGCCGGGCGATGTCCTTGCGGAGGTAGAGCACGGTCGCCAGGACCGCACCCACCTGGATGATCGCCGTGAACGCGGTGATGTCGGGGTCGTCCGTGGAGTACCCGAGCATGCGCTCCAAAATGGTCAGATGCCCGGTGCTGGACACGGGCAGGAACTCGGTGAGTCCCTCAACGGCGCCCAGGAAGGCCGCCTCGACGATGTTCACTCGGTCCTCATCTTCATCTCTGTGCTCACAGGACACACGGAGGCTATCGGCGCCGCCTGTGCCGCCGAATCCGCCTCCCGGCGGGCGTACGGGGTGACGGCCGGCAGCGGGGCGTAAGACCTGAGATCGACCCCGACTGTTGCGGAAGGATGAAATCCGGTTCGTTCCGCGTTGGAGCCTTGCGGAAGATCAGGCCGCCGTCCGGAAGATCATGGCGGCCTCCGGGACACCGGCGACGGTTTCCGGAAGATCGACCGGAAGACCAGGACGAACGGAAGGCGGCGGCGTGGCAGCGCAACGGGGATGGGCACGGCGACTGGCCGGCTACGCCTGGCGGCATCCCAAGGACGTGATCCTCGCCCTCGGCTCCTCCCTCGCGGGCATGGCCGTGATGGCCCTCGTCCCGCTGATCACCAAGGTGATCATCGACGATGTGATCGGCGACGGCAGCCGGACCATGGCGACCTGGGCGGGCCTGTTCATCGGCGCCGCCCTGGTCGTCTACGTCCTCACCTACATCCGCCGCTACTACGGCGGGCGCCTCGCCCTCGACGTCCAGCACGACCTGCGCACCGAGATGTACGGCACGATCACCCGCCTCGACGGCCGCCGCCAGGACGAGCTCTCCACCGGCCAGGTCGTCGGCCGCGCCACCAGCGACCTCCAGCTGATCCAGGGCCTGCTCTTTATGCTCCCGATGACCATCGGGAACGTGCTGCTGTTCGTGATCTCCCTCGGCATCATGGCGTGGCTGTCGCTCCCGCTGACCCTCGTCGCGGTCGCCGTCGCCCCCGCCCTGTGGTGGATCGCCAAGCGCTCCCGCGCCAAGCTGCACCCCGCCACCTGGTACGCGCAGGCGCAGGCCGCCGCCGTCGCCGGGGTCGTCGACGGCGCGGTGAGCGGCGTACGCGTGGTGAAGGGCTTCGGGCAGGAGGACCAGGAGACCGGCAAGCTGCGCGAGGTCGGCCGCAGGCTCTTCGCCGGCCGGCTGCGCACCGTCCGCTTCAACTCCCGCTACACACCCGCCCTCCAGGCCGTCCCCGCGCTCGGCCAGGTCGCCATGCTCGCCCTCGGCGGCTGGCTCGCCGTCCGCGGCCACATCACCCTCGGCACCTTCGTCGCCTTCTCCGCCTACCTGGCCCAGCTCGTCGGCCCGGTCCGGATGCTGGCCATGGTCCTCACCGTCGCCCAGCAGGCCCGCGCCGGTACCGAGCGCGTCCTGGAGCTGATCGACACCGAGCCGGCCATCACCGGCGGCACCAAGGAACTGCCCGCCGACGCCCCCGCCACCGTCGAGTTCGACGACGTCTCCTTCGCCTACGACGAGTCCACCCCCGTCCTGCGCGGCCTGAGCTTCGAGATCCGCCCCGGCGAGACCCTCGCCGTCGTCGGCTCCTCCGGCTCCGGCAAGTCCACGGTCTCCCTGCTCCTGCCGCGCTTCTACGACGTCACCCACGGCGCCGTCCTAGTCGGCGGCCACGACGTCCGCGAGCTGACCACGCGATCCCTGCGGTCCGCCATCGGACTCGTCCCCGAGGACTCCTTCCTCTTCTCCGACACGGTCCGCAACAACATCGCCTACGGCCGCCCCGACGCCACCGACGACGAGATCGTGACGGCCGCCCGCGCCGCCCAGGCGGACGGCTTCATCACCGAACTCCCCGAGGGCTACGACACCACGGTCGGCGAACACGGCCTCACCCTCTCCGGCGGCCAGCGCCAGCGCGTCGCCCTCGCCCGCGCGATCCTCACCGACCCGCGCCTGCTGGTCCTGGACGACGCCACCTCCGCCGTGGACGCCCGCGTCGAGCACGAGATCCACGAGGCGCTCGCCCACGTCATGGAGGGCCGTACGACCCTCCTCATCGCGCACCGCCGCTCCACCCTCGGCCTCGCCGACCGGATCGCCGTCCTCGACGCCGGCCGGCTCGCCGACATCGGCACCCACGACGAACTCCAGCAGCGTTCCGCCCTCTACCGCCGGCTGCTCACCGACCCCGACGAACTCGGCGGCGTCTCGCCCGGCCACGTCCCGCCGGCGCTCCCGCAGGAGGACACCTCCGTCCGCGACGAGCTGGACGCCGAGTTCGACGCCGAGCGGGGCATCACACCCAAGCTGTGGACCGGCGACCGCCGCCCGAAGGACCTCGCCCTCGCCGGCAGCCCGGCCACGCCCGAACTCCTCGCCCAGGTCGACGCGTTGCCCCCGGCGACCGACGTCCCGGAGGTCGACGAGGCCCGCGCGGTCCGCGCCGAGGACCACTACGGCCTGCGGCGCCTGCTGCGCGGCTTCGGACTGCCGCTGCTGGCCAGCCTCGGTCTGGTCGCGGTGGACGCCGGCATGGGCCTGCTGCTGCCGGTCCTGATCCGGCACGGCATCGACAGCGGTGTCACCGAGGCCGCCCTCGGCGCCGTCTGGGCCGCCGCCCTGCTCGGTCTGGTCGCCGTGTTCGTCCAGTGGGCCGCGCAGACCGGCGAGATCCGCAGGACCGGCCGTACCGGCGAACGTGTCCTGTACGCGCTGCGGCTGAAGATCTTCGCCCAGCTCCAGCGGCTCGGACTCGACTACTACGAGCGCGAGCTGACCGGCCGGATCATGACGAGGATGACGACGGACGTCGACGCCCTGTCGACGTTCCTCCAGACCGGCCTGGTCACCGCGTTCGTCTCCGTGGTCACGTTCTTCGGCATCATGGGCACCCTGCTGGTGATCGACCTCCAGCTCGCCCTGGTCGTCTTCGCCACCCTGCCCCCGCTGATCGTCGCCACGTACTTCTTCCGCAGGGCGAGCGTGAAGGCCTACGAGCTGGCCCGTGAGCGGGTGTCGACGGTCAACGCCGACCTCCAGGAGACGGTGTCCGGGCTGCGGATCGTGCAGGCCTTCGGGCGCGAGGCGGACAGCGGGCGGCGGTTCGCCGAGCGCAGCGAGAGCTACCGCCAGGCCCGGATCCGAGGTCAGTGGCTGATCTCGATCTACTTCCCGTTCGTCCAGTTCCTGTCCTCGGCCGCCGCCGCGTCCGTACTGGTCGTGGGCGCCGGACGGATCGAGGCCGCCACCCTCACCACGGGTGCGCTGGTGGCCTACCTCCTCTACATCGACCTGTTCTTCGCCCCCGTCCAGCAGCTCTCCCAGGTCTTCGACGGCTACCAGCAGGCGACCGTCTCCCTCGGCCGGATCCAGGAGCTGCTGCGCGAGCCGACGTCCACGAAGTCCGCCGACGAACCCCGCGAGGTCCTCTCCCTGCGCGGCGACATCGCCTTCGAGGACGTCCACTTCGCCTACGGGCCCGCCGACGAGCCCGAGGAGGCGCTCGCCGGGATCGATCTGCGGATCCCCGCCGGGCAGACCGTCGCGTTCGTCGGCGAGACCGGCGCGGGCAAGTCGACCCTGGTCAAGCTGGTCGCCCGGTTCTACGACCCCACGGCGGGCAGTGTCACCGTCGACGGCACCGACCTGAGGTCGCTGGACCTCACCTCGTACCGCCACCGTCTGGGTGTCGTCCCGCAGGAGGCCTATCTCTTCCAGGGCACCGTCCGCGACGCCATCGCCTACGGCCGGCCCGACGCCACCGACGCCGAGGTGGAGGCGGCGGCCCGCGCGGTCGGCGCCCACGAGATGATCGCGACCCTCGACGGCGGCTACCTCCACGAGGTCGCCGAGCGCGGCCGCAACCTCTCCGCGGGGCAACGGCAGTTGATCGCGCTGGCCCGCGCCGAACTGGTCGACCCGGACGTGCTGCTCCTCGACGAGGCGACGGCCGCCCTGGACCTGGCCACCGAGGCACAGGTCAACCAGGCGACCGACCGGCTCGCGGGCCGCCGTACGACCCTGGTGGTCGCCCACCGGCTGACCACGGCGGCCCGCGCGGACCGGGTCGTGGTGATGGACCACGGCCGGGTCACCGAGGACGGCACCCACGAGCAACTGCTCGCGCTGAACGGCCGGTACGCGCGCCTGTGGCGCACGTTCGTCGGGGCGCCGGATGAGGAACAACCCGTGGGCGCGACGTACTGACCAACGTGCAACCATCCGACACACCTCCGGCGTCCGTACACCCGTACGGGGGGTGTCGTGGTGCGGGAGGGGCCGATGTGAACTGGGGTGCGATACGGCGACGGTTCGCTCTCTTCATGGCCGTGCTCACCGCCTCCGGGCTGCTCGCGCTCACCGGCCCCGCCGACGAGGCACAGGCCGCCGCCGACGAAACCCGGGCCGCCGCCCCCTGCGGAGGCCGCAAGGTGAAGACACTGCCGTTCTCCACCGGCTCCGTGCGCCTCTACCGGCGCGGCGGCTACATCTGCGCGATCACCGTCCCGAAGCGCGTCGAGGGCCGGAAGACGATGTCGGTGAGTCTTCAGGCGCGCGGCAACCGCCCGGTCGTCGACAAGGGCCGCTACGTCCGCCGGGCCGGCCCGGTCACCGTGCACGCGGGCCGGCGCTGTGTGCGGGTCAAGGGCGCCGTGGGCGGCGGCTCGGTGAGCTCCGGCTGGATCCTGTGCTGAGTACACGCGGTCACCGAGGGAATCCCCTCACGTTGGTCAAGCCCCCCTGGTGCGAACGGTCTTGCTCCGATAGCTTCCGGCGCACAGTAGTTCCACAGGGGAGGGTGTATGCGCAAGGCGCTCAGGTGGCTGCTCGCGCTCACCGTGTTGATAGGCACGTTGAGCACGGCCGGGGCGGCCACCGCCGCCCAGCCGGAGGCCAGTTCCAAGGACATCAAGGAGAGGCTGCTCTCCATACCGGGCATGAGCCTGGTCGAGGAGAAGCCGTACACCGGCTACCGGTTCTTCGTCCTCAACTACACCCAGCCGATCGACCACAGGAAGCCGTCCAAGGGCACGTTCCAGCAGCGGATCACCGTGCTGCACAAGGACGTCTCGCGCCCGACGGTCTTCTACACCGGCGGCTACAACGTCTCCACGACGCCCAGCCGCCGCGAGCCGACCCAGATCGTGGACGGCAACCAGGTCTCCATGGAGTACCGCTACTTCACGCCGTCCCGCCCCAGCCCCGCCGACTGGACCAAGCTCGACATCTGGCAGGCGGCCAGCGACCAGCACCGCATCTTCAGGGCGCTGAAGAAGATCTACGCCAAGAACTGGGTCTCCACGGGCGGTTCGAAGGGCGGCATGACCGCCACGTACTACGAGCGCTTCTACCCGCGTGACATGGACGGCGTCGTCGCGTACGTCGCCCCCAACGACGTGGTGAACAACGAGGACTCGGCCTACGACCGGTTCTTCACGAAGGTCGGCACCAAGGAGTGCCGCGACCGGCTGAACGGTGTGCAGCGCGAGGCGCTGGTGCGCCGCGAGCCGCTGGAGAAGCGGTACGCGGAGTTCGCCGCCGCCGAGGGCTACACCTTCAACACCGTCGGCAGCCTGGACAAGGCGTACGAGGCGACCGTCCTCGACTACGTCTGGGGCTTCTGGCAGTACAGCCTGCTCTCCGACTGCGGCACCATCCCGGCGGACGCCAAGAACGCCTCCGACGACGACATCTGGAACTCGATCGACACGATCGCCGGGTTCTCCTTCTACACGGACCAGGGCCTGGAGCCGTACACGCCGTACTACTACCAGGCGGGCACGCAGCTCGGCGCGCCCACGATCCAGTTCCCGCACATCGAGAAGAAGTACGTCCGCTACGGCTACCTTCCGCCGCGCTACTTCGTGCCGCGCGACATCGAGATGCGCTTCCAGCCGGGCGTGATGAAGAACGTCGACAGCTGGGTCAAGCACAACGCCCACCAGATGCTGTTCGTCTACGGCCAGAACGACCCGTGGGGTGCCGAGCCCTTCCGTCTCGGCAAGGGCGCCCGTGACAGCTACGTGTTCACCGCGCCCGGCGCCAACCACGGCGCCAACGTGGCCGGTCTCGTCGCCGACCAGAAGGCCCTCGCCACCTCGAAGATCCTGAAGTGGGCGGGCGTCGCCCCGGCCACCGTCCAGCAGGACGCGTCGAAGGCGAAGCCGCTGGCCCGCTACGACGCCAGGCTCGACGTCCGTGACGTGGAGCGGGAGCCGACCCTGCGGCCGTGAGGCACAGGCAGGCGCAGTGAGTGACAGTGCGGTCCGGGGCTGCTCGCCCCGGACCGCACTCCTGTGTTCAGTGGCGGATCGGGAGCGGCACACGGCCGCCCATCAGCCGGTTGACTAGGGCGAGCAGCAGGTCCCGGCTCGCCCGGCGTTCGCGCAGGTCCCCCATGACGACCGGGACCGCCGGGTCGAGGTCGAGGGCGTCCTTGACCTCGGACGCGGTGCGGTCCTGGACGCCGTGGAAGCAGTTGACGCCGACCACGAACGGGACGCGGCGGCTCTCGAAGAAGTCGATCGACGCGAAACTGCTCTCCAGGCGCCGGGTGTCCGCGAGGACGACCGCGCCGAGGGCGCCGTGCACCAGGTCGTTCCACATGAACCAGAAGCGTTCCTGCCCCGGCGTGCCGAAGAGATACAGCACCAGCTCCGAACTCACCGTGATCCGGCCGAAGTCCAGCGCCACGGTGGTGGTGGTCTTGTCCTCCACCCCGTCGAGGTCGTCGACCCCGAGCCCCGCGACGGTCAGCTGCTCCTCCGTGTTCAGCGGCGGGATCTCGCTCACGGAGCCGACCATGGTGGTCTTGCCGACGCCGAACCCACCCGCGATGAGGATCTTCATCGCGGCGGGTGCCGTGGCCGTGCGCGCCTGTGACGCCGGTGCCCCGGTCTGCTGTTCGTCAGAGTCTGAGTAGGGCATCCTTCACCGCCTGAAGAAGAATCAAGTCCGGTTCCTCGCCGGCCACCACCGTCAGCGGCGGCCGGATCACCACCCGCCCCATGCCGAGCAGATCGTCGACGAGGATCTTCGTGACCGCGATGGGCTGCCGCAGCATGGCGGAGACCTCGGCGAGCGCCACGGGTGCGCGGCACTGCTTCAGAATCAGCCGGTGTTCGGGTTGCAGGCCGCGGTCGCCCTGCTGGTCGCCGAGGCCGGCGACGGTGGCGATCACCGTGATCAGGGTCAGATCGCCCCGCACCGACGCGGTGCGCCCCTGGGTGACCGTGTACGCCCTGACCAGGCTCTCCTCGGAGTCATCGTCGTCCGCCGCAGCGTCGGCCCAGTGCCTCACTCACGTCCTCCCCCCGTTCCCGCCACGCCGGAGCGGGAGGTTCCCCAGTCCTGCGTACGCCCCTGGACGACCCGCACCTCGGTGCCCAGATGCTGTCCCACCTGCTGTACGAGGGTGTCCATCGCCACGGCCATCACCTCGGCGTCGACCTCCTGGTCCGCGACGACCGCGAGATGGGTGCCGCGTCCCGCGGAGCTGATGAACAGCCACAGTTCGTCGAGTTCGATGATCAGCTGGCGGACCGCACCGCCGCCGAACACCTCGCCGACCCCGCGCGCCAGGCTCTGCTGCCCGGTGGCGATCGCGGCGAGGCGCTCGGCGTCCACCCGGGCGATGCTGCTGGACTGGCTGACGACGAGACCGTCGTCGGACAGCACCACGGCGTTCCGGGTGCCCGGAACCTGATCGACCAGCCGATCGAGCAGCCAGTCGAGGTCAGAGTTGGTGGCAGTGCTTCGCAGAGTCATCGTCCGTCTTCCTTCCGGGTCCGTTCGGGTCCCGGCGCGGGATCGTTGGGTTGGTGTTCGGGGGAGTGCCGGAGCCGGGCGGCCCGGGACTGGCGTTGGAAGGCGCCGACAGTGGCGCCGGGGCGGGCCCCGTTCCTCCGGGGCAGGGGCGGCTGGCCCTCGGCCTGGTCCGGGTACGGCTCCTCGGGGTGGGCGGCGGGCGGCTGCCGGAGTTCGGTGGCGAGGCTGGCCTGCCGGACCCGCCGGGGCAGCGGGTCGTTGGCCTGCCGCAGAGCCGGAGCCGGAGCCGGAGCGGGGGCCGGGACGGGGGCGGGCGCGGGGGCCGGAGCGGGCGCGGGGGCCGGGGCGGGCCGGGCCTGCGGCTCGATCCAGGGACCGACGAGCGGACGGGTGAACTCCTCCCGGTCGCCGGGCCGATGCCGCTGCCACGGATCGGCGTACGGGTCCGGCTGTACGGGTGTGGTGTGCAGCGCGAACTGGTCGGGGTAGGCGTGGACGCCGTCGCCGGGGAGCTCCTCCGGGAGCGGCCCGCCGTCGGTGATCAGCTCGCCGGGCACCAGGACGACGACCCGGGTGCCGCCGAAGGACGACGGCCGCAGCTCCACCTTGAGACCCAGGTTGGCGGAGAGCCGCGCCACGACGTACAGACCCAGCCGGGCGTCGTCGGCACGGGACATCACGTCCATCCGGGGCGGCTCGGCCATCATCGCGTTGGCCTCGTCGTACTGCTCGGGCTCCATGCCCATGCCGCGGTCCTCGATCTCGATCGCGACACCACGGCCCACCTGGGACACGGTCACCTCGACCGGCGTCGGCGGCTTGGAGAAGGACACCGCGTTCTCCATCAGCTCCGCCAGCACGTGGGCCACCGGACCGACGGCGCGCTCGGACAGCCAGGCCTCGCCGTCGATGTCGATCCGGATCCGGCGGTAGTCCTGCACCTCGCTCTGCGCGGACCGCAGCACGTCCAGCAGCAGGACGGGCCTGCGCCAGCGGCGCTGCGGCTGTCCGTTGCCGAGGATGACCAGGTTCTCCTCGTAGCGGCGCAGCCGGGCCGCGAGGTGGTCGAGGTCGAACAGCCCCTCAAGGACGGCGGGGTCCTCGTGGTCGCGCTGCATCTCACCGAGGCGCCGCAGCTGCATGCCGATGAGCAACTGGGTCCGCCTGGCGATGCGTTGCAGCAGCCGCTCGAAGCCGCGGTACAGCTCGACCTCGCGTACGGCGGTCTCCAGGGACGAACCGCGGGCCCGGTTGAGGGCCTGGCCGAGCTGGCCGAGTTCGTCGTCGCCGTGCCGGATCTCGGGCAGTTCGGCGTCGGTGTCGACCTTCTCGCCCTGGCGCAGCCGCTCCACCATGCCGGGCAGCCGGGTCTGGAGTTCCTGGGCCTGCGAGCGGAGCGCGAAGATCCGCAGCCGCAGGATGCCGGTCAGCCGCAGGGTGAACAGGAGCAGCAGCAGTACGGCCGCGGCGCTCGCGACGGCGTTCACGACCAGGGTCTGCACCAGGTTGTCGAGTTCGCCGTTGGTGACGTCGTCGAGTTCGCCCCCGACCGCGTCGCCGGCCTTCTCCAGCTCGGGGGTGATCCTGGTGCGGACCTCCTGCCACTGCGGGCCGACCGAGGCGGCCACGGCGGTCCGGCCGGCCTCGTCCTCGCCACCGGTGTCGAGGAGGGCCGTCTCGACCCGGACCTTCTCCTTCCAGTCGGCACTGGAGAGCACCCGCTCGTAGGCGCCGGCCAGCGACGCGGGCAGCCGCGCCACGATCTTGTCGTCGTAGATGTGCTGCTGGGCGCCGATCGCGCCGGCGAGCTGGAAGCGCTGCTCGTCGGTGAGCCGGCCGCTCGCCACCCCGGACGCGATGAGCGTGTCCTCGCGCGCGATCATCTCCAGGCCCCACATGGCGTCGAACGTCGGCCGGCTCAACGCGGCCTGTTCGCCGAAGCCGACGTTGCTGAAGCCCTCGAACAGCTCCAGCTCCCAGGTGATGATCCCGTTGTAGTCGGCGAAGGTCTGTTCCTGGTCGGCGGAGCCCTGGTCCACGGCGTCGCGGTGGGCGGGCAGCCGCCCCAGGGCCTGGTCGAGCCTGCGGAACTGCCCGGCGAGGTCCTCCGGCACGGCACCGGACAGCGCGTCGAGGCTGCGTACGGCCCGGTCGGTGAGCCCGCGCTGACGGGTCAGTTCGGACCGGTCGGCCCGGGGAGCGGCCAGCGCCGTCGAGGTCAGCCGCCGCTCGGCCTGGACGGCGGAGAAGACGTCGAGCAGGGGTCCGGTGAACTGTTTGGTCGACCCCTGCCGGTCGTGCACCTCGCTCCACTCCCCGTACTGCTGGGCGGAGTTCGTCACCGCCAGGACGACCAGCGCGAGGCAGGGCACCAGGGCCAGGGCGAACAGGATCGTGCGCAGCGACATCCGGCGCTTGGGAACCGTCTCCCGACCGGCTGGACGATCGGTCGGAGGGTTCGCGGTGGGTGAGGTTCGTGCGTGGAGTGCCACTGGGGTCCCCGGCGTGTGAGTGATGACGGACCGTTCCCGGTAGCAGTGGTCCGAGTCATGACAGGGGGGAGCCTACCGACTGGATAAACGATCTCAATACGGTTCGTCTGATAAACGATTTGACAATACGACCACAACAGAACACCCGGGCGCGTCTTCCGGTCACAGCGGCCGCGCGCACCCCACCGGACGCTCCCCGCCGAGCTGGACGTACAGGGCGGTGTCGGCGGGGCACTTGGCGCGTACGGTGACGGCCTCGGTCACCTCGTACTCGGGGGTGTGCTCCGCCGCCCCCGCGCAGGCCGTCTCGCGGACCTGGCCGCCGCCGCTGGCGTACACACAGTCCCCGACGATCGTGCGCGGCCCGCCCCCGCCGCCCGGGTCCCCGGGGTGCGGCGACTGGAGACCGCGCATACAGGCGAAGCCCCGAGGGATCGTCCGGTCGCCGTCCGCGCCGTACTCCTCGGAAACGGGCCGCTGTTCGCTGATGTGCAGGACGAAGTCGGTGGTGCCGGGGCAGGGCGGTCCGTCCGCGGCCCGGCCGTTGTGCCGGGCGACGACCCGCGCCGCCGCGCGCTCGCCGGAGCAGGGCACCTCGGTGAAGCTGGTCGTACCGAACGAACTGCACTCGTCGAGCGCGAGGAACACCGCCCCGAACCCGGACTGCCGGGACGGCGACGGACCCACCGTGCCCCCGGCGTTCGCGGACCCTCCGCCCGACGACGTCCGGCACCCGGCGCACACCGACGCGACGAGCACCACCACGACCAGACCGGTCCAGCCTCCGCGCATCCCCCACACCCCCGGCTCCAGCGTGACCCGCGCGATGCGGACCCGCCAGCGGAACGGGATGGTTCGGTCCGGTTGTGGGCGGCGCGCCGGATGAACGGCGTATGCCGTGTACGACGCCCCGCCCCCGGTGGTCAGTAGGACAGGCCGTGTCCCAGCGGGTACAGCACCTTCTCCGGCTCGTCCGCCTCCTGCACGGGCACCGGCAGCTTCCCGCGAGGCCGCACCTTCCCGGCGATCACCCGCGCGGCCGCCCGCACCTCGACGTCCGTCCACGAGTAGGTGGCCAAGTAGGCCTTGACGTCCAGGAGCTGGGCGATGTCGTACGGGTTGCGGACGGCCACCGCGACGACGGGCCGGCCGGTGGCGAGAAGCCGGTTCACCAGGGTCCGCTGGCTGCTGTCGGCGGACACGTTGTAGGTGGCGACGACCACGGCGTCCGCGCTGCCCGCCGCCGTGACGGCCCGCTCGATCGTCGCGGCCGACGGGGCCGTACCGGTCGACAGGGCGGTCGCCGTGAACCCCAGTTCCGTGAGGGCGGCGGCGAGGACGGTGGTGGGCGGTCCGGTGGAGCCGGAGGGGGAGGCCGGATCGGCGCCGACGACAAGGAGGTTGCCGTGGGTGTCACGGTCCAGCGGCAGCAGCCCGCCCTCGTTGACGAGAAGCGTGGTGGTGCGGTTGGTGAGGGAGTCGGCCGCCGCGAGATGGGCCTTGGTGCCCACCGAGCGGTCGACGCCGGACCGGCTCACATACGGCTCGTCGAACAGGTCGAGCTTCGCCTTCAGCCGCAGCACCCGCAGGATCGACTCGTCCAGCCGCTCCTCCGTCAGCTCACCGCCGCGCACCGCCGCCACGACCGCGTTCCAGGCGAGGTCCAGGGTCGGCGGGTTGAGCAGTATGTCGACGCCCGCCTTCAGCGCCAGCACCGGTACACGGTCGTCGCCGTACTTCTGCCGTACGCCCGCCATGCCCAGCGAGTCGGTGACCACCAGGCCGTCGTAGCCGAGTTCGTCGCGCAGGATGCCGGTGACGATCGGGTGGGAGAGCGTGGCCGGGTCGCCGGAGTCGTCGAGCGCCGGGACCAGGATGTGCGCGGTCATGATGGAGTCGATGCCCGCGGCGACGGCCGCGCGGAAGGGTGCCGCGTCCAGCGTCTCCCACTGCTCACGGGTGTGGGTGATCACGGGGAAGCCGTAGTGGCTGTCGACCGCGGTGTCGCCGTGGCCGGGGAAGTGCTTGGCCGTGGCCGCCACCGCCGACGCCTGATAGCCCGTCACCTCGGCGGCGACCAGACCGGCGACGGCCTGCGGGTCGGCACCGAAGGAGCGGACGCCGATCACCGGGTTGGCCGGGTTCACGTTCACGTCGGCGACCGGTGTGTAGTCCTGCCGGATGCCCATCGCCCGCAGCTCCTTGCCGGCGATCCGGCCGAGTTCGCGGGCGTCCCGGCGGGAGCCGCCGGCGCCGATCGCCATGGCGCCCGGGAACAGGGTCGCGGGCTTGCCGACACGAGCCACTATGCCGTGTTCCTGGTCGGTGGAGATCAGTAGCGGAAGCCCGCGGGGCTTGCCCAGGGAGGCCCTTTGCAGCCCGTTGGAGAGGCTCGCGATCTGCTGCGGATCACGGGTGTTGTGCGCCCAGGTGAAGTAGATGACGCCGCCCAGGTGGTACTTGGCGACGAGGTCGGCCGCGGTGTCGACGCCGAACTCCGTCCGGTTGGCGTCGATGTCGGCCTGGTCGGGCGCGGTGGCGGAGTGGCCGTAGGCGCGGGAGACGAAGAGCTGGCCGACCTTCTCCTCCAGCGTCATCCGGGCGATGAGGGCGCGGAGCTTCTTGTCGTGGTGACGGGCGGCCTGTGCGTCGGTGCCGATCGCCAGGGCCGCGGTGACGCCTGCCGTGGCAGCGAGAACGGTACGTCTGGAGGGCACGTGCGCTCCTTCCGGAGATGATCCGCTGAAGGAAACTTCCGAGGAGTCACCAATATCCGGGAAGTTTCTTCCAGTCAAGGGAGCGCACGGTACCCGGAAAGGGGGCCGCCATCGGCGCAAGGGAGGGGGGCGCGCCGATGGCGGCGGGCTGTCGGCCCGGATGCGGCTGGAGAGGGAAACCGGCGCTCGCCGCCAGCAGCGGGCCCGGCACCGCACCGCGGTGACTCTCCGACAGCGTGGTGGTTGGACGTGGGGGTGGCGCGGTGGGTTCCCGGGGCTCGACGGGGTTCGGCGGGGCTCGACGGGGTCCGGCGGGGCTCGACGGGGTCCGGCGGGGTCCGGCGGGGTCCGGTGGCGTTCGGCGGCGTTCAGTGAGCGGGCGGTGCGGCGACCTTCGGCCAGAGGTTCTGGAGGGTGCTGACCATTTCGGTGATGGCCGGGCGGCCTGCGGCGCCCTCGCGCCACAGGGCGTAGAGGCGGCGGACCGGGGTCGGTTCGAGCGGCAGGTCGACAACGCCCTCGGGCAGCGGGCCCCGGCCCAGCCGGGGGATCAGGGAGATGCCGAGCCCGGCGGCGACCAGCGCCACGAGGGTGGGGTTCTCGTCGGCCTGGTGCACGATCTCCGGTTCGTGGCCCGCGGCGCGCAGGGTGCGGACGAGCCAGTCGTGGCAGACCCGGCCGGGCGGCTGGCAGACCCACAGCTGGCCGCCTAGCTCCTCGCGCCGCACCGACGTACGGCCCGCGAAGGGGTGGTCCTCGTGGACCAGCAGGGTGCTGGGGTCCTCGCCGATCACCGCGCGCTCCACGCCCGGCGGTACCCGCAGCGGCGCGATGTCCCAGTCGTGCACGACCGCCATGTCGACCGCGCCCTTCGCGACCATACCGACGGAGAGATGCGGGTCGATCTCCGTCATCCGGGTGTCCAGGTCCGGGTGGCGGGCGGCGAGATCGGCCAGTACGGACGGCATCAGCCCGCGGGCCGCCGACGCGAACGCCGCCAGCGTCAGCCGGCCGGCCGGCACCCCGCGGCGCCGCTCCAGATTGGTCTCCGTGCGCTCCACGATCGCCAGCAACTCCTGTGCCGCGGCGACCAGTTGCTGTGCCTCGGCGGTGAGCCGGACGCCCCGGCCCTCCCGTTCGAGCAGGACGGTCCTGGTCTCCCGCTCCAGCTTGGTGATCTGCTGGGAGACGGCCGACGGGGTGTAGCCGAGGGCGGTCGCGGCGGCGCCGACCGTGCCGTGCACGGAGACGGCGTGCAGGGCGCGCAGGCGCTGGAGATCGAGCATGGGGGCTCCGGATTCACGGTTGCTTAATCCAAGTGTGCAGCAATCATCGCTGGTGCTTCACGGCGGGTGCGGGCCATCCTCGTCCGTATGCGCCCCTCCCACCTCGCCCTCGCCGTGCTCGTCGCCGCCGTGTGGGGAGTCAACTTCACCGTCATCGAGATCGGTCTCGACCACTTTCCGCCGCTGCTCTTCTCGGCGTTGCGCTTCCTGGTGGCCGCCGTGCCGGCCGTCTTCCTCGTCGGCCGGCCGAAGGTCGCGTGGAAGTGGATCGTGGCGGTGGGGCTGGTGCTCGGTGTGGCCAAGTTCGGGCTGTTGTTCATCGGCATGGACGCGGGGATGCCGGCCGGGCTCTCCTCCTTGGTCCTCCAGATCCAGGCGGTCTTCACGGCCCTGATCGCCTTCGTCGCGCTCGGCGAACGGCCGACGCGGATCGGTGCGCTCGGTATGGCGGTCGCCCTGTCCGGGATCGTGGTGGCGGCGGTGGACGAGGGGGCGTCGGGGCCGCTCGGGGCGTTCGCGCTCGTGGTCGTGGCGGCGGCCTGCTGGGGCGCGTCGAACGTCATCACCCGCAAGGCAGCGCCGCCCGACGCCCTCAACTTCATGGCCTGGGTGAGTGTCGTGCCCGTCCTCCCCCTCCTCGGGCTCTCCCTCCTGACGGAGGGCGTGGACCGTGACCTCGACGCGCTGCGGGGGCTGGACTGGCAGGGGGCGGGGACGGTCGTCTACGTCGCCTGGGTGACGACGATTTTCGGGTTCGGGGCGTGGGGGTGGCTGCTGCGCCGTCACCCGGCGTCCACGGTGGCCCCGTTCTCCCTCCTGGTCCCGGTCTTCGGGATGACGTCGGCGACGCTGTTCCTGGGCGAGTCGACAACGGGGCTGCGCTGGCTGGCGGCGGTCCTCCTGGTCGGCGGAGTAGCCCTGACCTCCTTCAGCAAACGCCGCCCACCCACCGCCGTCCCGGCGGAGCCGATTCACGCAGGTCGCCGCGCCCCTGGGGGGTTGCACCCAACACCGACTGCCCGGCCGCGACCCGGCGGTGGTTGATCGCGCAGTTCCCCGCGCCCCTGGGGGTCGCGTCCGACGGTGGTTGTCCGGCTGCGGCCCGGTGGGGGCTGGTCGCGCAGTTCCCCGCGCCCCTGGGGGGTGCGTCTGACGGTGGGTGTTCGGCTGTGGGCCGGTGGGGGTTGAGCGCGCAGTTCCCCGCGCCCCTGGGGGGTTGCGGTCAACGTCGGCCGACATGGCACGCCAGGCGTAGCTGCGGGCAGTCGTGCCGCTGGGGCGGCACGGGTGGGCGCAGCGGCACCCGGGAATCGCCGGGCAGAGCTACGCCGCCGCCCCGGCCCCGCAGAACCGCACTGGCCCCTCTACGCCGCGTCGTTGAGCAGCCGCCCCAGATGATCCCGCCCACCGGCGAGCAGCCCGGGCAGCGGCTGCGCGGCCTCGTACCACCGCTTCTCGTACTCCCAGCACAGCCACCCGTCCCAGCCGTGCCGGGAGAGGATCTCGACGCACTCGGCGAGCGGCAGCACCCCGGCGCCGAGCGCCAGCGGTGTGGTGTCGGCGGCCGAGGCGATGTCCTTGACCTGGATGTACCCGAGGTGCGGCGAGAGCGCGGCGAAGGTCTCGGAGGGCTGTTCGCCGCCCAGCCAGGTGTGCATGACGTCCCACAGCGCGCCGATGTTGCGGTGCCCGACCGGACCTAGGACACGGATCGCGTCGGCGCCGGTGCGATGCGAGTCGTGGGTCTCCAGCAGGATCCGTACACCCGAGTCGGTGGCGAGCTCGGCGGCGGCCGCCAGCCGCCGGGCCGCCGTCGCGTCCGCCTCGGCCGGATCACCGTCGGGGTCGCCGCCGGGGAAGACCCGGACGTACGGGGCGCCCAGGTCGCGGGCGAGTTCGAGCAGGGCGGTCAGCTCGGCGAAGACGGGCTCGTCGTCGCCCGGCGCGGCCACCCGCGCATACCCCGCGAGACCGAGCAGTTCGATGCCGGACGCCTTGAACTCGGCCGCAGCGTCGGCCCGTTCGGCCGCGCCGATGCCGGGGTGGACCGGTTCCTCGGGGTGCGCGCGCAGCTCGACACCGTGGTAGCCGTGCTCGGCCGCGAGCCGCAGCACGTCGGACAGCGGAAGGCCGGGAACACCCAGCGTGGAGAAGGCCAGCTTCATACCTCTGGACCCTACTAGTCACTCCTTCGCCGCGCGCAGGTCCAGTCGCCAGTCCTGTCCGGTGACATCCACCCCGAACGACCGGTGCGGCTTCTCCGCGACCAGGACGTATCCCTGGCGCTGGTAGAGGTGGCGGGCGGAGGCGAGGATGTCGTTCGTCCACAGCACGAGGTCGCGGTAGCCGACCCCGCGCGCGAACTCGGTCACCGCCGTGACCAGCCGGTCCCCGATGCCGAGGCCGCGCGCGTGCGGCTCGACGAGCAGCAGCCGCAGCCGGGCGGTGGCGGGCGCGTCGTCCCGTACGCACATCACGCACCCCACCGGACGCCCGTCCAGCTCGGCGATCCACACCCGCTCCAGATGCGGGTCGTGGTCCTCGGCGAAGTCGGCGACGATCCGCGCGACCAGGCCTTCGTAGGCGGTGTTGAAGCCGTACTCGGCGGCGTACAGCGCCGCGTTGCGCTGCACGATCCAGCCGAGGTCGCCGGGTCCCGGCTCGCGCAGCACCACGTCCTCGGCGCGCGGTGCCCGGCCGTCGCCGAGGAGCGTACGGACCGTACGCATCGCCTCCGCGAGCCGCGGCCGCTCGCCCGCAGGCACCCGCGTCAGCAGCGCGCCGACCGTTTCGTGCGCCCGTTCGTCGAGGAGTTCGGCGACGGACCGGCCGCGCGCGGTGAGGGTGATCCGGCGGCGCCGCGGATCCCGCTCCGAGGGCTCGCGCCCGATCAGCCCGTCCTGCTCGAACTTGTTCAGGATCCGGCTCAGGTACCCGGCGTCCAGATGGAGCTGGGTCCGCAGGTCGGCCGCGTCGGTGCGGGGCGAGTGCGCCAGTTCGTACAGCACCCGGGACTCGGTGAGTGTGTAGGGCGCGTAGAGGTGACGGCCGTAGTCGAGGGCGCCGATCACGTTGGTGAAGAAGCGGTTGAAGGAACGGAAGTCCTGGACGGTCATGATCGCCCCCACGGTCGCTCGGCCCAGATGGTTGACTCAGTCAGAGGAATCCTGACCCGAGCCTACTTGCTGCGCAAGGTGCCGAGCGGCTCCGGATCGTCCTCCAGGGCTGCCACGGCCGTCTTCCAGCCGGTGCCCGTACCCGTACCCGCGCCGGTGGCGGTGTCGTCGAGGGTGAGTGCCGTACGCAGGAAGGCCGTGCTGAGCCGTTGGATCAGCGCGACCCGGGCCGGGCTCTCGTCGGTCGTCTCGGCGACCTCGTACCCCGGGATGCCGCCGAGCGAGTGCTCCGCCCCGAAGAGCGTGAGCAGGCTCTTGGGGCCGGGGCTGTAGGTGTAGGGATCGGTGAACCAGTCGGGTCCGCGGGTGGACAGCCGGGACCGGTCGTGGTCCCCGGCGACGATCAGTGCCGGCGCGGTCATCGTGTCGAAGGACGGCCTCATGAAGGGCAGATGCTCCACGGCGAACGGCGTGAGGTCGTCGCCGAGACCGGTCAGCGCGAGCAGTACCCCCGCCCGTACGCGGGGATCGGAGAAGTCCTCGCCCGGCACGCCGTCGGCGTCGAGAACCCGCGCGCCCAGCAGGGTGCTCGCCGTCTGCGCGCCCCAGGAGTGCCCTGCGACGGCGACCCGGTCGTGATCCACCCGCCCGGCGAGCCCCGGTACGGCCGCTTCCAGCACGTCGAGGCCGTCCAGTACGCGGGTGAGGTCCTCGATCCGGAAGCGCCACATCCGGGGTGTGCGGGGATCCTCGGGCGGGATGCTCAGCGTGCGGGAGTCGAGGTGGGTGGGCTGGAGCACCACGAAGCCCTCGGCGGCCCAGTGGTCGGCGAGGGGGGCGTAGCCGTTCATGGACCAGCCGAAGCCGTGCGAGAAGACGAGCACGGGCAGGTCGGTGCCGGTGGCCGGCGCGGAGACCCGGACCTGGAGGTCCTCGCCGCGACCGGGGGCGGCCAGGGTGACGGGCTTGGCGGAGAGGACGGGGGTGGGGGATACGGACATGAGGGTGCCTCCGGGAGAGGGGAAGGGGGAGTGGGTGTGGGTGGGCGAGGGCCCCGTTCTGTCATCATGAACAAACCGGAACCTCGCTCCGTTAACGATACGGAGCGCTGTTCCGCTTTGCAAGCGCCGGGGAAGGGAGCGCAGTGGTGAACGACGGTGGCTCGAAGCGCAAGGACGCCCGGCGTAACCAGCAGACCCTGCTGGACGCGGCGGCGAAGGTCTTCGTCACGTCGGGGGTGGACGCGCCGGTACGGGACATCGCGGCCGCGGCGGGTGTCGGCATGGGCACGATCTACCGGCACTTCCCGACGCGGGCGGATCTGGTCATCGCGGTCTACCGGCACCAGGTCGAGGCCTGCGCGGAGGCGGGGCCGGCGCTGCTGGCGGAGGAGGGGTCGCCGCATGCGGCGCTGGCACGGTGGGTGGACCTCTTTGTGGACTTCCTGGTCACCAAACACGGCCTGGCGGCGGCGCTTCAGGCGGACAACGCGGGGTTCGAGGCGTTGCACGCGTATTTCCTGGAGAGGTTGGTGCCGGTGTGCGGGCGGTTGCTGGACGCGGCGGTGCGGGCCGATGAAATCGGCGACGACATCACCGCGTACCAACTGATGCGGGGTATCGGAAACCTCTGCATCGGCGCGGAGGGAGACGCCGAGTACGACGCCCGCCACCTGGCCAGGTACTTGGTGACAGGCCTACGCACCGGTGCGAGTTCCCCGAGCCCGTAAACCCAGGCCGTGGGCATGCGTGCCGGTCGTCGTGTGCGGGCCCGGTGGGGGCAGATCGCGCAGTTCCCCGCGCCCCTTAAAAGCCGGGCGTTGCCGCCCCTACCCGTCGAGCCCAAACCGCGGGCATGCGCGCCGGTCGTCGTGTGTGGGCCCGGTGGGGGCAGATCGCGCAGTTCCCCGCGCCCCTTAAAAGCCGGGCGTTGCCGCCCCTACCCGTCGAGCCCAAACCGCGGGCATGCGCGCCGGTCGTCGTGTGTG